>NZ_JBITVE010000007.1:0-5168 GCF_044542795.1 Microbacterium sp. NPDC077663 | reverse complement strand
AAGTCCGGCGGTGTCCTACTCTCCCACAGGGTCCCCCCTGCAGTACCATCGGCGCTGTGAGGCTTAGCTTCCGGGTTCGGAATGTGACCGGGCGTTTCCCTCACGCTATGGCCGCCGAAACACTATTGATGTTTCAATCGACACAACAGCATGAATATGTTCATGTGTTGTGTGGTTCTCGACCGTACATCGAGAACCACTCAGTGGACGCAAGCACCTAAACGGTGTGTTATCAAGTCATCGGCTTATTAGTACCGGTCAGCTTCACGTGTTACCACGCTTCCACATCCGGCCTATCAACCCAGTAGTCTGGCTGGGAGCCTCTCACCCGAAGGTATGGAAATCTCATCTTGAGGCCGGCTTCCCGCTTAGATGCTTTCAGCGGTTATCCATCCCGAACGTAGCTAACCAGCGGTGCTCTTGGCAGAACAACTGGCACACCAGAGGTTCGTCCAACCCGGTCCTCTCGTACTAGGGTCAGATCCTCTCAAATTTCCTACGCGCGCAGCGGATAGGGACCGAACTGTCTCACGACGTTCTAAACCCAGCTCGCGTACCGCTTTAATGGGCGAACAGCCCAACCCTTGGGACCTACTCCAGCCCCAGGATGCGACGAGCCGACATCGAGGTGCCAAACCATGCCGTCGATATGGACTCTTGGGCAAGATCAGCCTGTTATCCCCGAGGTACCTTTTATCCGTTGAGCGACAGCGCTTCCACAAGCCACTGCCGGATCACTAGTCCCGACTTTCGTCCCTGCTCGACCTGTCAGTCTCACAGTCAAGCTCCCTTGTGCACTTACACTCGCCACCTGATTGCCAACCAGGTTGAGGGAACCTTTGGGCGCCTCCGTTACTTTTTGGGAGGCAACCGCCCCAGTTAAACTACCCACCAGGCACTGTCCCTGAACCGGATTACGGTTCGAAGTTAGATATCCAGAGTGACCAGAGTGGTATTTCAACAATGACTCCACGGTAACTGGCGTCACCGCTTCACAGTCTCCCACCTATCCTACACAAGCCACACCGAACACCAATACCAAGCTGTAGTAAAGGTCACGGGGTCTTTCCGTCCTGCTGCGCGTAACGAGCATCTTTACTCGTAATGCAATTTCGCCGAGTTCGCGGTTGAGACAGTTGGGAAGTCGTTACGCCATTCGTGCAGGTCGGAACTTACCCGACAAGGAATTTCGCTACCTTAGGATGGTTATAGTTACCACCGCCGTTTACTGGGGCTTAAATTCTCAGCTTCGCCTTGCGGCTAACCGGTCCTCTTAACCTTCCAGCACCGGGCAGGCGTCAGTCCGTATACATCGTCTTGCGACTTGGCACGGACCTGTGTTTTTAGTAAACAGTCGCTACCCACTAGTCTCTGCGGCCTCCACGCCCTTTCGGAGTAAATCCTAATAAGCGGAAGGCCCCCCTTCTCCCGAAGTTACGGGGGCATTTTGCCGAGTTCCTTAACCACGATTCTCTCGATCTCCTTGGTATTCTCTACCTGACCACCTGAGTCGGTTTGGGGTACGGGCGGCTTGAACCTCGCGTCGATGCTTTTCTTGGCAGCATAGGATCACCCACTTTTTATCCGCATCGTGTCTCAGCCTGAATGAGAGACGGATTTGCCTATCTCTCGGCCTACGCACTTGCCCCGGGACAACCATCGCCCGGGTTGGGCTACCTTCCTGCGTCACACCTGTTAATACGCTAGCCGCACCAGAACGGGGTCGAGCGTTAGACCGGCCGGCTTCACCCCGAAGGGATCCACTCAGCCGGGTTAGGACTCTTAGCACTACTGGATTAGCTGGGGCGGTTCTTCGCCGGTACGGGAATATCAACCCGTTGTCCATCGACTACGCCTGTCGGCCTCGCCTTAGGTCCCGACTTACCCAGGGAAGATTAGCTTGACCCTGGAACCCTTGGTCTTTCGGAGGACGTGTTTCTCACACGTCTTTCGCTACTCATGCCTGCATTCTCACTCGTGTAGCCTCCACGGCTGGTTCACACCGCCGCTTCGCTGGCCACACGACGCTCTCCTACCCATCAACACGGCTGGACCACGAAGGCCTACCAATAATGTCAATGCCACAACTTCGGTGGCGTGCTTGAGCCCCGTTACATTGTCGGCGCGGAATCACTTGACCAGTGAGCTATTACGCACTCTTTCAAGGGTGGCTGCTTCTAAGCCAACCTCCTGGTTGTCACAGCAACTCCACATCCTTTCCCACTTAGCACGCGCTTTGGGACCTTAGTTGGTGGTCTGGGTTGTTTCCCTCTCGACTATGAAGCTTATCCCCCACAGTCTCACTGCTGCGCTCTCACTTACCGGCATTCGGAGTTTGGCTGACGTCAGTAACCTTGTAGGGCCCATCGGCCATCCAGTAGCTCTACCTCCGGCAAGAAACACGCAACGCTGCACCTAAATGCATTTCGGAGAGAACCAGCTATCACGAAGTTTGATTGGCCTTTCACCCCTATCCACAGCTCATCCCCTCAGTTTTCAACCTAAGTGGGTTCGGCCCTCCACGACGTCTTACCGTCGCTTCAGCCTGGCCATGGATAGATCACTTCGCTTCGGGTCTAGGACATGCGACTGAATCGCCCTATTCAGACTCGCTTTCGCTACGGCTACCCCACACGGGTTAACCTCGCCACATATCGCTAACTCGCAGGCTCATTCTTCAAAAGGCACGCTGTCACACCTACCAGGGGTGCTCCAACGGTTTGTAAGCAAACGGTTTCAGGTACTATTTCACTCCCCTCCCGGGGTACTTTTCACCTTTCCCTCACGGTACTTGTCCGCTATCGGTCATCTGGGAGTATTTAGGCTTATCAGGTGGTCCTGACAGATTCACACGGGATTTCTCGGGCCCCGTGCTACTTGGGATACTCTTCGCGTCAAGAGAAGCATTTCGACTACGGGGTTGGCACCCTCTATGACCCGCCTTTCAATGCGGTTCGTCTATACCTTCTTGTAACGCCGACAGATCGGCAGAACTGTCTGAAAAGTCCCACAACCCCCAACGTGCAACGCCTGCCGGCTATCACACACGCTAGGTTTAGCCTGTTCCGGTTTCGCTCGCCACTACTAACGGAATCGCGGTTGCTTTCTCTTCCTGTGGGTACTGAGATGTTTCACTTCCCCACGTTCCCTCTACCCGCCCTATATATTCAGGCGGGAGTCACCAGGTACGCACGCGCCCTGGCGGGGTTTCCCCATTCGGACATCCTCGGATCAAAACTTGCTTATCAGTTCCCCGAGGCTTATCGCAGATTGCTACGTCCTTCTTCGGCTCCAGATGCCAAGGCATCCACCGTTTGCTCTTAAAGACTTGAAATCACATGAGTTGAATCGTCAATCGAAATTGACTAATGATCTTTAAGATCATCTTTCTGAACCAATCCCGAAGGATCAGCTCAAAGATGCTCGCGTCCACTGTGTAGTTCTCAAAGTACGGGCGGTACCTCCCCCGCACCAGCAATGCCGGCACAAGAAAAGGCCCAGAGGTTCGGACTCACATCCGGTCCCTCAGGACCCAACAGCGTGCATGCACCAGACCCCTCCAGCCCCACCGTTCCATCCACCGAAGTGAAGTACTAAGAGAAACTCTCAAGCTCTGATGCCTCGTCAAATGTTCCACCCATGAGCTCCGGTCGAGAACATTCGTCTCGAAACCGGCTCTGTCACTCCGAAGAGTGCAGTGCTCCTTAGAAAGGAGGTGATCCAGCCGCACCTTCCGGTACGGCTACCTTGTTACGACTTAGTCCTAATTACCGATCCCACCTTCGACGGCTCCCTCCACAAGGGTTGGGCCACCGGCTTCAGGTGTTACCGACTTTCATGACTTGACGGGCGGTGTGTACAAGACCCGGGAACGTATTCACCGCAGCGTTGCTGATCTGCGATTACTAGCGACTCCGACTTCATGAGGTCGAGTTGCAGACCTCAATCCGAACTGGGACCGGCTTTTTGGGATTCGCTCCACCTCGCGGTATTGCAGCCCTTTGTACCGGCCATTGTAGCATGCGTGAAGCCCAAGACATAAGGGGCATGATGATTTGACGTCATCCCCACCTTCCTCCGAGTTGACCCCGGCAGTATCCCATGAGTTCCCACCATTACGTGCTGGCAACATAGAACGAGGGTTGCGCTCGTTGCGGGACTTAACCCAACATCTCACGACACGAGCTGACGACAACCATGCACCACCTGTTTACGAGTGTCCAAAGAGTTGACCATTTCTGGCCCGTTCTCGTATATGTCAAGCCTTGGTAAGGTTCTTCGCGTTGCATCGAATTAATCCGCATGCTCCGCCGCTTGTGCGGGTCCCCGTCAATTCCTTTGAGTTTTAGCCTTGCGGCCGTACTCCCCAGGCGGGGAACTTAATGCGTTAGCTGCGTCACGGAATCCGTGGAATGGACCCCACAACTAGTTCCCAACGTTTACGGGGTGGACTACCAGGGTATCTAAGCCTGTTTGCTCCCCACCCTTTCGCTCCTCAGCGTCAGTAACGGCCCAGAGATCTGCCTTCGCCATCGGTGTTCCTCCTGATATCTGCGCATTCCACCGCTACACCAGGAATTCCAATCTCCCCTACCGCACTCTAGTCTGCCCGTACCCACTGCAGACCCGAGGTTGAGCCTCGGGATTTCACAGCAGACGCGACAAACCGCCTACGAGCTCTTTACGCCCAATAATTCCGGATAACGCTTGCGCCCTACGTATTACCGCGGCTGCTGGCACGTAGTTAGCCGGCGCTTTTTCTGCAGGTACCGTCACTTTCGCTTCTTCCCTGCTAAAAGAGGTTTACAACCCGAAGGCCGTCATCCCTCACGCGGCGTTGCTGCATCAGGCTTTCGCCCATTGTGCAATATTCCCCACTGCTGCCTCCCGTAGGAGTCTGGGCCGTGTCTCAGTCCCAGTGTGGCCGGTCACCCTCTCAGGCCGGCTACCCGTCGACGCCTTGGTGAGCCATTACCTCACCAACAAGCTGATAGGCCGTGAGCCCATCCCAGACCGAAAAATCTTTCCAACTGCTGACCATGCGATCGCAGCTCATATCCGGTATTAGACGCCGTTTCCAGCGCTTATCCCAGAGTCAGGGGCAGGTTGCTCACGTGTTACTCACCCGTTCGCCACTGATCCACAGAGCAAGCTCTGCTTCACCGTTC
>NZ_JBITVE010000006.1:0-34767 GCF_044542795.1 Microbacterium sp. NPDC077663 | reverse complement strand
GGTGCATCTCCACTTAGCAGGGCTAAACGTTTAGCTTGCTCCGTCTGGAACACCGATCAGGGACGCTCACGTCGACAGACGGGAGTGGTCGCGGCTTTGCCGCGGCGTGCTGTCTTCGTGTCGATGGACATCGACCTAACGGCCGGCAATCCGTAGCATGTGGTCATGGCTACGAAACTGACAACGGAAGAAGCAATCGAGCGCGCTCGTCGTCTGCAAGAGGATCGGCTGACGGCTGTGCAGACCGTCGCCGAGGCACGTCAGGCCGTGACCGACGTGCGCGAGGAGACAGCGCGCGAGCTTGCCGAACTGCAGGCCCGGATCGCGGATCGAGTCAGCGCTGCGGAGCGCGACGACGTCCGAGCGTGGAACGCTGCACTCAGTGCTGGATGGTCTGCGGATGAGCTGCGCAAGATCGGGTTCTCCGAGCCTGACAAGAAGGCGCGGACTCGGCGTCGGTCGACGCGCAAGACGTCGACCGATACAGCGTCGGCCGCGGCTACCGAGTCGCATTCGGAGACGTCTCACGAGGGTTGATCCTCGGCACGATTGAGGCCCCACGTTCCGCCTTGCGGGGTGGGGCCTTTGTGTTCCCCGCGTTGCGGGGTTGCACTCCGCTACGAGCCTGTCAAGGGCGCTGCGCGTCCCTTCGGGAGAGCCCTGCGGGCTCCCCTTGACCGCCTCTCCACTCCGTGCAAGGCGGCAAGTGTTCCGACGAAAGCCGGCAGCTCGGCGTACCGCCGAACTTCCTACTTTCATCGGACACACAACAAGGAGAACGCAATGCAGCCTCGCGCGAATCGAGTCCTAGCCGTGCGCGTCGCACGACGCATCCGGGCGGTGCTGGACGCTCGTGGGAGGTCACCAGAATGGCTGGCTGAGGTCACGGGGATCGCGCCGCGAAAGCTTGATCGGAGGCTGCACACTACGGCACCCGCCGGCCTGACGGTGGACGAGCTGAATGCGATCGCGATCGCGCTCGATGTGCACCCGTCCGAGCTACTGCGGGCCTAGGCGGTGGGCTGCTGGCGACGTGTCAAATGGGGTCAGCAGGTGCTCGATCAGCTCTCGGAGCTCGTCGAGGCTGCGTGTGGTCACTGTCGACCGTTCGGAGCACCCGCGGTCACATCAGCCTCGGAGCGAGACAGCGCGCGAGCGACTGTCGATTTGCCGACGCTGAGCACTCCGGCGATGTGGTCAAGGCTTGCGTTCTCGGCGCGCATCCGCTTGGCCTGTGCGATCTTTTCGGGCGTCATTTTCGAGGGCCGTCCGCCGACTCGACCCTGCGACTTCGCGTGAGCGAGGCCGCGCATGGTGTTCTCCCGGATCGTGTCGACGCGGAGCTGCGCGAATACGGCGACCATGCCGAACAGGGCGCGGCCCATCGGAGTTGTGGTGTCGATCATTGGCTCCGTGAGGCTCTTGATGTTCATCCCTCGCCGGTCGAGGTCGTGCAGCGTCTCGATGATGATCCGCTCCGTGCCGCCGAGCCGATCGAGACGGCGCACCAGAAGGGTGTCACCCTCGCGGAGGTAGTCGAGGCAGGCAAGCCACTGCGGGCGGTCAGCGACCCGGCTCGACTCGCCGTGGTCGATGAACACGCGGGATGCGCCGGCTGCGCGCAGCTCGGACTCCTGAGCTGCGGGGTTCTGCTCCCTCTTGGACACTCGCGCGTAACCGACGACGTTCGTCATGACTCGACTCCTGCTGCTCTCGTGCTCGACACTCTCGATCCGCGACGAGCTGGTCATAGATGGGTGTCACTTCCCGCGGCCGGGATCGCCGTTCCGTCGAGCGGCTGACGATTTCGGAATCACCCATCGTCACTCCCGACCGGTGCCGCGATCGGTTCGGTAGCTAGCGCTCCCCCGCCTCGCCGCGGTGCCCTGCTGCGGCGTGTGCTTGGCCGCGGCGGCCGCGGAACGGGGATACGACGCACTGAGCGCCGACCGGACTGCAGACGTCTGGTCGGGGCCGGCGTCGGGCGCGCTGCGCTCGACGGTCACGGCGGCGAACACCGGGACGAGGGATGCCGGCTCGGGAGCGTAGGAGAACATGTCGGGCCGGCTCATCGCTGATCCCGCGTTCCACTGCTCCGGGCTCACTCGGGCGAAGTCGAACCGATACGGCGACTGCTCGGCAACGTGCGCCATGAACACCTTCGACGTGCGGCCGTTGCCCTCTCGGAACGGGTGCGCCTGATTGACGTACGCGAACGTCGTCGCCGCCGCAGCGATGAAGTCATTTCGGCTGATGTTCGACCAGTCCGTCGACGTCACAAGCTGCCGCACGTCCGACAGGTATCGGTCGACCTCTCCCGTCTTGACGTCACCGAACCCGCGGCCGGGGCCTTTCGACATGTTGACGGTGCGGTACTCCCCCGCCCACTCGTAGACGTCCTGGAACAAGTGCCCGTGGATAGCCCGAAGATGAGCACCGTCGAACGTGCGGGGAATATCAACCTCCCCGTTACCGATCTGCGCAGCGCGACCGGTGGTGCGCCCATACTCGAGGCGGGCAAGCACCCGAGCATCGCGCTCGTCGAACAGGTTGCGGAGAGTCCCCTCGCCCCTCAGCGGGTCGATCGTGTCGGGGTAGAAGTACGACTCCCAGCTATCGAACTGGGATGCCACGTCAGCGGCCGGCGGCGACGACGCCGGCAACGCGGCGAGCTGCAGCGTCCGCCCGGCGGGTGTACTCGTCCCAGTCGATCGCACCGCGCGCGTAGTCGGTGACGTTCTCGACGTCCTCGCGCGTCGGGGTGAACCCCTCGTGCCAGCCGGCGGCGAGGGTCTGGCGCACGTTGTCGCGCTGAGCTACGTCGAGCTGCGCGAACAGCTCCGGCCACTGCTGCTCGACAGTGAATGTCTCGGCCACGATGGACCCCCTTCGTCGTCTATATAGTCTACCGTTCATCCCGAAAAGGTTCTATGGCACGTTTCGGCACATTTTCTATCGGAATGAACCCAGCACTCGTCGCGCGCTATCGCGAAACGCAACTTCCGCCTTTCCAAGAGCTTCGTCGTCCCCAGACTCATACGCTGCCTGCATCTCGTAGACATTCCGAGCAACGGAGTCCGGCCCGAGAAGAATGACCGGGCCAAGCACTGCCGCCACCGTGCCGTACATCTCGTCTGCTTCTGCGACAAGGCGTCGAATGTCGTCGATGCTGCGTTCAAGACCGTCTATCTCCGGGGGCGTTGCGTCGCGGCCGGCGGACTCCCATTCCTTCACCGAGGCGTCGCCGCTCGCCGCGAGTTTCAAGGTCTTGTACCGATTGAGGTCGAAACCTTTGACGAGAGCGAACGCGGCAACATACGCCTCGTACCTACGCTCGCGGAGCCACGCCCGATGCGCTCGACGAGATTGCAACCACGCACCCAAGAAGCCTGCGAGCACGGTGACCAGTACGCCGCCGAAGATCGAGAGCAAAGAGAGCAGGACAGGATCGAGCGCGGACGCCGCCTGCCCCCCTGACGAAAACACAAGACCGGGCATCTGCCGAGGCTATCGAGGGCGGGCCGCACACGCTCGTCCCGAATACGTGCACTTGGAGTATCGGGAGATGACTAGTTTCGGCACAGGGTTTCGGCACGGCGTGTCGACGTCGACGCGGTGCCGGCGATGATCGTCCCGAAATCGATCAGTTTCGAGCGATTGCGGAAACCTACAAGCTCGCAGGTTCCGGAGCGAGATTCTGAGACCCGTCAGTTGGCAGGGGTACCTCTATTGGCTGCGTCGGTGGGAGGTCGATGTCGTAGGGGCGAGGTTCGTATGCGGGCATGGGTTCCTCTGATCAGC
The DNA here is from genome assembly GCF_044542795.1 of Microbacterium sp. NPDC077663. Taxonomy (NCBI): domain Bacteria; kingdom Bacillati; phylum Actinomycetota; class Actinomycetes; order Micrococcales; family Microbacteriaceae; genus Microbacterium; species Microbacterium sp. NPDC077663. The sequence goes on along the minus strand of NZ_JBITVE010000006.1, from coordinate 30,966 downwards.
GAACGCTGGGCTGTGAGCGAGTGATGGTGTGACGTTCCGGAACGAGAGCGTCGCGAAGTTGCTCTCGTGCTCGGGAGAGCCGTGAGCGTGCGGTGGACGGGTTGATGCCAAGTAGTACGGCTGCCTCGCGGGACGCAAACCCGTCCCAGTACACAAGACGGATTAGCTCGGCGTCGTCCTCAGCGAGACGGGATATCGCATCTCGCAGATCAGCCGACGACTCGTCCTGGGCCGGTGGTTGTGTGCTCATATTCTCGGCTAGCCGTTGCACAGCGGCGGAGCGTCGAGCGAGCGCCCGGCGGGCATCGCGGAGCACATTTCGAGCGGCCCCGAACAGCCACATGCGGGCCTGAGTGGGATCGTCAGGTATCTTTCGTCGCGACTTCCAGGCGATGAGCATCAGCTCTCCGAACGCTTCGGCGGCGTCCGCGCCGCTGAGCAAGCGGCGCTGGAAGTAGCTCAGCAGGTCAGCCTCGTTGTCTCGCAAATGGTTCTCGAGGCTCATGCGAGGAGTCGGCGGCTCGTCTCTCATCGGCAGTCGGTGGTCTGGCTGGACAGGCTGACTTCGTGACCCGGTGACATTTCGTAGCCGCGCTCGTTGAGCGTGCTGAACAGCTCGGATGCCACGATCTGGTGAATGGCGTCCTGCTTCAACTGCGCTGGGCTGAGAACGACGGGAAGCGGCTGACCGTCCGCGCCTATCGACTGCGCGTACTCGGCACGCAGCTCATTCTCCACAGCAGTTGTGTCCAGCGCGTCTAGATCGATGCCGGCGACGATCGCCTTGGCATCGACCACCAGGGGGTCATCCTCAGAGAGGCCATCCCACTTGACAAGGATGCCCTGGAAGCAGGCCGCGCCGTCCGTGCGGTCGATGGCGAACACGTTGTCAGCCACCCATCCCCACGGGGTCTCGTTGCCGGTGCCTGCGACAGCCACGGACCCGCCACCGATCAGCAGCACGGACGCGGCGACGCTCGCGCCCCACACTCGCATCCGGCGACCAGATCGCGATCGCGCCTCCCGGATGATGCGTGCGCGATGCTCCCCCAGACCCGCCGGGGGCGCGACGCGCGGAGCGGACTCACGGATGCGGGTTTCCAGATCGGTGTCGGTGTCGTACATGGTTGTCGCCTTCCTCGCGATCACTGTTCACCCTGTACATGGCCGCAGCCCCGCAATCTGTCCAAGCATCGCTCGAATCAACCGGCCCGACCCATCCCTCCCGAAACCCCGTACCAAAAGGCTTCGCCCGAAACATGAGATACGAGACGGCACGCGTTTACGGGCCGACCTCCGTCAAGCACTCAGCCTGATGCCGGAAACGATCGTTTCCGGCGCGCAGGCCACACCTCGGATGCCGCTTTGAGTACCTTGCTTTGGGGAGGGTGAATGGCAAACGACGTTGGCTACTGGTGGACACACACGGGCTGGGCTTATCGCCCGAAAGACGCGCGTGAAGTGATGAGCGTGTTGGGTGCCATCGGTGTCCACAACGCGCGGCAGAGCTTTGCCTGGCGCGGCATGTCCAGCGCTGATTACCGCCTCACCTCTTCCCTCCAGCGAGAGCTCGGTGACGAGACGACTGAGGCCAAGATGCGTTCGGCCGAAGTGGAGCTTCTCAGTGCCGCCCGCGATTGGGGGTTGGGAATCGGCCCCGGCGGATATGTCGATGACTTGCAGTTGCTCGCGGACTTGCAGCACTACGGCATTGCAACCCGATTGCTGGACTTCACGAGTAACCCAATGACTGCACTGTGGTTTGCTTGCCAATCGCCGAAAGCGCCTGGCGTCGCGAAGAGCGGAGTTCTGCTGGCTCTGAACACGACGGGGATGCGGCAGGTATCAACGATGTCCCGCGGCGGGACGTGGGGCTCCATGCGGAACATGGGTGGCTCGACTCTTGAGGAAGCACTGAGAGATCCAGCGCCGTTCCTCGTTCGGTCTTTGGCGCCTAATGACCGACTGAGAGCGCAGGAAGGCTTCTTCGTCGCCGGCGCGGTCCCCGAAGACCGCCGCGGGCAAGAGATCGTGACGCCATCCGGGATCACGTTTCGCTTCACTCACCTGGACCCGTTCGCGGCAATCGAGGTGCCGTGGCGCAAGGGAGATCCTGAGAAGCTGCGCGCGAGTTTCCTGGATGATCGGCAGCGGGGGCGGCCAAAGGACGTGCCGTTTGTTGCCGTCATCATCAAGGCAGGACTAAAAGCAAAGCTGCTCCGGTACCTGGAAAACACCTACAACCGCTCCGCCCGGGTGCTCTTTCCGGACTACGCAGGGTTTCTAGAGTTCCGCTCAGAGCCGAAGTCGCGCGGCTCGGTGGAGGACTGAAAAGCGGCACAGGTGTACCGCTCGCCCGCGGGTGCCCTTTCGGGTAGGGCCGCCCCAGACCCGGGTTGTGCATCGGGGGATCGCACACCCGGGTCTCGCACGGCCAGCAGATCGGCTGGGACGTTAGCCTCAGCGCATGAATTCTCCCCGGTGGGACACATACCCGCCCGTGATGACACCAGCCGAGGTTGGCGAGGCGCTCGGAATGCGAGCGGCCACCGTTCGTGCGCGACTGCGCGCCGGAACGATGCCCGCTAGGCAACTCGGACGCACGTGGATCATCCTGAAGCACGAGGTGATCGGGTGGGCGGCTGCGGTGGCGGGAGAGCCGGAGCCTGCCGAAGCTCGCGCTGATCCCCTCGCCGGCTACCCGGACCTTCTCACCTATCGGGATTTGATGCGGTTCTTCCGCATCGACTTCAAAGGCACCGTGTACATCTGGCTCGAGCAGGGTGCGATACCCGCAACCAACATCGGCTCACGATGGGTCGTCCACACCTGGCGGCTACGACAGCATCTCGAAGAATCGAACGTGCTGCGAGATGCACCGCTCGAGTGAGCGCAGGCTCTCGACGCCGACAAACACTCCTGCCAGACGGCTTCTGCTCAGCCACATAGGAAGCGCCTCTGACGATCGCTATTGGAGGGCCGCAGCTAGCTTTGGACGGCCGCTAGGGTTTGCTCAGGGGGGAACAAAACAATGGCGAGTGGGTCATCTGGCTGGGGCTGGGGTATTGCTGGGATCGTTGTGATCGGCGTTGTTGCAGTAGGCGCTGCTAACCAGTCCGGAAATAACAGAGCATCCGATGACCCGATCCAGCAAGCCACGACGGTGCTAGGCAACAGGACTTACGCCGAAGTCGATGAGTTGACCGATGATGTTCTTAGCAGCTCTGGAACGTCCCTCACAGACGAGAATCGATCCCGAGTGTGGAGCGCTGCCCTTGCCGTATCGAGAGACCTCGGGATCGATGCCTTCGAAGTAATGGAGTGCGTTCCTGGACTGGCGAAGGCCGCCGCGACCGCAATCGACCTCCCCGAAGCAGTAGGTATGTGCGGCTTCGAAGTAGCCTCGCGTTAAAGCCCGTCGGAGTCGGAAAGGATCCGATTCGACACGGATAGCGGCGGCACTTCAGCCAAGACCGATTGCCTCATCGGCTTTGAGCGATGCGCGCAACCGGGCCATCGACGCGATCGACCAACCAGCGTCGGCACCGGCTCATGATCACCAAGTTGAGAGTGGGAGGGATGCTGGGCAACCCGTCTCCGATCACCAGCAGCCTCGACGGAGATAGAGGAAACGCCACAGAGGAAAGAGGGGCCGCGGCTCCGGATCGCACGAGAATCACCGCCCCATCGCCCGTCACTAGCCCTCCGGAAACAGGTACTACTCGCCAGGGCCACGCTTCGAGCTCTACGGGGTCGAGGCGGAGTGCCCCCGTGTTCAGGTCTTTCGCGAGCGCTAGCCGATCCCCAAGAGCCATATCTGCCATCCGCCCCGGAGCCACCGCACTGCCCAGCCACGCCGGCATTCTCACCTTGGCCTGATCTGCGTACCGGCCGCGCTCAAGGTGCATGTCTAGGAACGAGACGACCGAGGCGCGGCCCTCTCGGTTTGGTGTTCCCCCGGATGCGAGGCTTCGGAGCGCGGGGACTGCTTGGCTCTCAATCTTCTCGTAGACGGCTTCCAGGTCGACTGTCAGCACTTCGGCGCGATAGCCGTAGCTAACGACGGTCGCGTTGGTTACCGACGTCGGGTAGCTGACGTCGTTTTCAGCGTCGAAGACGTGCACCCGGTTGCGGCCGTCGGCCCATTGCTCCAGATATGCACGCGTGATCATGTGGGACCGCTTCACCATCGGCCCAGTATGGCCGCGCGCATCGGAGCGTCGCCGCGCATATGTGGGTGTGAAGAAGCGTCAGAATCCCCGCCCCCCGATCGACGCGACCCGTACGGCTCGCCGAAAGCGCCGCAGGGTGAAGGTAATGGAGCAATCCCAGACACCAGCCCTCCGTCCTTCCAGCCCGCAGGACCGGTTCGCCTCTGTCGCGAGCGTCCTGTCCAGCAGCTCGAAGGTGATCGTTGCCACCTGGCAGATAATCGAGCGTTGGCCCTGGTAGCCAACTCGAACATAACTTCGACGGTGGCTATCCTGGTTCCTGCGGGAGGAGGTAGCCGTGGGAACGAGCAGGCGGTACGCCGGCGCCGTCGACCGACGCATGGACACGCGCATTTTGGAGCGGGTCGCAGCTGAAGCCGGCCCCCTGCAGTCGCTCTCGCCCGAGGAGCTGCAACTGGATACCCGGCCAGTCACGATCGATCCGCAGCCGAAACCTGCGCGAGCGTGGGTCCGTTTCGGGGGCACGCCCGTCCTGGTCGACGCCGAGGTCTGCCGGTGGACGGAGGATGCCTGCGCGATCCGGTTCAACGTGGGCGATCGAGAACTGAAAGCGTGGGTGTGGGCGTCGGCTGTGACGCCCGTGGTGCGTCACCAAAGTTCCGCGGATTCACCCGCGTGATTCCGCGGCTGCAGCGTTGAGCGTCGCACCAAAAGTACCGCGCCGCATCCACCGCTTGTGGAGAGATCGAGTCGCCTCTGAGGGGGCTCGCTACCCTGGCTTGATGGACGATGCCGAGTGGCCGGGTTTCTCTCCGACCTGCGCACAGTGCCTCGTGCAGCTCGTACCCACGCGGGAGCCGTCGAGGCCGGTCTGGCGGTGCCCCGACTGCGGGTTAGTTCGGATCGCTTAGTCGCGGCCTGCCCAAGCTTCCAGACCCCCAGGGGTCGGCTGGTGGAGGAAGAAGATGTTGACGGTGGCGTCAGACTGGCCGCTGGGGATGGTGAAGGGCTCTCGTTGGCTCTCGAACCACAGTGCTGGCAAAGAGCCTCCCGCGGTCGATGACTCGTTCCAATTCGATCGCTGTGCGCCGGCAAGGGTGCCCACGGCTGACTTGACGAGTTGAGTCTGGTCGTCGCCCACTCCGGGTCGCGTAATGGTGACGATGACTTTCTTGCCGATGAACCGACCCACCGTTTCAGGACGGAATTCGGTCATGCTCATGTGTTCGCTGTTGTTCATGTCGGTTCACTCCCCCATCGGTCGACCGACCGGGATCACTCCCGGCCCTACGGGATCGAACGGCTTTCCGCCGTTGTAGTCGGCTTCGAGGCGCTCGACCTTTTCCATGATGGCTTCGTTGGCGAACTTCGAGAGGTTCGTCATGCCGACGTTGCGCATGTAGGCGACGATTGCGCCGCGCATCCGGGCTGAGTCGTCCGGGTGCTGGTAGATCGTGATCTTGGGCGGCTTGGCGAGCTTCTCCCCCTTTGCAGCGGCCCCCGTAGGCGCTTCTGCGGCCGCCACAGCGGGAGCCGGTGTAGTGGAGGTAGCTGGCGTAGCCGACGTCTCCTGGGGCGCTTCTGGGGCTACGGGGTGGTTGAACGGGCTCGAGCCCGACAGGCTCGACTTCCGGGGTTCGGGACGGGTCATGACGGATCTCCTTCGATGGCGGCCAGGTGCTCGGCGTAGATCACTCCGAGGGCGGTTGCCTCGGCACTCCCCCACTGGTCGAGGCCGCGCGCGGCCTCGGTGGCGTCAGCGATCACGACGCGCTTGGGGATGGGACGCCCGATCAGGCGCAGCCCGCGGGCCTCGGCTGCCGTGCGGAGCTCGTCGAGCCACTGGGAGCCGCCTACAGTGCGCTCCTCGTGCTGGTTGACGATGATCCCGGCGACCGTAAGGCCAGGGTTGTAGTAGGTCTGAACGCTCCCGATTGTGTCAAGGAGCTGCCCGAGCCCATCAAGGCTCCACTTCTTCGTGTGGGTGACAATGACGGCCCCGTGCGCCGCGGTGAGTGCGTTGATCGTGAGCTGATCGAGCGACGGTGCGGAGTCGATCAGGATCAGGTCGTAGTCGTCGACGACCTCGGCCAGGGCTTCGCGCAGCCGAACCTCACGCCCTGCTCCGGAGATCACGAGTTCGTCGCGGACGTGTCCGAGAGTGGCCCCAGACGTCGGCACAACGTCGAGGCCCGGCCACAGTCCCGGCACGATGACGTCGCGCATCGTCTCACTGGCGCGGGTGCTGAGAACGTCAGCGAGTCCGACCTGTTCGGCGTCGACTTCCTCGGCTGTGATGTTGCTGGTCAGGTTGCCCTGCGGGTCGTTGTCGACGGCCAGGACGCGACGCCCGGCGAGCACCGCCGCACGGGCGAGCTGGAATGTCGTCGTGCTCTTGCCGACGCCGCCCTTCTGATTGCAGAGGGCGAGGATTCGAGCGGTCATGAAAATACCTCCGTTGACGGGAACAACTCTAATACGGCTATTGCCGGTAATCCAGGCACGAGAGAGGGGGGCGCGTGCGCCCCCCTCTGTCAGTCGGGGTCAGAACGGGGTGTCGTCGCCCTGGTCGGATGCGGCTGCCTTCTCGACTCGGACACTCTGCCCTCGCAGGCTCACCGCGATTTCGTCAGCGCGGACCTCGTGCTGCAGGCGGCTCCCCTGGTCCCCCTTGTACTCGGTGACCCGGTAGCGGCCCGAGAACGTGACGCGGATGTTCCCGGATGCCTCGGCGGCCTCGACGAGGTTCACAGCCTGGTTGCCGCTCACGGCGACGTCGTAGGCCACGGTGGGCCCGTCGGTGTAGCTGCCGTCCTCCTGGCGGATGCGATCGCTGACGAGGACACGGGCGTAGGTGTACGGGCCGTTGTCACCCTCGCGGAGCGTGGGGGTTGCGGCGAGGTTGCCGGTGCGGGTGATGCTGCTCATGGGTTCTTCTCCCTGGGTAGGTATTACAGGTGTTGCCGTTAATAGGGTTATTCTGTCGTCAGAGGGTGAGTCGTACAACGTCCAATGTGCGCCCGTCCATCTCGGCGGGATACAGCACCAGCTCGACCGGGCTCCCCGGCGTCGGGTTCTCGAGCCGGACACCCTGGACGAGTGAGCCGGCGGTGATCGGTCCCAGCTCCGAGGTCACTCGACGCGGCGGGTTGTACCGGTGCCCGTCCCAGCTCTTGATGAAGTCCCCAACCCGAAGGTCTGCCAGTCGGGTGATGGTAACGGTGCAGGTGCTCATTTCTCCTCCTCGTTGATAACTCTATTGTAGTTAATGACTCTATTTCGATCAAGCCTTTTCGGCTTCTCCGCGCAGCAGCTCCGCTACCTTCTGAGCCAGGAGCCAGCGCCGGTCGGCGGCCGCCCGATCTTCGGGGGAGTAGTCGCCGTAGCTCGCCTGGTGCTCGAAGTCGTCGCGGCCACGCTCGGCCATATTCAGCAGCTCATCGATGCCCTCGACCAGCTCCGCGTCGACCGGGATCACGCGCCCGCCGCCGTCCACGACCAGGCTCAGGGGCTCGGCCATGCCGGCGACATGCATCGCGTATCCGTCGCCTTCGCGCTCGACGTAGGCCGTCAGGACTGTTGCTGACTCCTCGTTGTCGAAGTCGACCCTGCCGTAGCTATCGGGGTCATTCCTGAGCGGCCAGACGTGCGGCTGCAGTCGGGTGCCTCGGTCGTATGGGGTGAGCTTTCGATCGCTCATGGTTCCTCCTTCGTCGGTAATACCAGTATAAGGGTTAATAGAGTTATTTACGAGTGGATCAAGCGTGGAAAAGAGATGCGACGCGCTCGATCTGATCCGGTCGGAGGTCGCACCAGTGATCGTCATCGTCGACGACGACGACAGGAGCCACGGTGTAGCCCAGCTCCTCGGTGACGTACTCGTATGCGGCGGGGTTCGTGGTGATATCCACCTCGTCGTACTCGATGCCCTTGCCCTTCAACATCGCCTTGGTCATGGTGCATTTTCCGCAGCTCGGGCCGGTCGTGTAGACGGTCAGCTTTTCCATTTCGTGATCCTCCCACCCCACTCGTTTTTTTGCCGTGAAGGCGAATTCTTTCGCCGCTAGGGAGGGCGGCCGGAGTGCCAGTGACCGTGGAATAGCGGACTGAGCGCAGCGAGGGAGCATATGCCGCGAAAGCACTGGTGCGGAGGGTGGCCGACCGTATGCTGCCGAAGGCTTCACGGCAAAATGACGGGCCGATAGGCCCTGACAGTCGGCCGGCTCCGTCCGGCCGTCCGGTTGCCGGCGGCGGCTCCGTCCGTCGCCGGCCGCGATGCCCGCAGACGCGGGCTCGCCGTCACGGCTTGGGGTCGTTATCTGTGGCCCTCCTCCGGGCGTTCCGCCCACTGAGCACCACAACCGCTGCGCAGACGACGGCCGCGAAGGTGAAGGCCGCGAAGCCGAACGGGTTACCGGGCAGGTTCCCTACTGCGATGCCGAGCAACAGCAGAAAGGTTCCGGCTGGGAACCACAGGAACGCGCGCTGTTGGACCTTCTGCCCGCCCCCGCGCCGGTTGGCTGCGGTGATGAGGATCGATCCCACGACGAGGACAGGGACGGCCGCCCAGATGAGGACCGTTGCCGGGATGGAGTCGAAGATCATGCGGCTTTCCTATCAGTGAGGACCGACAGCCCAACCGTGTCGCTGAGGTCGAGGACTGTGGCGAGCCCTCCGAGGAGGTACCACGCGGCGATCAGCACGACCACGAGAAATGCGGCGAGGATCACGACGCGAGTTTGCCGAGACACTTTCGCCTCCCGCTCGTTCATCAGTCTCTCTCTTTCGGCGGTGGCCGCGTTGTGGCTCTCTACGAGGCGGACGCTCGCGCTGCGGCTCAGGCCTGGGAACCGCCCGCCGCGGAGATACACGCGGGCGGCCTCCTCCTGTCGCTGACGGTGGGGGAGCGCGCTGTAAGCGGTCCACGCTGCGGCCCATGCTCGACCGGATCGGGGCGTGTTCATGTTGGTGCCTTTCGCTGTGGTGAGCGGTGGGTTACTGGCGGTGTTCGGGGTAGAGAGCGAGGACGCGGGCGGCGACGTTGCACACGTCGTCGGGGGTCACGTCGTCGAGGAGGATCGTTCGCATTCCTTCGTCGAGGTCGATCAGCCAGACGGGGCGCGCGGTGAGAAGGTCGATCCCGACGCGGTGGACTGGGGCGTCGGATGCCTCGTCGATGGGTCCGAAATACAGTTCGGGCACCCACCCCTCACCGCCCATGTCTGTCTCGATCCGGGTCGGGAAGGGGAGGAGCTGCGCGAGATCGGCCAGCAGGGTTTCGACATGGTCCGTGGTGAGTTTCTGCATGGTGGTCGTCTCCTAACGGTGTTGACGGGAATAGAGTTATTGACGTTTAGGCGGCGGCGGCTTCGGGCTGCTCGGTGAGGGCGTCGGCCAGGGCGTGCGCGGCGCGGAGCACGTTGGCGGCGGTGGCCTTGATGGTGTCGGCGTCGCACTTGCTCCACCCGGCGACGTATCCGACGCTGTAGGCGCTGGTGTCGAGTCCGAGGATTCCGGCGACGACGTAGGCGACGCTCTCGGCTTCGGTTTCTTTCATGCCTCGGTGCTCGACGTACTCGGCGTGATCTTCCTCGGAGTGCAGGAGGACGTGTGCTGCCTCGTGCAGGGCGGTCTTTGCTGCCTGGGCGGGGGAGAGGTCTGCGTCGACGACGACGGAACGGTCCTCGGGGTTGGTGTAGCCGTTCGCGCCGCCGGAGATGCTCTGGCGCTCGACGGTCCAGCCCTTGCCGGTGAGGTAGTCGGCCACGGCGTCGAAGATGCCTGCGGGGTCGTCACCGGTCAGCGGTCGCGCAATGTCGGCCGGGTCGCCGGCCTCGGGGTCGATGAGGTCGGTCTGTCCCATGTCGAACACGGACACGGGGAAGAACAGCGTTCGGCGCTGCTCCTCGTCCTCGCCGGTCTTGGGGTTCTCGACCGTCTCGCGCACGTCGCGGCCGCCGAAGATGCGGATTCCGCGCTCTCCCTTGCGCACCTGGCGGTTGAGCTTCTGCCACGTCCGGTAACCGGCGACGTTGGACGCCTCGGGGCACTGGCCGAAGATCAACAACAGGTTGTTGATGCTGTACCGGTGGAAAGCCTTCGTGAAGTCCAGGAACCGCGCCCACGCCTCGGACTCGCGCAGCGCCTCGACCTGATCCGCGATCTTCGCGTGCAGCTCCTCGGCCTCGGCGCGACGCTGCTCGGGGGTCTTGGTGCTCTTGACGTTGCGTGCCATGTTCGGAACCTTCCGTGCCGTTAATAGGGTTATTTCCCTGCTCATCCCCTCCACGTTTTTTTGCCGTGAAGGCGGTTTACCGCCGCTAGGGAGGATGCCCGGAGCACAACCCGGAGGGCGGTGGGGGAGAGAGTTTCGGCGCGAAATAAGGGAGCGCAGCGACCGCGTGCCGGAAGTCTCGGAGGAGCCGGCGGCGCAGCCGCTTGGGTGGAGGGTGGACGACCGTATGCTGCCGAAGGCTTCACGGCAAAACAACGGGCCGTAGGCCCTGACAGTGCCGGCGACGCCGGCTCCGCGTGCGAGCCCATGGGCTCGCCTCCGCTCAGCGGAGTGTCGTCAGGCGATACGTCGTCGAGGTCGCTCGACGGCTTGAGCTGCTGGCCCCTCGCAGTACCGGCAGCGGACGCCGATCGTCATCCCGTGGGCGCAGTAGCCGGGGTCGACCCATTCGGCGTCAACGGCATCGAGCTCGACACGCTCGATTGGGGTTCTCGAGAACGGATCTGCGGCGGCCCTGCGATCGTAGGGGCGGACGGCCGTGCCGTCGCGTTCGTCAATGATGATCCGTCGAGCTGCGGCGTAGTCCAGCCGGCCATCGGGTCTGCGTGGATGGGGGCCGTAGGCGTGGGTGCCGTCATCGGGGACGAGCGAGAGTTGCCCGCGGCTCGGTCGACGTTTCGCGTCGGGTCGACGCGGTGCGTGCATCCACGCTTCCTCGGCCTTCCACCAAGCCCATGCCTCGCGCTCGACGCGGTAACGGACAGCGCGGGCGTCGAGTCGGCCAGCTACTCCGACGCGCTCGGCGGCCACGTCGAGGGGGAGCGAGTCGACACGGTGCCAGCCTTCGGAGCTGCGCTCGACAACTCCGGCGTAGGTGAGACGGTCCAGCAGCCGGCGCGTACGAAGAAGGTCGGCGCCGATCGCGGGGGAGAGGTCGTCGAGGCTGTGCGCTGTGGTCCCGATCCGTGCGTAGAGGTTCCCTGCAAGGTGTCCCAGCGCGGGGCGAGTGGGAGTGAACAGATCGTGAGCGGCATCCGTCGTTCGGCTTCTGAGCTTCGCGAGGATGGCGGTTCTCTCAGCGGCCCCGGCCCCAGGGGGGCGCGGGTCCGCTTGTGACCGGGCAGGGTCCGTGTTGCTGTGGAGAACGCTCTGGGGGTCGATCGTCCAGTGAGCAGCGCGGGGTCCGTCTGCGGCCGCGGACGGGGCGATCCACCCGTCCTCTGCAAGCCGAAGCAGCGCCGTCCTGGCTGTCTCACGGCCTACCCCTGCCAGGAGGGCGAGGCGGCGGGTGTCGGCTTCCAGGGAGCCTCTGAGGGCGTGCAGCGCGAGGACACACAGGACGTCGAGGATGCGGCGGTCGGCGGGACCGCCGCCGCGTGACCATCGGCCGGCGGCAGCGTCGGCACGGGCCTGCACGTCTCGGACGTGGGCGGCGATCGCGTCGGCGCGACGGTCGAACGTGGGATCATCCCCGATCTGCCGATCACTGGCCGCGACGTAGCGCACGGCTTTGTCCCACTGGCGCGCGAGGACGCGGCGCTGCTCGCTGCGTGCCCGGACGACGCGGCCGCGGGCAGTGACGCGCGTGCGGACGTGTTCTAGTCCGGGTTCCACGTCGACGAGGGCGGCGACGTCAGCGTGCCGCCACCTGGCGGCCGCTGCGCCGATCAGTACGCGCCAGAGCGTCGCTGAGGCGTCGGCGGGTGTCTCGCGTAGGGCTGCGGAGCTGACTGCAGGGAGCTGCCGGCGTGAGCCGACCAGGTGCAGACGACCGTGGGCGTCCAGCGGGAGCGGCGCGTGAGGGTCGATCGTGCGGGCGGGTTCCGTGTCGTCGACGAGCCCGGCGAGGAGACTCACGAGGGCTCGGACCTGCGCGGCGGTGGCCGTGGGCGTGCGGAGCGTGTTGAGGTCGCCGCTGAGGACGGTGGAGTGGCCGCCGGAACGGTGGGGCGCGCCTGGTGGCCGCACACAACCCGTTACAGGGTTAGTCAGCGGCGAAAGGTCGAGCGTCGGGCACATGTGCCGGACGAGACGGGCCAGGGTGGCGACGGTTTCAGCGTCGACGGACTCAGCCATGCCGACCCACAGGTGGCGGCCGCCGGTAGGGCCGGATTTGCAGATGACGTGCGAGAGGCCGACGTCGCGGAGGAGGCCGGAAAGCACGTCGGCGTCACGAGCTGCGGCGGCGGGGTCACCGTGGGCGTCGAGGTCGAACGCGAGGAGGCGGAAACGCTGGTCGGGGCCGGCGAGGTAGACGGCCCACGGGCGCTCGGGCGCGGTCGCGCCAATCACGCGATCGCGGTATTCGTTCGCGATCGCGCCGTAGGCGTCGACGACAGCAACGCGGACGCGTGGTCGTGGGCTCACGGTGGTGGTGAGCGCCCACGACGCGCTGGGCGCGCTGTATGCATATTCCTCGGACGGCGCTATGATTGCACCACCTTTCGAGTTCGCTCGATGGGTACGACAAAGCTCCGGTTCCCTACCGGTTCTTGTCGGAACTGCCTTGATCTACCAGGTCGCCAAACTCAGAGGATCAGGCACTTAGCTTCGGCCCCCGTCTCGTAAGAGGCGGGGGCTCGCTTTTTCTATGCGGCTTGCGAGGTTGCCCCCTTAGCCGTGTTCAGACCGGGGATCGGCAGCTCTGCTGCGCGATCGCGTGGGCGCGGCGGCGCGTACTGGGGCATCCCCAGCGCGTCGGCCGCGAGCATCACCAGATACTCGCCGTAGGAAAGGCCCTCGGCGTCGGCGTTCTGCTTCAAGATCGCGCCGAACTCGACGGGAGGCTTCGCCAGAATGGCGTCGCGACGTCCCTTGCTCGGCCTTCCGTGTTGAGTACCCATGCGCGCCAGTCTCGCCGTTTTCCTTAAAGCAAAGGGGACGACACGCCGGTTTTGGCGGGGGTCGGTCACGGGGCCACGCTCACGGTGCAGTAGACGTCTCCGAGGAGGATGGTCGACCCGTCGGGGATCGTGGTCGGCTCGCCGGGCGTGAGCCATCGCGGCGGTGCGGACTGTAGCTCTATGCCGTTTGCGGAATCGAGGTCGGTCACGATGATGTTGCCGGCGTCGTCGACGTCGATCGCCGCGTGCGTGCGCGACAGCAGCCGATCCGGCGTGATGACGGTGACCGCTTCGCGGCCGTCGATGCTCTCGGGCCTTCGTCCGAGCACGATTCGCGGGCCGGCGTCGACGCTGCGCTGCGTGTTGAACATGAGGTGCAGCACGGGCGGAGGAGGCGTCGCCTCTCGCGCTGCTCGCCGGCTGATGCGTGTCTGCTCGACCGGCGACCTGTCGTCGAGCTCGTCGAGCTCGTCGATGCTCGGCCGCATCTGTGGTGCTGGCGGAACCATGAGCGCGTTGGGCTCGGCCGGGGGAGCGACCTCGACGCGCAGCGGTTCCTCGATGTGGCATTGAACGCACTCCGCAGAGGTCACCGGCTGCAGCCGTCGGCATACGCGGCATCGGCCTTCGTCGATGCCGAGCCCGTCGGGCGCGGGAATGGTTCCGTCGGCGCCGATGAGCTGCACGTAACCCTCGGGGCGTACCGCGAGGGCGTGGGTGCGACCGTCCTCGGTCACGTCGAGTCGAATCGGTCGGCGTAGTCGAGTGGCGATCGCCACTCCACGCGCGACCACGCCAGTGCGGAGGGCCGCGACCGATTCCGCTTTGCAGGCACGGTTTACGCCGTTGATCGTGAGCGTTCCTGTGCCGTCGTGCGCGACGGCCGCGGCGAGGCGGGGCCAGTCGGGGACGCTGTGCGGCCCGGTGATGGGCTGTGTGGCGTTCATAGGCCGCGGGCCACCGCCGCGCCTGCTACGAGCCATGCGCGCTGCGTCACGGGGCGCAGGGAGCCGAAGTGCAGCACTCCGTCGACCATTGCCGGATCGTGCGGCACGGTGACGGCTTCGCGCGCGAGGGATCGGTAGCCGTCGGCCACGCGGGCGAGGTCGGCGGGCGTGGACTTCGGGTCGGCCTGGTTGACGATGACGACGGCATCGCGAGCAAGCTCGGCCGACCCTGCGTCGCGCTCTGCGAGGGCTTCGAGGAGGAGCGCGCCGGCCTCGGCGTGATCGTCTCGGGTCGTGGTGGCCACGACGAGCTGGTCGGCATGATCGATCATCCGCAGCCACATCGGGTCGGATTCATCATTGCCGGAGTCGATGAAGATCAGCCGGTAGTACTTGGCCGCGACGGCGTGGATAGCGTCGACGTCGTTCGGCTCGACGCGCTGCTCGTGTGCGAGCGCCATCGGCTTGCTGCGCAACACGTCGAAGCGGTCGCGCGTCTGGTGGTGCACGTAGTGCGCCAGGTCCGCGGACTGTGCCCCGGTGCTGAGCAACCGGTCGACCTGGGGGAGGAGGTCGAGCAGGGTCGCCTCGTGCGGCCCCTGCTCGGTGCGCCAGCCGAGTGTTCCGCGGGTCTGATTGTTGTCCCAGGTGAGGACGCCCGCGCCGCCGTGGCGGGCGAACACGGCTGCCAGGAGGACGGTGGTCGGGGTCTTGCCTGCGCCGCCCTTCCCGTTCACGATGGCGATCGTGCGGGGTCCGGGCCAGTGCTGCGAGACGGCGAGCACGTCGGAGCGTTCGGCTCGCTCGGATTCGCTGGGACTCATACGGATGCCGGCACGGGTGAGCGCTCCGCGCCATCCCTGCGTTGCCGGCTCCTCGGTCTGCTCGTGGGTGAGGAACGACTGCCGTGCTTCGCGCCGGCTGGCGGCCGCGGGCTGAGCTGCGGGAGCTGAGCGCACCCATGCGCTGCTGTCACGCGCCGGGACCGAAGCGTCGTCAGCCGCCGGAGCGGGCGCAGCGACACCCGCTGGGGCAGCCGACGTGACGAGGGGGGCCGGCACCTCGTCGATCGGCGCGGACGTCGACTCGACGGGTGGCGCGACGTCCTCAACCGGTACGGGCCGTGCGGGCAGAGTGTCGTCGGCTTCCACGCATCCGTCGGGGTGAACGATCAGCGGCCACTCGCCGTCGGGGCCGCTGGTCGTGACGCGCACGGGACGCTGCATCTTGGTCGCGGTGTCGGCCACGCGGGCGAGGATCGCGGCGCGAGCGTCCTCGAGAGTGGTCGTCTGGATCGGGTGCGACGTGCCGTTGATCGTGACCTCGCCCGAGCCGTTGGCGAATGTGCGCGCCTCGATCTTGGGGAACGTGGGTACTTCGATGCTGCTCATGATCGTCTCCTGATCTACTGTCCGAGCTGGATGCCGACCTCGGCCATGAAGGGCACGGGGTCGACGTTCTCGCCGTTCACGCGCACTTCAAAGTGCAGATGGCATCCGGTGGATTCACCGCTGCTGCCGACGCGAGCGATCTGCTGGCCGGCCTTCACCTTGTCGCCGGTCTGCACGAGCATCCCGGAGTCGTACGAATGCAGGTAGCGGGTCGTTACGCCGCCGCCGTGGTCGACGGAAATCGTGCCGTTGCCCCGACCGTCGAACCCGCGGAACGTCACCACACCGTCTTGCGCGGCCCAGATAGGACCGTCGCAGCCGCCGCCGGCAAGGTCAGTGCCGGAGTGAAGTCGCTGCGTCCCGTAGATCGGGTGGGTGCGCATCCCGTAGGGGCTGGTGACGGGGCCTGCAGCGGGCGACGCCCATCCTTCGGCGTTCACGTCGCCGGGCAGGAGTCCTGCGCATGTGCCTCCGCTAGCGCTGCCGTCGCCCGGGTTGAGGCCCGTCTTGACGCCTGTCAGCCCTTCGACGATCTGGACTGCGCCGTCCCAATACCGCGTGTAGTGGTACGGGTCGGCGTTGATCTGGGTGCGGTGGGCGACGATCGTCGGTTCTAGCGACTCCCGGTCGGGCACCTTCTCGATCATCGCCTGGAAGAACTTCGTCGACGCGATGTAGGGGTCTAGCCGCTCCTCGCGGCTTCCCCACCCGTCTTGCTGCTGGAACAGGCCGATCGACGTCGTCCGGGTGCCGTCAGGGTTGGTGACCCCGCCGGTTTCCCAGTCGCCGTAGTCGATGTTTTGGAGACTCGATTCGCCCATCGCGGTCATGACACCGATCGCCTGATCGCGGACGTTCAAGCCGAGGTCTTTGCCGGCCTGGATGACGTTGGCGGCGTTGACGAGCTGCTCGCGGCCGTAACCGGCAATGTCGGTGTCGGGGACGGAGGCGGGGTCGATCGAGACGCTCGAACCGCCTGCGGCTACAGCGCCGCAGTTGTCGTCGCTCCCGACGAGCACGAATCCGAACAGGCCCCCGACGATCAGCAGTGGCACCGCGACGATGGCGTAGACGGCACCGTTCTTGGACTCTGCCATCAGTTGACGCCTTCGGGGAGGATGAACCGCCCCGCAAGCCACGGGGCGTCAGCGTCCGCACGGCTGAGCACGACGCCGTAGCTGCCGGCGTTCGTGGGGACGTCGACGAAAGCGACGTACGCGCTGGTGTCGTCGGTGATGACAGCCGGGCCGGTCACGCCCGTTGCGACGATGCGCGCGGGGTCCATGTAGGAGTAGTCCTGCGTGGCCTTGCTGTCGAGGAGGGGCTGCAAGTCGGCCCACCACTGGTCAAATGACAGATCAGGACGGGCATAGGCCGTCATGACCTTGACCGCTGCGGCGGTGGCACTTTCGCGGGATTCAGCGTCCCAGGTGGGCACGGGACGCGGCCCGTGCGTCTCGCCGCTGTCCTCGTCGATCGCCCCGTCGGGGGCGGGGGTGAACGTGTCGAGGTCGGGGTAGATCGGGCCGGCGCTGCTGGCGCTGGGGGTCGGTGCGGGCGGCTCGGTCTGCCCTGTGCAGGCCGTGAGAGTCGCCGCGGTGACGATCACGAGGAACGCCGTCCCGATCTTCCGCATGTCAATCTCCTTGGGTGGCTCCCGGTCGAATGAGGACAACCGGGGCGGTGCTGCCGCTGGCGTGCGCATTGGCACCCTTGCGGAGCGTGTCTTTCAGTTCGTCACGGATGACGAACCACGTCGTGCCGATCTTGTAACCGGGGATTAATCCCTCACGGAGCCAGCTGTAAACACTCTTCGTCGAGACTCCAAGTCGTTCCGCTACCTCTGTGACGCCCAGAGTCGGAGGGCTCTGGTCGAATAGGCGATCGACTGCGTCGCTGTCGTTGCTCATAGCCGGTCCTCCTGGTGCTGCCACGACCTCAGCTTACTCATTCGGGACCATTTGTACAGATTAGGGATCATTCGGGTTGACCCTTCCATGTTTGGGTATCGGGGGGTTAGTGTTTCCCTGTAAGGGTGAAACTCACTGTACCTAGGGGGGCAACATGAGCGACCCGCTCAACCCGTGGCTATCGCGGCCAACCACGCCGCCGCCTGCTGAGGCGGCTCCCACCGTCGCCCTGCCCAGCACCTTCGGTCCCGTTGCGCCGCAGCGCGGCATTCCCGCGCCGGATCAGGTCGACCAGCTCCCGATCTACGACCGCAACGTCACCGCTGCCCTGTGGTGGGTTGGTGCGCACGGCGGCGCAGGAGAATCGACCCTCGCTGCCCTCATGCCGGGTTCTCAGGCGGCCGGCCACGCATGGCCCCGGACGTCCGGTGCGGTGCCGGCGCGGACGGTACTCGTTGCTCGCTCGGATGCACGCGGTCTGCGCGCAGCTCAGGCGGCTATGCGGCAATGGGCCGCAGGGCTCGTCCCGTCCGTCGAGGTCTTGGGCCTGGTCGTGATGGCTGACGCGCCCGGTCGACTGCCTCGCTCGCTGCGCGACCTCGCTCAGGTCGTCAGCGGCGGTGTCCCGCGCACCTGGTCGGTGCCGTGGGTTGATTCATGGCGTGTGGGGGAGCCGCCGGCTCTCTCATCTTCTCCGCGTGAAGCTCAGCGACTCGTCGACGAGCTGACCGCAATCGTCGGTGCTCCGGGCACCACCAACTGAAAGGCAACAACATGTCCCTTCTCGACGTGTTCCACACGACGGCAGACACCGCCGTGACCTTCGCTGGCCTGATCCCTGATCCCGACCCGCAGCAGCCTCCGGGCACTGAAGGCGTCACGACGATCCTCGCGTGGCTGAAGTGGATCGGCTACGTCGTCGTCGGCGGCGCGATCATCGTCGGCGGAATCCTTATCGCCGTCAGCTTCCGCCGCGGCGAGGGGCACGACGCCCTCCCGAAGATCCTTTGGCCGATGGCTGGCGCGATCGTCATCGGCGGTGGTGCCGCGCTGATCGGCATCCTCGCTGGGTCCTGAGAGAGGAGCCATCATGGCTGAGGACGACACCCCAAACCCCTTCACCCGCCCCGGTTTCATCGCCGGGGCGGTCGTGGTGGCCGCGCTCATCGTCACCGCCATCATCCTCACGGTTCTCAACCTCAACCGAGGTTCAGAGGTCACGCCGCCGACGTCGACGCCGACCTCGACCGCGTCGAGCGGCCCGACTCCATCCGCAGAGCCGTCCGGGACGGCTGAGGGCGCGAGCGTCTGCGGGTTGGACGGCGAGAAACTGTCCGGGAACGTGACCACGGCTCCCGCCACCGAATGGGCCTTCATCCGAACGGTTGGATATCCCACGTCTCCTGAGTTCGGCCCTGCCGACACGGGCGCGGGTGGCTATCCGATGTGTTTCCAGCACTCCCCGGAGGGTGCCCTGTTTGCTGCGGCAACGGCACTTGCAGTGCCGGCGGACACCGCCTTGGTGGAGCCGTGGATTGCGTACGCGCTGAGCGACGGAACCTACCGGGATGCGCTGCTGTCGGAGGTTTCGGACACAAGCGAATCGTCGGGCACCCGTCTGCAGACGGTGGGGTTCCGAATGCTGGCCTACGACGGCCAGACCGCCCGTGTGGACCTCGCCGTGCGTGGCTCCTCTCAGGGAACCACCGTCACGGCTTCGACGGTCTACGAGCTGATTTGGCAGGACGGCGACTGGAAGATCAACGCGAACGTCGCCAACCCGTTCGACTTCGCGACGATCCCGGACACGTCCGGGTACATCTCTTGGGGGCCGTGACATGGCCTGCAGTATCGTCAGCCCGCGCGACTGCATCGACGATGCAGTCGGCAGCGTCGTAGGCGACGCGATCGAGAACCTGGCGAACGCCGTCGTAGAGGCGTTCGGGCGGGCTGTCGCGTCGCTGGGCACCCTGTGGGTGAACATCGGCACGCCGACCCTCACAGGCGGCGGCGGGGATTCTGCAATTGCGCCCGGCACCACCGCCCCGAACTCGGGCGGCATCATTCAGGTGCTCGGCTGGGTGACCTGGATCGCTATCGTTCTCGCGGCCATATCGATCATCCTGCTCGGTGCGCTTGTCGCGACGAAGATGCGCAACGGGGAGGGGTTTCAGGCCGCCGGGAAGCTCGGGATCGTGCTCGGCGCGATCTTCCTCATGAGCGGTGCGACCGCCCTAGTCTCGGCGCTCCTGCCGAACGGCCCGCAGAACGCGGGCGGAACGGTGCGGTTCCTGCAGTCGTCTCTCTGGTGGTACATGGGCGCAGCCGCGGTGGTGTCGGTGATCATTGGCGGCGTACGGATGGCGTGGGAGCAGCGAGCCGAACCGGGCAAGGAGACGGTCAAGAGTCTCTTGACCCTCATCGTCGTCGCCGGAGCGGGCGTGACGATCGTCGGCCTGCTCGTCTCGGCTTTCGACTCCTTCTCGGTCTGGATTCTTGACGGTGCTCTGAGCTGCAACGTCGGCGCCGATGCAGCGTGCTTCGGCAACAACGTCGCGACGCTGCTGGCGATCACTCAGCGGACGACGGGCCTCGGTCCGTTGCTCGTGATCATCTTCGGGATCATCGCGATTTTGGCGTCCGCTTTTCAGATCATCCTCATGGTCGCGCGCGGCGGAATGCTCGTCATCCTGACGGGCATCCTCCCCCTCTCGGCGTCGGCAACGAACACCGAAATGGGTAAGGGCTGGTTTAAGAAGAACGTCGGCTGGCTCGTCGCCTTCATCCTCTACAAGCCGGCGGCGGCGATCGTCTATGCCGCCGCATTCCAACTCACAGGCACGAACGTGTTCCAGGACGACGGCACCGGATTCCTGGCCGTCCTGACTGGCCTCATCCTGATGGTGCTCGCGCTCCTCGCGATGCCCGCTCTCATGCGCTTCGTGACACCGCTCGTCGGTGCAATGTCCGCAGGCGCAGGCGGCGCGATGGGCGTCGCCGCGCTTGCAGCGCTGCCGACGGGTGCCGCAGCGCTCGGCCGTCTGGCTACCGGGTCCGGCGGCGGGTCGAACGGGTCTAGCTCGACACCGCAGGCTGGCAACACCGGTAATACCGGCAATTCCGGGTCGTCTGGACCGTCGGGAGCAAACGGTGGTGGCCAGTCCGCGCCCCAAGCCGCTCAGTCATCGAGCGGGCAGGGGACGCCCGGTGCGGTCCCGTCCACAGGTGCCGCGGGCGGGGGAACCGGAACCGCTGCCGCCTCGGCAGGGAGCGGCGCAGCCGCGGGTACCGGCGCGGCCGCGGGTGGCGGTGCTGCTGCTGGTGGTGCTGCAGCCGGCGGTGGAGCTGCTGCAGGCGCGGCCGGAGGCCCGATCGGGGCCGGGGCCGGTATCGCGATCGAGACGGCGAAGAAAGCGGGCCAGGCGGCCTCTGGGGCCGCTCGAGACATTGGTGACCAAGCGACAGGCGAAGGGAGCGGGAGCTGATGGCGACCGTAGAAGCAAGTCGTAGGGGCGTTCGCACCTACGGGAACTGGCGTCAGCCGACCTCACCCGGCCTGCTCGGGCTCGGCACAGTCGGCACCGGCCTGATGTTCGTGGCGTTGCTGATCGTGATCGTCGTGTTGATGACGACGAACATCTTGAATGCGGTCGCTACGGCGGCCGTCTTCGGCGGTCTGATCCTGCTGCTGACAATCCGCGACGGTGACGGACGTAGCGTGCTGTCGCGCACGGCGAACCGGGTCGCGTGGACGTCGACGAAGCGCCGCCGCGCGAACATCTACCGATCCGGCCCGCTGGGACGATCCGACTGGGGCACAAACCAGCTCCCCGGCCTCGGCGCGCAAACTCGCCTCTCCGAGCATCAGGACTCGTACGCGCGTCCGTTCGCGATGGTCTACTCACCGCACGCCAAGACGTACTCGATCGTCATCGGCACCGAGCCCGACGGTGCCGCACTCGTCGACCAGGAACAGGTCGACCTGTGGGTGGCCGACTGGGGTCACTGGCTACGCAATCTCGGCGATGAGCCCAACATGGAGGCCGCCGCGGTCACGATCGAGACGGCTCCCGATTCGGGACGCCGGCTGCGGCGTGAGGTCGAGACGAACACCGACCCGTACGGCCCTGACTTCGCCAAGGCGATGCTGGGCGAGGTCGTGCTGACCTACCCGGCCGGCTCGTCGACGGTGAAGGCGTATGTCACGCTGACCTTTGCGGCTGCTCCCCGGAAGGGTGCGAAGCCGCGGCAGCCTGACGATATGGCGCGCGAGCTCGCAGCTCGCCTCCCTGGTCTGACCGCGAGCCTGCAGGCGACCGGGGCGGGCGCTGCCCACCCGTTGTCGGCACAGGAGTTGTGCGAGACGATCCGGGTCGCATACGACCCGGCGGCCGCGACACTCATCGACGACGCTCACGCGGACGGCGAAGTACCCGATCTGCGGTGGACGGACGTCGGCCCGACTGCAGCTCAGGCCGGATGGGACAGCTACCGGCACGACTCGGCCAAGTCGGTGACGTGGGCGATGACTCAGGCTCCCCGCGGGCTCGTGCAGTCTGGTGTCCTCGCCCGGCTACTGGCTCCGCACCGCGACATTGCGCGCAAGCGAGTGACGCTGCTCTACAAGCCGATCGACCCCGCGCGGGCCGCAACGCTCGTCCAAGCGGACGTGCGAGCTGCGGAGTTCAAGGCGACGTCGACTCGTAAGCCGGCGGCCCGTGACTCGCTCGCGCTCCGATCGGCGCAAGCCACCGAAGCCGAAGAGGCATCCGGCGCGGGCCTGGTGAACTTCGGCATCCTGGTCACCGCGACGGTCCTCGACCCTGCCAAGGAGGCGGACGCTCGCGCGGCCGTCGACAACCTCGGCGCGACCGCTCGACTGCGCCTGCGGCCCGTGTACGGGTCACAGGACAGCGCATTCGCCGCCGCGCTTCCACTGGGGCTCGTACTGAGCAAGCACGTCGCCGTCCCCGCGGCGCTGAGGGAGCGTGTGTGATGACACCGGATCAGATCGCCCTTGCCGTCCTCGGCGGGCTCGTGGTGTTGGTCGTCGTCGGCGGCCTCGTGTTCGTCCGAGCTGGCCGCAAGAACACCGATGCCGGCTCGTCGACGTCGGCCGGCGCGCTGACCTCTCGCGGGTACAGCGGCCCCGGCGGCGGCATGTCGAACTTCATTCAGCCTCCCGCAGAGTGGCGCGGCACCACCGTTCAGGTGTGCGGCTTGTGGCCGTACTCGATCGGTGCCGGCACGCCGATGGTGGGCGTCCCGCTGGGTCGCCACATTCACACCGGGGCGACGCTCTGCTGTGACCCGATTTCCTGGTTCCAGCGCGCAAAGCTCATCAGCAACCCGTCGCTGTTCGTGCTCGGCAAGCCCGGACTGGGCAAGTCGACGGCCGTCGCCCGGATGGCGATCGGCCTCGCCGGCTACGGAGTGCAGCCGCTCGTCCTGGGCGATCTGCGCCCCGACTACGTGGAGGTCATTCGCGCGCTCGGCGGTCAGGTGATCACCCTCGGCCGCGGGCGCGGGCACCTGAACGTGCTGGACCCTGGCGAGGCGAAAGAGGCCGCTCAGCGGCTCATCGAGGCCGGCTACGAGAAGGAGGCCGGCGAGGTATTGGAGGACGCACACGGCCGCCGGCTGGCGATGGTGTCCTCACTGCTGACGATTCTCCGCAAGTCGCCTCCCAGCGACGTCGAGGAGTCGATCATCGACCAGGGGCTCCGCTACCTGGACCGCAACTTCGACGGCATCCCCGTCCTGGGTGACCTGTTGAACGTCGTACAGCAGGGGCCGGAGGAGCTGCGCTTGGTGGCGGTCGACCGCGGCGACTTCGCGGAGTATCAGCGCATCACTCGCGGTCTTGAAGCGTCGCTGATCAGCCTCTCTCGCGGTGGGCGTTTGGGCGAAATGTTCTCCAAGCCGACCACGAACCCGATGCGTCTTGACCGCCCTGTGGTCTACGACATTTCGGCCATCGGTGAGGCCGAGAGTGACCTGCGTGCGGCGACTCTGCTTGCTTGCTGGTCGAACGGCTTCGCGACGGTCAACATCGCCAACGTGCTCGCGGACGCTGGCCTCGAACCGCGCCGGCACTACTTCGTCATCATGGATGAGCTGTGGCGTGCGCTGCGCGCCGGGAACGGCATCGTCGATCGCGTCGACTTCCTCACCCGCCTCAACCGCCAGGTGGGTGTCGGGACCGCGATGATTTCGCACACGATGGCCGACCTGAGCGCCCTCCCCGAGGAGGACCGGTTGAAGGCAAAGGGCTTCGTAGAGCGCGCCGGCATGGTCATGTGCGCCGGCCTTCCGTATACGGAAATGCCGGAGCTGACGTCGGTCATCCCGTTCTCTGAGGCCGAGCAGGAGCTGCTGACGGGCTGGCAAGACCCGCCCGCGTGGGATGCCGCATCGGGCCGTGAGGTCGACCCTCCCGGACGGGGGAAGTTCCTCGTCAAGGTCGGCACTCGGCCGGGTATCCCGGTCGAGGTTCGCCTGACGGAGGCTGAGCGCTCGATCCGTGACACGAATCAGCGCTGGTACGAACAATCCCGCACCGGCCGCCGTGCGCTCCACGTCGTCGAGGAGCTGGTCGAGGAGCACGAGGAGCGCGTGTCATGAGCACCCCCAACAACCGCCGCCGCGATCCCGGCGGCTTCGGTGCGGAAACGCTCATGCTTCTCGTGGGCATCGGCGGTGCCGTGGCGGCGATCGTCGTTCTGAACGTGGCCGTGCGTCTCGGGCATCAGATCGACGCGACCGGCGTCGAGCTGCCCAGCGACCCGTTCGCGTTCACCCTCGGCGTGATCCTCGGGCGGGTGCCGTGGCCGGCATCGGCAACCTGGATCGTCGCGGTTCTCCTCGCGATCGTTCTCGTCCTGGTCATCCTGGCGATCGTCGGCGTCGTCCGCTACCGGAAGGGCCGTACCCGCGTCGATCGTGCCAGCAGCTACATGGGCCGCGGGAGGGACGTCGAGGGGCTGAGCAAGCGCAACGCGCAAGCTCAGGCGACCCGCCTCGGCGTCAACGGCTCTCTGGGAGTGCCGATCGGCAAGACCCTCGGCCAGATGCCGCTCTATGGCACCTGGGAGGACATGCACATCGACATTTGGGGTCCGCGTACCGGTAAGACGACCTCGCGCGCCGTGCCGGCGATCCTGGACGCCCCTGGCGGCGTGCTCGTCACCTCGAACAAGCGCGACGTCGTGGACGCAACCCGTGACGTGCGCGCGGAGGCCGGCCCCGTGTGGGTGTTCGATCCTCAGGGGATAGCGCTCGAGAACCCTTCGTGGTGGTGGAACCCGCTTAGCTACGTCACGGACGAGGTTCGCGCGGCCAAACTGGCCGATCACTTCGCGTCGGGCTCCCGTGATCCGGGAGCTAAGACGGATGCCTACTTTGACCCTGCGGGGCAGGATCTCCTCGCGGGTTTGTTGCTCGCGGCCGCGCTCGACGCGCGCCCGATCACGGACGTCTACTCGTGGCTCACGCGGCCGACCGAGGAGGAGCCGATCGGCATCCTCCGTCGCCACGGATACGACCTCACCGCCGACCAGGTGCGCGGGGTCATCATGGCCCCGGAGAAGCAGCGTGGCGGTATCTATGGCACCGCGCAGCAGATGGCGTCGTGCCTCACGAACCGTCAGGTCGCCGCCTGGGTGAACCCGCAGGGGGCGGCCGATACCCGGCCGCAGTTCGACCCTGCCGCTTTCGTCCGTGACGGCGGCACCCTCTACTCGCTCTCCAAGGAGGGACGCGGCACCGCTGGCCCGCTCGTGACCGCGCTTACCGTCGCCGTGGTCGAGGCTGCGGAGGAGCTGGCGGCTCGTTCTGCCGGTGGCCGCCTCTCGGTGCCCCTGCTGGGCGTTCTCGACGAGGCCGCGAACGTGTGCCGGTGGCGTGAGCTGCCGAACCTGTACAGCCACTACGGCTCCCGCGGGATCGTCTTGATGACGATCCTGCAGTCCTGGTCCCAGGGCGTCGACGTGTGGGGCGAGTCGGGGATGCGGAAGCTGTGGAGCGCCTCGAACGTGAAGGTCTACGGCGGCGGCGTCTCCGAGGATGCGTTCCTCGAAAGCCTGTCGAAGCTGATCGGTGACTACGACCGTCAGGCGTCGTCTGTCTCCTCGGGACGCGGCGGCCGCAGCGTGAATCAGCAGCTCCACCGTGAGCGCATCCTGGACGTAGCCGACCTGGCCGCGATGCCCAAGGGCCGCGCGGTGGTGCTGTCGTCCGGGAACCGTCCGACACTGATCCGCACCCAGCCGTGGATGACCGGCCCGCACGCCGAGAAGGTGAAGGCGTCGATCGCAGCTCACGACCCGCAGGCGTCTCGCACGATCATCGAAGCGCAGGAGTCGGTGCGCGAGCTTGCGATCGCGAACGAAGAGAAGGGCGCGGCCAGATGAGTGACGACTGGGGCGACGAGGAGCCGGGCATCGAGGCGCAGCCGTTCGAGCCCGACGAGTACGACAAGCCAGGCCGCGACGTCCCCGATCGGGAACCTGGTCGCGTCCTCGGTGTCGACATTGCCGACCTCGCCGCGTCTCTCGCCGCGCCGGCCATCCGTGCCGTCGTGCACAAGGCCGTCGCGGATGCCGTCAAAGAGGCCGTACAGACGGAGGTCGAAGAGGCGCTAGACCCGACTGTCGTCGAGGACCTGCAGGGGCAAGCCGCCGTCGCCGCGCGCCGAGCTGTCGCCGTCGCGCTCGACGCGCTCGACGAGGAGCCCGACGAAGAGCCGACGCTGTACTACGGCTCGGTCGACGAGTTCGTGCGCGAGTACCTGGTGAAGAATTACCGCCGCCGCGTCGACGGGGAGCGCGCCGTGTGGGCTGCCGACTGGTGGAACTACCCGGAGGCCACGATCCGCCTCGACGCCCTCTGGCGGGCGTGGGAGCATCTTCGACTCGACCCGACCACGGGTATGAGCGTGTGGTTCCGCGACCACGCGGAACACCACATGAGCGTTCTCCTGGACCCTTACGGCCCGTTCGCGGCCGCGGGGCCAGGGAAGGATCGCGTCAACACGAACGATGATCAGAAGGGCGCTGAGCTGCCCTATACGGCACCACCGCCGGGTCTGTACACCGATGAGAGAGTGGGCAGAGATTGAATCGACGCGACGCGGCGAAGCCCCTCATCCCCTCCGGCGTTTGGATCGGCCTGACGATCGCAGCCACCGGCGGCCTCGCCTGGCTTGTGATCAAAGGCGTTGCCCCGCCCACACCGGTCCCCGGCTCGTACTTCGAAAGTGTTCAGTACGTACTGAGTCAATCGCTGTTCGCGTTCGGTGCTTGGGCCGCCGTCCTTGCGTTCGTCGGCGCCGTGACTCGCGCTCTTGCACAGAACGGCGACGAAGTGAATCGTCCACTCGATTACGTCGGCAAGCTCTTCGGGGTCGCAGCCGCTTCCCTCGCGTTCTGGGTCGCAGTCCTTTCCTGGCCCGCTCTCAACGACATCGTGCTCCGTGACACGATCGTCGCTGTGGCTGCTGGCGGAGCGCTGCTAGCCCTTGCCGGTTTCGCCCTGATTCGGCGAGAACACAAGCTTCAACAGGCCCCCTCGGCCACCGCAGAATGAGAGAGGGACCGACCAATGGGTCGGTCCCTCTCTACGTCTTGGTCGCGCTCAGCTCGCCTTGGTGGTGACGCGGGCATCCGGTTCTTTGCCGAAGCGGCGGATGTAAACCTGTCGAATCTCTTCGAGCTGTTCCCGCTCGCGGTCGGAGATAGGGTCAGCCTCGCCCGCCTTGATGCGGCGCTGCAACGAGCTGACGGTCCTGAACTTAGGCATTCGAGCGACCTCCCGTCTCCTTGTCGAAGATCTTCTTCAACGACCATTTTCCTTGGCCTGTAGACAATTGTCTACGGGTCTTCGGCTTCTTCGGCGCTCCCCCCTGGAAACTCGTGAGCGTTCGCCAGATCATGTCCAGCTCGACTTGGGTGGCGGTTTCGGAGAGTGCTCTCAGGGCGTCGTTCGCAATCTCGCGGTCAAGCTCGTTGCTCGAACCGGCCTGATTCAGCGCCCACTCGGCACGCTTCCACCATTGATCCCGCGCCGACGACTCTCGCGCGATGCTCGCCGCGCGGATGGCAGGTGTGAAAGCGATCAGCGCGGCGAGCACGGCAAATACGCCGGCCATCGGAGGGCCACTGATCATCGCGCGCCACAACTGCTCGTCCATGACGACCGGGGTTGAGAACGCGGGGTATGGCGGGAACGCGCTTCGGAGCCCGTATCCGACGCCGCCGCTCACAACCACGATGACGGCGATGATGGCCGCCCATTTTCTCATCCTCATCGTCCCAGCTCGGTGCGCTGGACCTTGGGTGATCGCGACCGGTTCGGGCGCGCCTTTGCGCCCTGGCGCTGCTGCGCCTTCACGGCTTCCGTGGCGGGCTTGGCCTGGCTGACGTCGGCCGCCATCTTGGCGCTGACGGCCTCCTTGCCGACGCCTTGCTGTTCGAGCTTGTTGGCGTCGCGCTCGCGTCGCTCGGACGAGTCGTGCAGCGGCTCGACCTTCTCGCGCGTCGCTTCGGCGCGGTTCTGCTCGCGCTCGGCTTGCGCCTGTGCCTGCTCTCGCTCGTTCTCCTCAGGCGCGTTCTCGGCAGTGTCACGGGACGCCTCGGCTGCCCGGTCGGCCTCGTCGGCCTGGCGTGACAGCTCGACGGCCTCGGCTTGCTCGGTCGCGATGCGCTGGCGTTCCGTCTCGGACTGCCGGCGTGCCTGTTCGGCTTCGACGGCCGCCTGGACTGCGGCGGGGTCGGCTCCAGTGTTGTCGACGTCAACGCCGTATCGCGTGCGGAGCTCGTCGCGGATGCGGCCCTCCGCGCGGATCGCTTCGGGGTCCTCGTTGCCCCATGCGCGGGCGGTGGTGAGTGCGCCGCCGATCTGATCGGGGGTCGCCTTCTCCCACCAGTCGGATCGGTAGACGTTGCCCAGCTCGACACGAGCTGCGCGTTTCTCGGCCTCGAACCGTGATGCGAGTTCTCGAGTCGCCTGCTCGCTGCGCGCCTGTGCGCGTCGAGCGGCTTCTTCGCGTGCGCGGGCGATCACTTCGCCTACGCGGCCCGCCGCGGTGACGGCGATGCGGAGCTGTCCCTCGAATGCTTCCTCGATGCCGTCGCTTTCATCGGCCATAATCTGACTCCTTCCTCATCGTTCCGGGCCGCGATCTGCGCCCGGCTTCGTTGTGGTGCGCGGCCTCGCTGGGTCCACCTTCGGCGGAACCGGCGAACCGTTGGCGTTGCTGCGCTGCTGCTCTGCGCGCTGCATCTTGTCGAGCGCTTCCTGTACGGATGCGTCGACGATCGTGGAGCGGTCGACCTTCGGTGCCGGCGTCGTCGCGCTTGGCGTGGTCATACGCGCGGGGGCTGCTTCGAGCTGCCGGCGCACGTTCATCACGCGCTCTCTGACGGCGGCCTCCACGTTCGCCGCCTGCCGCGCCTCCCCGGCGGCCTTCGCAGCGTCGTAGACGGCCTGCGCAAGATTCATGAGCTGCCGCAGTAGTGCGAGCTGCGCTGTCGCCCCCTGGCCACCGCGAGCGGCGCCGGCGAGGAGCATCGTCGCCCCTGACATGGCGACGCGGCCGGCGCGCTGCGGCTTCACCGGTCGGCGGTAGGTCTGCGCCGACCTGGCGAGTGCGTCGGATGCCGCGGCCAGGTCGCCGGGTGTGTCCTCGACGGCGTTCGACCATGCGGCGAACGCGCCCGCGGTCTGGCGTGCGACTGTCGACCAGGTGTCGCGATCGTCGAGCGGAATGGAGCGAAGCTGCTCGCGAAGCTGCGCGACCTCCTCGGTATGCCGTTGCCACATTTCGGGATCGGGCTCGCGCGTTTCGCGTCCCGGTGCGACGGGTCGCCGGCCACGCTTGGCGGCCGTCCATTCGGCTGCTGCCTCGGTCGCTCCGGTGGGGGTGTCGGGCCATCCCTCGCGCAGTCTCGGGAGGGTGAGGTCGCGTCCCATCTGCCCGCCGCCGTACCAAATGGGACGCTCCCCGTTGGAGGGTCGCGCGGCCACTGAGTAGCCGGTGATGACGTCCGTGGTGCCCTCGGCAAACCGAGGCCGCACGAGGACGTCAGATCGGCGTAGCCGGCGTACGAACTCGCCTTCGTTCTCGCTTGCTCCGGCGGCTGCTCGCACCTTGCGGGCGAGGTCGTTCCGGGGCGCGTTCAAACGAATCTCGGCCGTGATGCGCGCCTGACGTTCCTTCGGGTCGAGGCGGTGCCATCCGGGCTGCTCTCCCCCGACGCGCTCGGCGTGCTGCTCGTACTTCCGCTGCGCGAAGTACGCCGAACGTTCCTCGACGCGGGCCTGCTCGGCGGGGCTGTACCCGCGGGTCGCACGCTCACCCTTGACGGACTCCAACGGCTCTAGACCGTACTTGACTTCCAGTGCCCGTGCGGCCGTCTGCGCGCGTTGGTAGTCGAGGTGCGTTGACGCCTTCGTCCCGTCCTCGCGGACGAGGTTCACGGCGATGTGCACGTGGTCGTTGCCGGCCTTGGAGAGGCCGTGTCGGACCGCTGCCCAACGGCACGGAGCCTTCGTGCCGTCGTTGTCGTCGAACCCCATCGCGGCGACGAAGTCTTGCGCGATCGCGGCCCATTCCTCGTCGGTGCGGATGCCTTCTTCAGCGCGCAGCGACAGTGAGGCGTGCCACACGTGCCCGCCCTTCACGTCGACGCCCATTGCGGTGCGCGGACGGTCAAGATGGCGTGCGATCGCCTTCGCGTTGTCGCCGCTCAGCTCCGCATCGTCGTACCAGGCGAGAAGGGCATGATCGCCAGCCACAAGGTGCGGTTCTGTGTGCTCGTTATGGCGGCCGCCGCCAACGAGATATGTCATGAGCCCGGCCATGCGATCACCGCGGGTGACGTTAGGCATCATGACAGGCTCAACTCGTCCACCGCTGCGTCGATGCGCTCTGCGACACGTCGCACGGCTTCGAGCGTCGCATCCGTCTCCGGGTGGCGGTGCCCAGTCGCGTTCGTCGCCTTGGCGATCTGGTTCACGTTGTTCGACACTGCCGCCAACAGCCGGTGCAGCTCGAACAACTTCGCGATCGCGTTGCGACGCTCGGTGACCGTCTCCCCCGTCTCGGCTGCCAGGGTTGTCTCGACCAGCAGCCGCGGGATGGTGACGCGCTGCGCAAGAGCCAGGCGCAACAGCCGGCCCTCCTCCTCTGCCGTCACCTTCACCTCGTGCTTGTGCTGCCGGCCGCCGGGAGCATTCGCACGCCGACGTCGCTCCGGACGGGCTTCGGCTGCCGTCTCATCCGACATACGATCCCCTCCCTCGGCCCAGCGCAGCGACCCCGCCCGTGCGGGGACCACACATCAAGTGTGCCGCACCCCCCGATCACTGTCGAGGGTGCATCTCCACTTAGCAGGGCTAAACGTTTAGCTTGCTCCGTCTGGAACACCGATCAGGGACGCTCACGTCGACAGACGGGAGTGGTCGCGGC
>NZ_JBITVE010000005.1:0-62562 GCF_044542795.1 Microbacterium sp. NPDC077663 | reverse complement strand
GGGGTCCGGCTCGTCGTATTCGTCCGGCGCCTTCGGCGCCGCCCACGCGGATGCCACCGGCTCCGCCGGCGGGGTTGGTGGCACCGGCCCCCGCGGGATCTGCTGCGTCGGTGTTGCCGCGGTGATTGGCGCCTTCCTGGGGCGCGCGCGGCGGGCGGCGGCGTGTGGATCCTCGATGACGTTGCCGTTCGGTTCGACGGCGACGTTCCACTCGCCGTCTGGGTCGACGATCTTCATGCGGACGGGACGGCGTAGCTCGGCGGCAATCGTCGTCGCGTAGCCGATGACCGCCTGGCGGGTGTCGGTGAGCTCCGCGGCGGGGAAGTCGTCGTGACGACCGGCGACGTTCGCGTGGGCGCTTCCGTCAGCGGCGACGGTGACGTGAATGACGGGATAGGGCGGGACCGCGGTCATCACTGCCTCTCACACGATGAGGGCGGGCAAAGCTCCATGCCGAACAGCTCGTAGAACTCTTCGGGGTGGACGAAGCCGGCGTAGCGGGCAGGCGACCCGAGCGAAACGGCCTCGGGCAGGGCGAGCACTGCTTGGTCGGTGCTGCCGATCTGGTTGATGCGGAAGTCGAGGTGGCATCCGCTGGACGGTCCCTCATTGCCGACGAGGGCGATCGGCTGCCCTGCGGTGACGGTGTCCCCGACGTCGACGGAGACCTGATCCATCCTCATGTGGAGGTACGACACGCTCCATCCCTCGGGCGCTTTGACGGTGAGTTGGTATCCGGCTTTGTAGGTGACGGTGCCGGCACTGATGGAGTAGATCTGGTCACCGCAGGGGTTGGGCCAGTGCTGCAGGTCGACGGCGGCGTGCCAGGAAGGTGCGCCGGGGACGCTGATGTTGCGGGGGCCGAAGCCGGACGTCATGTTGTATCCCTCGGAGAGGGGGAACTGAATGGCTCCGGTGCCTGTGCATCCGCCGCCTCCGGCGAGGGCGGTGACGACCTGGTTGGCCGCGTCGAAGAACTTCTCGTAGTGGAACGGGTCGGCGTTGCGCTGCACTTTGTGCGCGGCGACGCTCGGCTCGAGCGACGTCCACTCGTCGACGGCGGCGAGGCGGGTGAGGAACTGGGTGGCCGCATAGGTGGGGTCCATCACCTGCTCCTTGGTTCCCCAGCTGCCGATGCACCACTGCTGCTGGAACAACCCGAGGGAGCACGTGGGGGTCCCGTCCGGGTTGGTGACGCCATTGACGTCGTCCCCGAAGTCGATGTTGCGCAGCGAGCTCTCGCCCATTGCGGTCATCACGGCGATCACCTGAGCCTGACGATCCAGGCCGAGCGGAACGGCGGCGTTCATTATGAGCGCGGCGTTCTGCAGCTGCTCCCCGGAGTAGCCGGCGACAGGCTCCTCGGGCACGTTGTCGGGGTCGGCGGTGCCGACACCGCCGCTGCAGGCGGCGGACGCACTACCGCCGGTCATGAACAACAGGACAAGAGCGAAGATGCTCACCACGACGATGATCGGCGTGCCGATGATCAGCGCGCCGGTGAAGTTCTTCGTCCCTTGTGCCATGTCAGCCGTCTGCTGGCCGGATCCGGTCTGCCAGCCACGCCGCGACGGCGTTCGGGCGACTGAGGCTCACGTTGTAGTTGCCGGCGTCGGTCGGAAGCTGAACGATCAGCGCGACCTCCGTGGAGGCCGGGAGGATGACGCCCGGCCCCGTGACTTTCCGGACGGGAATGCGAGCGGGGTCGGTGTCCTCATACGCGGCTGCGCCGGCCTGGGTGAGGTACGGGTACAGACCGTTGATCCACTCCTGATAGGGGAGCTCGGGCTGCGCGTAGGCAGTCAGAGCGGCCGTGGCCGCGTCGATCGCGGCGGCCTGGCTGCCGCTCTCAGCCTCCGGGACGGGCGCGACAGTCGCGCCCGTGTCCGCCGGGGGAGTGGGCTTGACGGGACTTGTGCTGGTGGGGTTCCGCGTCCCCGACGCCATGCCTTCAGTGGGCGTGGAGCTCCCGCTGCAGCCCGCAAGCATCGCTGCGAGAAGCAGACTCGCCGTTCCCGCTACGAGCGAATTCCAATGTCTCGGTCTGTCCGTCACCCTGTCTAACGTACTCATGAGAAGGCTGTAATGACGTCAAATGGACTATTTGAAGATGCTCTAGGTAGGTTTACGTCGTTAGAGTTTTCCCATCTGCTGGATTGAACCGGTCGGCGATCGACCTGCGATTCAGGATGAAAGAGACGCAACGGGGGAGAGGGAATGTCGAACGTCAATCCATGGATCACGAGGCCTGACCACGCAGCATCCGAACAGCCGGGTGTGCCCGATGCCTCGCTATCTCGTCGCCCAAGGGGACCTCAGACACCGCAGGCCGGCATCCCCGTTCCCGACACGGCGGACAGGCTTCCACGGTGGTCTCAGCCATGGCCCGCGAAGGTGTGGTGGCTCGGCGTCCACGGTGGGGCCGGCGAGTCGACTCTGGCCACGCTCGCGCAGGACACTCGGCCGGCTCAACACGGGTGGCCGATCGCAGACCCGCCCAACATCGCAATGAACGTCATCCTCGTCGCACGCTCCAACTATCAAGGCCTGACGGCTGCGCAGCGTGCCGCGACAGAATGGGCATCCGGCTCCCTCGGCAACTCGGTGACCCTCGCCGGCCTGGTGCTCATCGCGGACGCTCCCGGCCGGCTCCCAAAGCCTTTGCGCGACCTGCAGCAGGTCGTCAGCGGCGGCCTTCCTCACGTATGGACACTGCCGTGGGTCGACGCCTGGCGGCTCGGCCCCGCAGACCCCTCAACGCCTCTGCCCAAGGCATTCCGCGAGCTGTTCGCGGAACTGCACGTGACCTCGAGCAGCCCTGCTCACAACTGAAAGGACCACCATGTCGCTCTCGCAGCTCGGACACGACGTCGTCTACTACGCCTCCGCCCTTCCCGACCCAGAACCGGTCGCTCCTCCCGGATTCGAGGCCGTGAGCACGATCCTCGGGTGGGCAAAGTGGGTGGGTCTGATCGCCGCGGTTCTCGCGCTGATCTTCGTGGCCGTCCTCTTCATGTTCAACTCCCGCCGCGGTGAAGGCGGCGAGCACATCAAGACGTTCGTATCGATCCTGACCGGCGTCATGATCATCGGCGCCGCAACCGCGCTCGTCGGCTTCATCTCTGGCGCATAACCACCCTCGGGGGAGACTCAAGTGAGCACGGACACTCCTAGCCCGTTCCGCAGCCGCGGCCTCATCGTCGCGGCTGCGGTGGTGGGCCTGATCGCGGTAATCGCGGTGATCGCTCTCATCGCCGGCTTGTTCAACGGCGACGACGACGCGACACCGCCCACGCCTACCTCCACACCCGCAGAGTCGACAACGCCGGTGGCGGACGACGATCCCAGCGTCTGCGACCTCACGGCGGTCGAGGATTCGAGCTCTCTGACCGCGGCACCGACGAACACGTGGGAGCTCGTGGGCACGATGGCGGCCCCGACAGAAGCCGAGGTTGGTCCTGGCTCTGTCGACGACGGCCTCCGTTCGTGCTTTGCCCGCACAGCGGAGGGGGCGTTGTTCGCGGCCGTCAACTTCGTGGCTACGGGCACGGACGCCAACCTCGGTCCGCGTCTCATCGACCTTGTCGCACCCGGACCGGGTCGCGACGCTCTTGAGGCTCAGGACTCGGCAGGTAGCTCGTCGAGCCTTCGCGCTCAGGTCGCCGGCTTCAAGGTGGCGGCATACAGCGCAGACAGCGCCACCATCGACCTGGCCCTGAACTACTCGGACGGCTCGCTTGTCAGCGTGCCGCTGAAGCTGCAGTGGGTGGAAGGTGACTGGAAAGTCGAAATGACCGCCTCGGGCGACCTTCCTCTCGCCCCTGCGGGTCTGCAGAACCTCGGTGGCTACATCCCCTGGTCGGGAGCCTGACCCATGGCTGCTGCGGCCGAATGCGAGTGGTGGGATCTCGTCTGCAAGGGCGGCAACGCCGTGGGCGACGTCGTGTCGAAGGCGTCGAACGACGCGATTCAGGAACTCATGAATCGCACTCTCGAGGGCTTCGGCGCCGCGGTTGCGAGCATGGGCAGCATGTGGGTGCAGGTGCCCACTCCTGTGCTGACGGCCGGCGACGGCTCGACGACCGGGGGCGGTACTCCGCCAGGGAGTGAAGCGTTCGGCACGATTCTCAACTACGTCACGTACATCGGACTGACGGTCGCCTTGCTGTCCCTCATCGCACTCGGCGCGCTCGTCACCGTGCGCGTCCGTCGCGGTGAGGGCATTCGCAGCGTCGGGGCGCTGGGAATCATCTTCTTTGCCGTGATGCTCATTTCGGGGGCGTCTGCACTCGTCGGCGGCCTCCTGAGCTCTTCCGCCCCGGACGGGTCCTCGTCGGCGGTCGGTTTCCTGCAGAACTCCCTCTGGTTCTACGTCGGCGGGCTGGCCGTTCTGTCGGTCATCGTCGGCGGCCTCCGCATGGCGTGGGAGCAGCGCGCACAGCCGGGTAAGGAACTGATTCAGTCGCTCATCACGCTCTTGGCAGTCTCAGGCGCGGGCCTCGCGATCCTCACTCTGGCGGTGACGGCAGCTGACGCGTTCTCCGTCTGGGTATTGAACAACGCAACAGATTGCGACGTCTCTGCCGGCGGGGCATCCCAGTGCTTCGGGACCAACGTCGCGGCGATGCTCGCGCTCACCGCATCTTCACCCATCGGCATCATCGGCGTCCTCGTACTCGCAGCGATCGCGATGCTGATGGTCTTTGTGCAGGTCGCGCTCATGGTGGTGCGCGGTGGGCTGCTCGTCATTCTCGCCGGGGTGCTTCCGCTCACGGCGAGCTTCACCAACACGCAGATGGGGCGTCAATAGTTCGGCCGCGTCATCGGCTGGACGCTCGCTTTCGTTCTCTACAAGCCCGCCGCAGCGCTCATCTATGCCGCGGCGTTCCAACTCGTCGGAACCGACGTCTTCCTCGACGACGGTGGAGGACTCTGGTCGATTCTGACCGGCATGGCCTTGATGCTCATGGCGCTCGTCGCTCTGCCGGCGCTGCTGCGTTTCGTCGCTCCCATGACCAGCGCCGTCGCGGGGGGCGGGGGCGCTGGCATGGCGCTGGCAGGCGCCGCCGGCGCGATCGGCGGAGACGTCGCTACCGGTGCGGTCCGCCGTATGTCGAGCTCGGCCGGATCCTCGGCCGGCGGCGGCGGTGGCGGAGCGCCCGCCAACAGCCCCGGCTCTCCGGCAACCGGCGCGGGGAGCGGCTCCGCGCCGCGGCCTGTACCGACGGCTGGATCGGGCGGCGGGGCTAGTGGCGCCGCTGCAGGCGGCGGAAAAGCCGCCGCGGGCGCCATGTCGGGCGGGGGTGCCGCAGCCGGTGGCGGCGCCGCAGCTGGTGCCGGCCCCGCTGGCGCTGCCGTGCTTGTCGCCGAGGCCGGCGTGAAGGCGGCGAAGGGTGCCGCCGCAGCCACCAAGCAGGCTGCCCAGACCGCCACAGACGATTCCACCAACGGCCCGTCAGGGTCGCAGTAAGCGACGCGATCGGACATGACCATGACGAGCGAGACGGCGACGGGCGCGCCGCGCAGCTACGGCAACTGGACGAAGCCGACCACCGCGGGGCTCCTCGGGCTGAGCGCGCTCGGCACGGGGATCCTCTTCACGGGCGCCGGTTTCGCCGTCGTCGTGACGATGGTCTCCAACATCGGCAACGGCGTCATCACAGGACTGATCTTCGGGCTGTTCCTCCTGACGGTGGCAGCGAGGGACAAGCACGGACGGAGCCTGCTGTCGCGGGCCGCAACAAGGGTGGGATGGATGTTCACGAAGTCGAAGGGCGCACACCTCTACCGCTCGGGGCCTCTCGGCCGCGCAGAGTGGGGAACCGTGCAGCTGCCGGGGCTCGCTGCCGGGTCGCGCCTCACCGAATGGCGCGACTCCTACAACCGGCCCTTTGCCCTGGTCCAGATCCCGTCGACGTCTCACTACACCGTCGTCATCGGCACCGAGCCCGATGGTGCGGCGCTGGTCGATCGTGAGCAGATCGACGCGTGGGTTGCCGAGTGGGGCATGTGGCTCGCGACCCTCGGCAACGAGCCGGGGATTGAAGCCGTTTCGGTGACCCTTGAGACAGCCCCGGATTCAGGCACCCGCCTGCGCCGTGAGGTCGCGAGTCGTATCGATAACGATGCTCCGGCGTTCGCGAGGCAGCTGCTCGAGAACCTGGTGGATCAGTACCCGGCGGGGTCCGCGACCATTCGCGCCTACGTGGCGCTCACTTTCAACGCGGCGTCCCGGGTTGGTGGCCGTAAGCGCACCGCTGAGGACATGGGGCGGGAACTCGCGTCTCGCCTCCCTGGCCTCACGCAGGGCCTGACAGCGACCGGTGCGGGCACGTCTCGCCCCCTCACTGCGCAGCAACTGTGCGAAGTGATCCGCGTGGCCTACGACCCCGCAGCGGCACGTCTCATCGACGAAGCGAATGCGGCGGGAGAACCGCCCGAGCTCTACTGGCCTGAGGTTGGTCCTACGGCGCATCAGGCGGGGTGGGACACCTACCGTCACGACTCCGCGCTGTCTGTGACCTGGATGATGAGCGGCGCACCGCGCGGCAACGTGCCCTCGAGCATCTTGTCCCGCCTGCTCGCCCCGCACCGCGATATCGCGCGGAAGCGGGTGACTCTGCTGTATCGGCCGATCGACGCGGCCAAGGCTGCAGCAATCGTCGAAGCGGACGTGCGCGCGTCCTCGTTCAACCTCGCCAGCTCCGACAAGCCCACGGCTCGGAATCTGACCAGTGCGCGTGCCGCTGTGGCGACGGCGGCTGAGGAGGCCGCAGGCGCCGGCCTCGTCCAGTTCGGGATGCTCGTGACGGCGACGGTGCTCGACGCCTCCCAGGAGGCGGACGCGAGGGCGGCGATCGACAACCTCTCCGCTACCGCGCGCCTCCGTCTGCGCCTGGTGCACGGCTCGCAGGACTCCGCTTTCGCGGCGGCTCTGCCCCTCGGTCTCGTCCTGCCGAAGCACCTGCAGCTACCCAACGAGGTTAGGGAGCAGCTGTAATGCCCGCACTCGATGACCAGCGCCGCCGCCGGCCTCAGAAGCGCAAGCCGCAGGAGCTCGCTCCGACCGCGAAGAGCACCCGCACGGAGAAGGAGAAGAAGCCCGCGATCAAGCGTCCTGGCCCCCGTGGGTGGCTGGGACGTGGCCGCGGTGAGGTGGGCGTCGTCGCCCCGGTCGACGAGTGGCGCGGGACGACCGTGCAGGTGTGCGGGCTGCACCCGTTCTCGGTCGGTAGCGGGACACCGATGATCGGTGTCCCGATGGGATTGCAACTGTTCACGGGCGCGACGGTGTGCGCGGATCC
Source organism: Microbacterium sp. NPDC077663 (assembly GCF_044542795.1). Lineage (NCBI taxonomy): Bacteria > Bacillati > Actinomycetota > Actinomycetes > Micrococcales > Microbacteriaceae > Microbacterium > Microbacterium sp. NPDC077663. The sequence goes on along the minus strand of NZ_JBITVE010000005.1, from coordinate 55,258 downwards.
GATTTCCTGGTTCCAGGACGCGGATCTCATCAACAACCCGTCGATGTTCGTCCTCGGGCTGCCGGGTCTCGGCAAGTCGACGTACACACGCCGCACCGCGGCCGGTCTCGCGGGCCTAGGCACATTGCCCCTGGTCCTCGGTGACTTGAAGCCGGACTACGTCGACATGATCCGCGCTCTAGGTGGACAGGTCATCACCCTCGGCCGCGGGCGCGGGCACCTGAACATCCTCGATCCTGGCGAGGCGTTCGAGGCTGCCGAACGGCTCCGCGCAGCCGGCAAGGAAAAGGAACGCGCGCAGGTACTCGCGGACGCTCACGGCCGCCGGCACACGATGGTGTCGGCGCTCCTCACGATCCTCCGCAAGGAGCCCCCCACCGATCGCGAGGAGTCGATCATCGACCGCGCGCTCCGGGTGCTCGACGAGCACCACGACGGAGTGCCGGTTCTGGGCGACCTGCTGCGAGTCATCCAAGAGGCACCGCAGGAGGTCCGTGACGTTGCCCTCGACCGGGGCGACCTTGGCCGCTACAAGGCGATCACGGAGAATCTGGAAGCGTCCCTCATCAGTCTCACCTCGGGCGGTCGCCTCGGTGAGACCTTCGCCCACGCAACAGACGTGCCGATGCTTCGGGACCGTCCTGTCGTCTACGACGTCTCGTCGATCGACGACTCTGACACCGACATGCAAGCGGCGATCCTGCTCGCCTGCTGGTCCGCGGGATTCGGCACCGTCAACGTCGCGAACGCTCTCGCTGACGCCGGCCTCGAGCCGCGCCGGCACTACTTCGTGATCCTCGACGAGCTGTGGCGCGCCCTGCGGGCCGGGCGAGGCATGGTCGACCGTGTCGATGCCCTCACCCGCCTGAACCGGCAGCGCGGCGTCGGTCTGGCGATGATTTCGCACACCATGAGCGACCTGTTGGCTCTGCCTAGCGAGGACGACCGGATGAAGGCTCGCGGCTTCGTCGAGCGCTCGGGGATGGTGGTCTGCGGTGGACTCCCCGTGGCTGAGATGCCGCAGCTGACGACAGCGGTGCCGCTGTCTCACGCGGAGCAAGAGCTTCTGACGTCCTGGCAGGACCCCGGCACGTGGGAGTCCGGGCCTGGTTCGGAACCTCCCGGACGAGGGAAGTTCCTCATCAAGGTCGGCGGGCACCCCGGCATCCCGATCAAGGTGGAGCTCGCCGAAGCGGAGCGCTCGATCAACGACACCAACAAGCTCTGGCACGCGACGACCGCGTTCCCCGAACCGGACGAGTCGAACCCGATGATCGGCCTCGACGACGCCGCCCACGCGGCCCAAGAGGTCCCCGATGAGCAGGAAGAAGGCGCAGCATGAGCGCAACCAACAAGCGCGGTCAGGGCGTCGACGGCTCGACGATCGCGCTTCTGATCGCGGTGGTGACCGTGTTTCTGGTGCTCGGAGTCGTGTGGGGTGCCGTTGCACTCGGCTCGCAGCTCGACGGCGTGAACGAGGGGCAGACCTCCGACCCCTTCGAGGTCTTCTTCGGGGTCCTCCGCGGCAAGCTCGTCTGGCCGGCATCCGCCACCTGGATCATGGCGGTACTCGGCAGTGTCGTTCTTGCTCTCGGGATCCGCGTCGCTGTTGCGGCTGCTCGAGCACGGGGGCGCCGGTCGTCTGTTGACACCGCCGCGAAGCACATGGGCAAGGGCCGGCAGTTGCAGTCCCTCTCCGCGTCGGGCGCCCGTCAGACCGCGCAGCGTCTCGGCGTCCGCGACTGGGTCGGTGTGCTTATCGGCATCACCGTCGCCGGCAGGCAGCGGATCTACGCCTCTCCCGAGGACATGATCACGCTGATTGCCGGCCCGCGAATCGGTAAGTCCACTGCGTACGTCATCCCGGTGATCGCGGATGCTCCCGGTGCTGTGCTGACGACGTCGAACAAGCGCGACGTCCTGGACGCCACTCGCGAGCTCCGTGCGACCAAGGGGCAGGTGTGGGCCTTCGACCCGCAGAGCATCGCCCTCGAGGCTCCCACCTGGTGGTGGAACCCGCTCAGCTACGTGACCGACGATGTGAAGGCCGCGAAACTGGCCGCGCACTTCGCCTCGGGCTCACGCTCCAGCGACAGCCGCGGGGATGCGTATTTCGACAACGCCGGTCAGGATCTCCTGGCCGGCTTCCTCCTCGCCGCAGCGCTCGAGGGCCTGCCGATCACGACCGCCTTCACCTGGACAACCACGCCCGGCGACGATGAGCCGGTGCGGATCCTCCGCCGTCACGGGTACGAGCACATGGCGGATGCCGTCTCCGGGCAGGTCAACGGCGAGTCCCGCCGTCGTGACAGTGTCTACGGCACCGCCGCGCAGATGGCATCGTGCCTCAAGGTGCGCGCGATCGCTCAGTGGGTGACGCCCCAAGGCGGTTTCGATTCGCGGCCGCAGTTCGACCCACACGCGTTCGTGCGCGGGAGCGACACCCTCTACAGCCTGTCCAAGGAAGGCCGCGGCACCGCCGGCCCGCTGGTGACGGCGCTGACGGCCGCAACTGTCGAGGCGGCCGAGGAGTACGCGACCACGCAGCCGGGCGGTCGCCTCCAGGTGCCGATGCTCGGTGTTCTCGACGAGGCTGCGAACGTGTGCCGCTGGCACGACCTCCCCGACCTCTACAGCCACTACGGGTCCCGCGGAATCGTGCTGATGACGATTCTGCAGTCCTGGTCCCAAGGCGTGCAGGTGTGGGGGCGCGACGGAATGCGGAAACTGTGGAGCGCCTCGAACGTCGCCGTCTACGGCGGGGGAGTGAAGGAACCGGAGTTCCTCAACGAGCTCTCCCAGATGATCGGTGACTACGACCGCCGCACAACCTCCACCAGCGTCGGCCGCGGCACCCGGTCCACCTCCCACGGAGTGCAGCGCGAACGCACTCTCGACGTCGCTGACCTCGGTGCACTGCCGCGTGGACGCGCGGTAGTGTTCGCCTCCGGCGCCCCCGCCACCCTCGTCGAGACGATCCCATGGATGAAGGGGCCGCACGCGGCCGCGCTGCGCGCATCGATCGCCGCGCACGATCCTTCCCACAGCACGCCCGCCGCGGTCGCCCCTGCTCGAGCTGGCGTGATCGAAGAAAGCGAGCCGCGCGATGAGTGACCTGCTCGACGACTTCCGCGATGACGTCGACGAGCCGACACCTGAGCTGGTCTACGGGTCCGTCGACGAGTTTGTGCGGGAGTACCTGCGCCACATGTACACACGCCCGGTCGGGCCGGGAAACGCCCGCTACCGGTGGGCCGCGGACTGGTGGCGTCACCCGGAGGCAGTCGCACGCCTCGAGGGCCTGTGGCGCTCCTGGGAGCACCTGCGACTCGACCCCGCGACGGGCGCGAGCGTCTGGTGGCGCGACCACGCGGACCACCACATGAACCTACTTCTCAGCCCTGACGGCCCCTTCGCGAAGTCGAAAGATGCGTGCGAGCCGGGCGAGCCGTTGCCGTACACGGAACCCCCTGCAGGATGGTTCCCCGATGTGCGACTCCCCTCCGGCCCCTAGCGGTCGCCAACACCCGGGTCCGTGTCATCGGGTGGCGGCGATCCGCGGTCCTTTCTCCTCATTCGCACTCCGCGGATCACCCCCACGACCCCGGACACAATGAGGGCCGAGAACAGCACCCATGCCGGAAGTCCTCAAGGGGTCGTCCGTTCCAGGTCCAAGAAGAGCAAGCAAGCAATGCCTCCCAAAATCGCGAGTGCACTCATCACGATCAGAAGCTGCCCGATTGCCCAATCCCGCGGTGCGACCGGGTTGTATCCCATTTCCGAAGGCTAAAGGCCTCCGAGACGAGAAGCCAACAACTGCTGCGCGATTGTCATCGATCGGGGGCCCGTAGGGCTACGACGAGGCAGCGGACCTGCCATGCAAGGCCGAGCACCGCAGACAGGATCAGGAGCCCGACCACCAGCCACTGCGGGATCGAGAACCTCACGCCAGTCGAAAGCGTCACGATGAGCATTCCGACGAAGTAGACCAGCAGCAGAGCGAAGATGCAGACACCGACTATGTGGAACCGAGGGCCACAGTCAACCATCGGATCATTCATTACCTGCGGTGCGACTCCACCCACGAGCCACAGGAGTTTGCTGCCCCGCGCCCACGCCGTGTCGTGCCTCGAAATCAGTGATCCGCTTTGTGCGCGCGCAGGGTGAGCACACCGTACACCATGAGAGCAATGCCCGGAATGATCGCAGCGCCAGCGAGAATCCACCCCAAGGCATCTGACGGCACTCCGCGCGACACGCCGGTAGCGAGCAACATAGATCCCCAGAGCAGATAGACGATCGCCGTCACGCGCCCTCGTTCGGCGGCCAACCGCTGCGTGATGAGACCACCTGCTGCCCGCGCCTCGGACTTGCCGTCACTTTCCATACCGAGACCTTCTCAGCGCGGCGCCGATTCCTCTACGGGTTCGCCTACGCGTGCGGTCCGTTCGCGCAGCACGACGCTCTCTTCTGGACCCCGCCGACAATCGGGCTCATGTCGGGCTGACCTCGCCCTCGCAATATCCTCGGCAATAATCCATACTCCGCGCTGAAGATTTTTATCTTCCGGTTTGAGATAGGCAACGCTAAGGTCCGAGCAACCGCGGGCACTGTTGCTGCGGCCTTCATGACGACAGGTTGGGGCCTGGGTGCGTTCTACGGCTGAGCGGTTGATGTCTGCGGTTTCGGTGGGTCTGCTCAGCGCAGCGTTGTTGGTGGGCGTCGCAACTCCAGCGTATGCCGCGCTTCCGACTGGTCCTGTCACGGTAGGGGTGACGGGTGCTCGCCCGGGTGCGACGGAGATCCCCTTCCAGGTCTCCGATCAGGTAGGCGTGGGGGTGGATGTCGCGACAGGCAACCTGCGGGTGTCGACCCGCAGCTTGTCGCTGGTGGGCGTGACCGGCCAAGTCGGCATCGGCCAGACGTACAACTCGTTGAGCTCTGCGGCGGGTGCGTCGAACACTGCGGCAGCGCGAAAACCTACACCCCCAACGGTGACACCGCCACGGCGACCTCCGGGACGGGCTCCACCGCCGGCACCACGACAGCCACGTATGGGGCAAACGGGGGAGACTCGCCTACGTCCTTGCAGGCGCCTGGTGGGCGGACCAGCTCGCAGGCGTTCTCGAACACCGCCGCATCCACCCAGTACCTCGCTTCGTCGTCGACGGACAGCGCTGGCAACTCGTCGACATACACGTACAACGGTGCCGGCAACCAGCTCAGCAGCACCAACGCGAACGCGGCCGTCGCGACGCTCACGTACAACGCGGATGGGACTGTGGCGACGGCGCTCGCGCCGGGGAACGGGTCGAACAAGACCCTCTACGGGTACAACACGAACTAGCAGCTCACCTCGATGACCCCTGTCACCGGCTCCTCGCTCGGCGCGCGTGCGTTCACGTACGACGACTTCGGCCGGTTGAAGACCGCGACCGATGGTGCCGGGACGACGACCACGTACACGTACGACAAGCAGGACCGGCTTCTCACCACGGCGTTCTCGGACGGAACTGCAACGATCACGAACACGTACACCGATCGGGGCCTCCGGGCGACCCGGGTCGACGGGAACGGGACCACGACGTACACGTACGACCAGCTTGGTCGGCTGATCAGCCGGGGGAATACGTTTAACGGCGGGACGATCACCTATGGGTACGACAAGTCCTCTAACCTGAGCGCCCGCTTTCTCATCGAGGATTTCTCCGTCACAGCGTCGACCGGCCACGCCTGAGCCCGCGACAGGATGAACCCTGCGAAAGATGCCGCCTATGTGGTCCTTGCCTGCCCGCCCCCACTGACAGGCGCCGACCAATCAGTGCAACACGGGGGAAGCCTGCTGCGGGGAAAAGAGTCCGCCGGTCAGGCCACGCTCGGCGAGCTCCCTTGCGGCGGTGAGGATGCGGTCGTTCGCGGGGTCCTCGGCGATGGTGACGCGGAGTCCTTCGCCAGGGAAAGGGCGGACCACAAGGCCGTGCTCGTCGAACACCTTGGCCGCTGCGACAGTGTCATCACCGAGCGGGAACCACAGGAAGTTCGTGCGGGAAGTGGGAAGTGTCCACCCCGCGGCGGCGAGGGCGCCGGCGATCCGCTCTCGTCCAGCGATGAGCCCGCTCACGCGCTGCTCCAGTTCGAGCTCGGCATCCAGCGACGCCAGCGCGGCGGACTGGGCGAGACCGGTGACCCCGAACGGGACGGCCACCTTGCGCATCGCGGCCGTGATCCGCTCCGCTGCCAGCGCGTATCCGACGCGGACGCCCGCCAAACCGTAGGCCTTCGAGAATGTGTGCGCGACCACGACGTTGGGGAACTCGTGGAAGAGGTCCACACCGCCAGGTGCTGGGCTGTCGGAGTTGAACTGGTAGTAGGCCTCGTCGATGAGCACGACCACATCGCTCGGAACGCCCTGCACGAATCGGCGGATCTCGGCGTCGGGAACAACTGTCCCGGTGGGGTTGTTCGGGTTGCACACGATAACCAGGCGGGTGGCCGGAGTGATGGCCGCAAGCATGGCGTCGAGGTCGTGACGATGTCCCGCGGCCAGCGGCACCGTCACCGGCGTTGCCCCAGCCGCCCGAACGAGCATCGGGTACGCCTCGAACGAGCGCCAGGCGAACAGCACCTCGTCGCCCGGTCCGCTCGTGGCACGGATCAGCTGCGAGAGGCTCTCGACAGATCCTGCCCCCAGCACGATCTGCGACGTGTCAGCGCCGAACAGGTCAGCTAGCCGCTGCGTCAGCTGCGCGGCGGCGGTCTCGGGGTATCGGTTCACAGTCCCCGCCGTCGCCGCGATGGCCGAGACCACGGACGGCAGGGGCGCGTGCGGATTCTCATTGGACGACACTTTGTACATTTCGCGGTCGGCCGCAGCGGGCGCCTTTCCTTGACGGTAGCTGGGGATCGCTTCCAGGTCGTTTCGCAGTTTCACGGTCATCGCTGTGGGTCTCCTTGCTGGTCCGCATTGACAGTCGTTCGGCCGCATCTTTACAATACGGATTATTGATAATAACGGTTATTGTCAATCGCAGGAAGGTGAGACTCAAAGATGAGTGCGGAGCCAGTGAACCCCGAGGGCCCAATCAGCCTCATCGTGCGGGGCATGCGGTGGGAAGCGGACGGCGCGCTGGCGATGCGCCTGGAGCATCCTGATGGCGTCGAGCTTCCCGAGTGGGAGGCCGGGGCGCATATCGACGTGACCCTCCCGAACGGCGTGGAACGGCAGTATTCGCTCGTGTCGGATCCCCGTGAGCGGACTCATTGGGCGATCGTGGTGCTGCGCGAGGACGTCAGCCGCGGCGGGTCGCGCTTCATCCACCGCGAGCTTCGACCGGGAGATGCACTCGTGTCGAGCCCACCGCGCAACAACTTCGCATACGGTCCCGCAGAAGAGACGATTTTCATCGCGGGCGGGATTGGTATGACCGCGATCCTGCCAATGATCCGCGAGGCGGAGCTGGCTGAATCTCGATGGCGCCTGTTGTACATCGGACGGTCGCTGTCACGTATGGCTTTCCTTCGGCACAATCTTCTTGCCGGCCCGCATTCCACGATCCTTGCCGGAGACCGCGACGCCCGCGTGGACTTGAAGGCGTGGATCGGAGACGTCGGCGAAGACCACGCGGTCTATGCCTGCGGGCCGCAGCGGATGCTGGACGAGTTGGAGACTCTGAGCGTGGACTGGCCGGCCGGGACGCTACATGTGGAACGGTTCCAGCCGAAATCCTTCGACGATTTCGGCGACGGGGAGGCGTTCGAGGTGGAGGCCCGCACCTCGGGTTTGCGCGTCACGGTGGACGCTGGCTGCTCCATCCTCGACGCCTTGGAGAAGGCTGGCATCCCGGTACCGAGCTCCTGTCTCGAAGGAGTCTGCGGTACCTGCGAGACCCGCATCATCGACGGTGAGGCCGAGCATCGTGACAGCATTCTCGACCCCATCGAGCAGCAGGCCAACGAGACGATGATGATCTGCGTCTCGCGCTCAAAGACACCCACCCTCGTCCTGGACATCTGAGACGGAGCACACATGGACACTGGAACCGCATACGGACTGCGCCTCGGCGCGCCGCTGGAGAACCTCGCCCTGGTAGGGCCGGACACGCCCTACGGCGAGGTGATGCGACGCTACTGGCATCCCATCGCGAAGGTAGAAGAAGCAACGACTCGCCCCATCCTCGTGAAGGTGCTCGGCGAAGACCTTGTGCTTTTCCGCACGCGCAAAGGCGCTCTCGGACTGCTTCATCCCCGCTGCATTCACCGCGGCGCATCGCTGTACTACGGCGGCGTGGAAGAGGACGGCATCCGATGCTGCTACCACGGCTGGGTGTTCGACCCGCAGGGACATTGTCTCGAACAGCCGTGTGAGCCGGAGCTTGGCCTGCACCGCGACCGGGTGCGACAGCCGTGGTATCCCGTGCAGGAGCAGTACGGGCTGATCTGGGCGTACCTCGGGCCGCCGGAGAAGAAGCCGGTACTGCCTCGCTACGACGTGTTCGAGGACATCCCGGAAGGTGAGGTGCTCATCGTCAACGACACCGGCGTCGGCGGTGGGGGGCCGGCGCTGTTGGACTTCAACTGGCTGCAGCACTGGGAGAACGTGATGGACCCGTTCCACGTGCCCATCCTTCACGCACGATTCAGCGGGTTCCAGTTCACCGCGGAGATGGCGCTCATCCCCGAGGTTACCTATGAGTACACGCCGCGGGGCGTGCGGTCGATTCAGATGCGCGACCTCGGTGACGGCCGATCCCTTCGCCGGATCACCGAGGTCATCTTCCCGAACCTGCGTGTTGTGGCCAGCCCGAAGCTCGCCTCAGGCCCGACCAACATCATCGGGTGGGTGGTGCCGCTGGACGACGTGAACTTCAAGATCTTCACGCTGGCGCGGGATGCCGACCCGCAGTTCCTGGGCAAGCTGCGATCCACCCACGAGGGGCGTCCGTGGGCTGACCTGGACGAACCGGACCACCAGCGGATGCCCGGTGACTATGAGGCGCAGTCGTCGCAGGGGAAGATCTCGATTCACAGCGAAGATCACCTGACGACAACGGACCAGGGTATTGCGATGCTGCGGCGCATGATGGCGAAGCAGGTCCGTGCGGTTGAGGGCGGCGGGGACCCTGTCGCGGTGTCGTTCACCGAAGAGGATGCGCTGGTGCGAATCGAAGGTGGCAACTATTTCGAGGGTGCCGCGGATGCTCCTCTGCTCGTGGCGGCCGTCGAGGACTGACATGGCTAAGTACGAAGCGATCAGGCCCAGCGGCGCCAAGCCGATCTGTGTGCTGGGGATCAGCGACGTGGTGGTGCTAGAGGACGAGCCGACGGTGCCGGTGACCGTGCATCGTGTATCCGCATGGGGGAAGTGGTCGCGCGATGTCGCCATTCCCGACGCCGCGTCACGCAAGCTGGCGGAACTTGCTGAGGCGTTCGACGTGGTGTGGGCGTCGGAGTGGGGGCATAACGCGCACACTGCGTTGCGCGGCGTCCTGGATCTGCCGGCGGAGCCGTGGCCGTTTCTGCCGGTCCAGTTCGACAAGATCGACGCGGTTCGCCGCTATGCCGACGGCCTACCATGGGTGTGGCTGGACAGTCGCGTGGTGGACTTGCAGATCAAGGATCCGGACGAGCATCGTCACGGTGAGATCATCGTTCGGCTGGACCCGTCCGAGGGCATCGCCGGTCTCGACGTCGCCGAGTTGATCGCGCGAGTCGGAGGTCTACGGACCGACGGCGCGCCAACCTACTTCGAGCCGTAAGCACCGGACCGTTTGGCGCTGGTCACCGTCCTAGCGTGCGGTGCCGAACCAACGCATCCGCCCTCTCCTGCGCGTCACGCGAGCGAATCGCCTCGACGAGGTCGCGGTGGATCTGCAGACGCTCATCGGTGTCAGGCTGGAATCCCAACACGTCCAGGCTCGTCTCACCGGCGCTCTCTGCCTCGATGTAGTCGACGAGATTCATATAGAAAGTGCGTAGCACCGCGTTCGGCGAGATCTTGGCGATACGTCGGTGCAACCGCCAGTTGCAGTGCAACCCGGCGACAGGGTCGCTCCAGACGCGAGTGAGCTCTTCGAGGAGTTCGTCCAACTCGGCGAGGTCGGCGTCGGTGCGGTTCGCTGACGCGTCCCGCAGCACCGCTTCATCCAGGGCGTCCAGCACTCCCACCACCTCGTTGATGGTGGCACCGTCTTGCCGAAGCTGAGTGACGCTTTGTGCCAGGCGGAGCAGCGGAGACTGCTGAGCGACGAACATCCCACCGCCTGGGCCGGGCCGCACTTCGATGACCCCGCGTGCACGCAGCACGCGCATCGCCTCACCGAGGGTTGCAGGGGCCACGCCGTAGTGGGCGCAGAGGTCTTGTTTTGTTCCGATCCGATAGCCCGCTGGCAACTTCTGCACTTCGATCTCGCGCTCGATCTCGGCGACGAGGCCTTCCGCGACGGAACGATTTCGCAGCGGGGAACCGGCGAAGCGGCTGAGGCCAGCCTCCTCGTCTACGGCAGCGATAGTCATGAATCCTCCGGTCTCACGGCTTCTGGCACGCGATTCACACAATCATCTCACTGTCTCCCAGGGGAAGGCAGCAATGATCGAGATCATCTATTTGTCATAGATGATTGTAACGAATACTATGGTCTGGACTGAAGGGGTTGGCTTATGGGAATTACAACCGGTGGTGACGTCCTGGTGGAATCGCTCCTCGCGCAGGGCGTCGACAAAGTGTTCGGCATCCCGGGCGTGCAGCTTGATGCTGCCGCCGACGCGCTCTACAAGCGGGCGGATCAGGTGGAGTTCGTGTGTGCGCGCAACGAGCAGGCCACGACCTACATGGCGGACGGGTACGCTCGCAGCACCGGCGACGTCGGCGTCGCCATGGTGGTGCCCGGCCCGGGCGTACTCAACGCGCTGGCGGGGGTCGCGACGGGATACTCCGCCAACTCGCCCATGTTGCTCATCGCCGGTCAGATCGACTCCGGCGCGATGGGCAAAGGGCTGGGAGCGCTGCACGAGATTCCCGACCAGACGGGCGTTCTTCGCAGCCTCACCAAGTGGACGGGCACTGCCCGCTCTGCCGACGACATCCCCGGCCTCGTGACGCAGGCGTTCGAGCAGCTGCGCAGCGGACGTCCCCGCCCTGTCGCGCTAGAGGTACCGCCGGACGTACTCGCGGCGACTACCGAGGCCGCCATCGCCGCCCGCGTGGAACCCGCACCTACCAGGCCTGATGCCTCCGACATCATTGCCGCCGCCGCACTACTGCGTAAAGCGCAGCGTCCGCTCATCGTCGTCGGTGGCGGCGTCATCGCCGCCGACGCGACCGCCGCGCTCGTCGCACTCGCCGAGGCCTTGGAGGCTCCGGTGCTCATGACCGAGAACGGTCGCGGCGCAATCGATGCCCGCCACCGTCTCGCGTTCGACTCTCTGGCACTGCGCGCATTCCGCCCGGAAGCGGACCTGGTGCTCGCTGTGGGCACGAGGTTCGTCTCCACCTTCGGCACGCAGGTAAACACCGCCGGGGCGCCGGTCATCCTGGTCAACGCAGAGGCCGCGGACCTGGAAGGACCGCGCGAGGCGGCCGTACGGGTGCTGAGTGACGCGCGCCTGGCTCTCGAGGCGCTGCGTGACGAAATCGGGACGGCACCGCGTCCGTCGCGAGAAAATGAGTTCTCCGCAGTGCGGGCGTGGCTGGCTGAGCAGTTCGAGGACATCGCCCCGCAGCGACAGTACCTGTCAGCGATCCGTCAGGCACTTCCCGAGAACGGTGTGTTCGTGAGTGAGTTCACCCAGGTCGGCTATGCCGCCAGTGCCTGCTACCCGGCATACCAGCCGCGCACCTACATCGGACCCGGCTACCAGGGCACCCTGGGGTACGGATTCGCGACGGCGCTCGGGGTGAAGGCCGCCGACCCGTCACGCGCAGTGGTGTCGGTGAACGGTGACGGCGGCTTTTCGTGGACGCTGCAGGAGTTGTCGACCATGAAGCGCTACGGGCTGGGCGCGGTGACCATCGTGTTCCATGACGGGTTCTACGGCAACGTCCGGCGAATCCAGAAGAACCGCTACGGCGCACGGTACTTCTCCAGCGACCTCACCAACCCCGACTACGCCACACTGGCTGACGCATTCGGCATCACCTCCGCTCGGGCGCATGACCCGGCAGAGTTGAGCGGTGTCCTCAAGGATGCGGTGAGCGCGAACGAGCCCATTCTCATCAACGTGCCGGTGGGCGAGTTCCCTTCACCCTGGCACCTCATTCACGAGGGTGTGCCGCGCCCGGCCCCCCTCGCCCCCGACGCGCACTTGGTCACGCCGGTGTCGGCATGATCATTTCTGGGCACTTCATCGACGGACGCTGGCAGTCCGCGACGGACCAGTCGCTCATCGAGGTGCACAACCCCGCGACGGGGCAGATCGTCGGAGCGGTCGTCGCCGGCGACCAATCCGCGGTCAACCAGGCAGTGCTGGCGGCAACCCGTGGATTTCAGGCTTGGGCGGCGACGCCCATGCCCGAGCGGATCGCCCTGGTGGACGCGCTCGCTGCGGGGCTGGCCGAACATCGTGATGAGATCGCTGAAACGCTCAGCGCCGAGATGGGGGCGCCGATCGCGTTCGCCCGCGCTGCGCAGGTGGGCGTCGCGATTGCGGATCTGAACGCTCTGGCAGCAGCCGCGAAGGCGCATGTCGAGCGTGAGGCGGTGTCCAACTCCCTCGTGGTTTCCGAGCCCGTCGGGGTGGTCGGGGCCATTACGCCGTGGAACTTCCCACTGCATCAGATCATGCTCAAAGTAGGGGCTGCCCTCCTTGCCGGCTGCACCGTTGTGCTCAAGCCGAGCGAGGTGGCGCCGCTGAACGCTGTGCTGATCGGGCGGATCCTCGACGAGATCGGTCTGCCTGCAGGCGTTGTCAACATCGTCTTCGGTGACGGCGCTGGCGTCGGCGCACCGCTGGCGGCGCACCCAGACATTGACATGGTCACCTTCACCGGGTCACGTATGGTGGGGGAGGCGGTCGCCCGGGCGGCAAGCGCGACTATCACGAAGGTCGCCTTGGAGCTGGGCGGCAAGTCGGCGGCCATCATCCTGGACGATGCCCCCCTCGAATCGGCGGCGCGTGACGTGCTGCGCTCCTGCTTCGCCAACTCTGGACAGACCTGTGCCGCGCTCACCCGCGCTCTCGTCCCGGCGCACCTCAAGGACGCGTGGGGACAGGCCATCATCGCGGAGGCGGCGAACTGGGTTCCTGACGACCCCGCGCAGGAGCAGACCATCCTCGGCCCGCTTGCGTCCGAGCTGCAGAAAGAGCGGGTGCTGGCACACATTCGCGCGGCCATCGACGAGGGCGCGAGGCTTATCGTCGGGGGCGCGGAACCCGTCGGTCTTGAAGGGGCCTACGTCCGCCCGACCGTGTTCGCCGACGTGACGCCCGACATGGCCATCTTCCGCGAGGAGGTTTTCGGGCCAGTCCTGGCCGTCACGACGTACACCACTGAGGACGAAGCAGTCGCGCTCGCTAACGACAGTGACTACGGGCTCGCTGGCGGTGTCTGGTCGGCAGATCCGCAGCGGGCGCTCGCGGTCGCGCTGCGTGTGCGCACTGGCACAATCGGGATCAACGGCGCTGGGCTGGACGTGGGCGCTCCGTTCGGCGGATACAAGCAGTCGGGAGTCGGCCGTGAAGCCGGAACGCGGGGCTTCGAGGAGTTTCTTGAGTTCAAGGCCGTGATGGGGGCGTCATCTCTGGTGTGAACTCGGACCCCCTCTTTTCATCTCGAGACGAATCCTGCGCGGGTGTCCGGGGCGGACATTGCCCGAGCGACCGTACCCGCGAGCGCTGAGGCGGCGATGAGTACCGCGTCGTCCGCGGCCGCGGTGATGGCGGCGGCGCGGAACTCCTCCGTGTGAATCGACGCTGACACGCCACGCAGCCCGACAAACGGGTGCATCGCGCGCACCCGCTGCGAAACATTGCCCATGTCTGTCGATCCCGGCCGTCGCGGATCAGTCAGAGGGTGCAGCGGTCGTCCGAGGGCACCCATCTCCTCGTTCCACAGGACGCTGAGCACATCGTCCTGGAGCAACGGCTCGTAGCGCGGTTGAACGTCCTCGGCACGCCATTGGCAGCCCATCGCGAGCGCGCCGGCTTCACAGCACGCCAGTACCCGCTGACGGGCACTTTCCAGCACTTCCAGGTTGTACGCGCGCACCTCGATATCAAGCACGGCATGCGCGGGGATGAGATTAGTGGCAGTGCCGCCGTCCTGGACGATCGCGGCGACGCGCACTTCGTCGGGGAACTGCTGTCGCGCCAGACCGATCGCGACTTGCGCGAGCGTGGCCGCGCTTGCGGCGTTGTGCCCGGTGTGGGGTGCGACGGCTGCGTGCGCTGCCCGCCCCTCGAACGTGACCCGGAGGTTGTCGACGCCCAGCGTGGTCGAACCCGTGAAGTCGTAGTCCGGCTCCGACCCCGCGTGAGCCATCACCGCGAGAACGGAATCGTCGAACGCGCCAGCGTCGACCAGCAGCGACTTTCCACCGCCGCCTTCCTCGGCAGGAGTGCCGAGCAACTGGACCCGTATACCGAGGCTGTCAGCGACCCGGCTCAGCGCCAGTGCGGCGCCTACGGCGGAGGCAGCGTTGATGTTGTGCCCGCACGCGTGGCCGATCTCTGGCAGCGCGTCGTACTCCGCGCATACCGTGACAGTGGGTCCAGCGCCTATCGTCGCTTCCACGCACGTGGGCAGGCCGTACGCACCAACTCGTACCTCGAAACCTGCAGATTCCAGAGTCGCTGCGACCAGGCGTGCAGCCTCGTGCTCCTCGAACTTCAGTTCCGGCCGCGCGTGGATGGCGTGGCTGAGCGCGAGGAGCTCGGCGGCATGCTCGGATATCGCAGCGGCGATGACCGAGCGGTAGACCGCTTCCTGTCCACGGGCGTCCGACTTGGGCGTTTCGGTCATGGCAGCCGTCAACGAACCGGTGCCGGCCGGGTAACCTGCACAGGCGTCACCCAGGGCCGGACGCCGATCTGCTCCCAGATCTTGTCGGGGAAGTAGACGGTGCCGTTGTTCGACACCGCCCGGACTTTGCGAATGTCGCGCATGTTCGCGGTCGGGTCGCCGTCGACGAGGAAAAAGTCGGCGTCCTTGCCACGTTCGATGGACCCGGTGCGCTGGTCGTTGTGCAGCTTGGTCGCCGCGTCCAGCGTCGCGATCCGCAGCACCTCCGGTGCCGGGATCCCTGCCTCAACGTAGAGTTCCAGTTCTCGGTGGATCGAGAAGCTGGTGCCGTTGTCCGTCCCGGGCCACACCGGAAGGCCGGCCCGGTAGATCTCGCCGACCAGCTCCACAAGCTTCGGGAACGCCTGCTCGAACGCGACGAGATCTTCGTCGGTGGCAGGCAGCATGGTCAGTCGGCGCTTGCGCTGGAATCCGATGGGCATGTGCTCGATGTGGGGGGCGTCGGCCGAGGGGAGCCCGACCCGTGCACGGCTGAGCAGAAGTTCCTCCATAGGCAGCAGCGTGGTGTCCAGGCCGATGCCGCGTTCCTTCATGAACGCGATGAATTCTTGTACCTCAGGGGCCTTCACGTCGAAGTCCTTCGCGCGGCCGAGACCAGTCAGCCGTAGCAGGGTGCGGGTGTCCTCACCCGGCTCGAGGAGCCACGTGAGGATGAGCTGGTTGACGTGGGTGATCTCGTGGTAGCCGGCCTCGATCATCTCCCGGGCGTTGGTGAACGCCGGGATGTGGCCTTGTGTGTCCAGTCCCAGTCGTCGAGCCTCGGCGGCAATCGGGGCGACCCATTCAGGGTTCATCGAATTGTAGATCTTGACGCGACTGTAGCCGTGGCGGGCGTACCAGCGTGCGGCGCGGAGGCCCTCCTCGAGTGTGCCGACGACGAAGCCGACGTTCGCCGAGTATGGGCTGGTGCCCTCGATGAACCCGGAGTAGTCGACTTTCGTCGGCCCGGGAAGCTCCCCCGACTGCCAGCGCGCCATGTTGGCCATGAGTGCGGCATGGTCGTTGCCGAGATCACGCACGCTGGTGACGCCGACGGCGGTGTACAGCAGGGCGGGCCACACCGTCACATGTGCATGCATGTCATGCAGGCCCGGAACGAGGGTGCCCCCCTCGCCGTCGATCTCTACGGTGTCGTCATCGTCCGGATACGTCTGCGACGCCGGCTCGATGGACACGATCCGCATGCCGAACACCGTGACGTTGGCCGGTTCGCCGCGGGTGAGCGAGGCCGGGTCGAAAACGCGTACGTTCATGAACCGGATAGGGTCGGTGGTGTCCAGCCGCGCGTTGCGCCCGATCTCACCGGCGACCTGAGCACGCAGGTCGGATCCGAGGAGGGATATCTCCAGGCTCGCTGCGCGGAAGTCGTCGCCGATGAAGGCCTCGTGGAGGAAGTCGATGACGACGTCCCAGTAGGCGATGAGCTTGTAGTCCTCGTCGAGGATGACGACTTCGGGGAGGAGGCCGAGACCGAGCACGACGTAGGCGGTGAGCGGAACCTCGGGTCGAACGGACAGCGTGACATCGCGTATCTTGCGCACCTCGACGGTACCGGCGGGCAGCACGTCAATCGATCCGCCGTTGCGGAGGGCGAGCGCGGCGTAGAGCGCGACGGATGCGGGGCTGAGCTCGCTAGCGATGTAGAGGCGGGGCTGCGGGTTCTCGACTGATCCCTCGTCCGCGGGCGAACTCCAGGTCGCCCGTTCGGGGGTCCACCGGAACGACTCGACGATGCGTCCGCCGGTCAGGCTGGTGCCGTCCAGGTCCCGTTGGGTGGGAAAGCCATCCGCGTCGACCACCATGCGGTCGTGGTGCTTGGCGCCGCGGCCGTTGTTGTCGCCGTACAGGTCGACGTCGATGACATCTGCACTGGTCTCTACGTTGAGGTAGCCAGACGGCTCCCCAGATGCCATGCCTGCGTACTTGTCGATCATGCGGGGCTCCGTTCGCGTCAGGAGGGTGTGCTAATCATAATATTCAAATAGTTCGATTAGGGATACGGCGTTAGGCTGAAGTCATGTCAACGACCGACTTAGGCGAGCTGTATCGCGACCTGCACCGGCATCCTGAGCTCTCGCTGCAGGAGTTCCGCACGGCGGCGGTGGTCGCGGATCGCCTTCGGGCCACGTTGGCTCGGGTGCATGTCGGCGTGGGGGGAACCGGTGTGGTCGCGGTCTTCGAGAACGGCCCTGGTCCGGTGGTGTGGTTGCGCGCGGACATGGATGGGCTCCCCGTCCGAGAGCAGACGGGCCTCGACTACGCCAGCACCCGCGTGGCCACGGACGCGGACGGTGCAGAGGTGCCCGTCATGCACGCTTGCGGGCACGACATCCACACGACCTGCCTGATCGGAGCCGTGGAGCGACTGGCGGAGCGGCACGCCGACTGGGGCGGAACTCTGGTCGCGATCTTCCAGCCGGCCGAGGAGTATGGCGCCGGTGCTCAGGCGATGCTCGATGACGACGCCCTCGCTCGTATGCCGCACCCGGATGTCGTGCTCGGTCAGCATCTGGTACCCCTTCCGGCTGGCACGGTCAGCGTGCGCTCAGGCGTGGCGATGTCCGAGGCTGATGCGGCCACCATCACCATGCACGGCGTCGGTGGGCACGGCTCGATGCCCGCGGCCACGGTGGACCCCGTCTTCATGGCCGCGACGACCGTCGTCCGCCTTCACGGGATCGTGTCGCGTGAAGTCGATCCACGCGACCGCGTCGTGGTGACGGTGGGGAAACTGTCCGCAGGCACACGGAACAACATCATCCCCGACGACGCGACCATTGGACTGACCGTCCGCACCGAATCCCCCGACGTGCGCGAACGCGTGCGCGGCGCCGTGGAGCGAATCGTGCATGCCGAGGCCGAAGCGTCCGGCGCACCACGTCCCCCGGAAATCGCGTGGACAGTGAACTTCCCGCTCACCGAGAACGATGCCGCAGCAGCCGCGCGGGTGCGAGCGGCGTTCAGCGCCCGGCTCGGTGCCGAGCAAGTGCTCGATGCGGGGCCGCTCAACGGCAGCGAAGACGTCTCTCGGTTTTCCCGCGCGGCGGGCTCACCGCTCGTCTACTGGTTCCTCGGCGGCTTCGACCCAGCACTGTTCGGCGACGCACCGCAACTGACCCGCACACCGCAGGGAGTGCCCACCAATCACTCCCCGCTATTCGCGCCCATTCCGGAGCCGACCATCGAGACCGGCGTGACCGCGCTGGTTTGCGCGGCCGAGGCATGGCTCGGCCGCCGAAGCGGCTGAGAGACGGTTTCCGTTCTGTCACGGATTGTTTCGAACGAGTAAACCTCTCACCGATTCACTGCCCACCCCGTTTCCGGATGTCTAATATTACATCAAACGATTGTAATGAGTATTATGGATTTGCTCCATTGCTCATGAGGCAGACAGCGTCCCGGCGCTTCTGGATCCCGACTCCACAAGAATCGGTCCTCAATCGTTCTGACGGCCCTGGGCCACAACACAACACAAGAGGAGCCCAGCCGGCGCACGCAGACGTGCGCAGCCTGGCGTTCCGTTCATCCGAAAGGTACGAACATGCACCGACGGTCGAGGACTGTCGTCATCGGCATTGCGGCGCTCAGCACCGTTCTGCTGGTCGCAGGCTGTAGCGGACAACCGGCGGACGGTGAGCCCACCGGCGACACCGACTATGTCTCTGGGGGCACTGCGATCATCGCGATCAACGCCGACCCTGGCTCCATCAACCCGCTTGCCGCCAATGCCACCACTGCGAGCTACACGGTGTGGGGTCTCGCGTATGACACGCTAACCATCGCGTCGACGGCGAGCAGCGAGCCGCTGCCGAACCTGGCCGAGAGCTGGGACGTCACCGCCGACACCGCGACCTTCAAGATTCGCGATGGCATCGTGTGTTCCGACGACTCCGACGTCACACCGTCAGTGATTGCCAAGAGCTTCGACTGGGTATTGAACCCCGACAACGCCTCGCCTTGGTTCGGCGCGTTCGTACCGCCGGGCTCGACCGTAACCGCCGATGATGAAGCGGGCACATTGACCATTCAGTCACCGACGCCCTCGAGCTTCCTCCTCAAGAACCTCAGCGGCATGCCCATCGTGTGCGGCGCAGGAGCGGACGACCTTTCGCTCACCGACGATGCCACATTCGGCTCCGGCATGTTCGAGCTCTCGCAGGCCACCCCCGGGCAGTCGTATAAGTTCGACCTCCGCCCCGAGTACGCGTGGGGACCAGGCGACATCACCGCGAAGGACCCGGGCGTTCCCGAGGCGGTCGAGCTCAGTGTGGTGCCCAACGAGTCCACCGCGGCGAACCTGCTGCTTGCCGGCGACGTCACCATCGCCTCCATCGGCGGCTCCGACCGAGACCGCCTCGACTCGCAGTCGTACTTTTCGGTGGAGTACCCCAACGACCCCGGGCTCGTGTTCTTCAACCAGGTGGAAGGCCGCGCCACCGCCGACCTCGCTGTTCGGAAAGCCCTCAGCCAGGCGCTCAATCTGGACGACCTTGGTAACATCGCCACGGGTGGTCGGGGTGAGCCCCTTCAGACCATCGTCACGGGCATCCCGCAGACCTGCTCGCCTGAAACGCCAATCAGCGACTTCGCGCCGGAGTTCGATGCGGACGCGGCAGCAGCCGCGCTCGATAAGGCGGGTTGGGTTGAAGGCAGCAACGGTGTGCGAGAGAAGGACGGTGTGCCGCTCGCGCTGAACCTGCTGTTCCCGAGCAACCGTGGTCCCGGAATCCCAGCTGCGATGGAGGCCATCCAGACCGCATGGACTGAGCTCGGCGTCGATGTGACCCTGACCGGCTCGGACGCGTACGCTGGCACGCTTTTCTCGGGTGGTGACTGGGACGCCGTGTGGGGTCCATTTGCCACGGAGGACCCGAGCGTGTGGCGCATCCTGCTCTCGGGCGACGCGCCGCCCGCGGGACGCAACTTCTCGAGCTCGAACAATGTCGAATACACCGAGCTCGTCGCGAAGGCTCAGAGTCTGCCGGGCAGCGAGTCGTGTCAGACGTGGCTTGAGGCCGAGCAGTCGCTTGCCAAGAACGTCGACGTTTTGCCGGTGACGGCGAACACCAAGACGGCATACGGTGACAATGCCGAGTTCGCGCTCCGCAACCCGGGTGCGGTGCTCGGCTCGACCATCCGCCTCACCAAGTAACTCCGAGGACATCCCGCTCATGGTGAACGCAGCACAAGCCGGCGAAGCGGCGACGACGTCCGTCGAGGAACGCCTGGAGGAGGCGGCGAATCCCGTCGCCTCATCCCGGTGGCCCCGCGTCGGAGTCTGGCCGCGTTTCTTCGCGCGACGCCTGACGCGGATGGTTGTGACGTTGTTCATCATCGTCACGACGGCGTTCATCGTGGTGCGCCTCGCACCCGGCGACCCGGTCCTCACCGCGCTGGGACCGAACGCGCCCATAGAGCTGGTCGAACAGCGCCGTGCGGCACTCGGACTCGACCTCCCGCTGTGGCAGCAGTACGTCCAGTATCTCGGCGGCCTCTTGCGGGGAGATCTCGGCGAGTCCATCGTCACCGGCGAGTCGGTCACCCAGATCGTAAGCACGCGGCTGCCTCAGACAGCGATGCTCGCGGTGCTCGCCGTCGCGGTCGTCCTTGTGATCGCTATTCCAGCAGGCATGATCATTGCGATCCTGACTCAGAATGGCCGTCGGCGATCCGTCGAACTGACATTCAACGCCGGCACGGGGCTGATCGCGGCCGTCCCCGAGTACCTGCTCGCAGTCGGGTTGGTGGTCGTTTTTGGGATGCTGTGGCCGGTACTTCCGGTCGCGGGGTCGGGGTCTCCGGCGGCCTTCGTGCTGCCGGTGATCGCCCTCGCGGCGGCATCCGCGGCGACCATTGGGCGTATCGCCCGGGTGGAGGGGCTCAAGGTCCTGCAGCAGGACTACATGCGCACGGCGCGCGCGAAGCGCCTGCCGAGCTTCACGCTCTACGCGCGTCACGCGATCCCCAACATGCTCACCGCGGTTCTGACGCTGGGTGGCAGCGCCCTGGCGGGCCTCGTCGTCGGCAGCGCGCTCGTCGAGCAGGTATTCAATTGGCCCGGGCTGGGTTACTCGCTCATCCAATCGATTTCCGCCCGGGACTACAGCGTGGTCGTCGGGATCGCCCTGGTCTACGCCGCGATCATTGTGATCATCAACTTGGCGGTCGACGTGGTGCTGGCTCTCACAGACCGCCGAACCGCGATTCTCTCGCTGTAGAAAGTTTAGTCATGCGATTTGTGCGCCCCTTCTTCTCTTCGCCCACGCGGGCTGCGGCCACCTTGATGATTCTGGCTCTGATCATCCTCGCGCTCATCGGTCCGCTCGTCTGGGGCGAGGCAGCTGTGACGAGCAACGCCGCCGAGATCAACCAGCCTCCGAGCAGCGAGTACCCGCTCGGCACCGACTCGCTCGGCCGGGATGTGCTCGCTCGAGTGCTGACCGCCACCCAGATCTCGCTGGTCATGGCAATCATCGCCACATTGACTGCCGCGATACTCGGCCTCCTCATCGGCGCCGTGCCGTCGGTGCTTGGACCGAGGACACAGCGAGCGTTCGCCGCTGTTCTGTCCACGTGGATGGCGTTCCCGGTGCTACTGTTGGCTCTTTTCATCACCATCCTGCTCGGCGCGGGCGCGGTGACCGCGGTCATCGCGCTGTCGCTGACGATGGCGCCCGCGTTCGGCCGCCTCATGCAGACACTGGCGGCGGGCATTCAATCCAGCGACTACCTCTCCGCGGCCCGCATACTCGGGATCTCCCGTCGACGGCAGTTTACGCGTTACATCGTGCCGAACATCGCCGAACCCATCATCGTCTACGTCACACTTGCGATTGGCAGCGCACTCTTGGCGCTGTCCGCGCTGAGCTTTCTCGGTCTGGGTGTGCAGCCGCCGAGCTTCGACTGGGGGCGGATGCTCGGTGAGTCGCTGCCCAACATCTACACCGCACCCTGGGCGACGGTGTCGCCCGGTGTGGCAGTCGTGGTCGCCGGGCTGGCGTTCGGACTCGCTGGTGAAGCGATTGCCGGCGCCACCCGTGACCGCACTTCCGGCACGACGTCGGCCCGAGCGCGGCGGCGGCTCTCAACCCCGCCCCGGCCGGAGGTCGAGGAAGCAATCACCGCGCGCGGGGTCGCCGTTGTCTCGCCGGGCCCGGGTGACCCGATTCTGACCATCGAGCGCCTGTCGGTGTCGTTCGCGACCGAAGACGGCTGGCGCACGCCGGTGAAAGATGTCACCTTCACGCTCAGCGAGGGGGAGCTGGTGGGCATCGTCGGCGAGTCAGGGTCGGGCAAGTCGGTGACGGCCATGGCCATCGCCCGGCTGCTGCCCGACACCGCGGTGGTCTCTGCTAGTAGGGCGGACTTCGAGGGCGTTCCCCTCCTCGAATCGCCGGAATCCGAACTGCGCAATGCCCTCAGCACAGACATCGGCATCGTCTTCCAGGACTCGCTCACCGCACTCAACCCAGCGTTGCGGGTCGGGCCTCAACTCGCCGAAGTGCTTGAGGCGGCCGGCGTCGGCCGAGAAGAAGCCAAGCGCCGCGCTGTCGACGCACTCGCTGCGGTCCGCATCAGTGAACCGGCCAGACGGGCGGCCCAGTTCCCTCACCAGTTCTCCGGTGGCATGCGACAGCGCGCCCTCATCGCTATGGCGCAGATCGGTCAACCCCGTCTGGTCATCGCGGATGAACCAACGACGGCTCTGGATGTGACGGTGCAGCGGCACGTGCTGACGCTCCTCCGGCAGTACTGTGCGGAGTCCGGCGCGGCGGCGCTCGTCGTCTCCCATGACATCGCGGTGCTCGGCGAGCTGTGCTCCCGGGTGCTTGTGATGTACGACGGGCGTATCGTCGAGAACATCGCGTCAGCAGACCTGGCCCACCCCGAGCGACTCAAGCACCCGTACTCGCGAGCACTGGTGGCGGCCCTGCCCGACCTGGACTCGGACCGTAGCGTCCCGCTCGCGACGATTCCCGAAGTGCACCCCGAGTGGTGGGCGCAGGCGCACCTCCAAGCCGCGACCGTTGAAGGAGACCGATAATGTCTCGGCTCGAAGTGCAGCACCTCTCTGTCCAGTTCGGAAACGGTGCCTCAGCGGTGCGCGCCTTGGATGATGTGAGCCTGGAGGTGGAGTCCGGCACCGTCGTCGGCGTGGTCGGCGAGTCGGGATCAGGCAAGTCGACTCTCGCCCGTGTCATCGCCGGGATGCAGCCCGTCGACGCCGGTCGGGTCCTTCTGGATGGCCGTGACATCATCGCGCGCAGGGGAATGTCCCCGGGCGAGCGGGCAAAGTTAGTCCAGATGATCTTCCAGGACCCGCACTCTTCGCTGAACCCGAAAATGACCGTGGAGGAGTGCCTGGACGAAGTCCTCGCGGTGCATACCACCAAGACGCGTCGTGAGCGTGCGGCGAGCATCGGCGAACTGCTCAGTCTCGTCCGGCTGAAGCCCGAAGCACGCCGGCAGTATCCGTCCCAGCTGTCGGGCGGAATGCGTCAACGTGTCGCGATTGCTCGCTGTCTCGCGGTGCGGCCGAGTTTCATCATCGCGGACGAGATCACCTCCGCCCTCGACGCGTCAGTACAGGGTGCCGTGATCAACCTGATGCGTGAGTTGCAAGCCGAGCTGAACCTGTCCGTTCTGTTCATCACGCACAACCTCGCGGTGGTCCGCTACGTCGCCGACCGGACAGCGGTAATGAGGTCGGGGCAACTGGTCGAGGTCGGCAACTCTGTAGAGCTCGTCTCCAACCCACAGCACCCGTACACCCAGAACCTCATCTCAGCGATCCCCAATCTGGCCGACGCGGGAACGGACCCGCTGCTGGGCGACATCGCTCCGATTACCACCGGCATCCGGGTGGGCACAAACCAGACGCAGTCGGCGCAACGGCGAGGGCTCTTCCGCATCGGCGCGCGCGGCTGATCCCGGCTCAGCTGGCATCAGGCCGCGCGGTGCCCGCCTACGGCAGCGAGAACCGCGGGGACATGGGCCTGTTCTCTGAGAATCTCCAGAGTGCCCGCGACTCGGTGCTGCAAGTGATCCAGCCGTGCTTCGAACACCCGCGCACCCGCCAACTCCACAGCTGCGAACACCCGCGCGAGTTCTCCCGGCTCGTCAGCGAGGTTGAAGCGCAACTTCTCTAGCCGCGCCACGGAACCCACGCTGGGAAGTAGCCGCTGTCCCTTGGCGCCGCGCGCAAGCGGGCAACCGCTCTTGCTCCGCACGAGCACGAACACGGTCAGCCTGTACGTGTACGACGGGCTCGGGAACCCCACCGCAATCCTCCGCGACTTCGGATCCCCCGGCTACACATACACGTACGACCCGTTCGGCCTCCCCACCCGCACCTACAACAGCGGCGGCACGGGGCAAACCCAGAACCCGTTCCTGTTCAAGGGTGGCATCCAAGACCGCGCCACCGGATGGGTCCACTTCGGCAACCGCTGGTACAACCCCACCCTCGGCCGTTGGACCCAACGAGACACCCTCGACGCCCCCTCGACCCCACCAACGCCAACCGATACGCCTACGCCGGCGGCGATCCCATCAACAACACCAACCTCACTGGTCTCGCGATCGACTGGGAGGAAGTTGGCTACGCGACCGTAGCTAGCGCGGCATCACTGGTCGCCGGGTCGATCCTCGGAATCGCCGCGGCCCCGATTTGCGTCACGATCATCGGCTGCGTGGCTGTTTCGCTACTTTCAGCCGTTGGGGGAGGGGTTATAGGAGAAACCACCGCGCAACTGCTCTACGGCCGCGAGATCAACCCTCACGCGGTGTTCGGTGCTTAAAGTGTCTCCCATGAAGCAGCGCGGCTGGCGTTGGGCGGCGCTCTCAGCGGGTGTTCTTTTGATTATCGCCTCCATACTCGCGGCAGGCGTGAGCATCGCGCCTATAGTGATCTGGGGAGTTCGCATCGCGGGAGTGGCGCTCATTATCGCCTTCTTCTTACCCTTCCCCAATCGTTCGCAGCCGGAGGCAGACGCGTCTCTCAAAGACCGACAGCCGTGAGGTTCCAGCGGTCTGATCAGCGGACCATTTGCGCTCCTGCAGCGGTCACGATGCAGGTCGTGGTGCTGTACAGACCCTTTATCGCTCGTCGTGGTGCTGTACACACCCTTTATCGTCTGTGCTGGAGCTTCGCAGATCGGGACGCTTAGCCATTTGGGAGACCGATGAATAAGGGCCTAGTGATTCAGATCACCGTTCTCATGCCGCTGGTGATCGCGGTGACCATCTTCTCCGCGCTGGAGTGGTGGATCCCTGCTGGAATCGCGATCGTGGGCGCAGTCCTAGCCGTTTTTTGGATACGTCGAGCCGTCGAGAACAGGAAGATCGATGAGATCCTCGCCGCCAACGCGGGGGCGGATGATCCTCAGCCTCACGGCACGGGCGACGAACCGCGCGACAGCAAGCCCGAACCTGACTCCAGAGCGGACCGGGAGGGGTCGTAGCATCCGTCGGGAGTGCGCTAAGAGCCAGCGTCGACACCCTGTCGGCCACGGGCCAACGGCAGCGCGTGGCGGTCGCTCATCACAGGGATTGAGTTTCGGTCAGGATGCCAACGCATGGGCCGTCACCGGTCGCATCTAAGGGCGCAGCCAGGCGGCGCACCGGAGAGCCGATAATCTACGTTATGTCAGAACCGGCGTTCCTGATCCTTGCATGACGCTTTGCTCGGCAGGCGGGAGGCCCCTCTCGAGCCGACTGCATGCCGGAGTAACAAGCGCCGAGTGCCGGTCCAGTGCTACAGTTGCACCACACCCCCGGACGCTTCGGCTACCGGTTAGAAAGCCCCGCCTAGGCGGGGCTTTCGGTTTGTCACCGCCACCGAGCTGGCCGGCGAAGCGTCTGCTGCCCGTTCTGCACTTCGTCGGGCAACTGGCTTGCCATGAGGTCCTCGGCGCTGATGCACGCCACATGCGACGGCTGCGTCTTCTTCAAGTCCTTGCTCTGTCGCAGTGTTGGCATCGGACTGATCCATCCGACGTCAACGCCGACCTCTTCCTGCAGGGTCCGAATCGTCGTGACCTGGTCAGAATCGTTCGTCAACATGCAGTACAAGTCGGCAGCGTTCCGGTGCGCGTCCAATAGCATGCGGACTGCCAGATTGACGTCCGACCCCTTTTCCTCAGTCTTTCGAACCGCCACACGAATCAGCGAACCATCGTCTCCCATCTCGGCGGGATGTTTCGGCATCAGGCGCTTGTCGATGCGGTATGTGCCGTAGTGAGTCGTTACCCTGCCCGTCGTCTCGAGAGCTCGAATGTACGTCTGTTGGCGGATGGGCCCTTGGGGGTCATCCCCCGCTCCCGCGCGAATGAGAGCAGTGAAGTAGTGGACATGGATCACATCGTGCTTGGGCAAGAGCCGATCCATCAGGACAGGCAGATCCAGCCACTTGGACGCCGGATACCGCTCAAGGCATCGTCGGTAGAGATTGAAGCCGTCGACATACACGATGGCCGTGGGACGTCCGGAATCGGGCATGCGTTGCAGTCTAAGAGCCAAGGGCTCGCTCAGCCCTTCTCCCTGCTTCCAAAGAAGAAGCCCACCGTCGCCGCAGCTAGAGCCTGGAGCGGCGCGAGAGCAGCGATCACGGCAACAAAGCGATCTTGATCAATCCACCCGAACACCACGGCGACGACCAAGTATGCGTAGAGGGTGAGGGTGACAGCGACGATCGCACCGGCAAGCACCCTTTGCGTGTCCGCTACATGCAGCCAAAGGGGCACCCGCTTCGCGCGGAAAAACGGCTCCGACTTCGGTTCGGGGTTCTTCGCGGGATCATCCGCTTCTTCGAACTCAGACATCGTTACGTCGGGTCGGCACACGGACTGCCACCACCGGAGGCGGCCAGTTGTCTCCCGAGGGAAGCTCATGCTCCTCGATATCGCTGTGTCGGGTTGCCACGGCCGTCGACACTTGGCGAGCCGCGGTGGACGCTTCACCCACCTCCTCGGCTGCGATGAGGAACTCATCGACTGAGGCGGCGTCCAGGGCACGGAGGATTGGACGGATCACGGCCTGAGGCACTTCAGTCGGGCCATTCAAGCGCCCTCCTCCATCCTCATCAGCTACGACGTATACGTCCAGAAGACCAGACGATGCCGGCGCCTCCTCGCAGTAGAGAAGGTGGACAGTTTCATCACGTGCCGGCTCAGCAATCACTGGTACTGGCGCAGGAGTGGCGACTACTCGGAGCCGCGTGACGTTGTGTCGTGCCATCCAAGCCACAAGGGGCGCGATGAGTTCCCACGGGACGGGCTCATCCTTCGCGTCATCGTTCATATCGGTCCTCAAACATCCAGAAGCTCCTGCCTGGGCGGCTATCGGGTTAGACGGTCTCCCAGGTGTCTCATAAGATACCAGAGGGGTGTGTCGCATGTACATGAGATGTGCACGAGTGTTGCATCGGAATGTTCACATGAGTGGTACGTCGTGATACATTTGCTCACGTGACATCCAATCACCGAGCTGACTAACCCCAGCTCCAGACGCGTACGAGAAACCGGCCGGGCCAGTTCAACCCGCGAGCCAACCTCTCCCACACGGACGATGCCTAAGCGACTGGCATCCCTTCCGTAGCGCCTTCGCTCCCACGAAAGGCGCTCTTCGTGCTACCTGAACGCGCCAACGGTCAGAGAGCGCGATACGCGTAGACAACTAGAAGGAGACTCCCGTGACCGACAACGATGCGACCAGTGCTCGGCGTACAGCTACGCAGGAACTCGTCCGCCTCAGCGTCAACATGAACCCAGAGACTGCTGACGCGCTGAAGGAACTTGCCGCGAGTAGGCACCTCTCCTACACCGAGGCAGTCCGACGAGCGATCGCAATCGCGAAGTACATCGACGACGAGGTCAAAGAGGGCCGCAAGGTGCAGACCGTGGACGAGGACCGAAAGGACATCCGCGAACTCATCCTCATCTGACTTGCTGATACCACAGGGGCGGGGTGCAACCTAGTTGCGCTCCGCCCCTGTGGATAAACCGAGGCAACCGTTGGCCAAATGTGGGCGCCAAACGCCCGTCAGCGCCCCGAGAACCCGTTTGAATGGCCTAACCCCGGTTTGGTATCAAACTATGGGCGAAAAGGCCTTAGGGCGGCATACAGCTGTCCAAGTGTCGGTGGGGGCCGCTAGACTTACGAGCGCAAGACAAAGCCCCGATTCACTACAGAGGCAGGGCCATCTTGCAGCAGATCGGGGCTGAGGTGTCTGGCGAGACTTCTCAACTCTAGGGGCTCGATAGCCCCTGCGCGAGTGACGCGAGTTCCTCGGGTGCATCTGCTTCATACACAGCAGAGAGAGGAGCGCATCATGGCGAAGTCGTCGTCAGGATCGTCCAAGCCCTCGAAGGCCGCGCTGAGCAAGGCTGGTCGGACGCTCGCGTCCGACTCGTCGAGCAAGACGGCCAAGTCGAAGGCCGGCTCGACCCTCGGGAAGGGCTGATCTAAGGCGGGGCACGATCTCAATCGTTCCCCGCCTCTTCCTTCCGGACGCCGGCCACGTTGGGCGCTCCGCACTCTGCCTATCGCCTGCACCAGCGAGAAAGCAGCAACATGGGAATCGACGATCGTCCCCCCTCCATCACCCATCTCCGTGAGTTCACGCGAGCTCGCAGCAAAGGCCGGGTGACACATGTCAGCCGCGACCGGGCTCAGGTGGAGGCGCCTGCTGACAACAAGTTCTTCGCCTTCACCTACGAACGGTTCATCACCGCGGCGATCGAATACATCAACAATGGTTCGCGCGGCGGCGCGCTCCATCGCGCCGTCCTCGAGACGAACGAACGTATGCGTCCGAGCTACGACGCGGCCGCAAAGGGCATCACCCTTCTCCTCTCAAAGGCACCCGTGGCCACCGCCTCTCGTCGCCAGCGTAATGTCGTCGCTCATGACAACGACCTCTACGACCTCGTGAGCTTGAGGCTCCATTTGGATCTCCAGATGCGGGATGGCAACCGCGTTCTGGCCTTGTTGCATTTCTCCGCGCCGCCTCTCAGCGACCCCGAGCTGGCCTTGCTAGAAACTGCCGTCGCTCTGGCCACCCGACAGGTCGATCCCGGCGCAATCCCGGCGATCGCCATGGTCCGGTCGGGCGGTCTGCTCCTCATCGACAACTCGGCGACGACGGCCGACCGAGTTGGGTTCCTTCGCCAGGAGTCGCTGGCCTACCGCAACGAATGGCGCGTAGCCGCATAATCGTGCGCGACGGCTTGGGCGCTCGCACATGTGAGCTTCCAAGCCGTCGCGTCCTGCAGTCCTCGTTCCTCCTCGCACGCGTGCGGCGCGAGCAGACCGGGCAAGTATCAAAGTGATATCACCGAGCCAAGCCGCTACGAGTGCGGTCCTGACTTGATGAGCGGGATGCTCTCGCTCTCGGCGCAGCTACGACAGGTCCAGTGACCGCCTCGCGAGGGCTCTTAGCGTTGCCGGTGTCCGCAAGCACCCGGCCACGGACTTCCTCGGCCGACGCGGTTCCCTCGATCGAGCGCGCGAACTCGGCGCGGCGCTCGGCGCTGTCGTAGGAGCTTGCGGCCTGCGTTCGTTCTGCCGCGGCCTCCCGCACCTGACTAGCCGACTCCGATGCGGCGGTCGGGTCCTCGTTCTCATAGGCGCGTCCGGCGGCGGCGTCCGCGTCGCGGTCACGCGCCGCGGCAGATGAAAGGAGGATCTGACTGGCGGCGAGCTCTTCACCGGACCGACGCTGCTCCTCGCGCGCCTGCGCGCGGTCGGCTTCGGCGCGCCGGAGAGCGTCCGCTACCGCTGCGGGGTCGGCGCCGGCGGCGTCGACGTCGATGCCGTACCGGTCCTGCATTTCCCGGCGAATGGTCTCGTCGGCGCGTGCGGCAACGTCGTCGTGGTCACGCCACGCGACGGCGGCTTCTCGGGCGTCGGCAATATCGCGGACGTCGGCGCGGTCCCACCAGGAGGGCTGGTCGACGACGGCGAGCTGTCCGCGGACGGCTGCGCGTTCGGCGTCGAGCCGGCTTTGCAGCTCCCGTGCTTCTTGGGTGGCTGCGGCTTCCTGCTGACGGTTCCACTCCTCGCGGAGCCGGGCAACCCGCTCCCCGAATTGCGAGGCGACCGTGAGCGCGATCCGCAGGGAGTTGTCGAACGTCTCGCCTACGCCGTCTGTGTCATCGACCATGATCCTGGTCTCCTTCTCTTCCGTTGTGGCCGCCTTGCTGACGCGACGTGTCGGACGTGGTTCGGGACCGGGGGGTCAGTGTGTTCGGCAGCGGTGAACGGGTGCCGGGCGCGGCGAGTCCGCGCTGAGCGCGACGCACCGCTTCTTCCTCTGGGGAGAGCGCCGCCGTGGTCGCGGGCGCTGCGGCTGTGCGTGCGTCGGCGGGCATCCGCTCACCGATCGCTTCGAGAGTGCGTCGCAGCGATTCACTCATCTGCTCTGCGCGGCGGGCATCCCCCGCCGCCTTGTGTGCGTCGATCAGCGCGACCGACAGACGGCCGAGCTGGCGGAACAAGATCGCTTCGGCGGCGGGGCCTTCGCCGCCGACCGCGGCTTGCATCAGCACCATTGCAGCGCCCGACGCTGAGCCCATACGGACGGGCTTCGGCTTGGATAGGTGTGCGCGAATGTGAGCGCTGCGCGACAGCTCTCGGGCAGTCTCAGCGAGAGGCCCCGGCGTTGCCTCAACGCGTTGCGACCACGCGGCGAATGCGCCGGCGGTCTCTCGCGCGACGTGCGCCCACGTGGCTCGGTCCGTCGCCGGTACCTCTCGCAGCTGCGTCCGGAGCTCGCGCAACTCCCGGCCGTACTGTTCCCACAGCTTCGGGTCGGGAGTCTGCTCTTCGCGGCCAGGAGCGACCGGACGGTACTGCCACGGGTTCTTGCTCGTGGCACGCCACTCATCGACCGCACCCTGCGCCGTCTGAGGGCTATCAGGCCAGCCCTCCCGCAGACGCGGAAGGGTGAGGTCGCGGGCAAGTCGCCCTCCACCGAACCAGACCGGCCGCTCGTCTCCGGCGGGTCGCAAAGCGACGGAGTAGCCGGCAACGACGTCGTCGCGGCCGGCTGCGAACCGCGGCCGGATGAGGACACCGGCACGGCGCATCCGACGCACGAACTCGCCTTCGTCGACGGATGCCGTCGCTGCGGCCCTGACGGTCCGCTCGAGCCGGTGCGCATCGACCTCGACCGCACCGGTGCATGCCGCCCGCGCGGTCTCGGCGGGCTTCACGCCACGCTCCCCCATGCCCCGCTCGCGGGAGTCAACGGGCATCAGCCCGTGCTGGGCCTCGAGCGTGCGACACAACTCCTGAGCGCGCTTGTAGTCGTTGTGTGTCGTCGCTTTCGTGCCGTCCTCACGTACCAGTGAGACGGCGATGTGAACGTGGTCGTTGCCGTTCTTGGAGAGGCCATGACGGACCGCAACCCACCGGCACGGAGCCTTGCCTGACGCTTCGGTGAAGCCCATGCGGTCCACGAACTGCTGCGCGATCGTGCCCCACTGCTCGTCGCTGAGCTGACCTTCCTCGGCGCGCAGCGACAGTGAGCAATGCCACACATCTGCGGCCACGCGCTCGCTGTGCAGCTCACCCGTCCCCGGGTCAGCGACGCGCACCTGACGAGTCACCTCAACACCGTAAGCAACGCGCGGTGTGTCGAGAGCGACACCGATCTCGCGCGCCGCAGCGGCGTCGAGAACCGCGTACCCGTGGCGCGCCATGATCGCGTGATCGCCCGCGACAAGGTGCTGCTCCGTGTGCTCGTTGGCGCGCCCCTCCCCCGCAAGGTAGGTCATCAGACCGACGATGCGGGATCCGCGAGTGATGTTCGGAATCATGCGCCCGCGAGCTTCCGGATGGTGTCGTCGATCCGGGCGCTGAGCGCCCGGTACCCCGCCACGACACTCTCTGCTTCGGCAGGGAAAAGGCCCTCGGTGTTGGCGTACCGGGCGAGCTGATTGACGTTGTTCGCGACGGTTCCCATCGTCCGCGACAACGCGAACAACTCCGCGATGAGCTGCTTCTGATCGGTGCTGGTCTGAACGTTCGCGTTCATGCCCGCCTCGACCAGAAACCGCGGCACGGTGACGCCTGCGACAACGGCGCGAGCGCGCAGCTTCGCGTCCTCGTCGGCGTTGGTCTTGACCACGTAGCGACCCGCGTCACGCGGCGTCGCGGAGTTCGCACGACGCTGCCGGCCGAACAGCTTCCGCTCGTTCTGCTCCGGCATGATCACGTCCTCTCGGCCCAGCGCAGCGAACCCGCCAGATAGCGGGGACCATACGACCAGTATGCCGACCGCGCCGCCGGGAGTCCAGAGTTAGGTCACCTAACTCTATAGCTTGCTCTGCCGCAAGCTCCGCACAACGCGGAACGTAGTGCAGCGCCGGTGATCCGGCTAGAGGGCAAACTGACCGTGGATCGACTCTTGATCCGCTCGATAGAGTCGGTCGCATGAGCGACGCGAACGTGAACCCAGATGAAGCCGCACAGCGCGCACGCGAGCTGATCGAAGCAGACGTCAACGCGAAGGTTGACGCCGTGCGCGAGCTGGTCGCTGCGGTGAACGAGGCAGATGCCGCGGAGGCGCGCCTGAACGACGCGACAACCGCCCACGACCGTGCCTGGAAAGCGGCTCTTGCCGCCGGATGGAGCGAGAAGGATCTGCGCGCCACGGGTGCCCGCGGACCCGGTCAGGCATCGCGCAAACCTCGCTCGAAGCGGCGCACAGCCACCGCTGACGTCGGTTCTTCTGAGTAGCAGCCTTCGGCCGCAGTACCTCCAAACGGTCCCCGCCGCGCTCTGCGCGACGGGGACCGTTTGCGTGGGGCAACTTCGTTGCCTTCCGGCCGTTGGATGGTACGCGCCGTCATCGCTCCGGCAAGGGCTTTCGCGGCACACCCTCCCTCGCTGCGCTCAGTCCGGTATTCCACGGACCCTTGCCTGCACTCCCCCACCGCAGTGTTTCGACTTTCGCCGAAAGGCAATGAGGTCTGAAAGGGAGAACTGCAATGAAGAATGAACCACTCACCGTGTACTCGACCGAGGGGTGCGTGCAGTGCACGGCCACGATCCGCGCACTCAAAGCCGCCGGGATCGAGTTCGAAGTCGTCGACCTGACGACCGATCCCGAAGCGCTAACGAGGCTCAAGGCAGCCGGGTTTCTGCAGGCGCCGGTCGTGGAAACGGTCGACCAGTCATGGTCGGGTTTCCGTCCCGACAAGATCGACGACGTCGCCAAGAAGCGGGCAACGCGATGAGCGCGGGAGCGGTCGTCGACGCTCCGCTGCTGCTCACGCCGGCGGAGGCCGCGGAGGCGCTGCGAGTCGACGTGTCCGAACTTCGGACGATGCGAGCAGCTGGCGCGGGACCCGACTTCTATGACGTCGGGCGAGGGCTCATCCGGTACGTGCAAGAGAGCGTCGAAGTCTTCGCTGGGCGGACGGTGAACTAGGACGTGTCTCCCAAAGTCGGCGGCGACTGCACCGCTAACCTCGAGGTATGGGGAAGAAGCTCGGACTCACTGTCAGCGGGATCGTTCTGATCGGAATCTTCCTTGCCTGGATGCTTCTGAAAGGGACCAGCGTGGTTCAAGCCTGGATCGATCCGAACCCCTTGCTTGGCTTCATTGCCTGGGGAGCCGCGTGGCTCTGTGTACTTGGCGGAGCCGCGCTCCTCGCGCGAGTCGTTTTTCGTCAGGACTCAAATCCAGCGGGCGAGCCTGATTAAGGCGCGCCTGCCGAGGGGACGGGCCGATCCGGACGACCTGTCGGATACGACCGTGACGACTATCGAGCCAGAAACGTCGTCGAACGCCGCTTCGCCACACTCAAGCAGTGGCGAGGTCTCGCCACCCGCTACGACAAACTGGCCACTGTCTACCGCGCAGCAGCTGTCGTGAATAGCGTCATCGCCTGGACCGCCCGTTTAGGAGACACGTCCTAGGCCTTCTGGGCGACGTTTGAACGCTCGAACAGGGAGCCCGCTATCCGGGCGAGGTCGTACTTTGCAATGTCCGCTACTGCCCAAGCTCCGCGTCAATGCCGGCGAGCTCGTCCAGAATCCTCCGCCGTTCGCCCGACGTGAGGCGTCGAACCTGCATAGACAGAACGGCTTCAGCCACGACCGGGCTGAAATCGAACACCCTCGCAACAGCCAGCTGAAGTTCAGTCGGATCGTCTGAAGCGACTGAGCAGAGTTCTATGAGCTTCCCCGGGCGGTCGAGCACAGCGATGTAGCCCGCCAAAATCTCGCGCCGTGTGCGCAGGTTCACCCGATCGTCGGTCACGGCAACAACATATCGACGCACCGTGAAGCGCTCGGAGAGTCGGCTAGCGCTCGTACCCGCGGTCCTGCGGTCCCGCGCGTAGTCGTTGCGGGCGATCCTGGGTTGAAGGCGGTCGTGTCCCGCGCTGCGCGTGGGTGGGAAAGCTGGCTCGGATAAGTCGGCGCATCTCGTCGCGCTCGTGTGCGTCGATCGGCGTACTCAACGCGCGTTCGACCACGAGCTCGTGTACTCGTCGCTGCACTTCCGCGTCGATGTTGAAGGCGGCCGCACCGCGCAGCTGACGCGCGACCGAGTCCATGCGGACTTCCTCGGTGATCTGCTCGAGCTGTTTAGCGGGAAGCCTCTGACGGGCGGCATCTACGATTGCGCGGGCGCGCGCCTCACGGTCCCGTGTGTCGGCCTTCTCGATAGCGCCGGCTGCCAGATACCGGGCGCGGAACTCGACGGCCGCGCGGTGTCCAGGTAGAGCCTCGAAGGACTCAGCCCGGATCCGATCGTTGATCCGCCAGCGACGTGAAAAGAACTCGTCAGCGGCGGCCGCGTTCTTGCGACGGTCCACCGCGTAGGTCTTATGGATCTTCCGCGGCGGGAGTCCGAGCTTTGTCAGCCGGCGGCGAAGCTGCGCCGCTTCGCGGCCTCGCTTTCGTTCACGCTCGAGGTTCTGCCGGTACCAGCGCCTGAACTGGTCAGGGTCCGCCTCGCGACGGCGCGCAGCATCGGCGCGCTCTCGTTCGCGAGTCCGCTCCGGGTATCGGTCGCGGTGCGCCTGGGAGCGGCGCCGAGCGCCCTCGGCCGCCCGCTCGGGATGCCGCTCCTTGTAGCGCGCCTGATACTCGCGCACCTTCTCGGGATGCTCCTGCCGGAACTTGCGGTGGCGCGCCCGCTCCTGCTCTCGGTGCTCCGCGTACCAGCGACGACGCTGCTCCCGTCGCGCCTCTCCCGCACGCTTCCGTTTTGCCTGCCGTTGGGCCGAGAGACGGTTGAGCTCCCGAAAGCGATCCCGATTATTCGCCTTCCACTCTCTCTGCCACGCCGCTCGACGCTGCTGGTTCGCCTCGCGCCACCGCTTAGCCGTGGCGCGCTTGCGTGCGACGGCGTCGTCGGGAGTCTCGTTGGGACTCAGGAGCCGTCTCCCCCGTCAGGCACCAGTCCGAACACGTACTCGATGAGCGCTTCGCGGTGATTCGTCGGGTCGATGATCGTCCGCGCGACAAGGTCGCGCAGCGCCGCAGCGTCGGCGGGCTCGAGCTCGCCGACGTCGGACAGCACGAAGTCGACGTCGTCACCGATCGAGTAATCCGCGTCGTCCGCGTGGATCTCCGGGTAGTAGGCCATTGCGAGGGCGCCGGTGGACTGCACCACCTGGTCTGCTGTGTCACGGTTCATCGTGTGGTCTCACTCTCGTTCGTCGTCGTCTGTTGAAGCTGTTCGCGGTAGTACCGGTCGAGGGCTCGAGCGACGCTCGATGCTCCGACGCCTAGCGTGCGCCCGATCTTCGCGACGCTGTCACCGTTGCCGCGCATCTGCACCGCGGCCGCGGTGCGCTCGTCGGTCATGACCGAGGGCCGGCCTCCGACCCGGCCTTGGGTGCGCGCGTGCTCCAGACCACGTCGAGTGTTGTCTCGGATCGTCGAAACTCGCAGCTGCGCGAGGACGGCCATGATGCCCACGATCGCCTCCCCCATCGGCGTCGATGTGTCGACGTCGAGGAATGGCTCGGTGAGGCTGCGCAAGCGGATGCCGCGGCGGGCGAGATCCCGGATGAGCTCGATCGCCATGACCTCGCTGCCGGCGACGCGGTCGAGGGCGCGAACGACGAGGGTGTCCCCCGGTCGGAGATAGTCGAGGCAAGCGATCCACTGAGGGCGATCGCTCACGCGGCTCGATTCGCCATGGTCAACGAATACTCGGCCGGCGCCGGCTGCGCGCAGCTCGGCCTCCTGGGCGGCGGGGTTCTGATCCCTCGTCGAGACGCGGGCATAGCCGACGATGTTCACACGCCACTCCCCCGGTATCGCCGTCGCTCGTCGACGGTTTCACCGAAAACGGTAGCGTATGAGTTTCGGTGCGTTGGGCTTCAATGACCCCTCGCCGGGATGCACGTCGACCGAAGGTTGCAACCGAGTAGCGTTCCGACCAGGTCAACGAAAGAAGGACGATGATGTCGATCCATGTTCTGGCGGAAGTGCGAATCGAAGAGCTCAGCCGGTTCCTTGAGGTCTTCGGTGACGAAGGTCTCGCGAAACGACGCGAGCACGGGTCGCGAGGCGCGACTGTATATGAACCACAAGACGACACCGGCCGGGTCCTCGTGTTGCTCGAGTTCGACAGTACGGACGCATACGACTCTTTCCGAGCGGACGAGACCGCCCCTCCGATCATGCGTAAGGGCGGCGCACAAGGGCCGCCAACCTTCACCGTCCTGCGGGAGGTCGGACGCTTCGACTCTTAGACTCCCGCACTTCTTCCAGGAGCGACTTCGACACCCCAGGCCACGACTCCCAGCCGCCCACACTCGCGCGCATGGCCAGACTCACCAGAAAGGGTAGCCAGACAGTTTTGGTGGATTTGGGTTTCGGTAGGGGTATTTGGTGGATCGATCGTCGGCGTGTCGCGGTCGCCGGGCACCTCCCGGCCGAGCGCACCGAAAACGATCGTTTCCGGCGGATCCTGCGGGTAGGCCTCAGTCGGTCGAGGACGGCCGGGGCGCTGGAACTGCGGCGTCTGATTCCGCCGCTGAGTCCGGTTCGGGGACGATTCGCAGCCCGGCCGGCGAATTCGCGGTCGACATGGGCGTTTCTATCCACGCCGGGTTGATCGTGATCTTGGAGCGTCCCTCGAACCGGAAATCGAGATGTGCGCTCGGATGCACCCACCGCGAGTCTCGGCCGCTGCCCAGGCTGACCTCGTGAGCCCATGTGAAGACGAAAGGTTCGCCGCGGCGAAGCTTTGTCACCATGACGAGCTCCAGGTGCGCGAGAAGACGATCGTCGAGCTTCACCGATCCGGAATCAATGGTTATTCATCCACGTCTTACAGAATGCCGGGGCGCTCAGGGATGCGCGAGAGGCGCAGCCACCGAAGTATGGGGTCACGGTCACCCGATCATCTCAGCGGATGAGTGGAAGGTCTGCGGTCGCGCTGCGATCACACAGCAATCGGGTCCCATCTGTTGTTATCCGAGCGGCTTGAATGGTTGTTCGTTTGTCGGCGTAGGTGAGGGGGTCGCTTCCACGGTCCCACTCCGGATGTGTGAAGTAGAACGCGATCGCGTCGTCGCCGCGGACAACGACGTCGGCATGAAGGCCAGCGCCGATGTCATCATCTTTCACACCGGTTCCGTCGAGGATGCGTCCCTGCTCGGTCCAGGTGTCGAGGTCGTCCGATCGGAGAACTCGTTGCCCGTCCCATTCGTCGACGATCATCCAGTACCAGTCGTCGAGCCGGAAAACGTTGGGGCCTTCGTGGGGGCGTCCTCGGACGACCGGGCCACGAACGGTCCAGGTGTGCAGGTCATTGCTGTCCGCGGCCCACGTGTGCGCCCCATCGGCTTCGTCTTTGTACCAGAGCCGCCATCCGCCGCCGGGCAGCGGGTAGACGCATGCGTCGATGACGTGCCGGGAGGTCAGCTCGAGCGTCGACTGGTATTGCCATTCCCACAGGTCGCGGCTGGTGTAGTGGCGGATCACGCGTTCGTGGCCCTGCCAGTGCGATGGGATGCCGCGGATGACGGAGACGTACATGTGGAAGATGCCGTCGTGCTCGATGATCTCTGGTGCCCAGTAGGTGTGGTGGCCGGGCTCGATGTCGAGTCCGGTGAGAGTTCCTCGGTAGGTCCACTCGGTTCCGTCGATGCTTGTCGCCACGCCGAGCGCGGTCCCGTGGATCCAGGTGACGTCCGGCGGGAGGGTGAGGTTCGCGCGTCGTGCCGTGTAGACCATCCACCAGAGATCGTCGGGGCCTTGAATGACGACCGGGTCCGCGGCGCCGTCGAAGATCGGGTCTCGGTACAGGCTCATCGGAATCTCCGGATCATCTCGTCGCGACGGTCAAGCGGGATGGGGATGACCGAGCCGTGGCGCGCGCCGGGAGGAAGTTCCGCGGAGGGCAGGTGTCGCCATGCGCCCGTGTCCAACCGAGCTGTCTCGAGTTCGAAGAGTTGGTACCCGCGAAGGTTGAACTCGTCGATGAGGAGGTACGACATGGTGCCGTCCGCGCTCTGAAATACAGCAGGCCCTTCGCCACGCTCGAGTTCGGGTCTTCCGACGTCGATCGCAACCGCTGTGTAATTGGGGTCTTCGAGCGCGGTGCCTCGTTCGGCGTAGATGTGGTGTCCGATGTGAGCGGGGTTGCCGGGCGCGTGTGCGTTAGCGGAGAACCGGAACCACGCTTGATCCTCGTGGATGAAGGTGGCGTCGATGACGTCGTGGCCGGGGTCGAAATAGATGCGCGCCGGCGTGAACTCGGCGAAGTCGGTCGTGTCGGCGGCGAGGAGGCGTTGATGCGTGCCCCGGGTTCGGTCGTCGTGGTCATCGAAGAGGGCGGAAGCCCAGATGACGGTCCACACCCCGCGCTCCGGGTCGCGGAAGGCTTTCGGCGCCCATGTGTTCCCGGCGGAGTCGGGCGCGACGGTAACGAGCCGAGGTTCGGACCAGTTCACCAGGTCCGGTGACTCCCAGACCACGAGCGCGCGGCTTCCGGTACGGACGGCGCGGTGCCAGTTGCCGTCCGTGTGGACTCGGAGGTCGGTTGCGAGGATCACATATCGGGATCGTGCGTCGTCCCAGAGCAGGAACGGGTCTCGGACGCCGTGCTCGCCAACGGTCGATCGGAGGATGGGTGCACCGTCGGCGAGAGGTGTCCAGCGCAGCGGGTTTCCGGGATCGCTGACTGCGAAGCGGATCTGCTCGCCGTCAGCGTGTGTCTCGGAGGTGAAGTAGGCCATCAGGTAGGCGGAGCTCATGAAGGCCCTTCGATCAGAGTGGTGACGACACGCAGGTCCGGGTGCAGGTCCTCCTCCGGCGTCATGTCGAGCACGGGAAGACCGTTGTGAGCCCAATGGACGCGTCGGATACCGGTGTGGCGCGCGGTCTCGTCGGGGTCGATTTTGGCGTGGAAGGCCATCATCGTGTCGCCAGCGTGGCGGAAAAACGAGATGTGTCCGGGGCCCCATTGACCGGGCACGCTCGCCGAGTCGAGGGCGGGGAAAGGTTGCACCGACCACGATGAGGGGTCGCCGGGGTCGTCCGATGTGGATGCGCTGAGCCAACCGGTCGCGTAGTGCGGTCCCACCGCGGCTGCGGCGTACGCGAGGTGGAGACGGTCATCGCTCAGGAGAGGGAAAGGGCCTTCGACGACGTTCGTGTCGGTGAGCTCCCAGCTGTAGCGTCCGGTGTGCAGGCGCCGCGGCTCATCTCGTAGACGGGTGGCGTCTGTGGGGTCGACGCCGGCTATCCAGAGCTCCGCGTCCCCGATGTAGCCGTCCTGCACGACGCGCTGCGACCACACGTAGTGCCCGCCGCCGTCTCCGGGGACGTAGGTCATGTCCAGTGAGATCCCGTAGCGCTCGTCAGCACGGAGAGGATGGCCGTCGGCAGTGAGGACGGGGGCGGGTGCGGACCAGTCGCCCTGATCCAGCGGGTTCCCGCCGGGACGGAGCGTCATGATGTGGCATTGCACACCGTCCCAGGAGGCCGTGCCGATGCTGGGTGCGAACAGGATTCGCAGTTCGCCTGCGATGGTGTGCAGCTCCGGGGCCCAGAAGCATCCACCGATCCCCGCGTCACCTACCCGCGCAATGGTGTGATCAGGCGCAGCAGGGAGACCCTCGATCGTGTCAGCAGCGCGGATGAACAGCTCTGGGGTCTGCTCGTTGCCGCGACCCGCGTCAGGGGTGGCAACGAACAGCCACCGGCCGTCGTATTCGAGGATGTGGGGGTCTGCGCGGTCGGCGATGAACGGGAACGCGTGATCCTGGATACGGATCGCTCCCGAAGCTCGACCCAAGGCGGGTGCGTCCCAGTCGACCTTCGCCCGCCTCGAGGAGCCGTCGCTGTACCGGATCGTCGCCCCTCGCTCCGAAAGCGGACCCGAGTCATCCACGTCCACCGCGACGCTGCGGATACGGCCGAACTTCGCCTCCAGCGCTGCAGCCGTGGCGTCGTCGATGTCGACGGTGTTCGTGCCGCTCTCGTCGAACGGAGCGGCAGGGTGAGGGCCATCCCACTCGAGAAGGTCCTGAGATCGGTAACCGACCCGTCGACTCGTCTCCTCAGGTTCACCAGTGCGTGAGATGGCGACGGTCAGCAACCAATCTTTCGGCCGCCGGGTCAGGCGGGGGTCGTCGAGGACCTGCGGCTGCATGCGCCAGTCGCTTCCGACAGCCGCGGGTGCGTAGATCACGCCGGCGCCGT
The DNA here is from genome assembly GCF_044542795.1 of Microbacterium sp. NPDC077663. Lineage (NCBI taxonomy): Bacteria > Bacillati > Actinomycetota > Actinomycetes > Micrococcales > Microbacteriaceae > Microbacterium > Microbacterium sp. NPDC077663. The sequence continues at coordinate 14,559 of NZ_JBITVE010000005.1, read as the reverse complement.
TTCGCAGCTGCTCTTCGCGGCCGTCCCGCAGGAGGGTGAAGTGGACGGCTCGGGCGATCGTTGCCGGACGGTGGGGTTCGATCTCGCGGGTGTGGACGTGTAGGCGGGTCATCCCTTGACACTCCCGCCGACGAGCCCGTCGACGATGTACTTCTGCATGGTGATGAAGAAGATGACCATCGGGATGAGGACCACCACGGTGACGGCCATGAATGCGGGCCAGTTGACGGCGAACTCGGAGACAGCGCGGGCAGCGAGGAGCACGAGTGTGACTTTCTCGGTGGAGCTGATGAAGACGATGGGGCTGACGTAGTCGTTCCACACCCACATCACTTGGAAGACGCTGACGGTGATGAGAACCGGGCGTATCAGGGGTAGCACGATCGTCCAGTAGATGCGGAACGGGCTCGCCCCGTCGATCCGGGCGGCTTCGATGATCTCGAACGGGACTGTTCGCATGTACCCGACGATGATGAAGTAGCAGAAGACCGAACCGGCGAGGTAGATCGCGATGAGGCCTTCCAGGGTGTCAACGGCTCCCGCTCCCACGACCATCTTGTACAGCGGGATGATCGTGGTCTGGTACGGGATCAAGAACGCGAACAGCAGGACGACGCTGAACACGGTGGCCAGCGGCCCGCGGCGGTAGATCATCGCGAATGCCGCCATGGAGCCGACGACGACCATGAGGACCACTGCGACGACAGTCACGTAGAGTGTGTTCGCGAACGCGAGCAGGACCGGGGAGTTGGCGAAGATGCCGACATAGTTCTCGAGAGTGGGGTTGGTCGGCAGCCCGAGCGGGTTCGTCGACATGTCGGCCTGTGTTTTGAAGGTGTTGACGACGACGTAGTAGAACGGCAACCCGACTAGGCATGCCAGCGGGATCATGACCACGCTGAGGATGATCGAGGTGAGGCGGCGGCGAGTTTTCATGTCAGGAGCCTTTCCCCAGGCGGCGGGTCAACCCGAGCTGGGCGACGACGACGAGGCCCACCGCGATCATGAAGACCACGCCCAACGCTGATGCCTGCCCGTACTGGCCCTGTGCGATGCCGCTGGTGACGATGGTTTGGGTGATCGTGTACGTCGAGTAGCCCGGCCCGCCACCGGTGAGCGTTTGCGGCAGCGCGAAGACGTTCAAGCCGCTGGTCATCAGCAGCAGGGTGCTGATGGTCACGGCGGGGGCGAGGAGCGGGAAGGTGATGTATCGGAACTGCTGCCAGGTGCTGGCACCGTCGATTCGCGCAACTTCGTAGTAGTCCGACGGGATCGACTGCAAGTAGGCGAGGTACAAGATCGCGTGCCAGCCGGCACTGCTCCAGACGCCGACGAGGATGACGCACAGACGGGCGAGGTCCGGGTCTGACAGCCACGGCACCGGGCCTGAGCGGAACAGCCCGGTGAGGACGGTGTTCAACGCTCCCGAGCCGAGTGGGTTGAGGATGAAGTTCCAGACGAGCCCGAGGATGGCGATGCTGGGAATGGCGGGGAAGAAGTAGAGGGCGCGGACGAGGCGGCGACCGAAGAACTTCTGGTTGAGGATCACCGCCAGCGGGATAGCAACCGCGGTGATGAGGAGGGTCGTCGCGACGGCGTAGAGGACGGTGAAGATCAGGCCCGACAGCAGGGAGGAGTCGGTGAAGACGCGTGCGTAGTTGTCGAAGCCGACGAAGTCCGCGTCGGGGTTCAGCCCGGCGAGGTCGGTGAAGCTGTAGTAGACAGACTGCCCGAACGGGACCGCGAATAGCACGATGAAGACGACGGCGATGGGAATGTAGAAGGCGTACGCCTGCACGGTCTCGCCGAGGCGGTTCTGCCCGCGCCGTCCTCGTTTGCGCTGGATGGGTGCCGCTGCCGCCGCACGAGCGGGTGCTGCGGGCACGAGAGTCGTTCCGGTCACGATGTCACTTCCTTTGTGAAGAGGGGGCGGGCAGGATGGCCTGGCCCGCCCCCTCTCAGGTCATCCGAGGGTGGCGAACTTCTCGTCCAGGGCCGCGGTGATCTGCGCCGCGTCACTCTGTCCGAGCATCGTCTCCTGCACCTTCGCGAGGAACGTCGCATCCAGGGGGGCACTGTTCGCGCCCGGCCAGGTTTGCCAGGTGCAGTAGATCTTCCCGTCGAGCACCGCCTGGTACATCAGGTCCAGGGCGGGGTCCAGCTCCGGCTGGAACCCGGCCGTCGTCGTGATCGACCCGGTGGTGTCGTGGTAGATCTCCGAGCCCTCGGGGCTGGCGAGGAAGTCGACCCACTTCTGGGCGCCGACAGGGTTCTTCGCTTTGGAGTTGATCGCATAGGGCGGGGATGCGGCTCCCGCCCAGAATGCCTCACCGTCGGGGGAAGGGATGGGCCAGAACTCGAGGTTGGCGTCTTCGCCGAGCGCTTCGCGTGCGGCGCCGATTTGCCACGAGCCGGTGGACACCATCGCGACGCGCTCGTTGTTGAACTCGTCGTTGATGAGCTGCCCGGTCAGGGCTGCGGCGTCCTTCGTCACCAGTCCGCTGCTGTAGAGCTCGGACCAGGTCTCCAGCGGCTCGGTCCACGCGTCGGTGAAGGTGGTCTTGCCCTCGAAGATCTCGCTTTCGAAGTCGACCCCAGCCTCATCCCCGGCCTGACCGAGGAGGCTCATGATCGCGGTCGAGATGCCGTCGCCAGCCTCCAGGTACGGGGTAATGCCCGCGTCTTTGAGGTCCTGCGCGAGCTGAAGGAACTCATCCCACGTCTTGGGGGGCGTGTCGACGCCCACCTTCGCGGTGAGGTCCTTGTTCACGAGGAGCCCGCCACCCCACGATGCGATGGAGATCCCGTAGACGTTTCCTTCGTAGGTGTGCATCTCGCGGCTGAAGTCGGAGACCGCCTCAGCGGCTGCCGTGTCAGAAATGTCCTTCACGAATCCGCCGCCGGCCTGCTCGGTGTGGTTGCCGAGGATGAAGACATCTGCGGCGTTGCCGGACATGAGGCGCTTCTGCAGGGTGTCGATGTACTCCTGCACGGGCGGCGCGTGGGAGAACTTGATCGTGATGTCGGGGTTCTGGTCCTCGAACTCGTCGATCAGCGGCTGCATCACCTCTTCGTTGTCCCAGGAGAAGAAGGTGACTTCGCCCGCGCCGTCGGGGTCGCCTTCGTTGTTGCCGGGGGCCGCGCTGGAGCAGCCCGTCAGGAAGAGAGCGGTTGCTGCGATCGCAGCTCCCGCGACGCGGACGGCTCGGGTGCCGGCCTTGTTCGGGTGACGAAGCATCGTTGCTTTCCTTTCTTGTTCGTCAGTTCTGGATCACCGCGGGAAGCGGCAATCTCAGTGGGGATGCCGACGGCTGGACGGGTTGGATCGCCGCGCCGTCGGCATGGTTTAGGAGGTCGAATCGGATCTCGCGGTGATACCCGTCCCCGCCGTTGATCGCGAAGCGGTGGTACGCGATCACCCAGGCGTCTGCGTCGTCGGGGATCCGCGCGATGGAATGGTGGCCGGTGGCGAGAATGCCGCGGTGCGGTTGCTTCTCGACGACGACGCCACCGAAGGTCCACGGCCCGGTCGGGGCGTGGCCCGTGGCGTAGAGGACTCGGTACTCGCCGTCGCGGGTGTCGCCCGCGGACCAGGACAGGTAATAGAGGTCCCCTCGTCGGTGTACCCAGGCGGCTTCGCGGAACTCTTCAGGGACGGTGGAGATCACGTTCCGGTGATCGAAGGAGGTCATGTCGTCACCGAGCGGGACGCAGTGCGCCGTGCCGTTCCCCCACCAGAGGTAGGCCTGCCCGTCGTCGTCTACGAACACCGACGGGTCGATCGCGACCCCGTCATACTCGCCTTCGGACACGAGGGGCCGTCCCAGGTCGATGAAGGGACCGGCGGGGTGCGCGGCGACGGCAACGCCGATGAAGCCGCGGTCGGCCGTGTAGTAGAGGTAGTGGGAACCGTTCTTCTCTGCATGGCCGGGGGCCCAGGCGTGCCCGCTCGCCCAGCCGGAGTTCCTCACGTCGAAGATCTCGCCGTGGTCCGTCCAGGACACGAGATCGACCGATGAGAAGGCGCGGAACGTGGTCGCGCTCCAATCGCTGTATCCGTCGACGGTCGCGTACAGCCAGTACACGCCGCCATGGACGAACAGGTTCGGGTCGGCGAAGTAGCCCGGCACAGGCGACGGCGTCTCCCCTGTTGCAGAGATGACATTGCGCGCGTCGCTCACTCGATGACTCCTTCGTCACTTAGCCGTCTGGCCGTTTGTACGGTTACAACTGAGACGATAGGGAGCCCTGCCACTTGGCGTCAAGCTTCACTCCACCTAGATTTGTAACGGTACAGTCACGAGCCCTGAGGACACCTCTATATGGTTCTGACCGTGAGACGATGGCCGAATCCCAATGAAGAGAGACGGACGATGACGGCGACCCTCCATGACGTAGCCAAAGCGGCTGGCGTCTCGCCGATGACTGTGTCCAATGTCGTCAACGGTCACCCCAACGTCCGTCCGGCCACTCGAGACCGGGTTCTCGAAGCGATCTCCAGACTCGATTACCGCGTCAACGTTGCTGCGCGGCGACTGCGGCAGGGCCGCACCGGCATCATTGGACTTGCTGTCCCCGAGATTGACCGCCCTTACTTCGGACACCTCGCGGCGCGGGTCATTCAGATCGCCGGCGAACACGGCTACCGGGTCGCTATCGAACAAACGGCCTCATCCCGAGACCAGGAGCTCGCGGCGATCACACTGTCGCAGAATCTGATGTACGACGGCCTCATTCTGACCACTGTGGCCCTCGGCGACGCCGACGCAGATCTCCTCCGCGTTGACTACCCCATCGTCGCGTTGGGTGAGCGCCTGTTCGACTCCCCTATCGCGCACGTGATGATGCCCAACGTCGCCGCCGCGCAAGCCGCGGTCGCACACCTTCTTGAGCGAGGTTGTCGGCGGGTGGGTTTCATCGGAGGCCGCAGTGATCAGGTCGACATGCTCTCGCAGCGTTTCGCGGGGTACAGAGCAGCCCTTCGAGCTGCGGGGATCGACGTGGATGAGGAACTGATCGTAGATGCCGGAGCGCTAGACATGCGTGCCGGTGCCGAGGCGGTCACAACACTTCGAGATCGCAACGTGCCCTTCGACGGCCTGTTCTGCGTAACCGACACAGTCGCCATCGGAGCGCTCCATGCCCTCCACGACACCGAGCTGAGAGTGCCGCAAGACATCAAAGTGATCGGATTCGACGACGTCCCAGAGAGCGAGTTCACGAACCCCTCCCTCTCAACAGTGGACCCGGACCACGAATTCATCGCACGTCGCGCCGTCGAACTCCTTGTCACACAGATATCAGGCACAGTGCGCCCCAAAGCCACAGAGGAAACAAGCTCCTTCCGCATCGTTCCCAGGCGCTCAACGGAATAGATCAACGTTCGTGACGGATGAGAGCCTCCGATCCAACTCCCCGTCGGAAACGAATGACTAGGACCACGTACCAACGGCTGCCAGGATGCCGGGGTGACGACTTACAGCGTGGATTACCTCGAACGCCTCTTGCTCGCTGTCGGAGACTTTGAGAAGGCTTTCGACGCCTGGATGGCAACCCAAGTTGAGAGCGACCACATGTCCTCTCGCGGGCTGTTCCCAACCGTCTGGCCCCGCGAGGGCGTCACCGAAGCACAGATCCGCCCTCTCGCCCTGGCGGTCGCCGAGGCCGCCGGCACGGCAGCCCGCGCTGTCGCCGTGACGGGATCGCTGATTGGCGTGGCCGGTGTCGGCGCCCTCGATCCCATCGCGAACTGGTCGATGATGTCCGCACCCAAGGCCCTCTTCACCCCGTCAGATATCCGTTCGATAGCGGCCACAGTCCGGGGTCGACTGAAGGCTCTGATCGAGGATGCGCAGGCGAACGATGACTCGGGGGTTCCCCCCTTCGCGCCAGCGCAGCTGCACTCGACGATCTGGGCGGCGGCGGCCAATCACTGGACGACGCATGAGTATCGGGTGGCGGTACGTGAGGCAGCCGAGGCACTCACCGTGCACTGGAAGACCCGATTCGGAAGAAACGACGTGGACGACACGGTGTTCTGGCAACAAACTCTCTCCCCGGGTGACCCCACGCCGGGTGCGCCGAAGCTGGTGTGGCCAGGAGATCCAAGCGATAAGACGGTGCGGAGTATGAAAGCCGGTCTCAATCACCTGGCAACCGGCCTGAACCTCACAGTTCGAAACGTGACCACCCACAGTCGAGACGGCCTCACCGAGCAGGAAGGCATGGAGCGGTTAGCGGCGTATAGCTTCCTAGCTCGCCAACTCGATCGATGCCAAGTTCGCCGTGCAGACGCGATCGATCCGGCGCTCGATCTCCCCGCCTAGCTCGGATCTGCTTCTGAATTCGCGTGCTTCCTCGCGTTGACGGTCACTGTCCGGCCGGGGATTCAGTCAGCTCCAGCTTCGGTGGACGTGCCACTCCCCCGGACCGCCGTAGACGTCGAACACGATCGACTCGCGCGTCTCGTTCGTGGCTTGGAACCGCCAGCCGAACAGCCCGCGGCGACCGCCGACGTCGTCGGGGTCGATGGACCACACTGAGCCGCGGAGCCGCGTTGGAGTGTCCGTGACCGTCCACCGCTGCCCCGCGTAGAACATGCGCGCAGGCGTCTCGTCGACGAGCCAGAGCGTGACTTCCGTGGCGGTGGCGGTGTGGGTCATGGCATCCGAGAATAGAACATATCTTCGATATTGGGTAGCCTGTCTCCTTCGGGAGGAGGTCGCCGTGGGGACGAACAAGCGGTACGCCGCGGCGGTCGATCACCGGATGGATACGCGCATCCTCGAGCGGATCGCTGCGGAGGCCGGCCCCCTGCAGTCGCTCTCGAGCGCTGAGCTGCGGTTAGACGCGGAATCGGTGACGATCGACCCGCGGCCGAAGCCGGCGAAGGCGTGGGTGCGCTTCGGCGCGACGCCGGCGCTCGTCGACGCGGAGGTCTGCCGCTGGACAGCGGACGCCTGCGCGATCAGGTTCCGCGTGGGCGAGACGGAGATGAAGGCGTGGGTGTGGGCTTCGGCGGTCACGCCGGCGTCCCTTGGCGGGCGTTGAGCGTCCCTGTGGATCGTTTCTGCGGCGCCGCCGGCATCCTGGTTTCCTGGCGTCGTGGATGACGACGAGTGGCCGGGCTTCTCCCCTACTTGTGAGCGCTGCCTGGTGCAGCTGCAGCCGTCGTGGAACCCGCCGACTCCTCCGGCGTGGCGTTGCCCGGATTGCGGCTTGGTGCGCGTGTTCTAGCCGATCTGACGCACAAAGAGGATGACTTCTTCCGCTGGGATCCTCGACCGCAGCTGCTCGATCGCGACGCCGGAGGACGGCGCCTCGAGCTCCACGCGCGCGGCCTCGTCGACGTCGCGGGGGCGGTGTGCGAGTTTCCAGAGCATGTGTCCATTCTCCCGGCACAGCGATGCCCCCGGCCGGGGAGAGAGGTCGGCCGGGGCGTGCTGCGCAGCGGGTTAGGGCTGCTGGTCGTTGCGCGCGTTGCGGGTGATCGCGGCGGTGGCGCGGGTGAGGTCGGCGCCGATGCTGTCAGCGTCGATGACGCGGCCGTACTGCTTGTTGCCCTCGTCGCCCCAGCTGGTGGTGTGCTCGCGTCCGATGACGATGACGGCATCCCCTCGGTGGAGTGAGGCGGCGGCGTTCTGGCCGAGCTCGAACCGCGCTTCGACGAAGTGGGTGGTGGGGGTGCCGTGGGGCTGGTACTTGCCCTGCCGGTACTCCCCCGTGTTCTCGATGACGCGGAGCTTGGTGATCTGGATGGTTCCCGCCTGCACAACTTCGGGATCGGCTGCCAGGTTTCCGGTGATGGTGCGGATGGACATGGTCGTTCTCCTTCTCAGCGGGTTGCGATGCGGTCGATGTGGTCGGGACGGAACCCGGACCAGCGATCCTCGTCGGTGACGACGACCACGGGTGCTTCGGTGTAGCCGAGGTCATCGACGACGTAGGCGCGGGCATCCTCGTTGTCTCGGATGTTCACCTCGTCGTACTCGATTCCCTTGCTGTTGAGCACGTTCTTGGTCAGCGTGCAGCGTGCGCAGCTGGGGCCTGTGGTGTAGACCGTGATCCGCTCAGCCATTGCTCTGCCCATCCCTCAACCAACCGATCTTCTTTGCCTGCCGGCAATCGAGGGATTCACGGCGAGCGGAGCGGGAGGGAGCAACGGACGTGGAATACCGGAGTGAGCGCAGCGAGGGAGGAGATGCCGCGAAAGCCGTTGGCTCGACGCGGAGCCGACGTATCCTCGACAGCCGGACAGGTCAAAGACTGCGGGAAATGGTGCGGGCCGCGTAGCGGCGCCTCTTGAGCGCCGGTCTCCGTGCCGGCGGGAACAGCCCGTAGGGCGGCGTGCTTTCACGGTGATATCACTCTGAAAGCGAGCCACGGCGAGCGTCGGCCTTTGTGCTCTGCCCGTATGACCTCGAGGCCGCGCTGCAGCGCGCGGAGCGCGGTCTTCTGCTGGATGCGGTCCTCGAGCTCTGCGATCTCTGCGAGCAAGCGCGACCCTCGAAGTCTTACACTTCGGGGCCGAAGGTATTTGGACGCATCTTCCGGCCGCTCCCCTGCGCTGGGCAGGGAGACTGCCGCCTCGTAGACCGGCTGAGTCTGTAAGTTACCAACTTACAGACTCTTCGGGCGGTCCCCACGGCTTATCACCCCCGCGGTAGCGAGACAGTGTACAAATAGACAGAGTTACAGACTCTGTGTGTCCGCAACTTACAGGGTGTCATCCGATCCGTCAGCTGCGGCGCGATCGCCGCGAGCCGTCCGGCGCTCGCGCCGCCACTGCTGGTGCTTTAAGAGCTCACCTACCAGCGGTCTCAACGCTTTCTCGTGAGTTCGCCCGACAATGGCCGGCATACCGGTGTACCTGCTTCATCAGGGCTCCTGAAGGCCTGTAAGTCTGTAGGTCCGTGAGTACGTAACTCCGGAAGTCTGTGAGTTCGTACGACACAGCCTCGATCTTTACCTACTTACAGAGTTCGGTTGTTCGCGTCTTACAGATAACGTCAGTTACAGACGTTGTTACTCTGTTCCTCTGTAACTCGCGCACTTCGTTAGTTCGTAAGTTACAGACACGCCGCGACGGCAGCCACCAGAACAAGCTGTCCTTCAGTTGGATGGCAGTATGCACATCGTCGCCATCGTGAACCAGAAAGGTGGGGTCGGGAAAACCACGACCACCATGAACCTCGCCGCGGTGACCGCGAAGCATTCAAGGGTCCTTGTGGTTGATGTCGACCCGCAACGGTCGACAACCTGGTGGGCTGAGAACGCGGGGGACCGGTTGCCGTTCGACTTTGCCCCGGACATCAACCCGTCGAACCTGCGTCGCCTTCGTGAGCTGCCTTACGACTTCATCTTCGTGGACACACCGGGCAATCTGGAGACGGACTCGATCTTGAATGCGGTGCTTGATGTAACCGACTTCGCGGTCCTGCCCCTGAACCCGGAGCCCTTGAACACGCCCGCGTTGAAGCGAACGTACGAGCGCTATATCGAGCCCCGCGGGATCGCGCATCGCGTTCTACTGAGCAAGATCGATCGACGCCGCTCGGGACAGCTCGAGGATTGGCAAGTCGTCGTCGACCAAGGGCTGAAGCTTCCCCGATTCCAGGACAGCATCCGCCTTTACGCGGCGCACAGTGATGCGCCATTGGACGGCCGCGTGGTCACTCAATACGCCGATACCCGCGCCAACGCTAACGCAATCTTCGACTACATGATGGTCGCGAACGAGCTGCGATCCATTCTGAACGGCGATCAAGCGCCAAATGCCGGGTTCAAGTCAAGGCGCATCACGGTGGGTTCGACGAAGGAGAGTACCTGATGGCTCGCGCAGATCTCAGCAACCTGCTCGGAGCGATAGATCGGGAAGACACCGCCCCTAACTCAAGCGAGGTCGCAGCGATCGCAACTGTGACGCATCCGACCTCCGTAGAACAACCGTCCTCCAGCGCTCAGGACAGTACTGCCCTGACTGCTTCGAAAACCAGGCCCCCTACCCGCGTCGAATCAGCCTCCGCGTCGAAGTCCACTGAGCCGCCGGCGCCCCGCACCTATGAGGACTTCGAGCGGAAAGAAGCACGTCTTCGTCCAGATCAGTACGAGACCTTGACGATCAACGCACGCCGGCTGAACAAGATCAAGGGGACCGGGGGTGTACGAATTACCGAGAACACACTGATCCGTGTTGCCCTCGACATGCTCATTGCTCGCATGCCCGAGCTGCAGGGTTCCACCGAAGCGGAGCTCCGCAAATCCATGGGTCTGTAAGTACCAGACTTACAGACTCACTCAGACACGCTCTCCGCTCACATCCGTGAACACTGAGCCAGCTCGCTCGCCAGACTGCGTAGTGACCTAATCCCTCATACCTCCGGAAAGTGGACGCACGCGCGTCGTTGAGCTCAGGCGACCTGTGCGAAACCGCCGTCAAGGATTCCAGCTCGCACGAGCTCCATGGCAGCCCTGTGGTCGCACCGGCGCGATGGTCCGCGCGGATAGGCAACATATCCGGGTCGATCTGATTCCGTGAAATGGCTCGGTCGCCGGCCGCGGCGACGCTTGGATTTACGTTCCATCCACGTGACTTCCGCTTGCCACCATGCCCACCGGGCCCGTTCAAGCTCGTAAAGTCGGGCTCGCCTCGCGAGATGCCCATCAACATTCAGGCTACGGGCGACGAAGTCTCGCGCACTCAGCGCGATTCGCCGCCAGCCGCCCCCGGCGCGCTCAATGAGCCCGCTGCTCACAAGCCGCGCAAGCCGACGCCTAACGCTTGACGTACTCACTCCGAGCTGCATGCTCAGTTCAGAGACACCCACGGACCCGGACTCCCGAATGTGCATGTAGAGCAGGCCGCGCGCGCGACCCAAGCTGCGGGGTGCGGTGAAGACATCGTGGTTGAGGAGTCTCAGCCGGATCCCGATTGCTTGGACGAGGGTCTGTTGCAGCGGGAGGCTGGCTGCGTGTTCGGCGCGCATACGCGCTTGTGTCCGGTTTGGGTCCGATATCTCTGTGGAGAACCGACTGTGGAGTCGGTATTTGTTGGCATGGACGCCTTCGGCTTCAGCAACCTTCTCGATCCAGTCGCGTGCGAGGGCAGTGAGTGCGACGCTGACTGTCGTGCGTCCGTAGCCGGTGTCGGCGGAGAGGCGCCTGACGTCGGCTTCGACGACCGGCCGGCCGCTTTGGAGCATGTAGAGGCAGAGGGCGTCCAGGACGGCGCGTTGGCTGTGGGTTCCTTCGACGCGGCCGTTGCGGGTGGCCCAGAGCCCGGGCAAGGAGTCTGCGCGCTCGAGTGCTCGTTGCACGGTCGTCGTGACGCTCGTCACTCGTGTGCGGTAGTCGGGGTCATCACCGGTGGCGTTAAGGGGGTGTGAAGCGACGAATCGGACGGCGTAGTGCCATGCCGAACGCAGGACTTTTTCGGTGCTTGCCGGCGAGCGGCGGACCCTGTCGTTGCCTACGCGACGGGTGCGGGCGTGTTCGAGGCCTGTCGCGCTGGCGGCTGCGCCAACGATGTCGTCGTATGACCATCGGGAGTTGGCGGCGGCGATGAGGATGCGTGCGAGGGTGTGGGACGCGTCGGCACCGGCCGGACCGTGAAGCGCTGCGTCCATGGCGGCGCTGAGTGGGCGTTTCGGTCCGCGGATGCGGGGGTTCCCTGCACCGTCGAGGATGGCTCCGTGGGGGAGCGTGGTTTCGGTGGGGGGCAGTTCAGCGCCGAGGTCGACGAGCAGGGCGGTGAGCTGTTCGATGGTGTGTTCGCCAGCTTCGCGGTCGATGAGGAGTCCGATGTTGCCGAGGGGATTGGAGTATCCGCCCGCGCGGTGAGGTGCGTAGGGGGGACGAACGCATCCTGATGCGGGATTGGTCAGTGGTTGCACATCGAGGGAGGTGAGGATGCTGCGGGCGTAGTGGGCCAGTTCCTTGACAGCCGCAGCGTCCGCGGGTGCTTCCAGGCGCACCCAGAGGTGTCGTCCACCGGAAGGCCCCGAGATGCAGACGAGGTGGGGGACGTTGAGCTCGTCCAGCCAGTACGACAGCCGGTCGGCGTCGCGCGCAGCCGGCCCGTTCGAGTTGTCGAAGTCGAAGCAGAGGTAGCGGAAGCGCAGGTCGTCGTCCGCCAGCAGCATCGCCCATGTCGTTGTGGGCGCCGGGCCGTCCAGGTCCCAAAGGCGGTCGTACTGGTTGAGGATTTCCCCGGATGAGTCTCGAGCGGCAACACGGATTGTGTCTCTGGGGGAGAGGCGGCTGGCAATTGCCCACGCTTCCTCGCGTGTGTAGGGCGACACGCCGAAGGTTCCGTCCGCGAGCAATCCCTGCTGGTTCGCATCTGCGCGTGTAGACATGACTCAGCTACCTCCTTCCCGAGGTGATGACGAAGTTCCGGCGCCAACCGGACTTCGGTGGAAGTACCTCTCGACCTGACCTCGTGTCGCCAAACTCTTCGGTCAGCTCGAGCGTTGAGCTCGTCGGGCCCCGCACTCGCCAAAGTGCAGGGGCCCGCTCTCGTTTACGGCACCATGCCGCCTCCGTTCGACTGCGTCTGGAGCACGGGGCTGGTACGGGATGAGCGTTCGGGAGCGTGCACCGAGGTCGCCCGTCCTGTGGGCGGACGTCGGGATGTTCTCGACCACCCGGTGGGGCTGAGCCACGCGCGCCGGGTGCTGAGGGTCTCTTGTGCCATCGACATCTCTCGACGAGATGGCGACACGGTCGCGATACGCGGAAAAACGGTCTCCCTGCGCGTGTCTTCGGATACTATGAAGACACCTCCCTAACTGATGTATGGGTGGTGGATCGGACCGAGAGTTTGCCGACTGAGGTCCGACTTGAATCCTGGTGGGGGCCCCGTCTTCAGACGGGGCCCTTCTGGGTTAACTCGCTAGCTGATCAGTGAGCTCCTCTGAGTTCGTCATGATGCGCGGTGCCGCAGACAACGGCCCGACGACGGAAGGGAGCATCGGCCGTTCGCCGATCAGTTCGAGAGCCTCAAGGGCTTCTGTAGACCGACCCGGCTGAGGCGCGTGGTCCGGCAAGCCGAGAGCGTAGGCGGCCAGCGCCACCATGTAGTCGCCGGCGCTCATGTCGAGCATCACCGCATTACGTTTGATGATCCCGGCCAGGACAGTGTCCGGCTTCGCGTTTACCGCTACCCGCTCACCCTTGCTTGGTCGTCCCATGGGTCCAAGCATCCGGGAAACTGCGTTTTCGTTTACGAAACGAATCGGCGTGTCGACGAATCCGGAATCCAATTTCGGGGTCCGCGGTGCGGATTTGCCTCACCAGTATGGTGGCGAGCATGCGCCTGCTGCCTATCCCTGACGTCAACGGGAACCCGATGATCTGGATTAACGCAGATCATCTCGTGAGCGTGCAGCCGATCACGCACCGTGGGCAGACAGGGATCGTGCTGGCCGCGGAGGTAAAGGTAGACGGGATGCCTCTGCAACGCATCCCGTTAGGTGAGCTCGCGGACGCACGTGAGGTGCAGGAAGCATTCGCGAATTTCCTTGCCGCGCTGCAGGCACCGAACTAGGCCGTAGGTCGGTCGGCTGGGGTGAATGGAGGAGGCGTGAGCCGTTGGTTGCTTGTCTCTTCGAGGAGATCGCGCAGCTGCCATTTGTGCACGACCCAGCGGTTGCCTACGAGCGAGCCCGGGATGTGTCCCTGCTCAAGCCAGATGTAGATGGTGCCCTTGTACTTGACTCGGAACAGCCGCATAAGGTCGCGGTAGCTGAGTTCGTCGGGGTAGTCGGTGAGGACGTCGACAGGTTCCGTTGGCCGGTTGGGTCTGTTGCTGGTGGAGGCTAGCCAAGCACGAATCTCTGCTTTGAACATGATCCACGAGTCCGCGATGCGGTGACCGGGGATGATGCCGTCGCGCAATCGCGAGCGCACGGCAGGAGCGCCAGTGCGGATGATCTTGGCGACGTCCGCAGTGGTGAGGGTGTCGGGGAACTGCGCCCAGTAATCCTCTTCGCTCAACGGGGAGTGGTCCTCATAGTTGTTCCGATCGGGTTCGGAAGGTGGTGCCGTTCAGGGAACAGTATCCAAGCGAGAGCTCTCACGCGATTCCCTATGTGCTCGCGGACGAGAGCGTGATCGTCAGCCGGACGTCACCGAGAACGGCGACGTCGCCGCTCTGCAGCCGGTACGGCTTCCACGGTGTGAGCTCCACGGTCACGGCTCCGGTGCGTTCGATGAGCGTGCCGTTCGCAGCTGCCTGGTCGGTCGCCCAGAGTGCGCCCTCATCCCATTCGAGGCGCAGATGAGTGCGGGAGACCTGGCGGGTGCCGTCGTCGGTGGTGAGTAGGAGCTCGACGGCCTCGCCGTGCTGAGGGGCAGGCCGCCGGCCGATGAGCGCCGTGGTCGTGAAGGCCCCGGACTCGCCCGTGCTGGCGTGGATGCGCGCGGTCGGGACGGCGGGGCGCTTGCGCTCCGAGAGTCGCGTGTAGGGGTCCGGCTCGTCGTATTCGTCCGGCGCCTTCGGCGCCGCCCACGCGGATGCCACCGGCTCCGCCGGCGGGGTTGGTGGCACCGGCCCCCGCG
>NZ_JBITVE010000004.1:0-119702 GCF_044542795.1 Microbacterium sp. NPDC077663 | reverse complement strand
GTCCTTCCCGAGTGAATATAAGTGGGGATGAGCAAGTCCGGCCTCGAGCTCATCCTCGATTATCGTGTGCTTACGGTGTACGCGTCGAGCGAGGAACACAAATGACTGATTCCACCCGGAGCGTCGGCCGTGGCGGCTACTGGTACGACGACGCCCCCGGCCAAAAGGAACGCGCCCGCCGCGTTCTCGAAGCTCTGCGCACCTACCGAGCTGCCGAAGCTGCGATGCGGCGCCGAACCCGAGACTCAATGGCGATGGGTGAAAACGAGCTCCTCGCGCTGCGTTACCTGTTGCGTCAGCCAGCCCACAGCGCTCGCCCCTACGAACTCGCCCGCTACCTCGGCATCACCTCCGCCTCAATCACGACCATGATCGACAAGCTCGTCAAAGACGGCCGAGTTGAGCGGGTCGGGGTCACCGGCGACCGGCGCGGCATCATGATCACAGCCACCGCCCACGCCAACGAAGAAGTTCGCGACACTCTCGGGAAGATGCACATCCGCATGTACGCGGTCGCCTCGAAGATGAGCCCGACTCAGCAGAAACATGTCGTCGAATTCTTAGAGGCAATGGTCGACGCCGTCGACCTCGTCGAACCTGCCTGAGGATGTGCTGGCGCTGGGTCGGGATGTGGGTCACTCACCGCCCGTCCGCCCCGTATGAGTCACGCCAGGGCGGTACTCGGAGTGGACGATGGGCCGTTGCAGGTGGGCTGCCTGAGGCCCACACCCCGCCCGCATGAGTGACGCTATCCGCCCGCACCCAAGCACAGAGGGGCTTGCGATCCACCGTTGTTCGTGAGAGGCGTCGAGATGCCGACACGCACCCCAGCGGGCGGGCTCACCGCCAGAGAGGTCCGAAGTCATTCGACCCGCACTGTCAATGGGAAGGGAGGTGCTCCTCGATCCGGGAACGTGACGATCGGAGCGAATCAGCCGAGAGCGGCTGGGGAATAGAGGGCGAGCCGTCGCGGATGTCGGTGTTCGCGATGCCGTTGAGGTCAGAAGCACCCTCGTCGGCTCAGGATAGATCGGGCCTGCTCCCGCCGCCTCCGCGACCGTAGATTGTCCGTATGCATTCCGGCCTGAGCAGCCAATACTTCCGCTTACGCGAGGAAACCCCGCTGCTGCCACCGGGTCAGCGGTCTACGAGCGCGACCGTGCGAGCAGGTAAATGAAGTACGGCGCGCCGACGAGGGCGACGACGATGCCGGCGGGGAGCTGTGCGGGGGCGATGACGGTTCGTCCGAGCAGATCGGCGATCGCGACCAGCGCGGCGCCGAGCAGCATCGAGACGGGTACCACCCGCGAGTGGCGTCCCCCGACGAGGGCTCTTGCGGCGTGCGGAGCGACGAGCCCGACGAAGCCGAGCACGCCAATCGCGCTCACGCTGAACACGGCGAGCAGCGCGGCCGTCACAAGCAGGATCAAGCGCGTGCGTTCCAACCGCACGCCGGCGAGGCGCGGCGTATCGTCGTCGAGCGCAAGAAGGTCGAGCTCGCGCGTCCTCGGGATGACGAGCATCAGTGCAACGATCATGGAGAGCGCGACCGGCAGCGCGTCGGACCACCCGCGGCCGTAGGTCGTGCCGGACAGCCAGGTGTAGATGGCGGGGGTGTCGAACGGGTTCGCGCGGAGAAGAAGGAACGTGGAGAGCCCGGCAGTGCCGTACCAGACACCGATGCCGATCAGGACGAGCCGGTCGGCACTGAGTCCCCGACGCCAGGCGAGGCCGTACACGAGCGCGAACGCGAGCAGCCCGCCCGCGATCGCCGGCGGCAGGATCCCGACGCCGAGCGCGGCACCCGAGGTGATGGCGATGACGGCTCCGAGGCCGGCGCCACCGGTGATGCCGAGGATGCCGGGTTCGGCGAGCGGGTTGCGACTCGCGGCCTGCACGAGCGCGCCCGCGAGTGCGAGCGTTGCACCCGCGGAGACCGCGGCGAGCACCCGCGGCGCACGCTCGTCGAGCGCGAACCGGATGACGGGCGCGGCATCCCCCTGCATCCACAGCAGCAGATCCCCGGTCAGAAGCCAACGGTGTCCACCGAGGAGCCCCAGCAGGATCGCACCGATGAGGAGCGCGGTCGTCGCTGCGACGACGATGACGACCCGACGCCGGTTGCGGACGGTGATGGTCGCCGCGGGCGGGCGGCGCGTGGGTCCGGCGTCACGAGCCCTACGGGCCAGCGCGACGAGCAGCACGGCACCCAGCAGCGTCGTCGCGACCCCGGTCGGAACAGACGTCGCCCTGTCGGCGCCGAGGATCGCACGGATGGCGACGTCGGAGCCGACCACGACGATGGCGCCGACGAGGCCCGACGCGATGAGGAGGATGCTGTGGCGGTGGAGCGCGGGGACGCGGGTGCTCAGCAGCCGCGTGATGATTGGCGCAGCGAGACCGACGAACCCGATCGGCCCGGCTAGCGTCACCGCAGCGGCGGTGAGGAGCACCGCGAGGACCGTGCCGATCGCTCGGGTCGATCGCACCGGCACGCCGAGGGACTGCGCCGTGTCGTCGCCGAGCGCGACGATGTCGAGGCGGCGTGAGAGCAGCACGCCGACGACGACGGCAATCAGGACCAGCGGAGCCGCCTGCTGGAACGCGGCTAGGCCGAGCTGGCTGAGGCTGCCGCTCCCCCAGGCGAACAGGCCCGTGGTCTCTTGGGCGAAGAGGATGAGTAGCGCCGATGTCGCGGCCTGCAGCGCGAGCATGACCGCCGACCCCGCGAGGATGAGCCGGGTGGTGGACGACCCGGCGCCGCCGGCGAGTCCGAGGACGACCGCAGCCGCGGCGAGGCCACCGAGGAAGGCCACGCCCCCCGATGCCCAGAACGGCAGGGTGATGCCGAGGACGGAGACGAGCGCGACCGCGAAGTATGAGCCGCTGGTGACCGCCAGCGTGTCGGGGGATGCCAGCGGGTTGCGCGACAGCGACTGGAAGAGCGCACCGGCCGCCCCCAGGGCGAACCCGACCAGGAGTCCGGCCGCGAGACGCGGCACGCGCGACCCGATGAGGATCTCGCGCGCACCGGGCTGCGCCGCGCCGTCGCTGAGGAGGACGGGCAGGAGCTCGGCGAGGCCGAGCCCCGACGTGCCCTGCGTGAGGTGGACGCCCGACGCCAGCAGGAGGATGCCGCCGAGCAGCACCAGCACTGCCGTCGCCCCCAGTGCGAACCGGGCGCCGGTCTGCTCGAGGACCGGCCGAACCGGGTCGTGACCGACCGGCTCCCGGCTCCTGGCGTCGGACATCACCCGCGGGCTCAGTTCGTGAGCGCCGCGACGTATGCGTCGAGGATCTGCTCGGCCGACCGGGGACCGCCGAAGGTCCAGATGCCCACCGGGAAGCCGGCGATGCGATCTTCGGCCACCGCGGGAATCGAGGTCCACACCTCACTCGTCGCGAGCTCGGGCATGATGTCGCTCTCGGCGTCGTTCGTGCTCGTGTGCAGGAGGTACGCGTCGCCGATGGCCGTCGCACCCTCGATGTCGGTGATCCCGAGCCCGTAGGCGGGGTCGGCCTCCCCCGTCCACGCGTTCTTCAGGCCGAGCTCTTCACCCAGGGCGCCGATGAGGGACCCGCTGCTGAAGAAGCGGAGCGACACGTTGCCGCCGTCGATCCACCCGTCGAAGTAGGCGAACGAGTCGGAGACGAGCTCCGTCTCGGCGACCGCCTGCTTCGCCTCCGCAACGCTCGCGTCGAACGCATCGAGCACGGCGTCGGCCCGCTCCTCGCGGCCCGTCGCCTGCGCGATCAGCTCGAACGTCGCCTTCATCTGACCGATCGGGTCGGCGGCGTCGGCGCCCTTCGTTGCGAGCACCGGCACGCCGTACTCCTCGAGCTGCCCGATGATCTCGTCCTCGGCGGTGTACGCCTCGACGATGATGAGGTCGGGGTCGGCGCCGAGGATGGCGTCGAAGTTCGGCTCCTGTCGCGTCCCGACATCCGTCACGCTCCCGGGGAGCACCTCTGCGGTGTCCCATGTCGTGTACCCCTCGGCATCGGCGACCGCGACGGGGGTGACGCACAGGGTCAGCGCGTCCTCGATCTGCTGCCACTCCAGCACGGCGATGCGCTCGGCGGGCGCGTCGAGCTCGACCGTCCGGTCGAAGGCATCCGTCAGCGACACCGGGCCCGTCGAGGTCGCGGTGGTGTCATCGGCGCAGTCGGCGCTGGCGGCAGCCGAGGGCGTCGCCGCGTCGTCGCCCGTCTGCGTCGTTCCGCAGGCGGTGATAAGCAGCAGGGGCAGGAGCATCGCAGCGCCGAGCAGGGGGCGCGCAGGACGACGGGTCATGAGTCTCTTTCGGTGATGGGCAGGTGGCGGGAAGGAAGGGGGCGGCTCACGCGAGGGCGCGGCCGTGATGACGACCTCGCGGATGCACGCGGATGAAGCCGGTCGCAGGATCGCGGTCGACCTCGATCCGCAGTCCGTACACCTCGCTGAGGTGGCCGGAGGTGAGCACGTGCTCAGGGGCACCGTGCGCGACCACGCGGCCTTGGTGCAGCAGCACGACCTCGTCGGCGACGGTCGCGGCCTGGCCCAGGTCGTGGAGGACGATCCCGAGGGCAGTGCCGTGCTCGTCGGCGAGTTCGCGCACGAGATCGAGCGTCTCGACCTGGTAGCGGAGGTCGAGGTGGTTGGTGGGCTCGTCGAGCAGCAAGACGCCGGTGTCCTGGGCGAGGCAGGTCGCGAGCCAGACGCGCTGCAGTTCACCGCCGGAGAGCTGATCGACGGCACGGCCCTGCATCGCACCGAGACCGGTGAGCTCGAGGGAGCGATGGATCGCATCGAGGTCCCCCTGCGTCATGGCGGCGAACCGGCGACGATGCGGATGCCGGCCGTACGCGACAACATCCCGAACGGAGAGACCGGAGGGGTGGGGTCGGGACTGGGACAGCAATGTCACGTGGCGCGCGAAGTCTCGAGCCGAGAGCGGCGACAACACAGCGTCGCCTTCGCGCACCTGGACCTCGCCGGACGTGCGTTCGTGGAGACGCGCGAGTGCGCGGAGCACTGTCGACTTGCCGCTGCCGTTCGGGCCGATGAGCGCTGTGACGATGCCCGGGCGGATGCGCACGGACACCCCGTGCACCACCTCTTGGCGCCCATAAGCGAGGACGAGGTCATCACCGCGCAGCTCTGTGTCCACGAGAGGTAAGCGTAGCCTTACCTAGCCGGAGGCGTGCGCGGAACGCTGCGTTCGCCCTCCCCCGGTCGGACATGCACGTTGGGAGGGCCTTGATGATCGCTGCGACGGTTCGCGACGCCATCACGGCCCGAGTCGCGGCGTCGGGTTTCCGCGCACGCGGGGTCCATGTCCGGGTCGGTTCCGATGAGGCCGTTCACCGATGGACGCCCGATACGAGGGAAGACATTCATTCGGTGTCAAAGGGCGTGTGCGTACTTGCTGCGGCCATGGCCGCCGACGAGGGCCTCCTCTCGTTCGATACACCGATTGTGGAGTACCTCGAGGTTCCGGAGGTCGGCTCCGGCACCGAGTTGGTGACCCTCCGGCATCTTCTCACCATGACCACCGGCGTCGATTTCCCTTGGTCTGAGACGCTGCTCACGGACCATCCCGACCTCGCGGTGGAGTATCTCCGTCGACCGTCGCGCGGCCGTCAGTTTCAGTATTCGAACGCGAGCACGTACACCGCCATGCGTGTGCTCCACGTGAGGGTCGGCGACATTCCCGCTTTCTTGGAACCTCGGCTGTGGGAACCCCTGGGCATCCGTGATGTCACCTGGGACAGGTGCCCGCGCGGCTTCATCGCCGCGGGTGGCGGACTGCATCTCCGCACGGAGGAGCTCGCCCGGGTGGGTCGACTGATCGGCGACCGTGGCGTATGGGGAGAGCAGCGCCTCCTGTCGGCGGAATGGATCGACCTGATGCACACGCAGACGGTGGTCGCCGGCACCGGGCCCTCTTACAGCCGGTATGGTCTCGCGGGGTGGGGCGGTCCCGGGGCGGCGTGGCGGCTGCACGGCGCGTACGGACAGCTCGTGATCTTCGCCGGGAACGCAGTCGTCACTGTCACCGCGGACGACCATGACGGAGCTGACGCGATGGCGGAGTTCATCGCGGAGCAGATCGAAGATCTATAGCACGTCTGCATTGGAGAAGTGGGTGCTGACGCCGGCCCCCCAGCATGGCGCCAGCACCCGGCCTGTGAATCTCAGCCCCCTAGCAGCGCGGCCGCCTCTTTGCGCACGGCAAGGCGCGGTTCGTATCGAGTGATGGCGTCAGCCAGATCGACGGCGTTTGCGCGATAGCGAGGTTCGTTGAGGACCGTATCGACGGCCGAGGCGATCTGCGCGGCGGTCGGGTGGGAGGTGCGCAGGTTGATGCCGACGCCGAAGTGTTGGACGCGGGCTGCTACTTCCGGCTTGTCCTCCGCCCCGGGGGCGATCACGACGGGAACACCGTGGCCCAGCGCCGCGAGGACCGTTCCGAAGCCTCCGTTGCTCACCAGCGCATGCAGCCGCGGCAGCAGGCGATCGTACGGCAGGAACGCGGCCGCTCTTGCGTTGGCGGGCAGCGCGCCGAGAGCGGCGACGTCCGCACCGCCAGTGCTCACCACGACGTGCGCATCGAGGTCCGCCAGTCCCTCCAGGGCAGGGACAAGCAGCGCGGTGAAGTCACCATTTGCCAGCGTGCCTTGCGTGACATGGACGATCGGGCGACCGTCGTTCACCTCGTCCCACCAGTCCGGGAGCGGAACCTCCGCGAGGGCGCCCGCGGGTCGACCGACGAAGCGCACCCCCGCGGCGAGATCGGTGAGCGCATATTCGAACTCGCGCGGTCCGAGCTGCAGGAGCCGGTCGAAGCGGGAGGTGAGATCGAGAATGAATGGAAAGTCGGACGGAAGCGGGTGCCCGGTCGCCTCCGCGAAGAGGCGCCGCGCGAGCCCCTGCGTCTTTCGGAACACGACCCGCGTGGCGACCGTGTTGAGCAGACGATTCCGCAGCCGGCCGACCGCGGTCCAGGACGGCTGCAACGCCATCCCCGCCGGCGCAGCATTGGCGCTCAACTGCGCCAACGGGCCGATCCCCAACCCGACGACCGGCACACGCTGATCCGTCGGAAGCGCGAGCAGCGGCGTGACTCCGGCGAAGAGATGATCGACCATCACGATGTCGGCGTTCGTCGATCCCAGCAGATCTCGGATGGTCGCCCACTGGTCCGGAAGCGGATGGATGAAGGTGTGCTGCAGTTGGTACTGCGACAGAGCGACGCCCCGATAGCGGTGCTGATCCGGCAAGTAGGCATCAAGATCACGCTCGTCAAAGTCCGCTCGCCCGCTCAGCGCGACGAACTCTGCGCCCGCGGACCGCACGAGGGGTTCAAAGCGTGATCCGGTCGTCATGACAACGCGATGCCCGTCCGCGACCAGGCCACGCACCACTCCAAGGACTGGATCTACATGGCCTCGCAACGGTGCGCACGCTGCGATGACAGTGGCCACGACGCTCCCTCCATTCACAATGGAATCCGGTTCAAGTTAGAATATAGCCATGACGGACGCCGATCCCCAAGCGCGTCGTCGATACGACGCCACCGCTCGACAGCAACGCGCTCTCCGCGAGCGAGCTCGTACGCGAGAGCGGATCGTCGCCGCGGCGCGCGACGCCTTCCTCGCTGACGGGTACGTGCATACCTCCGTGGCAGCCATCGCCCAGGCGGCGGGCGTGTCCGTGCAGACGATCTATCTCGCCGTCGGGCAGAAGGCAGACTTGCTCCGAGACGTCGGACGGAACGCGGTCGTCGGATCCGGGAACGCGGCATCAGTTCCCGATCTGCCCTGGGTGTCGACGTTCGCAGCCGAGCCCGACCCCCGGGTGCAGATTCGCACCCTCGTGTCGGAGTCGCTCCGCCTCGCGGAGCGCTCGTACCCGATCTGGCAGGTATTCGCGGATGCTGCTGCGCACGACTCGGAGCTCGAACCGGACGTCCGTGAGCTCGAAGCTGGACGACATCGCGATCAGCGCACGCTTGTGCACCTGGTGCGGGGCTTGACCGTGTCGCCGGAGAAGGCCGCGGACATCGTTCACGGCATCCTCAGACCCGACCTCTGGCGTCTCTTCGCCATCGAACGGCACTGGCGCACCGACGACATCGAACAGTTCGCCAGCGATGTGCTCATCCACACGCTTCTCGAAGAACGTCACGAACCCTGACGCCGATCGTCCGCGGCGCTACGCGGAATCGACGGGGGTTCCATCCTGTCCGGGAACGATGCCTACCCGGCTTGTCGTCTGCCACGGAAGCAGCCTCAGGAGGCTGAGGACTGCCACGATTCCCAGACCGAACGCGGCTCCGGTCCCGAGCAGCGGCAGGACAAGAGCCGGAAGCCCGGCTGCCGCCTGCGGGATGAGACCTGGCGGCAACAGCTGCGTGACCAGCGGCGCGTTCGCGGCCACGACCTCGGCGAGAGGTGCCGCGATCGGCGCGGGCAGCGGCAGCGCGGGGCGCTGCGTCTTCGCCGGCGACCCGGCGGAGGCTGTGCCTGTGGTGGGAGGCGGTACGTCGATCGGAGCGGCAGCGTCGAAGCTGACCGTGAGCGGAGAGGCCGGCTTCGCGGCATCCCGAATCCCGCCGGTGGTGACCCAGTATCCCTGCTGCCCGGTGAGCCGGTGGAAGTCGACGAACGATTGCGGGAACGAGCCCCAGATGGATGCGTCCGATGACCCGCGGTCGATCTGACCTGAGCCTCGACTCGTCACACCCAGGTACTCGGGGGTGACCGTGAAGCCTTCGCCCTCCTGTGAATCCGCGCCGTGGATGTCGGCGAGGACGATCTGACGGGCTGCGATGGGCTGCCAGTTGGTGAGGTCCTCCATCGAGGTCGCGAAGCCGCTCGCGGTCGCGGTGAGGCGACCGGAACCCTTCTCGTCGAGTGTGAGGACGGGGTCGCTCACGCTCCAGTACGTCATACCCCCGTAGAAGACGACCGAGAACGATCCGCTCCACCGGATCTCGAGTCCGCTGTCGGATCGCGTGCCCACGCCAGCATCCATCACGACCTGATTGCCGGTCGCGCTCGAGGTGGAGGATGCCGTGACCGGCGCGCCCGAGGGGTCGAGGCACTTCGTGGCCCAGCTCGCGGCCTCCCACGCTCCGTCGCCGGTTGGCTTCTCGATGCGGACCGAGCCGCTTTCGGCGCGGTAGAACCCGTCTGCTTCCGTCCAGACGCGGGCACCACCGGTGTCGCCCGCTTGCCCGGCGCTGAGGAAGTTGCAACCACCCGCGAAGGCGCCGCTGCCGGACTCGGCGTTCAGGCCCCATCTCAGCTGCGCGTCGTCGAGGACGAGGCCACCCTCTGGCGGATTTGACTGGTCGTCGCGTTCGGGGACGACCACGACGATGTCGTCCGGTGCCGTCGCGAAGGCAGCGGCCGGCACCCCGACGGTGCCACCCACCAGGACGAGGGTGGCAAGCGCGCGCAGCGCCGTCGCGGCCGATCGGATGCCCCTCACGCCGAGACCTCCGCGACGGAGCGAGACCGCCGCTCTCGACGCCGGCGACCTGCACGCACGATGGCGGTGATGAGACTGGCGACGATGAGGAGGATCGAGACCGCGCTCGCCACGAGCATCAGGATGATGGCCCAGGACGGCGCCTGTTCGACGGCGGCAACGGCCGCGACGGCGGTTCCGCCGGTGACGCTCACCTCGACTTCGGCAACCGCTCCTGATCCGGCACCGCGCAGGGTGAGCAGGTGCGTGCCGTCTCGCACTTCGCGTGGAACTTGCACGGCCGCAGCGACTTCGCCCTGCGAACCGGCCGTGAGGGGACCGACCGCGGCAAGTCCGCCGTCCAGCGACGCGACGACCTGCTCGCCGGCGGTGAAGCCGCGCCCGGTGAAGACGATGGCGGCACCCGCTTGCACGGTCGTGGACTCCACGCCGACACGGACGTCTCCCGCCGCGGCGACTGGGCTCTCCGCGGGCGCCTCTTCTGACGTCGCCGGCTTGTCGTCCGTGGTGAAGGCGATCGGCGTGAAGGTCTCGTTGTTCGCGTTCTTCACGCCGTGCGCGCCGATGGTGATGATGCCGCACGTGACCTGTCGGCAGTCGACCGCGCTCACGCTGCCGTCGCGGTCGCGGCTGTCGAACGACGCTCCCGGGATGACCATGTCGATCGACCAGGAGCCGTCCTCGGCGAGGACCGCATTGGCGGACTCCTCTGTCTGCCCGCCGGGGAAGGCGATGAAGCGTTGGTAGCCGTTGTTCTCGGCGGCCTCCGCGTCCGGCACGTAGCGATAGTCGTCTCCGACGACCCCGCCCGCGCTCGGCTGCCACGCGTCGCCGTCCACCCAGCCGAAGAGCACGTAGACACCCCCGAACCCGCCGACGATGGATTGGAATCCCGTTCCCGAGACCGTGATGCTGGTCGCCGCGTCGGCCGCGGGCGCCGCGCCGTCGGCTGTTCGGACCGACACGGAGGCCGCAGCCCAGGCGGCGGGCGCGAGGGCGAGGGCGGCGATCAAACTGACGGTCAGCGTCGCGGCCGCGGCGATGAACCGATGTGTGGGTGTCATGAGGAGTGCTCCTGGGCGGGTTCTGCCA
This sequence comes from Microbacterium sp. NPDC077663, assembly GCF_044542795.1. Taxonomy (NCBI): domain Bacteria; kingdom Bacillati; phylum Actinomycetota; class Actinomycetes; order Micrococcales; family Microbacteriaceae; genus Microbacterium; species Microbacterium sp. NPDC077663. Next base: position 109,132 of record NZ_JBITVE010000004.1, on the reverse strand, counting down.
GGGCGTTGGGCAGCGCACCGGCGGGTTCGGGGAGGACGACGAGGCCGCCGTGCGGCCCTTCGACGACGTGGACGGGGTGACGGTAGACCTTCGTCAGGAGGACGGGGTCGAGCACTTCTCGGGGCGTCCCGATCGCGGCGATCGAGCCGCGATCCAGCACGGCGATGCGGTCGGCGTAGGCGGCGGCGAGGACGAGGTCGTGCAGGACGACCACGGCCGCGCCTCCCGTGACTGTCCGTTCGCGGGTCTTTGCGAGCACGCGGTGCTGGTGTCGGATGTCCAGGCTCGCTGTCGGTTCGTCCAGCAGCGCGATGTGGCATTCCTGCGCGACCGTCCGGGCGAAGGAGACGCGCGCTCGTTCGCCGCCGGAGAGCGCGGTCACCGGGCGCTCCGCGAACGCCGTGACCTCACCCGCGTCTAGCGCCTCAGCGACGGCTGTCTCGTCGCGGGCCGCTTCGGCGCGTCGGCGCCATGGCGCCCTCCCCATGCGGACCACGTCGACGGCCAGGAAGGGAAAGGACACCTCGTTGCTCTGCGTGAGGACGGACCGGCGCCGTGCTCGTTGCGACGCCGTCCACGATTCGAGGGCTCGCCCGCTGAGCTCCACGGACCCGGCGGCCGCTCGGTCTCCGGCCAGGACAGAGAGCAGCGTGGACTTGCCCGCCCCGTTCGGTCCGACGAGCGCGAGGACTTCCCCGGCGTGCAGGTCGAGGTCGACGTCATCGAGCAGGCGGCGGCCGCCGGCGTTCACGGTGAGTCCGCGTGCGCGCAGGACGACGGTCATCCCCAGCCTCCGGATCTGCGGCGGGTGCGGCGGAGGAGCCAAAAGAAGAATGGTCCGCCGATGAGGGCCGTGATCATTCCGATGGGGAGTTCTGACCCGGCGATGGCGGTGCGGGCGACGAGATCGGCGGCCACCAGTAGGAGCGACCCGCCCAGCGCACATGCGGGAAGGAGGAGGCGATGTGCAGGTCCGAGGATCATCCTCATGAGGTGCGGGACGACGAGGCCGACGAATCCGATGATCCCCACGAATGCCACTGCCGCGCACGTGAGGAGCGCGATGACGATGATGGCCGCGATCCGGAGTCCCTCCACGCGCACGCCGAGGTGCTCGGCTTGCCGCTCGCCGAGTGCGAGGAGATCGAGACTCGGCGCGAAGAGGGTGCACGCGATGATGCCGATAATCGCGAGTGGGGCGACGATCGCGAGATCCTGCCACCGGGTGCCGTTGAGAGACCCGAGCTGCCAGAACACGATCTGTTCGCGCTCCTGGGTCGAGCCGAGATAGGTGAACAGGGCGATGATCGCGCCACCGACGGCGTTCACGGCGATACCCGTCAGCACGAGTGTGACCACCTCCGTCCGCCCGTCGGCGCGCGACGCCGAGTAGACGATGACCGTGGCGGCCAGTCCGCCGGCGAAGGCAAGGAGGGGCAAGGTGAGCGGACCCGCGAACGACAGGCCGAACACGATGGCGGCTGCGGCGCCGACCGCCGCACCTGAGGAGATGCCGATGACACCGGGCTCGGCCAGTGGATTGCGGAAGACGCCTTGCATGACGACACCGGCGACGGCCAGTGTCGCACCGACGAGGACGGCCATGAACAGCCGCGGCATCCGGATCAGCCAGAGGGTCGCTTCTCCGTTCACGTGCGCCATGGCCGCGCCCGGTGGGAGCGCCAGCGCGTCCCAGCCGATCGCTGACAGGGCGTCGTTCCACCCGCGGATGAATGCGCCGACGACCTGGTCGGGCGGGATGGCGAGCTGACCCGTTCCCGCCGATACGACAAGAAGGACGATCAGTGCGAGCCCCATGGCGGCCTGGACGGCGATTGCCAGCGTACGAGGGCGCGCCGGAACTGCGACACGAGGGGGAGAGAGCATGGGTCGCTCAGCGACGGCGGAGGTCACCCGACGGCCTCGGGCGCGTAGATCGCGACGGCGAGGGCGTCGAGCACGTCTGCGGATGCGGGTCCGAAGCTGAGCACCGTCGCGTCGGACATATCCACGATGCGCCGGTTCCGACCGGCATCCGTCTGGGCAACTGCCGGCAGATGCTCTGACAGACCGTCCACACCCCCGACGGACTCGAGGCCCTTCGTCATCATGATGAGCAGGTCGGGGTTGGCGTCGACGAGGGCCTCGTCGGTCACCGGCCGCATGCCCTGCCACCCGATCTCCGCTGCCACATCGACTCCACCGAGGGCGGTGATGAGGCTGTCGGCACCGGACTCCTCACCGAAGAGGTAGTACACCCCGGACTGACCGCGGGCGTACAGGAACATCATCCGCAGACGCTCGTTCGGACTCGTCGGTGCGACCTCGGCGATCTCGGCGATCTTAGCCTCGACGGCGGCCGTGGACCGTGCAGCAAGTTCCTCCCCGCGGTCGGACACCCCCAGCGCGGCTGCCACCTGTTCGGTGAGGTCATCGATGTTCTCGAGCGACCGGTGCGACTCGACGACGACGACCGGGATCCCGGCGTCACGCATCTGGAGGATCGTGTCCCAGGGCCCGAGGCTCGTATCCGTCAGGATGACACTCGGAGCCGCGTCGAGGATCGCCTCGGCGTTCAGATCGTGCCCGTTCTCGGTCACCACCGGCAGATTCGAGGCCTCAGGGAACGCTGTCGAGGTATCGCGGGCCACTACGGAATCGCCGAGGCCCAGTTCGAACACGATGCGCGAGAGCGAGCCGTAGATGTCCAGAGTGAGGATGCGGGACGTGTCGGTGACCGTCACCTGCGTGCCCTGCGCGTCGACCACCGTGGCCGGGAGCGCGGGTTCCGCGCCGGTCAGCGGCTCGATCGAGGACTGCGCGGCAACCGCCGTGGACGGCCCCTCCCAGCCGAGCGGGTCAGCGAGCACCTGCACGTCAGCAAGAGCGGGGGAAGCGGAGGGGCCAGAGGCGTCGCCGCCACCCTGCACCTGGCATGCGGTAAGCGCAGCGAACAGTGCGGTCGTGAGCGCGAGCACGATTGGAGCGCGAGAGAGTCGGGAGCGCATGTCACCTCGGGAAGTTAGGGCAGCCTTACTCCCATATTGCACGATTCTCATTGGTCATGCTTAGGTAAGGCTTGCCTATGTTCCCACATCCGCTCGGATGAATGCGCCGGTTCCCGATGACCGTGTGACGGGAGGGCGGAACCCGAAGGGATCATCAATGGACAGATCGATCGCGCTCCGAAGTCGTCGGACGCGCACCGTTGTCGCCGTCGCCACCGCGGGAGTGCTCGCGCTGGGCGCGGTTGCAGCCGCGACGCCGGCGAGCGCTGTGCAGACGAGTGTCACGGGTGCCGTGTTCGAGTGGGGGATCAACGCTGAGGCGAATGCTGCGGCGTTCGCCCCCGGTACCTACAACCTGCTCAGCGCGGGCATCGTCACCGCTACCTCCGCCAGCGACCGGGTGACGGCGACGAACTGGAAGCAGACCGAGGGCGACGTCGACATCTTGAAGCGTCAGGCAGACGGCAGCTTCGCGGACGCGACGTTCGCCGGTCTGAGCACGGATGCGAACGGCACCCGCCTGAGCACGGGTGCGGGCAACAATTCAGGCCACGTCGTGCGTATCGGCGGGGGTACCGGCACGGTCGACCCGGCAGCGGGGACCGCGGAAATCCAGTGGCAGGGCACGTTCACCTCTGCGTTCTACTCGGGCATGACGCGATCGTGGATCACTGACCCGCATCTGAGCGTCGCCGCAGATGGCACCGGAACCATCACCGCCACGCTGGGTGGATATGGCACCTCGATGGACGACCCGGATCAGTTCGAGCAGCTCGCCCCAGTCGACGACGTTGTCGTTGCCACGCTCACCGGTGTGGACGTCGACGCGGATGGGTTCACCGTGACCCCGGAATACCTCGGGAAGACCGTGAACACCGGTTCGGGCACGCCGCAGGTGACCGGCGGGGCAAACGCGGGCGCCTTCCCGCAGTCGTTCGTCGACTTCCAGGTCCTCACCGGCCAGGGCAGCTACTGGTACTCCTCCGGCGGCGCTGCCGACGCACGCAAGCCCGCCAGCCCGCTGAGCGTGTCCTACACCGCCGCCGCACAGCCGTCCGTTCCGACGGTGACGGTCTCGAAGACCGCTGGCATCGCGCGTTCCGGTGAGTCGATCACAGTCACCGGCACGGGGTTCCTTCCCGCCGGCGCTGCCACGACCGGCAGCCGTCCGCCGCTGCAGAACCAGTTCGTCGGCGCATATGTCGCCTTCGGCAAATTCGCTGAGGCGTGGCAGCCGTCGACGGGCGCTGCGGCAGCGACACGCAGCCAGCGGTTCGACACGAAGTGGGCACTCCCTGCAGAGAGCCACGCGGCGGTCGGCGGCTCAGCGGGCGGCGCCATCACGCTCAATGCCGACGGGTCGTTCACGGCCACATTGAACGTGTCGACGACCGCGGAGCGAGACCTGCTCGCCGGTCGCTACGGCATCTACACGTACGCCGGAAGCGGCGCGACCTACGCGCCGTTCGAGTCGTTCAACCCAGTCGCCTTCGCCGGTGCGGAGGACGTCGTCGTGGAGGTTCCCGATCAGGTGGAGGAGCCGTCCGGATCCTTTGGCTGGACGTTCGCCAACGCGAGCCCCGCTGATCTCGGCACGGCGGTGCAGGAAGGCGACACCTTCGTCGCCGACGGCACCCTCACCAACATCATCGTGACCGACACTCGGACGGGCGGGACGACCCCGTACAGCTGGAGCATCTCCGGCCAGGCAAGCGACTTCACCTCCGCAGCAGGCCAGTCCTTCTCGGCCGGGTATCTGGGCTGGACCCCGAAGGTGGTGCAGGGCGGCGTCTCGATCGCGAAGGGCGCTGAGGTCACCTCCTCTCGCCTCGGCGGACAGGGCCTGAGCAGCTCCCGGGTCCTGGCCGCGTCGTCGACGGCGGCAGCGGCGGTCGTCGGAGCCGACCTCTCGCTCGTCCTGCCCGGCGACATCGCTGCCGGCGCGTACACGAGCAAGCTGACCGTCACCGCGCTGCAGTGACACCGCGGGAGGGGCCCGGCGCGCGCCGGGCCCCTCCCCCTCTCATCAGAAGGACCACCCGTGCCGCTCTCATTTCCCGCCGCTGTCGCCACCCCGCTCTTGGCGGCCGGTCTGCTTGTGCTCGCCTCACCGTCGATAGCGATGGCGGATACCGCCACGCAGGATGTCGTTGGGTGGACCGTGGAGACCGCGGATAACGACCTCGGCAGCGGCCGCGGCAATTTCGGGTACGACGTGGCACCGGGCGAAGTGATCCGCGACTCGATGATCGTCGTCAACACCGGCACGGTCGAGCTTCCTCTCGACGTCTACGCCGCGGACGCGTTCACCACCTCAGGTGGCGATGTCGACGTCCTGCTTGACGGCACGACCAGTGAGGGCGCCGGCACCTGGGTGGAGATCGAGAAGTCATCCGTCCGGCTCTCCCCCGGCGCCCACACGGAGATCGATTTCACCATCACCGTGCCGAACGATGCCCGACCCGGCGACCACGCCGCCGGGATCGTCACTTCGCTCGTCACGTCGGACGCGTCCCAGACCCTCGCGGTGGACCGCCGGCTCGGCACGCGGATCAACGCCCGCGTCGCCGGTGCCCTCATCCCCTCCGCGCAGATCACGCAGGCCACCGCATCCTACGAGCCGTCGTGGAATCCGTTCGACACCGGAGTCGTGACCGTCACCTATGCCCTCGAGAACACCGGCAATACCCGCATCACAGGCGTGGAAAAGGTCTCCGTGGCCGGGCCGCTCGGTCTCCTCGGAACCGACGCTGGAACGGCCGGCCTTCCGGAGGTGATCCCCGGTTCGACGGTTGAGATGCAGCGCACCATCGAGGCGACCTCGATCGGGTGGCTCAGCACCACACTCACCGTCCGCCCGGAAGGCATCGGGCTTGGCGCGGGCGCTGTCGCGCCCATCTCCGTCGATGTCGCGTTCCCCGCTGTCCCGTGGTCGCTCTACGCACTGCTGGTGGGCGCTGTCGCACTCGTCGGCGTCGTTCTGCTCGTCGCTCTCCGCCGTCAGCGAGCGCGGGCGGCGAAGAGTATGGCTGAGGCTGTCCCCCATGACGAATGAGTGTTCCTGCGCGAAGGCCGTGCGGATCGGACCGTCGATGAGGTCTTCCTCATAGAGCCCTGTTCGATGCGCAATCGCAGCTGACAGCTTCTATTTTATCCAGCCCATGGGGAAATCCTTGACGAGATCCTCCGCGGCGTCCTAACTGGGCAGTACCAGATCTGGTTGGGCGCAACGATTGGAGAGGAACTGTTGGCAGTGGGCGTGAGGAAACTTCTTGTGGGAGCGGCGGTCGCTGCCGGCCTCGCTGTGGCGTCGGTTGTGGTACCCGCCACTCCGAGCGTGGCGGCGAAAGTTGCGGCACCATGCTCAGGCGCTCCAACCGGGACAACCTCGGGGAACATCGTGTTCTCGTGCCGAGGCCGTGCGTACATCAACGTCAGCTATCTCTGCCGGGATCTCATCAAGTCCAGCACGCTGGTCGTTAGCACGTCCGGTAGCTACTCCTTCAAGGTCTGTGGCGGCGGTGTCGTAGTCACGCGTTGGAGCTGGCACCAGTTCTAAGCGTTTCCAACTGCGGGCTTCGTGGCAGCCTGGCGTGATCCGCCTCCGAGCGTGAAGCTCAGCGCGGTGGTTGGGCGGTGGGGATATCGATGGTGATGGTGGTGTGCCTGCCAGGGAGGCTGTCGATGTGAACGTGACCGTCGTGTGCGAGGGCGATCGCACGGACGTTGGTGAGTCCGAGGCCGAACCCTTGGATCTCGCGCGAGCGCGCGTAGGGGGTGCGGTAGAACCGGTCGAACACGCGACGCTGTTCCGCATGGGTAATACCCGGACCCACATTGGTGACCGCAATCTCGATCCGGTTTCCCCGCGCACGGTAGCTGAGCGTCACGGCGCTCTCGGGCGCACCGAACTTGACCGCGTTGGTGAGGAGCTCGAAGACTGCGATGACTAGCTGATCCCCGTCCGCATGCGCACGTGCGGGTCCCGGACCGACGATGTCGATCCGCATACCTCGAGCAGCCGCGAACGGAGTCACATTGCCCGCTGCGGCCTGCACGACTCTCCCGACGTCCAGGACGCTGATCCTGAGGGTCTTCTCACTGTCGTTGGCGTGCAGGAGATCTCCCACGCGGTTGAACAGGTCGTTTGTCTTGCGGGTCACGATCTCCACGTAACCGCGGAGCTTCTCGTCGGCTGGATCTGCGGCGTCGGCGATGAGGTCGAGGAACCCGGTGATGCTCGTGATGGGAGTTCGCAACTCGTGTGACACGGTGCGCAGGAACTGCTCACGGACCTCGACAGCATCTGCCAACTCGGTCACGTCATACGCCACGACAACAGTGCCCAGAAGCTGACCGTCCTCGCGATGAACGCGTCCAGAGGAAGCCAGAATTGCGACCTGAGCGTCCGGGGGCCCTAACCATTCGACGTGGTTGGTGACTGTTTCTCCGCGCAGAGCGCGCGGGATGATCTGCTGGTTGTACGGGATCGCGCTCATACGGTCGGCGGCTAGAACGTTGTCGCCTGCGTAGGGTGGCTGGTCGAGCTTGAACCCGACCATTTCCACCATCTGGTGGGCGAGAGGGTTGGCGACGTCGAGCTTGCCTTCGTTGTCGTAGAACGCGACACCCGCGTTGACGGTGTTGAGAATCCCGAGCGCGATCGCTTCTGCGTCCTTCGCCTCCCGCAGCGCTGCCGCCTGCGCGCGAGACGCCGCTGCGAGCCGCTGCGCGTTGCGTCGCAAGTGACGTGCAGCGACGAACACAATGATTGCGATCCCGATCACCAGAACAGGGAAAGCAACCACAGTGGCCCACGCGGCCCCGGTTTCAGGCCACTCACCCAGATATACGAAGCGGTACGAGGTCACCAGCGCTGCACCGATCACGGCGACCACGATCCCGTACCAGGGGAACCCGTAGGCGAGCCACAAGATGGGGAAGAGGGCAAGGACCGTCACGGCAGGCACGTACGTCATGAGCTCCGCACGCAGCAACGCCACCGCGATGAGATCGACCACTGCAACGGGGATCAACCAGGAAGGCGCCACCTTCTCCCACGGAAGGACTACGCCCGCGATGGTCGCGATCGCCGTCAACAGGAATCCCGCTAGAACAACAGGCGTGAGCAAACCGGTCGGGTGTGCGACACCAGCAACAACCCCGATAAACGCGGTCCCCACCGCAAACGGAAACTGCGCCCGCATGAACACACGAAGCCGACCACGTCGACTCGCTTCCATTTCAAATAAAGGCATCCTCGCCCCACCCTCCTCCAGCCACTCAGGCCCAGATAGACGAACCGTACGTCATCCCAGAGATAAGACCGACAAAGGTCCCCACACCGGAACGAGCGACCGGTCCGATGATCGATTTAGGGGACGGGCGACACGGTCACCTCACCCTCCATCCCATGAGGTCTTCCTCACGAAGCTCCTTTCCGACATGAATCGTTCTACGCTCGCTGGGTACGTCTGCACTTTGGGGGTGCAGTTGCGCGCCGGAATCAGATGTGGGGACCTGTCGAAGCCGTGGCGTACAGACCAAGGTTCGGCAGATGAACCCCCGTTGTGTGTGCCGAATCTTGGTCCGGCTCGCTGCGAAAACCACGGGGACAGCCGCCACCTCGCGAGATGTCATTCTGCTGGCACTGTCTCGAACCGATCCTCGGAGCGGAACGGCGCCGCCTAGTTCGTCAACTGTGCGGATCAGTCGATAATGAGAGAGCGTTCGGGGCCGGCCGCGCGCACTTTGTGCAGCGACCCGACGAAGAAGGTCTGATGCCGTTCCGCAGCAAGCAGACACTCGAAAACTGGCTCACCGACTTTCGCAACGCCAACGTTGCTGGTGACCACATCCGTGTGATCCTCCAAGACGGCTCTGACGGAGCAGACACCGGCCTGGTGATCATGCAGTTAGGAAGCGCCGCCGCGTCGCTTTACATGCAACCGGTTGAGATCGGGGAAGCAAAGCGGCGTGTCACGATCGTCCCCGCCCTGAACGACACCGACCTCAGCAGTGAACAGCTCCACACCCTCTCCGCGGAGCTGTCCGTCGCCGCACGGCTCTGCACGTACCTCGAAGCGCGTTCAATTGGGCGCGAGGAAGACGCCGAGGAGACGTCGGACCCCGAGGCAGCCAGTGACGCAAAATCTCTGACTGTGGCGGCGGTTCCACCGGATACGCAGCGGAACCGCCTGAGCTTGAGGGAGCTCTTGGACCTCATCAGCCAGTAGGGCCGCTCGGAGCCGGCTCGTCGACGGTGACCAGACCGGCCGGGCTGTTCGCTCGGGACGCGAGTGCTCTCACCCATGCTGGGTTGATCTGATCGACGCGGCCCCGGTATCGGTACACGAGCGAGGAGCGGCTGTGCACCCACACCGTCGACCTGCCCCCGCCGATGTGCGACTCGTCGTCCCACATGAACATGAACGGCTCACCCCGGCGCAGCTTTGTTCCGATCAGGACCTCCAGATGCGCAAGGGTCCGGTCGTCGACCTCGAGCACCGTGTGCCCCTCGTACATCAGACGACCCATCAGCAACCTCCCGGTGATACCCCCGCATGCGACGGCCCCGCCGGAGGGAGCCCGCGGGGCCGTCTGAGCGACATCGAACCGCCTGCGAGAACCATATCCCTGGTGCGTGCAGCCGGGCCGGGTGTAGCTTGCACGCGGCGGTCTTCTACACACCGCCGACGCCTCACCTGGTCCACACCCCCAGGTGAGGCGCCCCCCGTCCCAGGGATATGGTGAAAGCCGGCGGTGCCCCGCTCACCACGTGCCGGATGCCCCCCCCGTGGAGGATCAGCCCACGCCGCGCTACGCCCACCCCACCGGCGCCGACGACATCGCCGACGCAGTGACGGCATTCGGCAGCCCCGCAAAGGTCGCGATCATCCGGCACCTGCGCGTGCACCCCGGGGGCGAACCCTCACAGCTCGGTGGCGCGGAGTCATTCGAAGGCGTAGCGCGCGAACGGGTACTCCCCCGGGTCCGCCGTTAACGACCTCGAGGCGATGCTGACGACGCTGATCGACGTCACCAGCACTCTCTGAAACATGAGGGCGAGGAGGGTGCGGACGTCGTCTGAGCATGCGGGGAAAGCAGAGGCCCGGGGAACTGCCGTCTCTGGGGCCGGAGGGACCCGTGGAAGGAAGGGCGGCCTCCACATCGAGCATTACTCGGTGGAAGCCGCCCCCAGGCGTGCACAATTTCACCCGGGGTGCTGCGCCCGCAGTGTCGACGCGTTGGGGGCATGTCGACATTTGAAACATAGGGAATGGCTGGGGCGATTCTGAACCCCTCGCCCTCACGAGGTGGAAGCGCTACCATTCCGCGGCGCCCTTCGGTTAGGCTCGGCTTCCCTATTCCCCGGCGGATGGGCGGCGCGACTGCTCGGCAGGCAGAACGGGGGTCTGCCTGCCGAACAGTGCTGCGATGCATCGCAGCGGATCCCGCTCGGTGACGCGTCCCCATACGCGGTACCCCAGCAAAGCCTCGGAGAACCCTGCCCCCAAACGGGCCCTCAACGGGTATCGGCCGCTACCTTCGTCGTTTAATCTCCGACGCTCACCGGGGCGTGCAATCGAGGCGAGTGTGTGATGGCGTCTGCGGCTCGACTCCCGGAGGTAATACGACGATCCGCGCCACCCTTCTCGTCGGAACCACCGAAAGCGATCATTTTCGGCAGGTCCTAGAGGGCCTTCGCGAGCTCGGTCGTGATCGTGCGCCGCAACGAGCCCGTTACTCTTCGGAATGTGCTGGACGTGCTCACCGGGTTCGCGATCATTGTGATCGTCATCGCCGGCTCCGATCGTCCTGCTCCAAGTCTTGCTCCTGGCACCGATTGCACTGACCGTCCTCGACATCGCAACCAGCGGTGAAGCTCGAGTCGGACGCATCCTGCTGCAGCCGGTGAAGAACCCAATAGTCATCGCCTCGGTGTTGGCGTGCTCCTCGCGGTGACGGGAATCGAACTCCCGAGCGTCATGATGGAGCCGCTCAAACTCGTGGGTGCCGCCGCGGTGCCAGCTGTGCTCATCGGTTTCGGTATTTCTCTGCACGGCCAGCGAGTGCTGGCTCCCGGATCTACTGACAAAGTGTCTTGATCGCATCAGTCATCAAGGTCTTGCTCATGCCGCTCGTCGCCTGGGTAATCGGCTCAGCCTTCGCACTCCCGCCCGAGGTGCTTCGAGCCGTTGTGGTCATGGCCGCGCTCCCGGTTGCGCAAAACGTCTTCAATAACGCTCAGCAGTACGACGCTTCGGTCGCCGTTACAAGCGACAGCATCTTCATCACCACCATCGGGTCGATACCGGTACTGCTCATCGCTTCGGTAGTTCTGTAGCGGTCTTCGACCCCGCCGAAAACCCCCGCCAAAACCAGGTTCTGATCCACGTTTCCGACATGCACCTCAGCAGCCTTCACGCGGTGCGGCCAAAAACGATTGTTTCCGGTGGGGCTCAGACCGTCGGCGTGGGTCCCGTATCGGTTCGGTGCAACGTCGCGGTTTCGAGAACAATTCGCTGTCGATCGATCGTCTCTGCTTGCAGCCGTCGTGGGTCGTCGGGGGCAAGATCGCTGATGAGGATGCGGCGCGGGTGGGCGGCGTCGCCCGTTGTGATGTAGCGCTGGCCGGGACGGATGCGGTCTTCTCCGCCCACCGCAAGATCCTCCCCGTCGGGAGTTTCCAGTGGGGAGGCGGGGGCTTGTTGCTCGGCGGGGGTCGATGTTGCGGCGGTGGCCGGTTCACTGAGCGCTTCTCTGACGAGGTGGCGCGGATCGAATCGATGCAGGTTGAGGTCGTTCCACTCGGTGCGGGTGAGGGGCACGCCCAACTCGTCGACGGCTCGAGATCGTGCGGTATCGACGTATGCGCGCAGTGAGCGGACCGTGTCGGTGAGCGTGCGCGTGGCGGATGTGAGCCTGTGCGGGCCGATGATAAGACCCGCGAAGATCGCGAGGACGATGAGCTTTTCGAGGCTGAGTCCGAACACTGTGTTATCCGTTCTTCTGGGCCAGTCCGGGAGATGTACCGATGCGGCGCGCGATACGGCGGTCATGGAGGTGAGCGATGCCGACCGCGCCTGCGAAGAGGGCTGACATTGGTATGGCGATGAGGAACATGGACATGATGTCGGCAGCGGGCGTGACGAGTGCGCTGAAGACCGTGATCCCGACAACGACGAACCGCCAGCTGCGTGTGATGGTGGCGGCGCTCAGCACCCCGACGGCGTTGAGTAGCACGATGAGCAAAGGGAGAACGAACGCGATCCCCGTGGCGACGACGGTCTTGAGCACGAAGTCGACGTACGTCGAGGCGGTGAGGATCGTGCTGTCATCGGTGTCTGCGAACGAGGTGAGCAGCTCGACCATGTGAGGGAACACGGTGAATCCGAGGGCACAGCCGGCAATGAACAACACGATCGCGGTCAGCGTGTATCCGAAGGTGTACCGGCGTTCTCGGGGTGTGAGCCCGGGCGAGAGGAAGCGGAACAGCTGGAACAGCCAGACCGGGCTCGCCATCACAATGCCAGCGACGACGGCGACGCGAACCTTGAGGTCGAACGCGCCGGTGACGCTGTCGTAGTTCAGGCTCGCGTCGCGGGAGGCCGCGATCTGCTCGATCGGAACGCGAAGTATGTCGAGTATCTGGTCCGAAAAGGCGAAGCCGGCGACCGTCGCCAGGACGAGGGCCACCGCTGCGCGGAGGGTGCGCCCGCGCGCCTCTTTGAGATGCGCTCCGAGAGGCATGTCCCCTCGCGCGGCGGTGGCGGCGGTCACGATGCTCGCGGGCTCGACAGTGGGACTGCCAGGGTGGTCGGTTCTGATGCCGCGGCGGGTGCGGTCGTGAGAGGCGAAGCGGGCACGGCATCATTCGTGGCGAATCTCCCATCCGCGGTTGCCGCTGGCTCGGTAGCCGAGTCGGCTGCCTCGTCTTTCAGGATACGAACGGATTGTCCGACGCTCCGGGCCAGTGCCGGCAGCTTGGCGGCGCCGAAGATGATGAGGACAATGGCGAGGATGATGAGGGCGTGCCAGCCCGTGAGGTTTTGCAGCATGAGCGATGGTTCCTGTCTCGTTGTTGGTTGTCGTGGGAATGGCTATGGGCGCGAACCGCCGTCGGGGGGCGTGCCCATTCCGTCAGGGCCGCCGCCCATGCCCCCTCCGCTGGGCGCCTCGGAAAGTGTCATGTCGGTTGTCGTGTCGACGGCGACACTGAGCGCACCCACGTACCCGCTCGCGGGATCCCCGCTGAACGTGCCCATCTGCAAGTCAGCACCGTCGCTGAAGACGTTGTCACTGTCGAGCCCGCCCACGCCGGCGAGGTTCTGCGCCGACCCCGGGTAGGCGTCGAGCTTGTAGATCTTGTCGAGCATGTCTTCAGGGAATGCGACCTGCGAGATGGCGATCGCGTTCGAACCTTCGGTGGCCGAGGCGGCGTCGGGGTAGACCTCGAAGTGGATGTGCGTCCACCTTCCGGTGTAGCAACCGGGGACGATGGTCTGAAAGGTGACCTGACCGTTCGCGTCGGCAACCTGCACGCCACGGAGGTAGGTTTCGTCCTCCACCCCCTCGGAGTACATCGAGTAAAGACCGTTCGCATCGCACTGCCACGCATACACCGCCACCCCCTCGAACGGTACGTTCCCATTCGCGAGGTCGCTGATCGTGAAGGTGAATGACAGTGGAACGCCCTCGACGGTGTTGCCACCCTCCAGGCTCGACGTAATGTCGCTGCGGACGATCCCCGATTCCTCGAGAACGTTCACACCGTTCGTGCCATCCGCGGGGTAGGGCCCGTTCGTCTCGTCTGGGATCTCCGTTGTCGCCGCAGCGGCGCTCGAAGATGCGGAGGGGGTTGTGCTCGAAGTCGCGCCGGAGGTCCCGGGCGATGACGATGCGGAGGAGGCTCCGACGGTCGCCGAGCACGCCGCGAGAGCAACGGTCCCCGCACCCAGACCGACAAGGCTCAGCACACTACGACGGCTGACGAGGGTCCGGATGTCAAAACCGGCACCCTGATCCACCACCTCGTCATCTGGCCGGTCGAGCAACCGCCCCTCATAAGACGGGCCGGCTGGGGTCTGATCGGGCTCGGGAATACGGGACATCTCGAATCTCCTTCAAGTCTGTCCCGATTGTTCGGGAACGGATCCAGACTCGGAGACGAGAGCTAACGCAGTTTTGACCGAATCTTTCGTTTTCCTATGAAGATTTTCCCCGCGGGGCGAGTCTCAGATCTCATCACCACTCAGTCGTCGAGGACATCGCGTGCAGCAAGAGCGCCAACGCCGACAACCTCACGGCACTCTCCGGATCCGCCGGAAACGATCGTTTTCGGCAAGGGTGTCCGTAGCCAAAAATTGATCAAGCTCCCGCAGTGATGTCCGGGAGCTCGAGGCGGATTGGTCCCACCAAGCGAAGGCCCCGTTAGAGGCGGAGAAAGTCAGCTGAGCCTTAGAAGCAACGCCGACATGCGGCTGATATCTGCATCTGCGACGTCCGGTGGGGCCGTAAGCGGCCCCACCGGAGGTTTGCGCATTACTGCGGCGTAGTCCACTTCTGGCTCGCGCCGGCGTGACATGACCAGAGGTGCGCCCGGGTGCCGTTCGCGAGCGATCCGCCCACGATGTCGAGGCACTTGCCACTGGCGGGGTTACGGTACTGACTCTGCCCTGTGCGTTCCCAGGTCTGGCTGGTGGCCGAGGAGCAGTCCCACAGGTGGGCGAGCGTTCCGTTCGAGGTGCCCCCTGCGACCAGATCGAGGCATTTGCCGAGGGCTTGCAACTTGTTGTTTGAGTAGGTCCAGGCCATTGCGGGGACGCTCGCACAGTCCCACACCTGGATTGCGGTGCCGTTGGCGGTGCCCCCACCTGCGACGTCTAAGCACTTGCTCGCCTGCGTCACGACGTTGCCGTTGTCACGCGTTGAGTCTCCGAAGTAGACGAAGCTCCAGTTCTTGAGCTGGGGGACGGTGAAAGAGACGAACCTGCCGCCACCGTCTGTGCCCGTAGTGAAGTTCAGAGTCTGAGAACGCCCGCCGTTGTCGGGACTTGCGACGCGGATGGTGGACGGGAACGGCTTGTCGTCCAAGTAGTACTTGACTGGCAGGTTCGTCAGCGTGGGTGCGGACGCAGCGGGCTCGCGCCAGCGATCGTCGTTGCCCTTCAAGTTGATGAGGTGCAGGATGTCCCGTCCGTCGTTCCTCATTGGCGTAGCCCAGATGGTGTCGGCGGTCCCGTCATCGCTGACAGTGTGGCCCGTGACTTGGACTGTGTTCGGAAGCTGCCGCAGTGTGGGTCCGTAGAACAGGTTCTCGTAGCCCGTGATTACGTCGTAGTAGGACTCCATCCATTTCTGGAGTTCGTTGCTCATTTGCTTGGAGTCGTCCAGGAAGTAGGGAGCGACAAGCATCTGGTCGCCCTGGCCCATCTCGATGTGTGTGGCTCCGTTGGCGGCGAGTGCGGCGTTCGCGAGCTGCACCGAGGGGGTGTTGAAGGTTCCTAGGGTGATGCTGTCGAGGTTGACGAATCCGGTGTCTGTTAATTCGACGGACACCTTGATGGTGTGGTTCCCGGCTGAAAGGTAGGTGCCGAAGCCGGCTTCAGTGTTCCAGGCGCCCCAGCCGTTGGTCGGGGACATCCTCAGCGTGCCCTTCTTCACACCGTCGACCCAGACTGTTCTGGTGGCGGTGTTCCCCGTCCCGTTGGTCCATGCGGGCACGATCCCGTACCGGCGCGATTCCGGCACGTTCACGCTGAGGGTGACGCTGTCGCCGGTGTCACCGAACTGGTCAATGAACCCGGCTCCCGAGTAGCCGGAGTGATTGGTGTTGGTGCCTACGCCGACTCGGGCTCCTGCTTCCGCCTCGTAGCGGTCGCCGGTGTTGCTTCGATAGTTCAGGTATGCAGCGGTCACAGCTGCTTTCCCTCCGGACTGCGCTCGCTGGGTGGCGAGGTAATCCTGGACTTCGGCGTAGGTCTCGTGGTTCTCCCACAACTCGGTGTAGAGGTAGTCGCTGTCGGAGCTCGCGAGGGATGAGCCGGCGAACCCGTCGACGGCGTTGAAACCGACGGGCTTGCCCGTTTCCTCACGGGTGTCTGCGACGAGGTCACGGAAGCCGATGGGGATGTCGATGGGATTGCCGGCGGCATCGGTCATGCCGCCGTTGGAGGCACCGTCGCCCCAGTTGCCGAGCTGGTCGATGTGGGTGCCGTCGAAGTCGAACGTGTCGATCTGATCCGAGTACTGCGAAGTGATGTGGTCCCGCCAATTGGTGTTGGTTGGGTCCATGATCCACAAGTTGGTGTCAGGCCGATTCGGCAGCATCTGGAACTTCCAGTCGGTGCCATTCTTCGCATACTTCAGACGCCAGTCGGCGCTGACGCCATTCGCGGTGAATCCCTCGAGAGCGGCGTAGCTCATGGAGTACGGCAGCGCAGCCATGTTGAGGTCGTGTCCCGCGTCGATGAGTCCGGACACGGTGGAGGGAGCGATGACGTCGCCATTCCACGCGGTCCATGAGTCGACGAGCTCGCCTGAACTGTCGCGCTCGATGGGCGCCTCATGGCGCCACATCCAGTCGTAATACTGCAAAGCGTTGAGGTGGTACTTCTCAGACAGCTCGGCAACGACTTCTTCCCGCTCAGCCGCGGTCATTCCGGCGGGGTATTCGTCGAGGTAGCCCATCCTCGGGAATCGTGTCCAGGTGCTAGAGACATCGATCGCTGTTTGGGTTGCAGTGGTCCCCGCGTCGACGTGCACCATGTACCCGGTGAAATCGGATGTTGGTGGCGTGACGGTCCAGTTGACAGTTCCGGTTCCGGTGGCCTGGACAGTTCCCGTCTGCACGACGACACCAAGGTGCACAAGTGAGAAACTGACGGCGCCGGTTCCTGCGACCTCGGCGGTTACGGTGACCTGTTGGCCGGGGGCGTATCGCGCTTTATCAGTCCACGCGTCGCTCACCGTTGCGGCGGTGGCTGGGAGCGCTGGAAGCACAACTCCTGCGGCGACGAGGACCGCGGCGGCGGTAATGCCGAGCGACCGATTGACGGATCTTCTCACGTTCATTCTCCTGACTACGTTGTCGGGTGCCCACCCCGCGGAAGAGGGCGATCAGAGGCTGTAAATGCGCGCTTCCCAGGGGCGGAGCTGTGGACCCGTCGCCTCTTCGTTCGCCCAGTTGGTGAGTAGGAGACGACCGGACCAGATGGTGGGGTGGTCGTCCTGGAGGTCGGCCTTGGTGTTCGACGAGGACAGGTTCGCCACCACGACCAGGGTTGTTGCGTCGAGTTGCCTTTCGAAGGCGAAGACCGCCCTCGAATCGGCGTCGATCCGTCGGAAGGATCCGAGAGCGACAACGGGGAGCTCATGTCGGAGTGCGATGAGCGCTCGGTAGTGCTCGAAGACGGAGCCGGCCCGTCCGTACTGCGCTTTTGCGTTGAGCCACGAAGTATTGGGGTTGACGTCGATCCACGGCGTGCCCTCTGTGAACCCTGCGAGGGGATGGCTGGTCCACTGGACGGGTGTGCGAGCGTTATCGCGTCCTACTCGGCGGATGTCGCTCAGCACCAGGTCCTCCGTGATGCCCGCTTCAATCTCTACGGAGAGGTGATTGAGGCTTTCGATGTCGCGGAGCGCGGAGGTGGTCAAGAATGGGTGGTTCGTCATTCCGATCTCTTCGCCCTGATAGATGTAGGGCGTTCCGCGTTGCATGTGGAGGATGGTGGCGAGTGCAGTCGCCGACTCTCTCCACCAGGTCTTGTCGTCACCGAACCTGCTGACAGGGCGGGGCTGGTCATGGTTGGAGAGGTAGAGGCTGTTCCATCCGGTCTCGGCGAGAGCGTCTTGCCATGTCGTGAATGACTCGGCAAGATCACCCGGACGCAGGGGTCGGTGCGTGAACTTCGAGCCCTCGCCGTGGTCGAGCCCCACATGCTCGAACTGGAAGACCATGTTGAGCTCGTGTCTCGCAGGGTCCGTGAACGCTTTCGCCTGCGCGGGCGTCACCCCGGGCATCTCGCCAACGGTCAGCATGCCGTCGCGCCCCGCAAAGACTTCCCGGTTCATCTCCTGTAGGTATTCATGCAGGCGGGGGCCGTGCGCGTAGAAGGGGAAGCCATCGCCGTAGGTGTCGAGGTCACCGGGGGCGTCGGGGTAGGTGGGGTCTTTCGATATGAGGTTGATGACGTCCATTCGGAAGCCGTCGATTCCACGGTCCAACCAGCGACGCATCATCGCGTACACCGCCGCGCGCATCTCCTCGTTCTCCCAGTTGAGGTCAGGCTGGCGGCGGTCGAACAGGTGCAGGTAGTACTGGCCCGTGGTCGCATCAAGGTCCCAGGTGGATCCCGAAAAGAATGACTTCCAGTTCGTGGGTTCGCTTCCGGGGCGTCCCGGAGTGGTGCCGGGGCGTGGATTCCGCCAGATGTACCAGTCGCGTTTCGCGTTGCTGATCGAGGACCGTGACTCTATGAACCAGGGGTGCTGGTCAGAGGTGTGGTTGACCACCAGATCCATGACGATTCTGATGCCTCGACGATGAGCTTCTCCAAGGAGTTCGTCGAAATCAGCCAGTGTCCCGTAGACGGGATCGATTTGCTCGTAATCGCTGATGTCGTAACCGTTGTCCGCCTGCGGTGAGCGGTAGATCGGTGACAGCCAGATGACGTCAACTCCGAGGCGCTCCAAATGATCCAGGCGGCCGAGGACGCCTCGCAGATCTCCGATGCCGTCGCCATTCGAGTCTTGGAAGCTCCGCGGGTACACCTGGTAGACGACCGCGCTTTTCCACCAGTCCGTGTTGGACCCAGCGAGGACAGCGGGAGTGAGGTCAGTAAGTGACATGCAGGACCTGCCAGATGTGGAGAGGAGGAAGCTCGGCGATGGCGTAGTCACCGTCGATGCGAACGGGAACCTGGATGAGGCGGGAGGTGCCGTCTGGGTCGGCGACACGAATGCGGGGTGTGCGACCGGGGATGTGTCGCATGCGAAGCACGCCACCGTCGACCGCGACGGGCTGCTCGCGAACGGCATCCCACTGCGTGTCGGTCTGCTGAGCGAGGTTGATGAGGTGGACGATCAGGTCGGACCCGTACGACACCACTCGACGCCAAACCGCGCCGCTCGTCGGGTCTGATGCCACGGGGGCCGAGGGGTAGGTGACGTCGAGGTCACCGTTGTACTCCCCCACGTACGACGATGTCACCTCGTGCAGGTCGGAGCCCATGAGGATCTCGTCGTGCTCGACGAGGAAGTCGTACCATCGAGCCAAGAAGGACAAGGTCTCCTCCGACGCTTCCTGATTGCGCACGTAGTACGGGTCGACGAGCAAATTCCCACCCTCCCCGACGAGCAATTGAGTCGCACCGTGGGAGAAGAGGGTGGCCATCGTGAATGCCGCTGAACGGTCGCCTGTCTGGGCGTCGACGCTGTCATAAATGTGCTGGTAGGCGGCGAGCACGATCGGTTGCCCAGCCGAAGTAGACCGCGCGCGGCTCGTGATGTGGGCGAGGGACTCGAGCGTGAGGTTGGGCTCCCACGGCTCGATGTAGACGGCGTCTTGAGGGAGCGATGCGGTGCGCCAGGTTGGGAAGTCGTTGACGTTGTTGAAGATGAGTCGGGCGTCAGGTAGTTCGTCACGGACCTGGGTGATGAGTGTGGCGAACGACTCGGCGACGTCTACCGCAGTCCCGCCTGGTGTGGCCGCGAACTTGGGGTAGCCGTACTGATCCAGGTGGTACCCGTCGAAGCCGAGCGCGATGCTCGTGCGGCTGAGTTCGGCACGGAAATGAGAGAGCCACTCCGGCGCGGCGGGGTCGAGAATGAACAGGAAGTCACCGAGTGCGTAAGGTTCTCCGGTCGGTCGGAGAAGAGCGTGCTGTTTCCAGGTCGGCCATTCTTCTGGGCCGGCCGCGTAGACGGCTGCGTATCCGATCGAGTCAGTGCCGACGTCGCGGTAAGCCGCGATCAGGCTTCGGACGGTGTCCAGGCTGATCGTCTGGTCGAGGGCATCCGCGTAGCTCTCCCCCCCACCCATGAGATCGGCATGCCGGTAGGCCCAGTCATAGAACTGGATGCCGTTGAGGTGCAGACGTCGGGCGAGTTTGGCGCAGGCAGTCGGATCTTTCTCGGGGAGATAGCTCGCAACGAAGCCGTACCGCAGCCGAGCGCGGGGAGTGGAAGTGACCTCTACCGCCGTTCGAGCACAGAGCTCACCATCGATCGTCAATTCGATGCCGTAGGAGCCCTCGGGCAGTGTTGGCCCTTCCCAGCGAGAGACGTTCGCGACGGGAGAGCGCGAGACCATCTCACCGAGCTTCCACACGGAGACCTCGCCCGAGTAACGGCCGGACTCGGGCCGCTCGATATCGATAGTGATGCCCTGGCTCGGAGCATAGGTTGCCCGTGTGGGCAGCAGGGTGATGTCTGACATGGTCATCCTTTGACGGCCCCCGAGGTGAGGCCTTGTACGAAGTGGCGTTGGAACACGAGGTAGACGACGATCACAGGGACGATGGCGATCACCGAAGCTGCGAAGACGAGGCCCCACTGGGTGGCGTTCTGTCCCTGGAAAAGTTGAATCGCTATCGGCAACGTCCGGTTGTCGGGGTTGTTGATGATTGTGAGAGCCCACGCGAATTCGTCCCAGCTCGCCAGGAACGTGAAGATCGTCGCGGTTGCTAGCGCCGGTCGCGCGAGCGGGATCGCGAGCCGCCAGTAGCGAGTCCACGCGTTCGCGCCGTCGATCTGCATTGCTTGATCGAGTTCTCCAGGAAGCGCGGCGAAGAATCCTCGAAGGAGGAACACGTTGAGGGCAAGGGACCCTGCGACGTAGAACACGATGAGCCCCGCGAGGGAGTCGAGAAGGTTGAAGTACTTCGCCAGCACGAACTGCGGGATGATGAGCATCATCGCCGGGACCATGAGTCCTATCAGGAGGACCCGGAACAGCACTTCGCGGCCCCGGAACTCAAATCGTGCGAATCCGTAGGCCATCATCGAGCTGATCAGCACGGACAGTGCCGTCGAGACCACGGCGACGATGACGGAGTTGGCGGCGTAGCGAGCGAAGTCCTGCGTCGTCCATGCCTGCGCGTAGTTGCCCCAGGTGAAGGGGTCCGGGATGAATTGCGGCGGTGTCGTGAGCACGAATGCTTGCGGCTTGAAGGACGTCGACAGCATGTACAGGAACGGCGTTGTCATCACCGTCGCACCCGCGATCAGCGCAGCGACGCGAAGGGCTGTGAGCGCACGGGCCCCCTGTTGCCGGCGGCTCATGACAGTTCCTCGTCGGTTCGGTCACGGAAGACCCTCAGCTGGATGACGGAGAAGATGAAGACGAGGAGGGTGAGGAGAACTGCCAGAGCTGCTCCGTAGCCAAAGTCGAGGTTCGAGAAGGCTTGCTGGTACATGAAGGTGAGCAGGACCTCCGTCTGGCCGCCCGGGCCCCCTGCGGTCATCAGCAGGACGGATGTGAAGACGTTGAATCCTCCGATGACGAGCATGACGATGACAAACAGCATCGCCGGCCAGATGGCAGGTACGGTGACCGCTCGGAACCGCTGCCACCAGTTCGCACCGTCAAGCGCTGCCGCTTCCTCCAGCGACTGCGGGACACCCTGGAGCGCTGCTAGGAAGATCATCATCGACCAGCCGATGCCCTTCCATACGCCCAGCGCGCAGATGGCGACGAGCGCAGTCCACCGGTTCGAGAGCCACGAGGTGTCGGACCCGAGCACGAAGTTCACTAGTCCCTGGTCGGCGAACAGGTACTTGAACAGCAAAGACACGACGACCCAGCTCGTCACCACCGGGAGGTAGAACAGCACACGGAAGAGAGGCTGTGCTGGTGCTTTGGATCGCAGCAGCATGGCGATCGCCAGCCCGAGAATGATCTGGGGTGGCACGGTGAACAGCATGTAGATCCCGCTGTTCGCCAGGCTCAACCAGAACCGGTCGTCGTCGAAGGCGCGGATGTAGTTGTCGAAGCCGACGAACTCGCTCGCAGCTCCGCGGAGGATGTTCCAGTCGTAGAGGCTCATCTGGGCGGCCTGGATCATCGGATAGACGATGAAGACAGCGAACAGAATCGCGCCCGGCAGGATGAACAGCCACGGCGTAGCGTCGAAGCGTCGTCGACGATGCCTTGTGGGAACTGAGCGGGAGGCGACGCGCGCCTCCCGCTCAGCGGTGAGAGCGGTCACTAGTTCTGGTTCTCCGCGAGTAGCTCATCGATTCGCGCCGCGGCCGAGGCGAGGGCCGCCTCCACTGTGGTCGTTCCTTCGAAGGCGGGGACGAGTTCCGTGTTGAGGATGGTGTCTACTTCCCCGGCCTGCGGGATCGGGAGTCGAGCCCGTGCGGTTTCAAGCTGGTCCGCGAATGCGTCAAAGTAGGGCACGAGTTCGGCCTGCTTCTCCGCCAGCGACGGCTTGACCGACATCTGGCCCGCCTGAGCCATCCCGAGCTGATACTCCTCCGACTGGGTGAAGGCGACGAAATCGTACGCCGCGTCAGCATGGGCTGTGCCTTCCGTCACGACGATGCTCTCGCCGCCAACGACGCTGATGGATCCCCCGTCGCCTGCGGGCACGGGCGCGTAGATCGGCTCGAAGTCGGGGTACTGTCCTGCCCAGATGTCCTGCATCCAAGGACCGTCCAGAATGCTCGCGTAGGCGTTCGTCGGGAGCCCGTCGCTGGTGGACGTTGCACCTGTGTTGCCGGTGATCAGGTTGGGGATCTGTCCTGCTTGGTACAGGTCCACCAAGAGCTGCACACCCGACACGCTTTCGGGGCTGTCCAGGTAGCCGGTTGCTTTGGTCAGGTCGGGATCGGCGATGTCTCCCCCGGCGGACCAGATCCATGGCATGACGTTCCACGCGCTGAGCCCGCTGTCCGCGAACGCGGCGACGTCCGTTCCTTCCAGAGCCTTTGCCATCTCGCGGAGGTCGTCGAAGGTCGCCGGGGGTGCATCGATCCCGGCGGCCTCGAGCGCGGACTTGTCGGTGACCAGGACGCGGGTGTTGGTGTTTAGCGGGAGGCCGTAGTAGTCGCCGTTCCACGCTGTCGTTTCAAGCGTGCCTGGATAGACCTCGGCGGCCAGCTTCTCGAAGTCCGGCATCTCGCCATTGAGCTTGCGGTATACGCCGAGCTCGGCGAACTGGGACACCCAGCCGATGTCAGAGCGGATCAGATCCGGTAGCTCTCCCCCGGCTGCGCTGGTCGTCAGCTTTTGCTTGAGACCGTCGTACGGCATGTCGACATAGTTCACCGACACGCCCGGGTTGGCTTCCTCGAACGCGGGAATCAGCTCGTTCTCCAACACCTCCGTCTGAGCGCTGTTGCCTCCGTTGCCGTACGTCCCCCAGAACGTGAGCGTGATGTCTTCAGACGGCGCGTTCGCAGACGAACATCCAGCGAGGATGATGCCTCCCACAGCGACGAGCGCGCCGGCGGAAGCGAAACGTGTTTGCCTCATTGCAGTCTCCATTTCGGGCGGTTACTGGACCGCTCAATTATTTGAACATATGAAGTTAAAGCTACGCAAGTACCTGATGTATCGTCGGCTTCGACAACATTTGCTTCACGGACGAAGAAACGATGGTCTGGGACCCGCGCGATAGAGCAGCACAGGAAGTCGCCCTAGAGGTGCTTCTCCATGGCCCGCTCAGCCGAACCGACATTGCCCGGCGGTTGAACTTTGCGCCGGCCACCCTGACGCGGGCGAGCTCAGAGCTGATCGCCGGGGGGTTGCTGGTGGAGTCTGGTCAGATCGTGGAGGGTCGAGGAAGGCCGTCCACGCTCCTCGACGTGGTTGCCGGCTCACATCACTTCTTGGGCGTCAAGGTGTCTGTGGACACGTTGACCGCGGTGGTGGTGAATTTACGAGGGGAATCGGTGACCCCGATACGGATCCTGAAGCACAACGGTGACCCTCAGGAGGTCGCGGACGGCGTCGTCGGTCTCGCCTCAGACTTCTCTAACGAGTTTGTGCTCGATGGCGTCGGGATCGCCGTCGGCGGGGTGGTGGGGGACGATGACCTCATCGAATCCGCGCCGTTCTTGAAGTGGAGCGCAGTTCCCCTCGCCGCCATGGTCGAGGATGCAAGCGGACTGCGAACCGCGTGTGCGAACGACCTGGAGGCCTACACGCGTGCGATGCACTGGTTCGGAGAAGGCTCGGGACACAATAGCTTCGCCGTCCTGACTCTGGGCGTCGGCGTGGGCTACGGGTGCGTCGCGAACGGCGCTCCGCTTCTCTCCCCCGACTCGGGGGTCGGCCTCGTCGGCCATTGGCCATTGGATCCCCTCGGCCCCATCTGCAGTCACGGACACCGTGGGTGTGCCGAATCGATGTTGACCACGCCGTTCATTGAGCGCCAAGCAGCGGAAGCTCTCGGACAACATCAGCCCTGGCACAGCCTGCTCGAACTCCATAACCAACATGACGAGGCAGTCAGGACCATCTTCGCGCGCGCCGCGCTGGCCTTCGGCAAACTCGTCGCGGCTGTCGCGAACCTCACGGCACCGGAGCTTGTCATAGTCGGAGGTGAGGGAGTTGGGCTCATCAAAGCCACTCTCCCTACTGTCGAAGCAGGAATCCTCCAGCACCGGGACCCCCGAGCATCCCACGTCCCTGTGACCATTGCCACCGACTCGAACGAAGAATGGTGCCGCGGTGCCGCGGTCCCGGCACTACAGCGATTCGTTCTCAACCGCGGCTACGCATCAGCGTCCTAAACGTCACCGCGGGGCACCTACGACGACCCAGGCCTTAGTCCGTCAGCCAAGCCACAGCGTAGTCATTTTGTCGCCTCAGTTCCCCGCCGATAACCCACGCCGAAACCGGATTCTGACCGACGTTTTGGCGTGCGATTCACTGTCAGTCTCGCTGTGCGCTCGAAAACGATCCTTTTCGGTTGCGTTCCCTTCCTCGGTGCGCAGCGGGCCAACTGTCCCACCCTGGGACACCGAGCCCTTCGTTCACGGTTTCTGAGACCTCGCGCATAGGGGCCTCGACGACTACGAACCTGAACCCCAACGAACGTCCTAACTAACGCCGGGACGGAGACCCGCGGCACTCCCGCTGGACTGTCCCTGCGCTCATCCTCATGGCACCGCAGGCGGCCGCACTCCTGAGGGACACTATGCGCCAGGTCCAGACGACGCTGAGCGACCTCAAGGCGGCCACGACGAGCATCGTGGAGAGCATCGAGACGGCCGCGCGCATCGTCGAGCTCATTGCGGGCCTCTTCGGCGCGTGATGACTAGCGCACCGATTCGACCGCCGCCGAGGTCGACGCGGCTGCCGCCGTCGCTGCGGCCGCCGCCGCGGTCGCCGAAGCTGCGCCAATGCAGCCTGGAAGGCCGGCGACCGTCACGTGCGCATCGCGGCTTTCCTCTCGGCTGCACCCCAGGGGCCGGTCAGAGTGAGCGCGGCGAGGGAGGACATGCCGCGAAAGCCGTTGGCCCGACGTGGAGCCGAAGTATCCTCGACAGCCGGACAGGTCAAAGAATGCGGGAGATGCCGGCCAGAACATCAGCCAGATCAGCTCGGAGTTACCCAAATGTGGGCAAAACGTGGGCATAAGCGCCATACTCGCCATGATGGCCGAACTGAGAACCGCGGAAAATCAACGATCTCTGGCCGAAAATCGTGGCGGAGACGGAGGGATTTGAACCCTCGGTCCCCTAAAGGGGACTCCACCTTAGCAGGGTGGTGCACTAGGCCTGACTATGCGACGTCTCCAGGCATCCGACCGCGGGCGGCGCGGATGCACCACGCAAGCATAACCGCTCCGCGACGCGCCGCCGAACCGGGCTCAGCGCTGCGCAACGGTGCAGGTGACCTCGTTGGCCGACTGGCCCGTGATCTCGCCGGGCAGGTCGACGGTGCCGTCCTCGCCCGCGGGCGGGGTCTCCGTCGCACCAGGGGTCGCCGTACCCGTCGGGTCGGGTGTCGCGTTCGGATCGCCGGCCTCGCCGACGACCTCCACGCCGTTCCCGCCGCTCGCCGCACCCGTGATGCGGATCGGCTTGTTCTCGGCGAGCGCCGTGAAGAGCACGTCGGCTGCCGACGTCACCGGCAGCACGCGGGCACCGCCGGGTGCGTACACGGTCGGGTATTGCACGAACACGATGTCCTTGTACGGCACGTCCGCCACGGCCATCGCGATCTGGACCATCCGCTGCGGGTTGGTGAGCGACTCGCTGAGGATCAGCTGCTTCTCATTGACCTGACGCAGCGCGGTGTTGGCGAGGTTCAGAAGGGCCGGGTAGTTCGAGAGCACCTCGCCCGACTGCAGCTTGCGCACGAGCGAGCTCATGAACTGCTGCTGGTTCGAGATGCGACCGAGGTCCGATCCGTCGCCGATGCCGTGACGGATGCGGAGGAACTGCAACGCCTCGGCGCCCACGAGGGTGTGCTCACCGGCCGCGAGATCCAGGCCGGTGTGGCTGTCCTTGATGTCGTCGCTGAGGCACACATCGACACCACCGATCGCGTCGGACATGTTGATCACACCGGTCCAGCGGATGGCGCCGGCGAATTGGATGTCGACGCCGGTCAGCTCCTCGACCGTCGCCACCGAGCAGCTCAGCCCGCCGTAGCTGTACGACGTGTTGATCATCTGCGCACTCATCGGGGAGGACGAACTGCCGTCCGGCTGCTCGCACGCCGGGATCGGCACGATCATGTCGCGCGGGAACGACACGACGGTCACGCGGCGAGGAGCGTCGCTGATGTGCACGAGCATCGTGACGTCGTTGCGCTCGCCGCCGTCGTCGTGCGCACAGCGCGGGAAGAGCTTCAGGTCCTGACCCTCGCACGAGTCGGTGCCGACGATGAGCATGTTGACGCCGCCCTCGATCTCACCGATGTGGGGCGGCAGCGGCGCGTCGTCGCCGATCGTCACGCCGTTCTCGTCGAGGCTGCGCGCGGCATCCCAGACGTAGAACCCGCCGATCGCAACGGTGCTGACCAGCACGACGGCGACGAACGCGGCGAGGATCGTGAAGACCTGGCGCAGCGGATGCGGTGAGGTGAGCGCTCCGTGACGGGCGACGGGTTGACGGCGGAACTTCGTCGCCTTCGCGTCATGCCTTGCGCTCACGGATCACCTTTCGGACAGTGCGGAGGGTGTGGGATTCGAACCCACGGGACATTGCTGCCCACCGGTTTTCAAGACCGGATCCTTCGGCCGCTCGGACAACCCTCCCGACCGCGCAGCTGGCCTCGGTCGAACAGGCCGAGTCTAACCGACCCCAGAACCCGTCCATTCTCGCGGGCGCGCCTGGATAGGGCCTGAACGGGCCGGTCAGAGGGCCTTCAGCACCGCCGTGACGCCGCCCTCGGTGACGGATGCCGTGAGCTCCGACGCCTCTGAGGTCACCTCGTCGGGGCCTTGCCCCATCGCGATCGCGCGGCCGCCGTGGGCCCGTGCCCAGCGGAACATGCCGATGTCGTTGCGCCCGTCGCCGATGACGACGACGTTCGACGGCGCGACGCCGAGCCAGCCGCGCACCATCTCGAGACCCGTCGCCTTGTCGACGCCCTGCGGCGCGATGTCGAGCCACGCCGACCACCCCACGGCGTAGGAGACCTCGTTCAGGCCGATCCGCGACACGAGGTCGAGGAAGTCCTGGTCGGTGCCCTTCTCGGACACCACCACGACGCGCGAGACGGGCTGCGCGGACAGCTCCTCGAACGGGACCTGCTCGGCGCGCGAGACGTTCCACTCGTCCATCCGGTCGGTGTAGAGCCGTCGCCCGTCGGGCAGCTCGACCATGTAGCGGGCGGTCGGGAGGTGGTCGCGCAAGAGGGTCAGGACCTCGGTCGCGTCGAACTCCTCGGTGTGGAACCGCTCGTACGCCATGCTCCCGGCGGGCCCGGTGCGGCGCAGGATGAGGGCACCGTTGGAGCACACGACGTATTCGGGCGTCAGCGCCAGTGCCTCCAGGACGTGACGGGTGCCCTCCCACGAGCGTCCCGTCGCGAGCATGACCTCGTGTCCGGCACGCTGCGCGTCGGCGACCGCGTCGATCACGCCCGGGCTGTAGGTCTCGTCCTCGAGCAGGATGGTCCCGTCGACATCGAGCGCGATGAGCAGTCGCTCGCGCGGGGGCTCGGCGGCATCCGTCGCGATTTGGTCGACGACGTCGGCGGCGTCCTCAGCGGGAACCGCGCTGACCTCGCCGGTGAGCGGGGCGTCGTCCGCACTCACGCGATCGGCTCCGCCACCTCGAGGCCGCCCAGGTAGGGGCGCAGGACCTCGGGGATGACGACCGAGCCGTCTTCGCGCTGGTGCGTCTCGAGCAGGGCGACGATCCAGCGGGTCGTCGCGAGGGTGCCGTTCAGAGTCGCCACGGGAGCGGTGCGTCCGCCCTCGGGGCGGTAGCGGATGTCCAGGCGACGCGCCTGATACGTGGTGCAGTTCGACGTCGACGTGAGCTCGCGGTAGGCGCCCTGCGTCGGGACCCACGCCTCGACGTCGTACTTGCGGGCGGCCGAGGAGCCGAGGTCGCCGGCGGCGACGTCGATCACGCGGTAGGAGAGCCCGAGGTCCTGCAGCATCCGCTCCTGCATCTCGACGAGACGCACGTGCTCCGCCTCGGCGTCGTCGGGTGTCGTGTAGACGAACATCTCGAGCTTGTTGAACTGGTGCAGGCGGATGATGCCGCGGGTGTCCTTGCCGTAGGAGCCCGCCTCGCGGCGGTAGCACGTCGACCAGCCGGCGTAGCGCTTCGCGCCCTTCTCGAGGTCGAGGATCTCGTCCATGTGGTACCCCGCGAGGGGCACCTCGCTGGTGCCGACGAGGTAGAGGTCGTCGTCGTCGAGGTGGTAGACCTCGTCGGCGTGCTGGCCGAGGAATCCGGTGCCGCGCATGACCTCGGCGCGCACGAGCGTCGGCGGGATCATCGGGATGAAACCGGCCTCGAGCGCACGCTGCAGGCCGAGGTTCATGAGGGCGAGCTCGAGGCGTGCACCGATGCCGGTGAGGAACGTGAACCGCGCGCCAGACACCTTCGCGCCGCGCTCGGTGTCGATCGCGCCGAGCATCTCGCCGAGGGCGAGGTGATCGCGCGGTTCGAAGTCGAACGTCACGGGCTCGCCGTGCGTTCGGAGGGTGACGAAGTCGTCCTCACCCCCGGCGGGCACGCCGTCGATGACGATGTTCTCGATGCGTGCGAGGGCGGCCGAGGCTGCCTCCTCGGCGACGGTGACCGCCTGCTGCGCGGCCTTGACCCGCTCGCTGAGATCCTTCGCCTGGGCGACGAGGGCGGCCTTCTCCTCCTTCGGCGCCTTCGCGACGCGCTTGCCGTGCGCATTCTGTTCCGCACGCAGCTCTTCGAAGGCGGTGATCGCGGCACGGCGCTCGCGGTCGGCAGCGAGGGCGGCGTCGACGGTGTCGGGAGACTCGCCACGGGCTTCCTGCGAGCGCTTGACGAGGTCCGGGGCGTCACGGAGAAGTGCGAGATCGATCACCCCTCGAGTCTAGTCGTGGGGTCCGCGAGCCCTGTCCTGGTGCGGGGATCGTGCGAGCGCAAGGGGGCACGGGCGCATGGGCGCGGGGCCCTATCCTGTACGCATGGCGACCGACCCCGGCACGACGCACGGTTCCGACGACGCGCACGACCCGGCGGCTGCGGCCGAACCCGACGGCGTCATCCGACAGCCCGAGGACATCCCGGCCGACACCGACAGCGACGAGTCGGGCGAGGCCCGCCGTGTCGATCGCCGTGGGTCGACCGAGCCCATGCCCGACGAGGAGGGACGCCCGAGCCCCAAGGCGGCGCTCGTCTACAACCCCATCAAGGTCGACGGCGACGCCCTGCGCGAGCAGGTCGCGCAGATGGCGAAGGATGCCGACTGGTCCGAGCCCCTCTTCTACGAGACCACCGTCGACGACCTGGGCGACGACGTCGCCCGCCAGGCCCTGAAGGAAGGGGTCGATGCGGTCCTCGTCGCCGGGGGCGACGGCACCGTCCGCGCGGTGAGCGAAGCGATGACCGGCTCGCCCGTTCCGCTCACGATCGTCCCCAGCGGGACCGGCAACCTCCTCGCCCGGAACCTCCGCCTCCCCCTCGACGACCCCGCCGCGATGATCGCCGCCACCTTCGACGGGGACACCCTGGCCATCGACGTGGGTCTCGCCCAGCTGCGCCGACCCGACGGCGAGACCGCGGAGCACGCGTTCGTCGTCATGGGCGGCATGGGCCTCGACGCCGCGATGATCGCCAACACCAACAGCGACCTCAAGAAGAAGGTCGGCTGGGTCGCCTACGTCGACGGCGCCGCGCGGTCGATCGCACAGGCCAAACCGTTCCCCGTCGTCTATCAGGTGCCGGGGCACCGGATCCACCGCGCCGACGTGCAGAGTGTGCTCTTCGCCAACTGCGGCTCGCTGCAGGCGGGACTCGAACTCATCCCCGAGGCATCCATCACCGACGGCGAGCTCGACGTCGCCATCCTGCAGCCGCGGTCCGCGTTCGGCTGGCTGCTCGTCTGGCGGCGCCTGGCGTGGGACAACAGTGTGCTCCGCAAGTTCCGCACCGGCCGCAAGATCCTCTCGCTGCGGACCGCCGACAACTCGGTCCGCTACTCCCGCGGCAAGGGCATCGACCTGGCCGCCGAGGAAGCACACCCGGTGCAGCTGGACGGCGACGAGTTCGGCGAGGCGACCCGGATCGCGGTCCGCGTCATCGCGGGCGGCCTCACCCTCGCCATCCCGAGCGGGCACTCCGTCGAGGCCGTCTGAGACATTCCGCGCCGGAATGCAAGGGGCGGCGGCGGCCTGCCCGGGGTGACCAGGATGAAGGCATGGCGTCCCCCTCCCTCGTCTGGTTCCGCGACGATCTGCGGCTCGCGGATCACCCCGCTCTCCGTGCCGCACTGGACCGCGGCGAGCCCGTCGTGGGCCTCTACGTGCTCGACGAGGAGTCCGACGGCATCCGTCCCCTCGGCGGAGCGGCGCGCTGGTGGCTGCACCATTCGCTCGCGTCGCTCTCGGAGCGTCTGTCGGAGCGCGGGTCGCGGCTGATCCTCCGCCGCGGACCCGCCGATCGGGTCGTCCGCGACGTCGTCGGCGACATCGGAGCGGGCGCCGTCTTCTGGAATCGGCGCTACGGCGGCTCCGAACGGGAGATCGACGCCCGGCTGAAGTCGGACCTGCGGGAGGGTGACGTCGAGGCCGCGTCGTTCGCGGCATCCGTCCTGTTCGAGCCGTGGACCATCCAGACCGGATCGGGCCGGCACTTCTCGGTCTACAGTCCCTTCTGGCGGGCGTGCCTCGCGCAGCCCGCCCCGCGCGCTCCCCTTCCCGAGCCGCGCGAGGTGCCCGGGCCCTCGCGCTACCCGGCCTCGGACGACCTCGACGACTGGCAGCTGCTGCCGACCGCCCCGGACTGGGCGCAGGGACTGCGCGACACCTGGGAGCCGGGGGAACCTGCGGCACGACGCCGTCTGCGGGAGTTCCTCGACGAAGACCTGGGCCACTACGGCTCGGCGCGGGACCGCCCGGCCGCGGGCGCGACCTCGATGCTCTCGCCTCGGCTGCGCTGGGGCGAGCTGAGCCCTCACACCGTCTGGCACGCCGCCGTGGAGACGTCGGGGTCGTCGCAGTTCCTGTCGGAGATCGGCTGGCGCGAGTTCGCCTGGCACACGCTGTACCACTTCCCCGACCTCGCGACGAAGAACCTGCGACGGGAGTTCGACGCCTTCCCCTGGCCGCGTCTGAAGCCGACCGCGCTGGAGGCGTGGCAGAAGGGCCGGACGGGGTACGCGATGGTGGATGCCGGGATGCGGGAGCTCTGGGAGACGGGCTACATGCACAACCGCGTGCGGATGGTCACGGCATCCTTCCTCATCAAGAACCTGATGATCGACTGGCGCCGCGGCGAGGAGTGGTTCTGGGACTGCCTCGTCGACGCCGACGAGGCGAGCAACCCCTTCAACTGGCAGTGGGTCGCCGGCTCGGGTGCCGACGCGGCGCCATACTTCCGCGTCTTCAACCCGGAGCTGCAGGCCGACAAGTTCGACAAGCAGCGCGAGTACATCGGCCGGTGGGCTCCGGAGTACCGGGATGCCGACGGGCAGCCGCCGCAGCCGATCGTCGATCTGAAGGCGACCCGGCAGAACGCGCTCGACGCCTACGAGAAGGTCAAGCAGGCTTCGCGCGAGTCCTGAGCCTGCACGCGACCGCGCCGCGGATCGGAGCCCGAAGGCCCGACCCGCGGCGCGGATGCGTGGTGTCCGTGAACCTGTGTCAGCGAGCGGTCACTCGGAGACGGGGATGGACTGCGCCTTGAGGGCGTCGACCGTCTTGGTCTGCGCCCCCTCGAGCGCTTCGAACAGCGTGCCCTGGCCGGTGGCGGCCTTCTGGAAGCCGTCCGAGACGTCGGCGTAGGTCTGCGTCATGGTCGGGCCCCACACGAAGTCGGGGTTGACCTGAGCCGCGGCCTCGGCGAAGACGTCGTAGATCTTCTGGCCACCGTAGAACTCGACACCCTCCTGCAGCGACGGGAGGGTCAGACCCTTCGTCGTGGCGGGGTAGATGTTCGCCGACTCGTTGAGGGCGGTGAGCGCCTCGTCCGACGTGTTCAGCCACAGCGCGAACTTCGCGGCCTCGTACGGGTGCTCGGTGCCCTTGAAGACGGCGATCGACGATCCGCCCCAGTTGCCGGCGGCCTTCTCGCCCGCCTCCCACTGCGGCGACGGGGCGACCGACCACTTGCCGGCGGTGTCGGGAGCGCCGGACGAGATGGAGTTGGCACCCCACACGGCCGAGTTCCAGGTCCAGACCTCGCCCGAGTTGTAGGCGTTGTTCCACTCCTCGGTCCAGGCCGGGTAGGTCGAGACGAGGTCCTCGTCGATGAGCTCCTGCCAGTAGTCCGCGACCGTCTTGGACTGGTCACCGGTCAGGTTGACCTTCCACGAGCTGCCGTCGTTGGAGAACCAGTCGCCGCCGGTCTGCCAGACGAAGCCGGCGAACTGGTTGATGTCGGCGGTCGAGAAGTTGGTGATGTAGCCACCGGCCTCGCGGACCTTCTTGGCGGCCTCCTTGTACTCGTCCCACGTGGTCGGGACGTCGATGCCGTTCTGCTCGAACAGGTCGGAGCGGTAGAACAGCGCCATGGGGCCGGAGTCCTGCGGGATGCCGTAGACGCCGTCGGTGCCGAGGGTGACCTGGTTCCAGGTCCACGGGATGAACTCGTCCTTTGCGGCGGCGACATCCTCGCACGCGGAGAGGTCCTCGAGACCGTCCTGCACGCGGAAGCTCGACAGCGCGTCGTACTCGATCTGACCGAGGTCGGGCGCATTGCCGGCCTCGAGCTGGCTGAAGAAGCTCGAGTAGGTGCCGGAGTTGCCGTTCGGGCCGGTCTGGACCTTGACCTGGATGTCGGGGTTCTCGTCGTTCCACATCTTCACGACGTCCTCGATGCCGGGGATCCACGAGGTGAAGTCGAGAGTGACCTCGCCGTCCGACGGGGCGCAGGCCGCGGGGTCGGCAGCGCCGCCGTTGCCGGTGCCGGAGCCGCCGTTGCCGCCGGCGCAGCCGGCCAGGGTGAACGCCGTGAGCAGTGCGACGCCGGCGACGACTGCCTTCTTGGTGTGCTGCATGGGATTTCCAATCTGATCGTTGATCGGGTGTGACAGGAACAGGTACTGCAGGGATGCCGCGGGGTCCGCCCGCGGCGGGAACTCACTTCACGGAACCGGTGCCGAGTCCGTTGCGCCAGAAGCGCTGAAGCAAGAGGAAGGCGACGATGAGCGGCACGATCGACAGGAACGCGCCGACCAGGACGTAGGTGCGCAGCTCGGGGATCTGGTTGAGCTGCGTGTTCCACGTGTAGAGGCCGTAGGTGACCGGGAACAGCTCCTGGCTGCGCAGCATGATCAGCGGCAGGAAGAAGTTGTTCCAGATGGAGACGAACTGGAAGAGGAAGATCGTCACGAGCGCGGGCGCCATGAGACGCGACGAGACCGTGAAGAACGTCCGCACCTCGCCGGAGCCGTCCAAGCGGGCGGCCTCGATCAGCTCGTCCGGCACCGACGACGACGCGTAGATGCGGGCGAGGTACACCCCGAACGGGCTGACGACGCTGGGCAGCAGCACCGACCAGAACGTGTTGGTCAGGTTCACCTGGCTGAACAGCAGGAACAGCGGGAGGGCGAGGGCGGTCGCGGGGACCAGGACACCGCCGAGCACGATGTTGAAGAACGCCTCCCGGCCGCGGAAGTTGTACTTGCCGAGCGCGTATCCGGCCATGCCGGCGAAGACGGTGGCCAGCAGCGCCCCGAGACCGGCGTAGGCGAGGCTGTTCAGCAGCCACCGGAAGTAGATGCCGTTGTTGTACGAGACGAGGTCGCCGATGTTGGCGAACAGGTTCCCATCGGCGAACCAGAGCGCGTTGGTCGTGAGGAGCTGACCGCGGTCCTTGGTCGAGGCGATGAACAGCCACCAGATCGGCACGAGGAAGTAGAGCGTGAACACGCCCATGACCAGCAGTGCGGCGGTGCGCGACAGGATGCTCTCGCGCGGCCCCCGGCTCTTCGGCAGGTCCGTCGCCAGTGCGCCGTTCGTACGGGTGAGGAGGCTCATTGCTCGGCCTTCCGCTGGGTGAGCTTCAAGAACGCGAACGACAGGATGCAGGTGGCCAGCGCCAGCACGACCGAGAAGGCCGCTGCGAGGTACGGGTTCGGGACGGCGCTGGTCGCGTAGATCGTCATGTTCGGGGTGTAGGTCGACGAGACCGCCGAGCTGAACGAACGGAACACCTGGGGCTCTGCGAGCAGCTGCAGGGTGCCGATGATCGAGAACACTGCGGTCAGGATGATCGCGGGGGCGACCATCGGGATCTTGATCGACCAGGCGATGCGGATCTGACCGGCACCGTCGAGGCGTGCCGCCTCGTACACCTCGGCGGGGATCGCCAGCAGCGCCGAGTAGATGATCAGCATGTTGTAGCCGACGAAGACCCAGGTCACGACGTTCGCGATCGACCAGAGCACCATCTCGGGCGAGAGGAAGTCGACGCTGCGCGTCACGTCGGTGAACGGCGACAGGTTCGGCGAGTACAGGAAGCCCCACATGATCGCCGCGATGACGCCGGGCACGGCGTAGGGCGCGAAGAACGCGAGGCGGAAGAAGCGCTTGCCCTTCAGGACCGGCGAGTCGAGCAGCAGCGCGAACAGCAACGCGAGGCCGAGCATGACCGGGACCTGCACGACGCCGAACAGCAGCACGCGGCCGACCGACTCCCAGAACGGCGCGTTCTGGAATACCTGGATGTACTGCGTCAGCCCGCCGAACACCTCGGTGGGCTCGCCGTAGAGCCCGTCGCGCTGGACGACCAGGAGCGACTGCCAGATCGCATAGCCGATCGGGATCAGGTAGAAGAGCAGGAAGAGGATGCCGAACGGTCCGGTGAAGACCGCGATAGCCCCCTTGTGCGGGGTCTTCGCCCGCGGGATCCGCTTCGCGCGCGACGGCTTCGCCGACGAACGCGTCACGAGGAGTTCCGTGGCGGTCATGCGGCCGCCTCCTCTCTGATGATGCGCACCGCGCCCGCGGGCACGGTGACGTGGCCGGCGACGTCTGCGCCGGTCACGAGGTCCACGCCGTCGGAGTCGACGTGGACATCGGTCTCGCCGTGATTGATCACGAAGAGATAGGACGCGCTCTCACCGCGGCGCCGGACGATCTCGAGATCGCCGGTGCCGGACTGGGCGGGAGCGGCGGGCGCCACGCCTGCGTCGGCGGCGAGGCGCGACACCAGGTCACGGTAGTCGGCGTCGCTGAGAAGGGTCGCGAGGTAGTGCGCGGTCCCGCCGCCCCAGGCGTTGCGGGTGAGCGCCGGCATCCCCGCGGCGGGGCCGTCGGTGAAGGATGCCGCGACCTCGGCGGTCGTCGCGCGCGAGCGCTCGGACCACAGCCGCGCGGTGGACCCGTCGCTCAGGGTGAGCGCGGCCTCGGGTGCGACCGGGGCGAACTCCTCGATGTGCAGGCCGAGGGCCTCGCGCAGCGGTCCGCTGTAGCCGCCGGTGTAGACGCGGTCGTTATGGTCGACGATGGCGGTCGAGAACGTGATGAGGGCCGTGCCACCGGCGGCGATCCAGGAGGTGAGGACCGCGGCATCCGCCTCTGCCATCAGGTGCAGGCCCGGAACGACGACGAAACGGTACGCGGACAGGTCGGCGCCGGGGGCGACCACGTCGACGGTCAGACCGTTCGCGTGGAGGGCGCGGTACGAGGCGTGCACCTGGTCGAGGTAGCCGAGCGACTGGGTCGGACGGGTCTCGCTCTGGCTCGCCCACCAGGACTCCCACGAGAAGAGGAGCGCGACGTCGCTCTCGACGCGCGAGCCCGCGATCTCGCCGATCCGGTCGACGATGCCGCCGAGCTCGACCACTTCGCGCCAGACCGCGGAGTCGGTGCCGGCGTGAGGCAGCATTGCGGAGTGGAACTTCTCGCTGCCCTGCACCGAGGCGCGCCACTGGAAGAAGCAGACGCCGTCGGCGCCGCGCGCGACGTGGGTGAGCGAGTTGCGGATCATCTCGCCCGGCGCCTTGGGCTTGTTGAGCGGCTGCCAGTTGACGGCGCCGGTGGAGTGCTCCATGAGGATCCACGGAGCCCCCTGGCCGAGACCGCGCGACAGGTCGGCCGCGAACGCGAGCTCGGAGCGCGGGTCGCCGAGGCGGTGGTCGAGGTAGTGGTCGTTCGCGACGATATCCATCTCGTCCGCCCACGACCAGTAGTCGAGGTTCTCGATGTGCGCCGTGACCATGAAGTTGGTCGTGATCGGCACGTCGCTGTGCGCACGGATGGCGTCGGCCTCGGCGCGGTAGTGCTCGAGCAGGGCGTCGCTGCTGAATCGGTGGAAGTCGAGGACCTGACCGGGGTTGCGGCTCGAGAGGGTCGCCCGCGGGGTGAGGATCTCGTCCCACTCGTAGTAGGTCTGGCTCCAGAACGCGGTGCCCCACGCGCGGTTGACCTCGGCGACCGTGCCGTACCGCGCCTGCAGCCAGGTGCGGAAGGCGCCGGCGCTCTCGTCGCAGTGGCACAGCGCGTTGTGGCATCCGAGTTCGTTCGAGACGTGCCACAGCGCGACGGCCGGGTGCGAGCCGTAGCGCGCGGCGACGGCGTCGACGAGGGCGAGGGCCGCCTCACGGTAGCGGGGCGAGCTCGGGCACCAGGCCTGGCGACCGCCGGGGTAGCGCCGCGTGCCGTCGTCGACGACGGGGAGGATCTCGGGGTGCGCCGTGGTCAGCCACGCGGGCGTCGATGCGGTGCCGGTGCCGAGGTTGATGCGGATGCCGGCGGCGTGCAGTCTGGCGATGATGTCGTCGAGGCGGGCGAAGTCGTACTCCCCCGCGCGCGGCTGGATGTGCGCCCACCCGAAGATGTTGATCGCGACCAGGTCGACGCCGGCCTCGCGCATGAGCGCGATGTCCTCGTCCCAGACGTCCGGCGTCCACTGTTCGGGGTTGTAGTCGCAACCGAACGCGATGCCGTCGTGCTCGAAGGGGCGGGCCGGGACCGACATGTTCTCCTCTGGATCCTGTGAACGTGCACAGGTCTGCGCGGTGTTCCTCCGCGTTGAGGCTCTGTGAACGTGTACAGAGTAGATCGCCGGTGGATGCCTGTCAATTACGACATCGCCGGGGATATCGGCGTTGTGTGCGTGCACATACGATGAACGCGTGAGCATCGATCGCACAGACACCGTGGGACGACGCCGGCGTGCGACGGTCAAGGACGTCGCGACCGAGGCGGGCGTCTCGCGCGGCACGGTCAGCCGTGTGCTCAACGGTCAGCCCTACGTTTCGGACGAAGCGCGTGAAGCCATCGAGGCGGCGATCGCAAAGGTCGGGTTCGTTCCGAACCGCGCCGCGCGGAGCCTCGTGATGCAGAGCTCGCAGGCGATCGGCCTCATCGTCCACGAGCCGCATTCGCTCTTCGTCGAGGACCCGAACATCGGGTCGATCCTGCTCGGCGCGAATGCCGCCCTCTCGGAGGCGGACTACCAGCTGTCGTTCATGATCGCCGACACCACCCGCGACATCGAACGCCTCGCCCGCTACCTCAGCGGTGGTCTCATCGACGGGGTCATCATCGTCTCGGCCCGGGTGGGCGACCCCATCACGCGCGCGGTCGCCGACCTGGGACTGCCGGCCGCCTTCGTCGGCCATCCCCGCGACATCGGCGACGCCGCCTACGTCGCGATCGACAACCGCGGAGCCGCGCGCGAGATCACGACGCGCCTGGCGGCCACCGGCCGCAAGCGCATCGGCATGATCGCCTCCGCCCTCGACCGCGACTCGGGGTCCGACCGCCTCGCCGGATTCGTCGACGCCCTCGGTTCCCGCTTCGAGCCGAGCCTCGTCGAATCGGTACCGCTGTACTCCTACTCCGACGGACAGGCCGGGATGCGGGCTCTCCTCGATCGCGCCCCGGACATCGACGGGGTGTTCGCCTCCAGCGACGCCGTCGCGGCCGGCGCGATGGACGTCCTCCAGGCCGCCGGTCGGCGCATCCCCGAGGACATCGGCATCGTCGGTTTCGACGACAGCTCCTGGGCGCTGCGCTGCGATCCGCCGCTGTCGACCGTGCACCAGCCGGCCGGCGACCTCGGCCGCGCCGCGGCGGAGTCGGTGCTGCGACAGCTGCGCGGCGAGGATCCCGATGCCGGCGGGACGGTCCTTGCGTGCCCGGTCGTCTGGCGCGACTCGGCCTGATCGACCGCAGCTCGGAATGCGCGGCGAGCCGCGCCGGTTGCAGTGTGCGATATGAGCACCGCGATCCCGGCACTGTCCGTCCTCGACCTCGTCCCCGTCCGCACGGGGCAGACCAGCAGCCAGGCGATCGCCGCCTCGCTCGCCGTCGCCCAGCGCGCCGACGAACTCGGCTACCTCCGCTACTGGTTCG
Organism: Microbacterium sp. NPDC077663; assembly: GCF_044542795.1. Taxonomy (NCBI): domain Bacteria; kingdom Bacillati; phylum Actinomycetota; class Actinomycetes; order Micrococcales; family Microbacteriaceae; genus Microbacterium; species Microbacterium sp. NPDC077663. The sequence goes on along the minus strand of NZ_JBITVE010000004.1, from coordinate 70,194 downwards.
CGGAGCACCACAACATGCCCGCGGTCGCCTCGACCACTCCCCCCGTGCTGATCGCCGCCGCCGCCGCACGCACCCGCCGCATCCGCGTCGGATCGGGCGGCGTCATGCTGCCCAATCACTCGCCGCTCGTGGTCGCCGAGCAGTTCGCGGCCCTCGAGGCGCTCGCCCCGGGTCGCATCGACCTCGGCATCGGGCGCGCGCCCGGATCCGACCCCGTGATCACCCAACTGCTGCGGCAGTCGGGCACCACCAGCGACGTGGAACGGTTCCCGAACCACATCACCGACATCCGCTCGCTCGTGTCCGCCGAGGGCGCGACGCTGCGGTTCACGTCGGGCGGCACGTACGACGTGCGCGCGACCCCCGCATCGACGGGAGCCCCCGAGGTCTGGCTGCTCGGGTCGAGCGACTACTCCGCGCAGCTCGCGGCGGGGATGGGCCTGCCCTACGTCTTCGCGAACCACTTCTCCGGCGACGGCCTCGAGCGGGCGCTCGAGCTGTACCGCGGGCAGTTCCAGCCGTCCGAGACCCTCGCCGAGCCGCGCACGTTCGTCACGGCGAACGCCGTCGTCGCCGAGACCGACGAGCAGGCGCGCGCCGCGGCCCTGCCGCAGGCTCGGATGATGTCCCGACTGCGGTCGGGACAGCCCCTCACCGCACTGGAGACCGTCGAGCAGGCCGCGACGGCCGAGGCATCCGACGGGCTCGCCGGTCCCCTCCTCGACGCGATGCTCTCCCGCTGGTTCGTGGGCACCGGGTCCGAGGTGCGCGCCGAGCTCGCCGCGTTCGCGGCCCGTCACGGCGTCGACGAAGTCATGGTCTCGCCCGTCGCGGCCGCGACCGAGGACGAGCCGATGGATGCCGCGCCCTCCCGCATCCGCACGCTGGAGCTGCTGGCCGCCTGACCGCGCGGGAGGCGGGTCAGGCCTCGGGCTCGCCCGAGACGAGGCCGCGCAACCAGTCGCGCGCCTCGACGAAGACCTCGTCGGAGTATCGCTCGGGGTAGCGGACGATCGCGCGGTCCGCACGCGGGTAGGAGCCGAGGTACAGCACCCGCGGCGAGAAGCGGCGGAGCCCCAGGAGGGCGTCGGCCATCCGCTCGTCCTCGATGTGCCCGTCGGCGTCGATGACGAAGCGGTACCGGCCGAGCTCGTCGCCGATCGGGCGCGAGGCGAGCAACGAGAGGTTGATGCCGCGGGTGGCGAACTGCTCGAGCAGTTCGAGCAGGGCGCCCGGGTGGTCCTCGGGCAGCTCGACGATGAGCGAGGTCTTGTCGGCCCCGGTCGGCGCGGGCGGCGGCGCCGTCCGGCTGACGAGGACGAACCGCGTCACGGCGTGCGGGTTGTCGCCGATCTTCTCGGCGAGCAGGTCGAGATCGTGGAGCTTCAGGATGCCCGGGGGCGCGATCGCGGCATCCGCGGTGATCCCGCCGTCGATGAGACCCACCGCGGCGGCGACGTTGCTCGAGGCCGGGATGTGCGCGTGCTCGGGCAGCGCCTGCGTGAGCCACGTGAGGCACTGCGCGTAGGCGACGGGGTGCGCGGCGATCAGCGAGACGTCTTCGAGCCGCACGCCGGGCTTGGCGACCAGCACGAACTCGACGGGGACGAGGTACTCCCCCACGATGCGCAGACCCGGCACCGTCGCGAGGGCGTCCTGCGTGGTCGAGACGCCGCCGTCGACCGAGTTCTCGATCGCGATCATCGCGGCATCCGACCTGCCCTCGACGACGTCGGCGAGCGCCTCGCCGACGTTGCGGACGGGGCGCCAGTTCTGGTCGCGGGCTTCGGGGACCTGCGCGAGGGCGGCCTCGGTGAAGGTTCCGGCGGGTCCCAGGAAGCTGTACGTGCGACGAGTGGGAGTGGCCGGGGGCTCGGGTGTCACGCCGACAGCCTAATGGGCGCCCCTTTCGACACCGGCCGCGCCGTCTGGGCCCGACGACGGATGCCGGTGACCAGCACGCCCGCGACGAGCACGGCTCCGCCGACGACCTCACCGACGCTCGGCGTCTCGCCCAGAAGCACAGCGGCGGAAGCCATCGCGACGACGGGGGCGAGGAGGATCCAGGGGACGACTGCGGCCGACGGGTTGCGGCCGAGCAGTCCGTTGAAGACGGCGTACCCGAACAGGGTGCAGAGTCCGGCGGTGTAGACCGTCGACACGACCGCCGCGGGGCCGATGGCGGCAAGACCCGCGGTGATCGCGGCGGGACCGTCGACCACCAGTGACAGCGCGACGGCCGGGACCGGCACCACGAGCGAGGACCAGACCGTCAGCGAGAGCGTGCCGCCGCGCCCGACCCCGGTCACGACGCCCGCGCGGCGCGAGATGACATTGCCGACCGCCCACGACAGCGCCGCCGCCAGCGCGAAGCAGACGGCGACCACGGGCGCGTCGCCGCCGCGGAACACCGCGACGATCGCGAGACCGACGACGCCGAGGGTCACGCCCACCGCCTGAGGCACCGACGGGCGCTCGCGCAGGGCGGCCGCGGCCAGCACGATCGTGAACACGGCCTGCGCCTGCAGCAGCAGAGCCGCCAGCCCCGGGCTGAGTCCGAGCGCGAGCGCGGAGTAGAGCAGCGCGAACTGGCCGAGGCTCATGAAGAGCCCGACACCGACCACGACGCGCCAGCCGGTCGCGGGTCGTGGCACCACGACGGCGGCGAGCGCCACGACGGCGAAGCGGATCGCGACGAACAGCAGGGGCGGGATGCCGCTCATCCCCCAGTCGATCACGACGAAGTTCAGGCCCCACAGCGAGGCGACAAGGGCGGCGAGGAGCATGTCACGTCGGGTCACGGGATCAGTCCAGCGCGCGGCATCCATGAAGGACAAGCGATCATTCGATGACATGACTCGGTAGCATCGCTTCATGATCGATCTCGAGGCCGTCGTCTCGCTGCGCAGTGTCGCCACGGAGGGCAGCGTCGCCGCCGCCGCGAACGCCCTCGGGTACACGCCGTCGGCCGTGTCGCAGCAGATCAAGCGGCTCGAACGCGACACGGGCGTCGCCCTGCTCGAACGGGTCGGACGCGGTGTCGTGCTGACAGAGGCGGCGACCAGGCTGGTCGTCTCGGCGACGCCGATCCTCGCCGACCTCGAGCGGGTGCGCGCCGACCTGCACGGCGGCGCGGATCCGGGCCGCGTCTCGGGCGAGATCCACATCGCCGCATTTTCGACCGTGGTGCGCGGGGTCATGGTCCCGGTCCTCGCGGACCTCGGCCAACGGCATCCGGATCTGCGACTGCCGCTGCGCGAGAGCGAACCCTGGGAGACCATCGCCCTCGTCGCCTCGGGGCAGCGGGACGTGGGACTCGTGCACCGCTGGGGCAACGTCGCCCTGGCGATCCCGGACCACCTCGTCGAGGTGCCGCTGTTCACCGACGTCGCCGACGTGATCCTGCACCGCGATCACCCGCTGGCGGGCCGCGCCGAACTGCGCCCGGAGGACATCGGCGGAGAACCGTGGGTCGCGACCTTCGAGTCCACGATCTGTCGGCAGTGGTTGCGGCGGCTGTTCGACGGCGTCGGCGGGGCCCCGCGGATCGTGCACGAGTCGATGGAGTTCGAGAACCACCTCGAGATCGCTCGCGCGGGCATCGCCGTCGCCCTCGTGCCGCGGCTCGGCCGCCCGCCGCTCGGCCCCGACCTCGTCGCCGTGCCCACCGCCTCGCCCGAATCGACGCGGGCGGTCTCGGTCATCCATCGGCGCACGATGTCGGATTCGCCGGCGCTGCGCGCGGTTCTTGACGCCCTCACCGAGCGCGCCGGAGACATGGTCACCGACACGGGACGCCTGCCCGCCTGAGCGCTCCCCGTCGATCCGCGACACGCGGCCGCCGACGGCGGTGTTCCCTGGCAGACTGGGCGAATGAGCCGCGCAGGACAGCCAGCCGAAGCCTCTGACCTCGTCGACGTGGACGCCCTCATCGGCGCCTACTACGACCTGAAGCCCGATCCCGCCGTCGCATCGCAGCGGGTCGCCTTCGGGACGAGCGGCCATCGCGGCTCGTCGCTGTCGCGCAGCTTCAACGAGGACCACATCCTCGCGACGACGCAGGCGATCGTCGACTACCGCGCGGCGCAGGGCATCACCGGTCCGCTGTTCCTCGGTCGCGACACGCACGGACTGTCGCTGCCCGCGGAGCACACCGCGATCGAGGTCCTGGTCGCGAACGGTGTCGACGTGCGCGTCGACAGCCGCGACTCGTGGGTGCCGACGCCGGCGCTCAGCCACGCGATCCTCACCTACAACAAGGGGCGCGACGAGTCGGATGCCGGTCGTGCCGACGGCATCGTCGTGACCCCTTCGCACAACCCGCCGCGCGACGGCGGGTTCAAGTACAACCCGCCGCACGGCGGCCCCGCCGACACCGATGCGACCGGCTGGATCGCCGACCGCGCGAACCAGCTGATCGAGGCCGGGCTCGAGGGCGTGAAGCGCGTCCGTCACGCGGACATCGACGACGCGACGCTCGGCCAGTACGACTTCCGCGAGGGATACGTCGCCGACCTCGCGTCCATCATCGACGTCGACGCGATCGCGCGCTCGGGCGTGCGCATCGGTGCCGACCCGCTCGGTGGCGCCTCGGTCGAGTACTGGGCCCTCATCGGCGAGCGCTACGGCCTCGACCTCACGGTCGTGAACCCCGAGGTCGACCCGACCTGGAAGTTCATGACGCTCGACTGGGACGAGAAGATCCGCATGGATCCCTCCTCCCCCTCGGCGATGGCCGCCCTGGTCGCCCGCCGAGACGAGTTCGACATCCTCACGGGCAACGACGCCGACGCCGACCGCCACGGCATCGTCACCCCGGATGCGGGCCTGATGAACCCGAACCACTTCCTCGCCGTGGCGATCGACTACCTCTACGCGCACCGACCGCAGTGGCCGGCGGATGCCGCCATCGGCAAGACCCTCGTGTCGTCGATGATCATCGACCGCGTCGCGGCGTCGCTCGGTCGCACCCTGCTCGAGGTCCCCGTGGGGTTCAAGTGGTTCGTGCCGGGCCTGCTCGACGGCTCCGTCGCCTTCGGCGGCGAGGAGTCGGCAGGCGCCTCGTTCCTCCGCACCGACGGCACGGTCTGGACGACGGACAAGGACGGCATCCTCCTGTGCCTGCTCGCCGCCGAGATCCTCGCCGTGACGGGCAAGACCCCCTCGCAGCGGTACGCCGAGCTCGAAGCGGAGTTCGGGGCATCCGCCTACCAGCGCGTCGACGCGCCCGCCTCGCCCGAGCAGAAGGCCGCGCTGTCGAAGCTGTCGGGCGACGCCGTCTCGGCGAGCGAACTGGCCGGCGACCCGGTGACGGCGAAGCTGTCGCACGCGCCCGGCAACGGCGCGGCGATCGGCGGACTCAAGGTGCAGACCGAGTACGCCTGGTTCGCCGCCCGCCCCTCGGGCACCGAGGACGTGTACAAGCTCTACGCCGAGAGCCTCAAGGGCCCCGAGCACCTCGCGCAGGTGCAGGAGGAGGCCCGCAAGGTCGTCGCCGCGGCGCTGGGGTCCTGAGACGCCGTCGGTCGGGTCGGCCGGTTCCACGCCAGTAGGCTCGGGACCATGAGTTGGCTCGTCACCGGAGGCGCCGGGTACATCGGCGCGCACATCGTCCGCGCTCTCGCCGAGGCGGGACTCGACCCGGTGGTCCTCGACGACCTGTCGAGCGGGCACGCGCCGTTCGTCCCCGAGGGCGTTCCCTTCGTGCAGGGCACGATCCTCGACCAGGCGCTCGTCGCGGAAACCCTTCGGAGCCACGGTGTCGAGGGCGTCATCCACGTCGCCGGCTTCAAGTACGCCGGCGTCTCGGTGCAGCGCCCCCTCCACACCTACGAGCAGAACGTCGAAGGCACGCGCGTCGTCCTCGCTGCGATGGCGGATGCCGGGGTCACGAACATCGTGTTCTCCTCGAGCGCTGCCGTCTACGGCACTCCCGACGTCCCGCTCGTCACGGAGGACCTGCCCAAGCGCCCCGCGTCGCCCTACGGCGAGTCGAAGCTCATCGGCGAGTGGCTCATCGCGGCGCAGGGCGTCGCGACCGCGGCATCCGATGCGCCCCTGCGTCACACCTCGCTGCGCTACTTCAACGTCGTCGGGTCGGGCGACCCGACGGTCTACGACACGAGCCCCCACAACCTGTTCCCGATCGTCTTCGAGATGCTGCTGAAGGGCGAGACCCCGCGGATCAACGGCGACGACTACGACACCCCCGACGGCACCAACGTCCGCGACTACGTCCACGTCGCCGACATCGCCGCGGCCCACGTCGTCGCGGCGCAGCGCCTGCTCGCCGGCGAGTCGGTCGAACCGGCGTACAACCTGGGCTCGCAGAACGGCCTCTCGGTGCGCGAGATCATGGATGCCGTCGCTCGCGTGACCGGCATCCCGTTCACCCCCGAGATCGCACCGCGCCGGGCAGGCGACCCCGACCGCATCGTCGCGACCGGCGAGCTCGCCGCCCGCGACCTCGACTGGAAGATGCGCTACACCGTCGACGAGATGGTGCGCACCGGCTGGGACGCCCGCCGCACCGCGGGCTGAGCCGCCTGGGCGCGCTGCGCCCGTGTTCGCGAGAGCGTGCGTTCGTGCCGAAAGCGCCGCCTGCTGCCGCGCTCGGACGGGCGCTCTCGCCAGGAGAGGGCGCTTCGCGCGGGCGACGGCCCGCGGGCGACGGCGCGCGCGTCAGCCGGACGCGCGGGCGACGAGCGTCGTCGGGACCACGGTGCGCGTGGGCGCGGCGCCGTCGAGCGTCGCGGTGAGCGCGGCCACCGCGGCCTCGCCGAGGGCGGCGAAGTCCTGTCGGACGGTGGTCAGCGGCGGGCGGTAGTCGGCGGCATCCGCCACATCGTCGAACCCGATGACGGCGACGTCGTCGCGGCCCGCCTCGGCGAGCGCGCGCAGGACACCGAGCGCCATCTGGTCGTTCGCGGCGAACACGGCGTCCACGTCGGGCTCGGCGGCGAGGACGACGCCCGCCGCGTGGCCGGATGCCGCGCCCCAGTCCCCGCGCAGCGGTTCCCGCGACGTCGAGCCGTCGTGCGCCGCACGCCAGCCCCGCTCCCGCTCCGCGGCGGCGAACGAGCCCACCGGGCCGGCGACGTGCGCGATCGCGCGGCGACCGGCATCCCGCAGCCGGCGCGTGGCCGCCTCGGCCCCGCCCGCGTGGTCGGACTGGACGGTCGCGAATGCTCCACCGGGCGAGTCGACCGCGACGAGCGCGAGATCCGGCGGCGGGGTGGCCCCCTCGGCGATCGCGGTCGCCTCGTTGAGGACGATCGCCCCGTCCACGCCGAGGTCGTGCAGACGGTCGAACGCGTCGGCGATGTCCGCGCGCTCGGCGAGCGAGATGAGGGTGACCGCGAGGTCGCGCCGGGCGGCGGCGGATGCCACGGCCTCGAGCATCCTCGAATTGCCGACGGTCGAAAGGGTCGCGACGATGACGCCGATCGTGCCGGAGCGCCCCGTCCGCAGGGCGCGCGCGGCGCGGTGCGGCCGGTAGCCGAGCTCGGCCATCGCGGCCTCGATGCGGGCCCGGGTTTCGGGATCGACCCGCGGGCTGCCGTTGACGACACGCGACACGGTCTGGCCGGACACACCCGCGGCCGCGGCCACGTCGGCCATCGAGACGCGTCGCTGCACGGCATCCTCCCCCGGTGCGGCCCCGGCATCACTCCGGAGATCCGCGTGATGTTGACGATAACACGCCTCTCAGCTACCGTGTTGACGTGAACACGACGGAGTTCGAGCCCACCCCCGCCGAGACGACCGAGCTCGGTGCCGGCGTCGTCAAGCGCCGCACGCGCTTGGCCGACGGCCGCGAGCTGATCTACTTCGACGACCCCGGGACGGCCCTCGGCACCGCGCGCGCCGTCGACACCCGCGACCTCGACCCCCGCCCCGAGACGGCGACGATGCGGCAGGACGTCCTGACGGGCGACTGGGTCTCGGTCGCCGCGAATCGCCAGAACCGCGCGTTCCTCCCGCCCGCCGAGCTCGACCCGCTCGCCCCGCAGTCGCCGTCGAACCCGTCCGAGATCCCCTCGGTGTACGACGTCGCCGTCTTCGAGAACAAGTCGCCCTCGTTCGGGCCCGCCCTCGCCGAGGCGACCGACGACGTCCCCGCCGCGATCGACCCGCCGCGCGGGCTCGACGACATCGCGCACCTCGGCCTCGGCCGCACCCGCACGAGCGTCGGCCGCACCGAAGTCGTCTGCTTCTCGCCCGAGCGCACCGGCTCTTTCGGCACCCAGACCGTCACCCGCGCCCGCACCGTCATCGAGGCGTGGGCCGACCGCACCGCCGCCCTGTCGGCCCTGCCCGGCATCGAACAGGTCTTCCCCTTCGAGAACCGCGGCGAGGCGATCGGGGTGACGCTGCAGCATCCGCACGGTCAGATCTACGCCTACCCCTACGTGACCCCGCGCACCACCCGCCTGCTGGACTCGATCGACCGGACGGCGCCCGACCTGTTCCAGCGCATCCTCGAGTTCGAGCAGGCCGGCCCCCGCGTTCTGCTGCGCGGCGAGCACTGGACGGCCTTCGTGCCGTTCGCCGCGCGCTGGCCTCTCGAGATCCACCTGCTCCCGCACCGTCACGTCGCCGACTTCGCGACGCTCTCGGAGCCCGAGAAGGACGAGCTCGCGCCGCTCTACCTGCGCCTGCTGCGCGGCGTCGACGCGCTCTACGAGTCCGAGACCCCCTACATCGCCGCCTGGCACCAGGCGCCGGTCCGCGTCGGCCGCGACACCGTCCGCCTGAGCCTGCAGCTCACGAGCCCCCGCCGCGCCGCCGACAAGCTCAAGTTCCTCGCCGGATCCGAGGCCGCCATGGGCGCCTGGATCGGCGACGTCCCGCCGGAGGACGCCGCCGCGCGCCTCCGCACCGCCATCGAAGGGATCACCCTGTGACCGCTGCCGGCGAGGCCCACGGCCTCTTCTCCACCCTCACCGGCAGCGAGCCGGTCGGACTCTGGTCGGCGCCGGGGCGCGTCAACCTGATCGGCGAGCACACCGACTACAACGACGGCTTCGTCTTCCCGTTCGCAACCCCCCACCGCACGCACATCGCGCTCGGCCGTCGCTCCGACGGCCGCATCCGCGTGGTGTCGACCTTCGACACCGCACCGGTCGAGGTGGCCCTCGCCGACCTCGACGCGCTCTTCCCGGAGCGCCGCGGCGAGGTCGTCGAGTGGGCGCGCTACCCGCTCGGCGTCGCATGGGCGCTGCTGCAGGCGACCGGGACGGATGCCGCATCCGTCACCGGCGTCGATCTCGTGTTCGCCTCCGACGTGCCCGTCGGCGCCGGCCTGTCGTCCTCCGCCGCCATCGAGGGCGCGACCGGCTCCGCCCTGAACGACGTGTGGGGGCTCGGTCTCGACCGAGTCACCCTCGCGCAGGCCGGACGCCGCGCCGAGAACGAGGCCGTCGGCGCCCCGACCGGGATCATGGACCAGATGGCGTCGATGCTCGGTGAGACGGATGCCGGGACCTTTCTCGACTGCCGCAGCCTCGACGCGCAGGTGGTCACCCTCGGCTTCGACGCCGCGGGGCTCGAGCTGATGGTGATCGACACTCGCGTCGCCCACGCACACTCGACCGGCGGCTACCGCGAACGCCGGGAGGCGTGTGAGCGCGGAGCCGCGGCGATGGGCGTTCCCGCCCTGCGCGACGTGCGCGTCGACCAGCTGCCGCAGGTCGAACAGCTCGTGGACGAGGTGACCTACCGTCGTGTGCGCCACATCGTGACCGAGAACCAGCGCGTGCTCGACACCGTCCGCACGCTGCGGGAGCACGGACCGCGCGCCATCGGCGAGCTGCTCTACGCCTCGCACGCCTCGATGCGCGACGACTTCGAGATCTCGGTGCCCGAGCTCGACCTCGCCGTCGAGACGGCGCGCGAGCACCGCGCGATCGGCGCACGGATGACGGGCGGCGGCTTCGGCGGTTCGGCGATCGCGCTCGTCGAGCGCTCCGCCGTGCCGGCTGTGCGCGACGCGGTGCTCGCGGCGTTCGCCTCCGCCGGCTACACCGAGCCGCACGTCTTCACCGTGCGACCGTCCGAGGGCGCCCGCCGCGACGGCTGACCGGCGTTACGGCTCGGTAAAGCCGGCGATCCACCCGTGCACCCGCGGCGGGTGGAGGGCAGGATGGACCCATGCCCTTCGCCACCACCCCCGCCGCCGGCGCGCCCCTGCTCCAGGTGCGCGACCTCGCGGTCGAGTTCCAGACCATCGACGGACCGGTGCGCGCCGTGGAGGGCGTCGACCTCGACCTCGCCGCGGGTGAGACGGTCGCGATCGTCGGCGAATCCGGCTCGGGCAAGTCGACGACCGCGATGGCCGTTGTCGGCCTGCTGGCCGGCAACGGCAAGGTCGCGGAGGGCAGCATCCGCCTCGACGGGCAGGAGCTCGTCGGAGCGTCCGAGGCGACGATGCGCGGCATCCGCGGAGCCCAGATCGGACTCGTCCCGCAGGACCCGATGTCGAACCTCAACCCGACGTCGAAGATCGGCACGCAGGTCGCCGAGACCCTGCTGGCGCACGGGCTCGCGACCAAGAAGGACGTCGACCGCAAGGTCGTCGAGACCCTCGCCGCGGCGGGTCTGCCGAACGCCGAGGAGCGGGCGAAGCAGTACCCGCACGAGTTCTCGGGCGGCATGCGCCAGCGGGCCCTCATCGCGATCGGCCTCGCCTGCAACCCCCGCCTGCTCATCGCCGACGAGCCCACGAGCGCGCTCGACGTGACGGTGCAGAAGACGATCCTCGACCAGCTCGGCCGGATGACGACCGAGCTCGGCACCTCCGTCCTCCTCATCACGCACGACCTCGGGCTCGCCGCCGAACGCGCCGCCCGCGTCGTCGTCATGCACCGCGGCCGCATCGTCGAGCAGGGCCCCGCCCGGCAGATCCTCGAACAGCCGCAGCATCCGTACACGCAGTCCCTCGTCAAGGCGGCGCCGTCCGTCGCCGTCGCGCGATTGCGCCCCGAGGCGTTCACGGCGTCGACACCGGATGCCGCGCCGAAGCCGGTCGACAACATCGTCGAGGTCGAGGGGCTCACCAAGCTCTACAAGGTCCGCGGGCAGAAGGAGGACTTCGCCGCCGTCCGCGACGTGTCGTTCTCGATCCCGCGGGGCGAGACGGTCGCGATCGTAGGCGAGTCGGGCTCGGGCAAGACGACGACCGCGCGGATGCTGCTCAAGGTCGTCGACCCGACGGAGGGCACGATGCGCTTCGACGGCACCGACGTGGCATCCCTCAAGGGTCGTCAGCTGCGGGAGTTCCGGCAGAAGGTGCAGCCGATCTTCCAGGACCCGTACTCGTCGCTGAACCCCATGTTCACGATCGAACGGATCGTGCAGGAGCCTCTCGACTTCTACAACCGCGGCTCCGCGAAGGACCGCGCCGCACGCGTGCGGAAGCTGCTCGACGACGTCGCCCTGCCGGAGTCGACGCTCCGGCGCTACCCGTCGGAGCTCTCGGGCGGTCAGCGTCAGCGCGTCGCGATCGCCCGCGCCCTCGCCCTCTCGCCGGAGCTCATCGTCTGCGACGAGCCGGTGTCGGCGCTCGACGTGCTCGTGCAGGATCAGATCCTCACCCTGTTGCGCGACCTGCAGACCGAGTACGGCCTGAGCTACCTCTTCATCTCGCACGACCTCGCCGTCGTGCGGCTGATCAGCGACTACGTCTGCGTCATGAAGGACGGTGCGCTGGTCGAGGCCGCCTCGAGCGAGGAGATCTTCACCAACCCGCGCGACCCGTACACGCGCAACCTCCTCGCCTCGATCCCCGGCAACGAGCTCGACATCGCCGTCTGACCCGCCCGCCGGCGACCCTTCGACGCCTCGCTGAGCCGCCCCCGCGTTCCGTATTCAGTCTCGCGAGAGCCTCTCAGGACCCCAGGGCGCGGAATCCCGCACACCGCACCCCTCGCAGACTGAATTCGAGCCGCCGCCGCCCGCGCGCCCGGGCAGCGAAGCGATCCTGGTGGGCCGGACAGACGGGGAAGGGGCCCTGTTGTCCGACCCGCCGGGATCGCGCAGCGGTACCCCCGAGCAGTCAGGGAACCGCCGCGTTGCCCAACCCGCCGAGCAGGTACCCCGCGACGAGCCCCGCGACCACGACGACGAGCAGCACGATCACGGCGATCAGGACCCGCCGGGTCATGCTCAGCGCCCGCGGGTCCGGGGGTCCATGGCTTCGCGCAGGGCCTCGCCGAAGAGCGTGAACCCGAGCGCGGTGATCGCGATGCAGATGCCCGGGAGGAAGGCGAGCCACGGTGCGATGGCGAGTTCCGCCTGCGCGTAGGTGAGCATGCGCCCCCACTCCGCCGTCTCGGGGCGGCCGCCGCCGAGGCCGAGGAACGACAGTGCAGCGGCGTCGATGACGGCGGTCGCGAGCGACAGCGTGCCCTGCACGATGACCGGGCCGACCGCGTTGGGCAGCACGTGGGTCATGGTGATGCGCCCGCGGCCGAGGCCGAGGGTCTGCGCCGACAGCACGTAGTCCGCCGAGCGCTGCTGCAGCATCGAGGCGCGCAACAGGCGCGCGAAGATCGGCACCTGCGCGACACCGATCGCGATCATGACCGAGTTCTGGTTCTGCCCGAGGATCGCGGCGATCGAGACGGCGAGCAGCAGGCTCGGCACCGAGAGCAGGATATCGACGAGCCGCATGATGACGTTGTCGACCCAGCCGCCGAACGTGCCGGCGATGAGGCCCAGCAGCATCCCGCCGATCAGTCCGTAGGCCGTCGAGACGACTCCGATCAGAAGTGACGACTGCGCTCCCCAGATGAGCTTGGACAGCACGTCGCCGCCGAAGCGGTCGAGGCCGAGGGGGAACGACGCGATCTCGCCCGGTCCGGGGATGAAGGTGGGGGTGATCTCGCGCGCACCCGGGAGGGCCGTCTCGGGGTAGGGCGCGAGCAGGGGCGCCGCCAGTGCGACGATCACGAACAGCAGCACGATGGCCAGGCCCGCCCAGGCGGTGGGGCTGCGGCGCAGACGGCGGAAGACGTCGTGCCAGAAGCCGCCGCGCGGCGCGCCGCCGCTGCCGGCCTTCAGGTCGACGGCGGTGGCGTCTTCGGCGGGGCTGCCGCCGGCGGCGGGGGGAAGGACGGTGCTCATGAGACCCTCACTCTCGGGTCGATCAGGCTGTACGACACGTCGACGAGCAGGTTGATGAGCGCGTAGACGATCGCGATGAAGATGATGAAGCCCTGCAGCACGGGGAAGTCGCGGTTGAAGATCGCACCGGCGAGGAACGACCCGATGCCCGGGAACGCGAAGACGGTCTCGGTGAGGATGGCCCCCGACAGCAGCAGGCCCGCCTGCAGGCCGATCGTCGTGATGACAGGGAGCATCGCGTTGCGCAGGATGAAGCGGTTGCGCAGCAGCGCCCCGGGCACGCCCTTCGCCTTGCCGGTGCGCACGTAGTCGGCGTTCTGGACTTCGAGGACGGATGCCCGGGTGATGCGCACGATGATGGCGAGGGGGATCGTGCCGAGCGCGATCGCGGGCAGGATCAGGTGCAGGACGGCATCCCACGCGGCGTCGAGCTCCCCCGTGATGAGACCGTCGAGCACGTAGAAGTTCGTGTAGTGCGTCGCGTCGATGCGGGGGCTCTGCCGCCCGTCCGAGGGCAGCCAGCCCAATTGGACCGCGAAGACGTACTTGAGGATGAAGGCCAGGAAGAACACCGGCACGACGATGCCGAGCAGGCTGAACACGACCGCGGCACTGTCGGCCGCCTTGCCGTGACGGCGGGCCGCCCAGTAACCCAGGGGCACACCGACGCCGACGGCGATGATGAGAGCGGCGATCGAGAGCTCGATCGTCGCGGGGAAGCGGCGCAGGAACTCCTCGAGCACCGGACGACTGGTCTGCAGCGAGCTGCCGAAGTCACCGGAGAGGAGCCTGCCGATCCAGGTGAAGTACTGCTCGAGGAGCGGCCGGTCGAAGCCGTAGAGCTCGTTGATGCGGGCGACCGCCTCGGGGGTCGACTTCTCGCCGAGCAGGGCTTGCGCGGGCCCGCCGGGGAGGGTTCGGACCCACCAGAACAGGAGGATGCTCAGGCCGAGGAGGGTGGGGATCAGCAGCAGAAGTCTCTTGCCGATGGTTCGCAGCACGGGTGTCGCTTTCGTGGAGGTCGGTGCGGGGCGGGAGGATCTCCCGCCCCGCACCGGTCAGGCGGCCGAAGCCACCTCGATCGGCTTACTTCGTGAGGACGATCTCGCTGAACACCTCATCGTTCACCGGGCTCGCCGGGTAGCTCTCGACGCGGGGGTCGAAGGCCAGGGTGGGAGCCGGGTGGGCGAGCGGGACACCGGGGATGAACTCGGCGACCTGCTCGTTGATGTCGGAGTAGACCTGGGTCTGCTCATCGAGGTCGGCGATACCGCGGGCATCGGTCAGCGCCTCGAACAGCTCGGGGTTGTCGAAGCCCCACTCCGCCGACTTCTGGCCGAAGAAGACGCCCAGGAAGTTGTCGGTGTCGTTGTAGTCACCCGTCCACCCGAGCAGGTGGATGCCGTGGTCCGTGCCGCCGGTGATGAGGTCGAGGTACTCGCCCCACTCGTTCGACTGCGGGGTGGTCTCGACGCCGACCTCGTTCAGCTGCGACGACAGGACCGTGAAGATCTGCTCGGGGTCCGGCATGTACGGACGCGAGACGTTGACCGGGTAGTTGAAGGTCAGCGTCAGCGGGTTCGACTCGTCGTAGCCGGCCTCGGCGAGGAGCTCCTTCGCCTTCTCGGGGTCGTAGTCGTACGTCGTGACGTCGGCGTTCCAGCCGTTCACGGTCGGCGGCATGAACTGCGTTGCCTTCTCGGTGCCCTCGGGGAGGACCTGCGAGATCAGCGCGTCCTTGTCGACCGCGTACGAGAGCGCCTCGCGGACCTTCGGGTCCTGCAGCTCGGGGACCGCCTGGTTGAAGGCGAGGTAGAGGATCGTGAAGGGAGGGCGCGACACCATGGTGTAGCCGTCCTCTTCGAGGGCGGCCGTGTCGGCGGGGCCGACGAGGTCGTAGCCGTCGATCGAGCCGGACTCGAGCGCCTGGCGGCGTGCGGTCGGGTCGTCGATGACGCGGAAGATGATCTCGTCGATCTGGCCCGCGTCGCCCCAGTAGTCCTCGTACGAGCTCAGCGTGAGCTGCTCGCCCGGCGCCCACTCGTCGAACTTGTAGGGGCCCGTGCCGACGGGGTGGCCCATCGCGTACTCGCTGAGGGTCGGAGCCTCGGCGGTGCCGCCGACCTCGTCGGCGCTGTACTCCTCGAGGGCGGTCGGCGACTGCATCCCGAAGGCCGGGAGCGAGAGCGCCGCCACGAAGCCGGCGAACGGCTTCTTCAGGGCGATGGTGACCGAGGTGTCTCCATCAGGGGTGCAGGAGTCGTAGACCGCGGTGTCGGGGCTCGACGCGTAGCCCTTGAAGAGCTTGTTGTAGTAGTAGCCGAGCGCCTCGCTGGCGGCCAGGCCCTCCCAGTTGTACCAGCGGTCGAAGTTGAAGCAGACGGCCTCGGCGTTGAACGGGGTGCCGTCGTGGAAGGTGACACCCTCCTTGAGGGCGAACGTGTAGCTCAGCGAGTCGTCGGAGGCTTCCCACGACTCCGCGAGCAGCGGTGCGGGGTCGGCGGTGCCGGGCTCGGTGCCGACCAGGCCTTCGAAGATCTGGCGCGAGACACGGAAGGTCTCGCCGTCCTGGGCGAAGGCGGGGTCGAGGCTGGCCGGGTCGGCCGACGCGCCGAAGACGAACGTGCCGTCGACGTCGGCCGCGCCTTCGCCTTCGCCGCTTTCGCCGCGCTGACTGGCGCACGCGCTGAGCGCGAGCGCACCGATGACGAGGGCCGCGGCGCCCGCGACCACCCGCTTCCTGGAAATGGGGAGCATTGCTGTGCACCTTCCGATGAGGCTCGTCGGCAGCACGCCTGGTGGGCGGCGCTGCCGAAGGGATGCCGCTGACGCTACCTGCCGCACTGCGGGCAAGCGGTTACATCTGCATCTCGATCGTGTTTCTTCCTGCGGGCTACCGTAGACGAATGGCCCGCTCCCGCGACCCGATCGATCCGCCTGTCGCGAGACTGTCCGACGGGCGGCAGGCACGCATCGTGCCGGGGCGCTTCGCCGGCGGCTGGGAACTGATCGTCGACACCACCCCGCAGTCGCACGTCGATCTCGACGATCCGTCGCACCTGCACTTCGAGTACATCGCCCGCATGGGTGCCGTCATCGACCAGATCGGGATGCCGGGCGAGCCCCTCACGGCGGTGCATCTGGGTGCGGGCGCCCTGACCCTCCCCCGCTACGTCGAGCACACCCGACCGGGATCGCGCCAGCAGGTCATCGAGCTCGAGCAGGCGCTCGTGGACCTCGTCCGCGAGCACCTGCCGCTCCCGCGCACGGGTCAGCTGCGGGTGCGCATCGGCGACGCGCGCGACGTCGCGGCACGCCTGCCGGCGGGCATCGTGGGCAACGTCGACCTCGTCGTCTCGGACGTCTTCGCGGGCGCGCAGACCCCGGCGCACATCACGAGCGTCGAGTACTACCGCATCCTCGCGGGACTCCTCGCCCCCACCGGCATCCTGCTTGTGAACATCGCCGACGGCAGCGGGCTCGCCTTCGCGAGGCGCCAGGTCGCGACCGTGCGGTCAGTGCTCGAGCACGTCGTGATCCTCGCCGAGGTCGGCACGCTCAAGAGCGGCCGATTCGGCAACATCGTCATCGCCGCCTCCCCCGCGCCCCTGCCGATGGACTGGCTGCCGCGTCTCATGGCGGCGGGCCCGCACCCCGCGAAGGTCGCCCACGGTGCGGAGCTCGAGGCGTTCGCGCGCGACGCGCGGATCATGACGGATGCCGACGCCACCCCCTCGCCGAAGCCCGCGGCATCCGTCTTCGACCGCTGAGGCCACGACGCACGGCGCGCCCTCAGCCGATTCCGGGCACAGCGCGGCGACACTGGAGGCACACGTCGCTGGGTGGGAAGGATTGGCCGTGGGCTTCATCAAGGGATACGACCCGGAGACACTCCGAGAGATCGTCGACCTCGACGAATGCCAGGCTCGGCTCGTCGAGCTCGGCGAGCAGCGCAGCCTCGCGGCGATGCTCGAGAAGGTGTGGCTCCTCAAGGTGACCGGGCGTCTCGACGACGCACTCGTCGTCTCGGAGGAGTCGGTCCGCCTTGCGCGGATGGCGGGCACCCGCAAGGACCTGCTGCGGGCTCGGATGCTGCACGCCACCGTCCAGCAGTTCCGCGGCGCCTACGCCGCGGCGATCCACGAGCTCAACACGTGCGTCGAGGAGGCCGAGGGCCAGGGCTGGGCCGCGGTCGCCGCCTTCGGCTGCCAGCACCGCGGCAAGGTGCACTTCGACGCGGGTGACGACGCCGCCGCGCGCGCGGATTTCAAGAAGGCCCTCTTCCTGCGCCAGGAGGCGGGCGCGCCCGAGGAGCAGCTGGAGTCCACGCTGCTGGCGATCGATGCCGTCGACCGGCGCCGCAACCGATCCACGGTCGCCAGCTGAGCCGTTACCGGCGAGTGTCGTACATGCGTTCTATCGTGCTGCCATGAGCGATCTGATCGACGTCCGCCGCGAGGCGGAAGCCCTGCTGCGGCAGCTGCTCGACGACTCGTGGAGCTTCTCGTTCGACAACGCCAAGCGTCGCGCGGGCGCGTGCGACTACCTGCGCAAGCGCATCACCCTGTCGCGCTACCTGGCTGCACGCTACGACGCCGAGACGAACCGGCAGACGATCCTGCACGAGATCGCGCACGCCATCGCCGGCGCCGCCGCCGGTCACGGCGCGGACTGGAAGCGCGTCGCGCGCTCGCTCGGCTACACCGGCGGGGTGACGCACCGCGGCGAGACGGCCACGGAGCTCGCGCCCTGGGTCGGTGTCTGCCCGGCCGGCCACGTCGCCTACCGTCACCGCAAGGCGACCCGGGCGACCTCGTGCGCGCGCTGCGCGCCCACGTTCGACGAGCGCCACCTCATCACGTGGCGCCGCCGCGAGATCACCGCCGAGACCCGGCGGGCGGCCCTCACCCCGCGCTGACCGCCTCGTACGCGCGCCACGCGCCGTCTCGCAGGACCGGGACCGCGTCGTCGGCGTCGTGCACCGCAGCGGCGAGCACCTCGGCACGACGGTCGACCTCGAGAAGCTCCTGACCCGATCCGCTGGCCGTCAGCAGGTGACGGACGGCGGATCGCAGCCCGCGGAACGACTCGGATGCCGCGGCCGCCTCCGGCGACGAATGGTCGAGCCCGAGCGCCTCGAGGGCGGCGAACACCGCGCCGGCACCGAGCTGGTCCTCGACGGAGAAGCGGAGGAGCGCGGCATCCGCCGGCCCGGACAGCTCGCCGGCGGCGATGACGTTGACGCTCGTCCGCGCCGCACGACGGTTCTGCTCGGCGAGCACCGCGCGGGCGACCGCGGTCGCATTTCGGAGGCACCCGAGGAGGACGACGGCGCCGGCCTCCGCCGCAGCGGACGCGACGGCGGCGCCGTTTCGGGAGACGGCGTGCGCGGCCTCGTCGTGCGGCACGGCGTCGCCGCCCGCGACCTGCGCGGACACCGTCGACGAGAACCGCAGCACGTCGACGACCACGACGACGTCGGCCGGGGCGAGTCGGCGCAGGCCCTCCTGCCCCCAGTCGAAGCGCAGCTGGTAGCGGGACTGATCGAAAGGGCTCGCGGTCATCCTTCCAGCGTACGAGCGTCGCCGACGGGCGTGACGTCGCGTGACGAGAGGGCCGCGAGCGCGGAACCGCGCCTGTCCGCCCTCGAGGAATGCGAGAGTGGACGCATGCGGATCCTCCTCAAGCTCGAGCTCGACTGCACCGCCGACGCCGCCTGGCGCGCGCTGCACTCCCCCCGCGCGGTGACCGAACTGTACGGCCCGCTCCTCGAGATGGGACCCATGGCCGCCGCGCTGCCGACCTCGTTCGAGGCGGGAGCCGACGTGCCCGTCGAGATCCGCGCACTGGGCCTCATCCCGGTCGGCCAGCAGCTCATCCACGCCAGCGACCGCCAGACCGAGGATGCCAACGGACCCGTGCGGATCTTCCGCGACAGCGGCATCCCGCTCACCGGCCCGCTCGCGGCGCTCGACGTCTGGGACCACCAGATGGCGGTGAGTGCCCTGCCGGGCGATCCGTCGAAGACGCTGTGGCGCGACCGCCTCACGATCGGCGGCGCCGCGGCCGTGCCCCTGTGGCCGCTGCTGTGGGCGGCGTGGCAGTACCGCGGCATCCGCCTGCGTGCGCTCGCGCCCACCTGGTCGTACGACCCACCCGCCGCCGACGAGGCGTGACGAACGGATGCCGCCCCTCCGCGTGACCCGGACAGGTCACGCGGAGGGGCGGCGGTCTCACTCCGACAGCGCCTCGACGGGAGCGGTGCGCGTCGCGATCCGCGTGGGGGCGACCGCGGCGGCCAGGGTCAGAGCGGCCGTCGCGACGACGACGATCACCACCGGGAGCCAGGGCACGGCCGGCGCGACGAAGGTCGGCGACATCCACAGCGGCGGCACGGCGACCGATCCGAGCAGCGACTGCGCCGCGACCCAGCCGTAGAGCACGCCCAGGGTGAGCCCGAACAGCAGCGCCGTGATCGTGACGTGCGCAGCCTCGATGAGCACCATCCGGCGGATCTGCGCTGACGTCAGGCCCAGCGCACGCAGGAGACCCAGCTCTCGCTTGCGCTGCACGACACCGATCGTGAGGAGGTTGACCAGGCCGACGGCGGCGATGATCGCACTGACGGCGACGAGGCACATCATGACCGTCGAGAACACGTCCATCATCTCGTTGAAGGCCGGGTCGGGCTCGCCGCCGCCCGAGGCGGTGACGAGGGCCTTCACCGACTCGGCGGCGACGGCGAACATCACGACGAGGGCGACGCCCATGACCACACCGATGGCCATGCGGCTCGAACGTTCCGGATAGCGGACCGCGTTCTCCGCGGCCAGACGCGCGGTGACCGACCGTCCGAAGAACCGACCCGTCGCCCGCAGGAGCGGGGGCATGATCGAGACCGCGCTGATCGCGACGGCCGTGAAGCTGAACAGCCCGCCGAAGAACGCGACGAGCACGCCGACCGGACTGAGCAGACCGAGCAGCAGTCCCCCGCCGAGGAGGACGGCGCCGAGCGCACCCAGCACGATGGCCGCGGCCTTCCGCCCCCGACCCTCGGCGATCTGCTCGCGGGAGCGCTCGACGGATCCGCCGAGGGCCTCGAGCGGCGTGACGGTGAGCACACGACGCGACCCCGACCAGGCGGCGACCCACGTCGTCAGGGCGACCGCGATCGTCGGCAGGAGCAGCACCGGCTGCAGGGGCGACCAGTCCGAGGTGACCCCGAGGGCCCGATCGAGGAAGGGAATCGCGGGGACCATCGCGAGGGTCGTCACGACGAGCCCGAGGAGGGCGCCGATCGCACCGACGATCAGTCCCTGCCGCGCGACCTCGCTGCGCTGCGAACGTGCGGTCGCGCCGATGAGGCGCAGAAGGGCGATCCGCCGGGTTCGGCCGGCGATGATCGTCGAGAACGTGTTGGCCGTCACGATGGCGGCGACGTAGACGGCCACCGCGAGCAGGATGCCGCTCAGCAGCACCAGCACGGCGGTCATCGTGTCGGACGACCCGTACATCGGGTTGGCGCTGAGCACCGCGGAGATGTAGCCGGTCGCCGAGAGCAGGACGACACCGAAGGCGGTCGAGATGGCCGAGATGAGGATCGTCGCCCCCATCCCCCGCTCGCGCAGCCACGCGAGGCGGGACGAGCGAGCGGTGTCGGGCACGGCGGGTGCGGGCGCGACCGGAGCGGTCAGGGTGGTCATGCGGTCACCTCCGCGCTGAGCATGTGGGCCGAGATCTGCTCGGCGCTCTGACGGGGCTTGTCGGCGACGATGCGGCCGTCGCCGAGGAAGAGCACGCGGTCGGCGTACGAGGCGGCGACCGGGTCGTGCGTGACCATCGCGATGGACTGCCCGTGCTCCCTGCTCGCCGCAGCGAGAAGGGAGAGCACCTCGCGTCCGCTCCGCGAGTCGAGGTTGCCGGTCGGCTCGTCGGCGAAGACGAGGTCGGGGGCGGTGGCGAGCGCCCGGGCGATCGCGACGCGCTGCTGCTGACCGCCCGAGAGCTGGTGGGGCCGATGCCGCAGGCGCGGACCGAGACCCAACGTCTCGACGAGGCCGTCGATGCGGGTGCGCTCCTGCGACGTGGGACGTCGGCCGTCGAGGTCGAAGGGCAGCAGGATGTTGCCGATCGCGTCGAGGGTCGGAACCAGGTTGAAGGACTGGAAGACGAAGCCCACTCGACGCCGGCGCAGGATGGTGAGCTCGACGTCCGAGAGCGTCGTGATGTCGGTGTCGCCGATCCAGACGCGGCCGGCGGCGGGGGCGTCGAGTCCCGCCATGATGTGCATGAGGGTGGACTTGCCCGAGCCCGACGGGCCCATGATCGCGGTGAACTCGCCGCGGCGGATGCCGACGGTCACGTCGTCGAGCGCGCGGACGGCGGACTCGCCTCCGCCGTAGGTCTTGGTCAGGTGCTGGACGCGGGCGGCGAGGCCCAGGTCGGTGGTCGTGATCTCCATGCCTTCGACGCTACGAAGCAGGCCCCCACCGCCGCGTCGGCCTGACGGCGCCTCCGCGTACATCGCGAGGATGATCCGGCATCCACCCTCGCGGGGCGTGCGGTCAGGCCAGCCCGTGCTCGAAGGCGAAGACCACGAGCTGCACCCGGTCGCGCAGGCTCAGCTTGGCGAGGATGCGGCTGACGTGCGTCTTCACGGTGGCCTCGGAGAGGAACTCCCGCGCCGCGATCTCGGCGTTGGACAGCCCTCGCGCGGCGAGCGCGAAGATCTCCCGCTCGCGGTCGGTGAGCGCACCGAAGGCGGGCGGGACGGGACGGGCGGGCTCGCCCAGCGAGGCGAACAGGTCGCGGGTCGCGGCGGCGGCGATGACGGACGATCCGGCGTGGACGGTGCGGATCGCGGCGAGCAGGAACTCGGGATCGGCGTCCTTCAGGAGGAACCCGCTCGCGCCGCGCTGGATGGCACGGGCGGCCGCCTCGTCGAGGTCGAACGTCGTCAGCATGACCACCTTGGGCGGGTCGGGGTCGGCCAGCAGGGCCTCGGTCGCAGCCAGGCCGTCCATCACCGGCATCCGGATGTCCATCATGACCACGTCGGGATGCGTCGCGCGGACGACCTCGATCGCCTGCGCCCCGTCGGACGCCTCGCCGACGACCTCGAGATCGGGCTGCGAGGCGACGACCATGCGGATGCCGGCGCGGAACAGGGCCTGGTCGTCGACGAGGACGACGCGGATCGGGGTCATGCGGGGTCTCCAGAGGGGGTCATGCGGCGGGCGCGCCGATCGGCAGCGATCCGGACACGAGGAACGACGACCCGGCCGGGGCGGCGTCCACGCGGCCGCCGATCAGCTGCGCCCGCTCGCGCATGCCGATGAGGCCGTGCCCGGGGGCGCGCTTCTCGCTCGACGGATCGGGGGGCAGGTCGTTGCGGACCGAGAAGTCGACACGATCGGCGTGCCACGAGAGCGAGACGTCGACGCCGCCGGGCCCGCCGTGGCGGAGGGCGTTGGTGAGCGCCTCTTGCAGGATGCGGTACACCGCGAGCTGGACCGAGGCGGGGATCTCGGCCCGCGGTGCCGGGTCGACGTCGACCCGCAGCGGGGTGCCGGCAGCCCGCACCTGCGCGTACAACTGCTCGAGGTCGGCGAGGGTCGGCTGCGGCCCTTCGGCCTGCGAATGGCGCATCTGGGTCAGGAGCAGGCGCACGTCCGACAGCGCGGCACGCGCCGTCGCCGAGATCGTCCCGAGCGCCTCGGACTGGGCCTGCGGATCGGATGCCGCGGCGTACCGCGCCCCGTCGGACTGCGCGATGATCACGGCGAGCGAGTGCGCGACGATGTCGTGCATGTCGCGGGCGATACGGGTGCGCTCCTGCTCGGCGGCGGTCTCGGCCTCGGCCCGGGTCTGAGCCACGCGCGTGGCCCGCGCCCGGAGGGCGGTGCGGACGAGGGCGCCGGCCGTCCAGCTGAGCCCGAGGGCGAACAGCGCGGCGAGCAGCACGAAGATCAGCGTCGGGACGTCGGACAGCGATCCCGAACCGAGGAACGCCCACCGGAACAGGTAGATCGTGATCGTGCCGGACCCGACGACCACGGACGACAGCCCGAGCCAGAAGACGAGGCGGGAGCCGTAGGCCGCCGTGGCGTAGAGCACGGCGAAGATCGCGATGTCGGAGAACCCGGGGCCGCGACCGAAGCCCATCTGCGTGATGGCACCGATCCACGCCACGGCGAGGGCGAGGCCCGGCGAGTACCGACGCAGGCCGAGCGCGATCGACATGAGGAAGACGACGGGGATCGCCGACCATCCGCCGATAAGCGACGGACCCGTCGCACTGTTCAGCTCGTAGGGCAGCGACACCAGCGCGAACAGCACCGCCAGAGCCGCGTCGACGGCGGCCTGGTAGGGACGGAGCGGGCGGAACACTCCCCCGACGCTACGCGGTCGGGCGGGCCGCGGCATCCGCCGCAGGATGTATCCCGGGGTCAGTCGCGTGCGGCGGGGAGGTAGACGCGCAGCCCGCCGTGGACCGCGCGCACCCGCATCCGGAACCCGTCGCTGCCGACCTCCTCGAGCTCGCCGTCGTGGACCCAGATGTCGGGTGCGCTCCCGGCGCCTACCTCGAGGACGAAGTCGTCGTCGAGGATGCGTTCCAGATCGGATGCCGGGGGCATCACCCGGAGGGCGCGGAGGACCTTCACGGTGTTCTTCCCGAAGGCGAGCGAGGCGACGGCGCGCAGCCGGGAGCCACGCGCGTGGTGCACGCGGACGTCGATGACGGCGTCGTGCAGCGTCGCCCGCTGCATCGTCGCGATCCGACCGGGGTCGTTGCGGCCCACCCCGGCGAACACCGACCACACCCGGGCTCGTTTACCGCCGCGCGCGACGTCGACGGGGTGCGCGCCGTGGACCTCGCGCCACGCGGCCACGGCGCCGCCCCACCACTTGCCGAGGCTTGTGCGGCGCTCGCGCTCGGCGAGGAACTCCGGATAGGCGCCGAGCGAGACGGCATTGAGCACGGTGATCGCGTCGCCGTCGTCGACCGAGACCTCGGCGACCGCGACGGGCCGCACGTGTCCCGCGGCATACGCATGGAGCCCCGCGTCGACGTCGTCGATGCCCGCCGAGCGCGCGAAGTGGTTGAACGTGCCGTTCGGCAGGACGAGCAGCGTGAGGTCGTGGCGTCGTGCCAGGTGCGCGGCTCGCGAGACGGACCCGTCGCCGCCGAGGATCGCAAGGACTTGCGGCGGGGTGTCACCGGCCACAGCCGCCGCCACGACCTCGTCGAGGGTCTCGTCCTCACCGAGGCGATGGACGGTGGCGCCCGGCATCCGCCGCTGCACATCGGGGACGCGGTCGGGTCGCCCCAGCGAGGCGCCCGAGCGGGCGTTGGCGACGACGAAGACCTCGGAACCGATCGGGTGGTCGCTCATCCTGCCACGGTAGGCGGCGACCGCGCCGGCCGCCTCCCCTTGACACCCCCCCGCGCGCGGGGCGGGTCAGGCCGGAGAGAGGGGGCGGTGCTCGAAGAAGGTCTGCAGGACGACGGTCGTGCGCGTGTTCACCGAGGCGGCGGAACGGATGTCGCGGATCAGCCGCTCGAGGTCGCGCGGGGTGGCCACGCGCACGAACAGCATGTAGGCGGCATCCCCCGCGATCGAGTGGCAGGCCTCGATCTCGTCGAGGTGTGCGATCAGCTCAGGAGCGTTGTCGGGCTGGCCCGGGTCGAGCGGCGTGATCTCGACGAAAGCCGCGAGCGGCTTGCCCGCGACCTCCGGGTCGATCACCGCGCGGTAGCCGGAGATCAGACCCCTCGCCTCGAGGCGACGCACCCGCGCCTGCGTCGCCGAGACCGAGAGCCCCGCGACGCCCGACAGCTCGGCCAGCGTGGCGCGGGCGTTGGCCGACAGCGCGGTGATGATCGCGGAATCGGCGGGGTCGGTCTCGTCTGCGGGCACGCTCCGACGCTACCGCAGCCGTCTTGCACACGCGATCCTTACGGCCTTAGGCTGATATCACAGGAAATATTCTCGCCGTATCGCGAGGAAACCGTGAGGAACCGATAGGAGGTCCACCATGAGCACCGTCAGCACGTCGACGATCATCGGAATGCCCGAGGTCGTCGAAGACGCCCGCCAGGCCGAGACCTCCACCGCATGGACGATGCTGCGGGATGCCGCGACCGCCCTCCAGGACCTGCAAGTCACCGACGGCTCGGTGCCCGATGCCGCCGACCACGACACCGCCCGTGCACACGTCGAGGCGATCACGGCCGGCATCCGCGCCCTCGCCCCCGCGTTCCCGCACGACGCCGCCTACCTCGACGCGAGCGTCGCCGACTTCGACCGCTGGGTTTCGGATGGGTTCGGCGTGCCCGACTTCCTCGACTCGCTCGTCGCCTTCCAGCCGCAGCAGCACCGCATCGACGGGCTGCGACACCTGGTCGTCTTCCCGATGTACACGCAGAACGGCACGCGCGACCGCAAAGTCGAGGCGGTGCTCGTCGAGACGATCTGGCCGGAGTTCATCGCAGAGCTCGAGCAGACCTACACGAACCGCTTGTTCGTCTCGTTCCGCCTGCTCGACTTCACCCCCGGCTACGACACCAACTCGGCGGTCCTCTTCCCCGAGACGGTCGCGATGCGCGAGGTTCCGACCTTCACGTGGGGCGCGATCTTCCAGGACCGCGAAGCGGCGCGCTACCGGCGCGTCGTGCGCGCGGCATCCGAGATCACCCGACTCGAGCTGCCCGACGCCGCCGCACGACTCCTCGACGACCAGCGCCTGGCCGAGAAGACGTTCGTCATGTGGGACCTCATCCACGACCGCACCCACATGCGGGGCGACCTGCCGTTCGACCCGTTCATGATCAAGCAGCGGATGCCGTTCTTCCTGTACTCGCTCGAAGAGCTGCGGTGCGACCTCACCGCATTCCGCGAGTGCGTCGCGATCGAGAAGGACCTGTCGGCGAAGGCGCAGCTGACGGATGCCGAGACCGAGATGCTCGAGCACGCCGGCCTCGTGCAGTACGCCGTCATCTTCGACCGGATCTTCCGCTTCGCGATCACCGGCACCCGGGTACGCAACTACGACGGCCTCGGCGGGCAGCTGCTGTTCGCGTGGCTGCACCAGCGCGGCGTGCTCCACTGGACCGACACCTCGCTCGCCTTCGAGTGGGACCGCGTCGCAGACGCCGTCATCGCACTGAGCGACGCGATCGACCGCCTCTACTGGGAGTCCATCGACCGCCCGAAGGTCGCGCACTGGCTCGCCGCCTACGACCTCGTGCGCCAGACGGTCACGCCCCACCCCGCCTCGCAGTGGGCGCGCGGTCTGCCCGACGAGATCCTCGCGGGACCGCCGAAGGGATACACCGACGCGGTGATGGACGACGAGTTCCCGCTCTCGATGTTCTTCGAGGCCCTCGAGAAGAAGATGCGCCCCGTGATCGCCGGCGTCGCCGGCATCCGGGCCACCGACGCCTGACCCGCCGGCGGCCGGCGTCGGGGGGATGCCGGTCGCCGCGGGTCAGTGCACCGCGGCGTCGTCAGTCCCCCGCGACGCCGCCGGCGGCTTCGCGGGACGAGGACGGGATGCCGGGACCCCCGGCATCCGCTTCGGTCGTCTCGGGCGCCTGGCGGTACTCCGCCGACAGCGTCCGGTAGGAGCGCGTGAGGAACGCGGCGAGCGCCGCAGCCACCATGATCAGCCCTCCGACGAGGAAGATGAGCGCGATCCCGCGCATCTCCCCCTCTCCCAGCAGCCACGACCAGGTGCGCCGGCCCTCGTCGGTGCGCAGGTAGGGGATGACCCAGAACTCGGCGATCGGCGCGATCGCGAAGGACGTGATCGGGCCGGTCGACACCTCGAGGGCCGTCGCGGCGCCGAACACCCGCCCCTGCCGCTCGAACGGAACGACCTTCTGGATGACGGTCTGCTCGGCCGACTCGATCACCGGGACGAGCGTCATGTATGCCCAGATTCCGACCGCGTAGAGCCACCACCACTCTCTGAGTGTGAAGACCGCGCCCAGGAGACCCATGACGGCGACGGCCAGGAGGGAGGGTGCGGATCGGGTTCTTGCCGAGGCCCTTCGCCGCGACGATGCCGCCGCCGATGAGGAAGCCTGTCGCGGTCACGGCCAGCACGACGCCCCAGAGCTTGACGTCGAACAGATCCAGGCCGTACGGATCCATCAGCGCCATGTAGAGGCCGCCGATGAGGTTGTTGAACGTCGAGAAGAGGATGAGCGCGAACAGCCCGGGAACGGCGCGGATGGCCGCGGCGGCACCCCGGATGTCGAGGATCTTCGAGCCCGGATCCGGCACGGGCGCGTCCTCGGCGATGCGGACGAACAGCAGGTGGACGAGGGGCACGGCGGTGAAGGCGATCGCCACGGCGAGCGTCCACCCCATGCCGACCAGCCCGATCGCGAGGCCCGACAGCGCGCTCGTCACGATGAACGCGATGCCCTGGACGGTGCCGACGAGCCCGTTCGCGTTCGCGTGGCGCTCCGTCGGCACCAGGAGGGTCACCGTCGTGGACAGCGCGATGTTGCGGAGGTTCTCCACCACCGCGCCGATCAGGATGATGCCGGAGAACATCCAGAACCAGGGCCCGCCGAGGTCGAGGATCGCGGACTCGGGCTGCGCGAGGTAGATCGCGCCGGCGGCGAGGAAGGCGGCCAGGGTGAAGACGCCGGAGAAGACCATGACGGCGTGCTTGCGAAAGCGGTCGACGAGCGTGCCGAACACCATGCCGAAGATCGCGAGCAGCAGCATGTACGCGCCGCCGATGATGCCGGTCGCCAGCACCGACTCCGTCTGCAGGTACACCCAGAAGGTCAGAGCGAACCAGAGGAAGCTCGTCGTGATGTTCGCGACGGCCGTGTTCACCAGCACGTGCAGGAAGGTCCGCATGCCGCCCGGCGGGACGGTGCGGGATGCCGGCGTCGCGTCGCTCATGCGGCGAGGGTATCGCCGACCCCCGACACGGGAAAGGGGCGCCTCGGCGACCTAGGCTGGAGGGGTGACGACGCTCCACGACCCGACGGTCCGTTCCTTCGCCAGCGACAACTACTCCGGGGTCCACCCCGAGGTCCTCACCGCGCTCGCCGCGGCGAACGACGGGCACCAGATCGCCTACGGCGAGGACGTCTACACCGAGCGCCTGCAGCACGTGTTCGCGCGTCACTTCGGCGACGCCGCGCAGGCGTTCCCCGTGTTCAACGGCACCGGGGCGAACGTCACGGGGCTCCAGTCGATGCTGCCGCGATGGGGTGCGGTGGTGGCGGCATCCACCGCCCACATCAACGTCGACGAGGGCGGCGCTCCCGAGAAGGTCGCGGGCATCAAGATCCTGAACGTGCCCACCGAGGACGGCAAGCTCACTCCCGAACTCGTCGACCGCGAGGCGTGGGGGTGGGGCGACGAGCACCGGGCGCAGCCCCTCGTCGTCTCGATCACCCAGTCGACCGAGCTCGGCACGCTCTACACGCCCGACGAGATCCGCGCCCTCGCCGACCACGCGCACGCGCGCGGCATGCGACTGCACCTCGACGGCGCGCGGCTCTCGAACGCCGCTGCCGCGCTCGACCTGCCGATCCGGGCCTTCACGCGCGATGCGGGTGTCGACGTCGTGAGCGCCGGCGGCACGAAGAACGGCGCGCTCGCGGCCGAGGCGATCGTCGTGCTCGACCCCGCGGCATCCACCGGGCTCCCCTTCCTGCGCAAGCTCAACATGCAGCTGTCCTCGAAGATGCGGTTCGTCTCGGCGCAGCTGATCGCGCTCTACGAGGACGACCTCTACCTGCGCAACGCGCGGCACGCCAACGCGATGGCGGCGCGGCTGCGGTCGGCCGTCGAGGCGGGACTCGCGGACGGGTCGATCTCAGGGGTGCGGTTCAGCCAGCCGACCCAGGCGAACGGCGTCTTCGCGATCCTGCCCGACGGCGTCGCCGACCGCCTGCGCGAGTCGTTCCGCTTCTACGACTGGGATGCCTCGAAGAACGAGGTGCGCTGGATGTGCTCGTTCGACACCGCCGAGTCCGACGTCGACGCGTTCGTCGCCGAACTGTCGCGCCTGACGCGCGACTGAGGCTCGCGCGGGGTCAGCGCAGGGCGCCGACCGAGGCGAGCGCCTGGCGCACGAGCGTCGAGCGGCCGCCCTCCATCTCGGCGGCGAGGGCGTCGGATGCTGCTTCTTCGGGGGACATCCAGGTGACCTCGAGCGCGTCCTGACGCGGCTCGCACGTGCCCGTCACGGGCACGACGAAGGCGAGCGACACGGCGTGCTGGCGGTCGTCGTGGAACGCGCTCACCCCGGGGATGGGGAAGTACTCGGCGACCGTGAAGGGCGCCGGCTGCGGCGGGAGCAGCGGGAAGGCCATCGGCCCCAGGTCGTTCTCGAGGTGGCGGAACAGGGCGTCGCGCACGGTCTCGCCGTAGCGGACGCGTCCCGACACGATCGTGCGCGAGATCTCGCCCATCGGTGTCGCCCGCAGCAGGATGCCGACCTCGGTCACCGCGCCCATGCCGTCCAGTCGCACCGGGACGGCCTCGACGTACAGCATCGGCAGGCGGCGCCGCGCCTCGGCGAGTTCGACGTCGCTCAACCACGCGGGGTTCCCCGCGGAGCCGGGGCGGCCCATCGACGCGCCGAGCCCGCGGAGCGGATCGCGCGCGGCGCCCTCGTCGCCCTGCTCGTTCGGGTCGGGGTCGGGAGTGCGGACGGCCATGCCTCCATGTATACCCGAGCGGATGCCGCGCCGCCCGGCGCGCGCCCTCGCCGACCCGCGCGGGTGTCGGCGCCCTGGTGCAGGATGGACGCATGGTCGCCGCCTCCCCGCTCGATCCCGACGCCGTGCTGTGGTCCGCGCCCGCCGAGGAGCGCGGCGAGCGGCCGCTGCTCGTGCTGCTGCACGGCTACGGCTCGCACGAGGGCGATCTCTTCGGGCTCGTGCCGCACCTGCCGCCGGAGTTCGTGGCGGCGGCGGTGCGCGCCCCGCTCGCACCGCGCTTTCCGATGCCCGGCTACTCCTGGTTCACGATCGACGGCGTCGAGAGCCGCGATCACGACGAGGTCGTCGCGTCGGCCGAGGCGGTCTGGGACTGGGTCGACGCCGTGCGGGGGGCGGCGGCATCCGTCGGTCTTCTGGGCTTCTCGCAGGGCGGCGTCATCGCGCTGCAGATGCTGCGGATGCGGCCGCGCGACGCGGCGTTCGCGGTGAACCTCGCGGGCTACGCGTTCCCCGAGCCGGCGGACGGCGACGCTCAGCTCGCCGAGGTGCGCCCGCCGGTGTTCTGGGGGCGCGGCGCCCGCGACGAGGTCATCCCGCCCCGGTTCATCGACCACACCGCGCAGTGGCTCCCCGGGCACGTCGACCTCAGCGGACGCGTCTACCCGGACCTCGCGCACAGCGTGTCGGCCGAGGAGCTCGCCGACGTGCGCGTGTTCCTCGAGAAGCAGGTCGCGAAGCGCGCGGGCTGATGCCCTCTGGCATCCGCTCGTTTTCGTGGCTACCATGGGCGGGTCCCCGTCCCGAGTGTGAGGAAGAGCCGTTGAAGGCTGTCGACGCGATCGCGCTGTGATCCCGCGCTGACCCGTCGACCCTCCTCGAGGACGATTCCGACGGTCCGCCCGGTGATCGATTCACCGACCGGCGCGGACCGTCCTCCTTCGACCACGGCACCTCGTGCTGCCCGGATGCATGAAGCGCTGCACCCGAAAGGTCGACGCAGGCGTCCGCGCACCCCTCTTCAGGGAGGCGCTCATGCCCACCACTCTCACCTCCGCGGTCACCCTCGACCGCGTCACCTTCACCTGGCCCGACGGCACCGTCGCACTGAGTGACGTGTCCGGGGCCTTCGGCGGCGGACGGACCGGACTCGTCGGCCGCAACGGCAGCGGCAAGTCGACGCTGCTCAAGCTCATCGCCGGGACTCTCCACCCGGCATCCGGATCGATCACGACGGCCGGGACCGTCGACCTGCTGCCGCAGCAGGTGACGCTCGACACCGGGCGACGGGTCGCCGATGTGCTCGGCATCGCGCCGGTACTCGACGCCGTCCGGGCGATCGAAGCCGGCGACGTGGACGAGCGCCACTTCGACACGGTCGGCGACGACTGGGACGTCGAGGCACGTGCGACGGCCGCCCTCGCCGAGGTCGGCCTGCCGGACGGTGCGCTCGACCGTCGCGTGGGCGAACTGTCCGGCGGTGAGGCGGTGCTCGCCGCGCTCGTGGGCGTCCGTCTGCGGGGAGCGGAGATCGCCCTGCTCGACGAGCCGACGAACAATCTCGATCGGGATGCCCGGAGGCGCGTGCACGAACTCGTGCGCGCGTGGCGGGGCACGCTGATCGTGGTAAGCCACGACATCGCGCTGCTCGAGGAGCTCGACGACACCGCCGAGCTCTACGAGCACGAGCTGTCGGTGTTCGGCGGGCCGTACTCCGCGTGGCGCGCCTGGCTCGACACCGAGCAGGCCGCCGCCGCCCAGGCCGAGACCGCGGCCCGGCAGCTGCTGCGGCGCGAGAAGCGCGACCGGCAGCAGGTCGAGTCGGCGATCGCCATGCGGAATGCGCACGGCAAGAAGCTCGCCGCGAAAAAGGCGGCGCCGAAGATCGTGCTGGGCGCGATGAAGCGTTCGGCCGAAGTCACCGCGGGCAAGCTGCGTGTCGAGGCGAACGAGAAGGTCGAGGCCGCACGAGCCGCCGTCGACACCGCCGGGCGGCGCGTGCGCGACGACGACACCGTGCACATCGACCTGCCCGACCCCGGCGTCGGCACCGGCCGCCGCATCGCCACGATCGGCGACCGCGAGCGGTCCTGGACGATCCAGGGGCCGGAACGAGTCGCGCTCGTGGGGCCGAACGGCGCGGGGAAGACGACCCTGCTCGAGCGTCTCGTCGGGTCGGCGGGGCCTGCACCGCAGGTGCCGAACGCAGGTTCAGCCGGCGGCGAAGGCGGCGAAACGCGGTCGGATGCCGCATTGCCCCTGCACTCGGCACCCGACCTCGTCACCACCGAGGCGCACACCGACCGGATCGGCTACCTCTCGCAGCGGGTCGACGGCCTCGACGAGGCCGCGTCGGTGCTGGCGAACATCCGCGCCGGAGCGCCGGGGGTCGGCGACGTCGAGCTGCGGAACCGGCTCGCCCGGTTCCTCATCCGCGGCGACACGGTGCTCCGGCCGGTGTCGGCGCTGTCGGGTGGCGAGCGGTTCCGCGTCGCGCTCGCCCGGCTGCTGCTGGCCGACCCGGCCCCGCACCTGCTGGTGCTCGACGAGCCGACGAACAACCTCGACCTCGACACGGTCGATCAGCTCGTCGGCGCGATCTCGGCCTATCGGGGCGCGGTGCTCGTGGTCAGTCACGACGACGTGTTCCTCGAGCGGATCGCCCCGGACCTCACCCTCGAGCTGCGGGACGGGCTCCTGACGGAGCTGTGACGCACGGGCCGGGGCGCAAGCCCCGGCCCGATGTCGGTGGTCCGCGTGATGATAGGAGGATGGCGGACGTCCTCGAGCGGTTCAGCCCTGCGACGCAGGACTGGTTCCGGGGCGCCTTCCATGCGCCCACCGCTGCGCAAGCCGGCGCATGGCAGGCGATCTCGGCGGGCAAGCACGCCCTCGTGGTCGCCCCCACCGGCTCGGGAAAGACGCTGTCGGCCTTCCTGTGGGCGCTCGACCGGATCTTCCGCGACCGCGTCGCCTCGGCGCCGCCGCCCGAGGGGGCGAAGCCGAAGAAGAAGCGGGCGGATGCCGCCTCCCCCCGCACGCGCGTCCTGTATGTCTCGCCCCTCAAGGCCCTCGGCGTCGACGTCGAGCGCAACCTCCGCTCCCCGCTGGTCGGCATCGGCCAGTCGGCGCGGCGGCTCGGGATGCCGGCCCCGGACGTCACGGTCGGCGTCCGCTCGGGCGACACGCCCTCCGCGGACCGGCGCCGCCTGCTCGCCGACCCGCCGGACATCCTGATCACGACGCCCGAGTCGCTCTACCTGATGCTGACCTCGCAGGCGGCCGAGACGCTGCGCGGCATCCACACGGTCATCGTCGACGAGGTCCACGCCGTCGCCGCGACCAAGCGCGGCGCGCACCTGGCCGTCAGCCTCGAGCGGCTCGACGCCCTGCTCGACACCCCGGCGCAGCGGATCGGGCTGTCGGCCACGGTGCGCCCCATCGACGAGGTGGCACGCTTCCTCGGCGGAGCGGCCCCGGTCGACATCGTCGCGCCGAAGGCGACCAAGGCGTTCGACCTCTCGGTCGTCGTGCCGATCGACGACCTCACGAACCCGCCTCCCCCGCCCGGTGCGCCCGAGGAGGAGCAGCCCGTCGCGACCGACGACGATGACGGTGACGGCGATGGCGGCAACTGGTACACGCCGCCGCAGTCGTCGGAGATGACGGGATCGGTGTGGCCGCACGTCGAGGAGGCCATCGTCGACCGCATCCTCGCGCACCGATCGACGATCGTGTTCTCGAACTCCCGTCGCCTCGCGGAGCGTCTCACCGGGCGCCTCAACGAGATCTACGCCGAGCGCGTCGGGATCGACGTGCCCGACCCGACCGTTCCGGCGGCGATGATGGCGCAGGCGGGAGCGTCCGCCGGAGTCGAGGCGATCCTCGCGAAGGCGCACCACGGGTCGGTGTCGAAGGAGCAGCGCGCACAGGTCGAAGACGAGCTGAAGTCCGGCGCCCTCCGCTGCGTCGTCGCGACGAGCAGCCTCGAGCTCGGCATCGACATGGGGGCCGTGGACCTCGTGATCCAGGTCGAGGCGCCGCCCTCGGCGGCATCCGGTCTGCAGCGCGTCGGCCGCGCCGGGCACCAGGTGGGCGAGGTGAGCCGCGCCGCCCTCTTCCCGAAGCACCGGGGCGACGTGCTCCACACCGCCGTCGTGACCGAGCGGATGCTGGCGGGCCAGATCGAGGCGATCGCCGTGCCGCAGAACCCGCTCGACATCCTCGCGCAGCAGACGATCGCCGCTTCGGCGGTGGCCGTTCTCGACGTCGAGGGCTGGTTCGAGACCGTCAAGCGGTCCGCGCCCTTCCGCTCCCTGCCGCGTTCGGCCTACGAGGCGACGCTGGATCTGCTCGCCGGGCGTTATCCTTCCGACGCGTTCGCCGAACTGCGTCCTCGCGTGGTCTGGGATCGGGATGCCGGCACGATCACCGGCCGTCCGGGAGCGCAACGGATCGCGGTGACCAGCGGCGGCACGATCCCCGATCGCGGACTGTTCGGGGTGTTCATCTCGGGCGAGGCCCGCAACGCGCGTGTCGGCGAGCTCGACGAGGAGATGGTCTACGAATCCCGGGTCGGCGACGTCTTCACGCTGGGAACCACGAGCTGGCGCATCGTGGAGATCACCCACGACCGGGTCAACGTCCTGCCGGCGTACGGGCAGCCGGGCAAACTGCCCTTCTGGCACGGCGACGGCCTCGGTCGCCCCGCCGAGCTCGGCGAGGCGCTGGGCAAGTTCTCCCGTGAGCTGTCGACGGCGAAGCCCGAGAAGGCGACCGCACGGCTGCGCGAGTCGGGGCTCGACGACAACGCGATCGGCAACCTGCTCGCCTACATCGGCGAGCAGCGCGAGGCGACCGGCAGCCTTCCGACGGACAAGACGCTCACCGTCGAGCGCTCACGCGACGAGGTCGGCGACTGGCGCGTCATCCTCCATTCCCCGTACGGCATGCATGTGCACGCCCCATGGGCGCTGGCCGTTAACGCGCGCATCCGCGAACGTCTCGGGGTCGAGGGGGCCGCCGTCGCGAGCGACGACGGGATCATCGCCCGCGTGCCCGACACCGACGCCGAACCGCCGGGCGCGGAGCTGTTCGTGTTCGATGCGGACGAGCTCGAGCAGCTCGTGACCTCCGAGGTCGGCGGATCCGCACTGTTCGCCTCCCGCTTCCGCGAATGCGCCGCGAGGGCGCTGCTCCTGCCCCGCCTCAATCCGAACAAGCGATCGCCGCTCTGGCAGCAGCGGCAGCGCTCGGCGCAGCTGCTCGAGGTCGCCAAGGAGCACCCGACCTTCCCGATCATCCTCGAGACCCTCCGCGAGGTGCTGCAGGACGTCTACGACCTGCCCGCCCTGCTGCGCATCGCACGGAGCATCGCTGACCGCCGCATCCGACTCGTCGAGACGACGACCAGTTCGCCCTCGCCGTACGCGCGCGACCTGCTCTTCGGATATGTCGGTGCGTTCATGTACGAGGGCGACTCGCCCCTCGCAGAGCGTCGCGCCGCCGCACTGTCGGTCGACCCGGCACTGCTGAGCGAGCTGCTCGGCAAGATCGAGATGCGCGAGCTTCTCGACCCCGGCGTCATCGAGCAGTACGCGCGTGAGTTGCAGCGGCTCGACCCGACCCGACGGGTCCGGGGCGTCGAGGGGGTCGCCGACCTGCTGCGCCTGCTCGGCCCGCTCTCGCCGGCGGAGGTCGCCGAGCGCCTCGAGGGTGCATCCGCGGGCCTCGACGCGCCCGCACCGGCGGCGACCGAGGCGGATGCCGCCGCCCTCCTCGATGAGCTCGTCGAGGCGCGCCGCGCCATCCGGGTCACCTTCGGCGGCGCGTCCCGCGTGGCCGGCATCGAGGACGCCGGGCGCCTGCGCGATGCCCTGGGGGCGGCGCTGCCCGTCGGCATCCCCACCGCCTTCCTCGACCCCGTCGCCGACCCGCTGGCCGATCTCGTCGCGCGGTACGCCCGCACCCACGGCCCGTTCCGCACGTCGGACGTCGCGGCCAGGCTCGGGGTCGGCGCCGCGGTCGCCCGGCAGACGCTGCAGCGCCTCGAGGCGCAGGGCCGACTCGCGAGCGGGTTCTTCCTGCCCGCCGACTCCTCCCACACCGACGACCTCGAATGGTGCGACAGCGAGGTGCTGCGGCGCATCCGGATGCGGTCGCTCGCCGCGATCCGCGGGAGCGTCGAGCCGGTCGCACCCGACGCGCTCGGCCGCTTCCTGCCGGTCTGGCAGCATCTGACCCGGCCGCTCGAGGGTGTCGACGGCGTCCTCGCCGTCGTCGAGCAACTCGCGGGCGTCCCGCTGCCCGCGAGCGCCTGGGAGTCGCTCATCCTCCCCTCGCGCGTGCGCGACTACTCCCCCGCGCTGCTCGACGAGCTGACCGCGACCGGGGAGGTCCTGTGGTCCGGTCACGGCTCGCTGCCCGGCCGCGACGGCTGGATCGCGCTGCACCCCGCGGACGTCGCGTCTCTCACCCTGCAGGTTCCCGAGGACGAGCCGACCCCCTTCGAGCAGTCGATCCTCGACGCGCTCGGCGCGGGCGGCGCGTACTTCGCGTCGCAGCTCGCCGGCATGGTCGACTCCCCGAACGAGCAGTCCGTCATCGACGCCCTGTGGAACCTCACCTGGTCGGGGCGCGTGACGAACGACACCTTCGCGCCGGTCCGCGGCCTGCTCGGCGGCGGGTCGCAGGCTCACCGCGTGACCCGGCGCACCCCGCGGACGCGGATGTTCCGCGGCACCCCGATCGCCGCGACCGCGCGTCCTGCGCCGCAGCGGCCCGCGATGGTGGGCGGCCGGTGGTCTCTGCTGCCGGCCCCCGACACCGACGCCACGCTGCGGGCGACCGCCACGGCGGGTCTGCTGCTCGAGCGCTACGGCGTCGTCACGCGCGGCTCGGTGCAGTCCGAAGGGGTGCCCGGTGGGTTCGCGCAGGTCTACCGGATCCTCGCCGGATTCGAGGATGCCGGGCACTGCCGCCGCGGCTACTTCGTCGAGAAGCTGGGCGCCGCGCAGTTCGCCACCTCCGCCACCGTCGACCGGCTGCGAGAGTTCGCCTCCGTCGCCGAGCCCGCCCCGCTCACGGCACGGACCCTCGCCGCGACCGACCCCGCCAACCCCTATGGGGCGGCGCTGAACTGGCCGTCGCTGGAGGGCGTGAACCACCGACCGGGTCGCAAGGCCGGCGGCCTCGTGGTCCTCGTCGACGGCGCCCTCGTGCTCTACCTCGAGCGCGGCGGCCGCACCGCGCTCGCCTTCACCGACGACGAGGACGTGCTCGCCGCGGCCGCCCGCAGCCTCGTCGAGACGTCCCGCGCACGAAAGCTCGACACGCTGACGATCGAGCAGGTGAGTGGCGCCTTCGTCTACACGACCGCCGCCGGCCGAGCGCTGCGCGACGCCGGCTTCGTCGAGTCCCCGAAGGGCCTCACGCTGCGTCGTGGCGCCCGCGAGCCGCAGCGGGCGTAGGGAGGCGCGGATGCCCGAGGGCGACACTGTCTTCCGCGCCGCGCGGAAGCTCCACGAGGCGCTGGCGGGTCACGAGGTGATCCGCTTCGACGTGCGCGTGCCGCGCAGCGCGACAGAAGACCTGCGCGGCGAGACCGTGCGCGAGGTCGTTCCCAGGGGCAAGCACCTGCTGATGCGGATCGGCGAGCAGACCCTGCACTCGCATCTGAAGATGGAGGGTCGCTGGCACGTCTACCGGCCCGGGCAGAAGTGGCGGGCGCCCGCCTTCCAGGCGCGTGCGATCGTCGGAACGCGACCCGCGGATGCCGTCGGCTTCGAGCTCGCCATGGTCGAGGTCCTGCCGACCGCCGACGAATGCCGCGTCGTCGGTCATCTCGGGCCCGACCCACTCGCCGCGGACTGGGACGCCGCCGAGGCCGTCCACCGTGTCACCGCGGACGAGCGCGCCATCCATGTCGCGCTGCTCGACCAGCGGAACGTGGCCGGGTTCGGCAATGAGTACGCCAACGAGCTGCTATTCGTGCGCGGCATCCGCCCCACCGCCCTCGCCCGCGACGTGGACGTCGCCGGGCTCATCGACACCGGTGTGCGCATGATCCGCGCGAACCGCGACCGGCAGGGGCGCACGTTCACGGGCGACAACCGCCCCGGCCAGCAGACCTGGGTCTACGGGCGCGGCGGCAAGCCGTGCCGTCGGTGCGGCACCCTCATCCAGGGGTCCGAGCTCGGCGCCCGTGCGACCAGCGAGCGGATCGTCTTCTGGTGCCCCGTGTGCCAGCCCTGACCGTCTGAGCTCACTCCTCCGGCCGCAGGCCCTCGACGCGGTAGCGACGCTCGATCCCGGCAGTGGCACGGCCCCACACGCTGTCGGCGGCGCGCCGCTGGTGCTCGCGGAACGTCGGGGCGTCGGCCCAGAGCTCCTCCACCGACCACGCGCGCCCCCCGCCGAGCGGGGTGATCTCGAACAGCAGGCACCCGGGCTCGGCCCGCGTGCGCTCGATGTGCGCGTCGAGGTGGTGACGCACAGCATCCGCTTCTTCTTGCGTGTGACAGATCATGCGACCCGACAGGCGGACGCCTCCGATGTCGACCATCAGTGACCGATGTACCGGCCGGGCCGGTGGTTGAGGGCGAGCACCAGATTCAGCACGACGGCCCCCGCAGCGCTGAGCAGGACGTTCTGCCACGGGACGACGAGGAGGGCGAGCAGGATGACGAGGACATCGAAGACCATCATGGTCCACCCGACACGGATACCGGTCGCATCCTGGATGATCAGGGCCACGACGTTGACGCCGCCGAGACTCGCTCCGTGGCGGAAGACGATGAGCAGCCCGATTCCGGCGAGGAGGTTCCCCGCCACGGTGCCGAAGATCGGATCGATCCGCTCGACCACGAAGAGGTGCTCGATGAGAACCGAGAATCCCGAGACCGCACCGATGCAGACAAGCGTCCGCAGCGCGAAGTCCCAGCCGCGCTTCCAGACGGCGAGGATGCCGAAGGGCAGGTTGACGACGGAGAACAACGCCCAGAAGGGCCACGAGACGGCGTAGTTCAGCAGCAGCGAGAGGCCCGCGGTGCCGCCCGTGACCGCCGTGCTGAGGTGCAGCAGGAACAGGCCGAGCGAGACGGTGAAGGTGCCCGTCGCCAGCCCCACGACGTCATCGATCCACGAATGCGGCGCGGCCTTCTGCTCGAACACGAGCGATGGACCGGTCTCAGGGGCGTCGGAGTCGATCGGGTCTGCGGGCACGGTCACCGAATCAGGTTACCCAGCAGAGGTCAACCCCATGATTTCGGTGCTGTCGGGGGAATGAAATGCCTTGTGGGACGTTGTATCCGTCAAGGAGGACCCGTGGGTAAGAACTACATCGACATCGAGAACGACCGAGGCGAGACGCTGCGTTACCGCAAGCACGCCAACGGACGTGGCTTGATCGCGAACGGAGCCAAGGTGCACCCGAGCGCGGTCGTCGAAGCGGGCGCCTACGTCGAACCCGGAGCGCAGATCGCCGCCGGGGCGCGGATCGGACGCGGCGTCTGGATCGAACCCGACGCCGTGATCGGCCCGAACGCCGAGATCGCCCCCCACGCGCACATCGGTCCGGGAGCCGCGATCGGCGCCGGCGCGAAGATCGGCGTGCGCTGCTTCGTCGGAGCCGGCGCCCGAGTGGCGAGCGAGTCGCTCATCGGCGACGACGAGAGCATCGGCGACGGCGAGCGCGTGGCGACCGACCGACGCGGACTGCGCCTGGCGGCCTGACCCGATCACACGACCCGACCCTCACCGGCCGGGTCGTCTGTCGTCGCGGGCGGTTAGCCTCGGCGTGTGAGTGTTCCCCGGCCGCGTCGCATCCTCCTGGGTGCAGCGATCGTGGGGCTGCTGATCGCGGGGTTGTGGCTCGCGTCGTCATCCCTGCGAGAACCGGATCCTGCGGGTGTGCCCGAAGGGGCTGTCGCCTACACGGTGGAGCGCGTCGTGGACGGCGACACCCTGGTCGTGCGGGACGGCGACGACGACGTGCGCGTGCGCCTCATCGGTATCGACACCCCCGAGGCCCGGCCCGAAGCCGAGTGCGGGGCGGATGCCGCCACCTCCCGACTGCGCGAGCTCGCCCCGGACGGGGGCCGGATCTGGATGATCGGCGACCGTGAACCCGTCGATCGCTACGA
Source organism: Microbacterium sp. NPDC077663 (assembly GCF_044542795.1). NCBI lineage: Bacteria > Bacillati > Actinomycetota > Actinomycetes > Micrococcales > Microbacteriaceae > Microbacterium > Microbacterium sp. NPDC077663. Next base: position 30,228 of record NZ_JBITVE010000004.1, on the reverse strand, counting down.
CCGGGCGCTGCGTTACCTGTGGACCCCTGACGGGATGTTCGTGAACGAGGCGCTCGTGGCCGAGGGGCACGCCGAGACCCTCCGGATCCCGCCCAACACCCGCTACGCGGCCGCGCTCGCCGACGCCGAGCGGACCGCGAAGGCGCAGGCGCTCGGCCGATGGGGATCGTGCTGAGAGCCGCGCGGCTACGCTGACAGGCATGGCGACACGCGGCGGACCCCAGCGCAAGGGCGCCCGTCCCGCACCGGCGCGGCAGCGCCCGACGCCGAAGCCTGCTCCCGTGCCGCCGCCTCCGGCGGGACCGTTCCGCCTGGGGGCGGTCGCCGGGGCGACCCCCGGCAAGTGGATCGACACGTGGAAAACGCGGATGCCGCGCACGCCCCTCGAGCTCGTGCCGCTGATCGCCGCGCACCAGCGCACCGCGTTCGTGCGCGGCGAGGTCGACGCCGCGATCGTGCGACTGCCGATCGACCGTGACGGACTGCACGTGATCCCGCTCTACGAGGAGACGACGGTCGTCGTGTGCGCGGCGGACTCTCACCTGACCGCCGCGGACGAACTCACTGCCGACGACCTGGCCGGAGAGGTGCGGATCGTGCCGCTCGACGACGTGCTGGCGTTCGACGTGCCCGGCACCGAGTCGCCGCGTTTCGCCCCGCCCGAGACGACCGGGCAGGCGATCGAGACCGTCGCGACCGGGGTCGGGATCGTCATCGTCCCCATGTCGCTCGCTCGCCTGCATCACCGCAAGGATGTGACGTCCCGCCCGCTCGCAGGGGCCCCAGCATCCGCTGTCGCGCTCGCCTGGCCCGCGGACGCGACCACGGAGCTCGTCGACGCGTTCGTGGGCATCGTGCGGGGCCGCACTGCCAACTCGTCGCGCTGACGCACGACGTTCCGCCTCCGACCGGGCATTTAGACTGGGAGGATGGCCCCGCTCGTCTACCTCTGCGTGCGCCCGCAGGTGGATGCCGCGGACGGCGAGTACGCGTCGTTCCAGCACGCCATGGGTGTCGACGAGGCAGGGCTCGAGCGCTGGAACCTCGTCACGGACGATCTGCCCGACGACGCCTTCCACCGCTGGCGCGGGTTCGTCGTGGGCGGGAGCCCGTTCAACACGACCGATCCGGACGCGACCAAACCGGCCGAGCAGCGGCGGATCGAGGCCGGGCTCGGTGCCGTCGCACGGGCCGCGGCGTCCGGCGTGACGACCGCGCTGTTCACCTGTTTCGGGATCGGGGTCGCCTCACGCGCATTGGGCGGCGAGGTGACGCGGGACTACCCGGAGGGGACGGGGCCCACCGGCATCCGTCTCACCGAGGAGGGGCGGCGCGATCCGCTGTTCGGCGGCCTCGCGCCGGTGTTCCCTGCGCTGACGGCGCACAAGGAGGGCATCTCGCGGTTGCCGGAGGGCGCCGTGCTGCTGGCCACGAACGACGACTGTCCCGTGCAGGCGTACCGCTTGGGCGATCGGCTCTACGCGACGCAGTTCCACCCCGAGCCGACGGGGGTCGCCTTCACCGAGCGGATGACGATCTACCGCAATCACGGCTACTTCGACGCCGACGAGTACGACGCCGTCGCGGCGCGGGTGCTCGCCGCAGACCTCGACGAGCCGCAGCGCCTGCTGCGCCGGTTCGCCGCGTCGTTCTGACCGGACCGCGCGACATCTGCACGACGCCTGGTACGCGTGTGCACTCCCGGGCCGCCTGAGGCGACACCGGCCCCGCCGGTCGTGCGAACGTCAGGCGCGGGCGAGGGCGAGTTCGCCCCGGCGACCGCGGATCCAGAGCGCGATCGGGACGAGCAGCACGACGGCGGCCGCGATGAAGGCAGCGACGGCGATCGGAGTGGACTGCGGCTCGCTCACGGTGCGGCCGACGCCGATCCAGAGCAGGCCCCACGCCGAGGCGAGAGCCGGTGCGAGGCGGCCTCCCGTGCCGATCGCGCTGGCCGCGGCGATGAGGGCGACGACGATGAGGACGGCGACACCCCACGCGTTCGCCGCCTGACCCCAGGACTCGGGTGCGACCTCGGCGGTCAGCCAGGCCGTCGTGTTGGCGACCGTGGCGAGGGTCACCCAGCCGAGGTGGAGGCCGACGGTGACGTCCGTGAAGATCGTCTCGGCGAGCGTGCGCGGCGGGTTCAGCACCAGCAGGCGGATGGTCCAGCCGAGCGCGGCGAGCAGCGCGACGATCGTCACGACGGTGAGCAGGAGCGTCGTGTACTGCGCCGCGAGCAGCCACAGCCCGTTGAGGACGGCGGTGAGGGCGATCGCGTAGCCGACGCGGCGCTGACGTTCACTGCCACGCTGCGAAGGCAGCGCCTGCCAGATCGTGTACGCGATCATGAAGGTGTAGATGACGCTCCAGATCGAGAACGCGGAACTCGCCGGCGCGAGCACGGTCGACGTCGCGGAGAGGGCGCCGTCCTGCAGATCCTGCACCGGCGTTCCGCCGAACACACCCGAGCCGAACAGGGCTGCGATGATCATGAACGTCACCGCCGAGATGACGACGATCTGACGGGTGAGGTCGGAGGAGCGGGATGAGGTGGAGCTCGTCATGCGGCCACGGTACGTCGCACCGCGGAGCCGCGACGAGCTCTTGACAGACGGATGCCGGGACGCCCGGCCCCGCGGCATCACTCCCCGACGACGACCGCCGAGTCCGGCGCGACGACCAGCCGGTCGCCGTCGCGGGCGGGTTCGGACGACGCGACCCAGACCTCGCCGCCGGGCACGTCCCACGGCTCCGACGACAGGTTCACGACCACGCGCGCCCCACCTCGGCGCAGCACGTAGCGGTGGCCCGACGCGGTCGGCAGCACCTCGGCATCCCGCCCGCCCGGACCCGGGTGCGTCAGCTCCGGCCGATCCCGCCGGAGCCGTGCGAGACGCCGGTACAGATCCAGCAGTCGCGCATGATCGCCGACCTCGACCTCCGACCAGTCCAGCTTGGACCGCTCGAAGGTCGCGGAATCGTTCGGATGCGGCACGATGCTCTCGTCCCACCCCATCTTCACGAACTCCTCGATCCGGCCCTTCGCGGTCGCCTCGGCGAGCTCGGGTTCGGGGTGCGACGTGAAGAACTGCCACGGCGTAGACGCGCCCCACTCCTCCCCCATGAACAGCATCGGCGTGCCCGGCGCCGTCAGCGTCAGCACCGCCGCCACCGCCAGGCGATCCGTCGACAGCGTCGCCGTCAGACGGTCGCCGGCCGCACGGTTTCCGATTTGATCGTGATCCTGCGCATAGGTGACGAGCCGCCAGGATGCCGATTGCTCAGGCACCGGCTTGCCGTGGTCGCGCTCGCGGAACGACGAGTACGTCCCGTCGTGGAAGAAGCCCTTCGTCCACACCTTCGGCAGCGCCTGCGGATCGGCGAAGTCCTCGTAGTAGCCGACCGTCTCGCCCGTCAGGGCGACGTGCACCGCGTGATGCCAGTCGTCCGACCACTGCGCCGTGAGGCCGTATCCGCCCGCCTCCCTCGGCAGGAACATCACCGGGTCGTTCATGTCGCTCTCGGCGATGAGCGTCAACGGCCGTCCGACGTGCGCACTCAGCGCGTCCGTCCGCTCGGCGATCTCCTGCAGGATGTGCGTCGGCTGCGACCCGGACTCATGCAACGCGTGCACGGCGTCCAGCCGCAGCCCGTCGACGTGGAAGTCCCGCATCCACATGAGCGCGTTCTCGACGATGAACGAGCGCACCGCCGACTCGTCGAGGTTGAGGCTGTCGCCCCACGTGTTGCGCGAGCCGTCCCGGAGATACGGCCCGTACTCGGGCAGGTAGTTGCCGCTCGGACCCAGGTGGTTGTAGACGACGTCCTGGATCACCGCGAGGCCCGCGGCGTGCGCGGCATCCACGAATCGCTGATACGCGGCGGGGCCGCCGTAGGTCTCTTGCACGGCGTACCAGAGCACACCGTCGTAGCCCCAGTTGTGCGTGCCGTTGAAGGCGTTCACCGGCAGCAGCTCGATGTGTGTCACGCCGATGTCGAGCAGGTGGTCGAACCGCTCGATCGCGGCATCCAGCGTGCCCTGGGGAGTGAACGTCCCGAGGTGCAGCTCGTAGATCAGCCCGCCCGCGAGCTGGCGGCCCGTCCACCCCTGATCCGTCCACGGGAAGGATGCCGCGTCGAACCACGCCGACGCCGCATGCACCCCGCGCGGCTGCCGCCGCGACCGCGGATCGGGCCGCAGATCGTCGCCGTCACCGAGGACGAAGCCGTACTCCTCACCGTCCGCGAGCTCGACGTCCGCACGCCACCAGCCGTCGCCCGACTCGATCAGCGCGACGTCGTCCGCCCCCGGACGGCGCAGCCGCACCCGCTCGACTCGCGGAGCCCAGACCTCGATCACGATGCGTCCCCCTCGATGTCATCCGCCGGCGCGAGCAGCGCGACGGGATAGGTGTCCAGCAGATCCGCCAGGCGCACGAGGCCGCCCTCGATGCGCCGGCCGGTCAGCACGTCGACCATCGCTCCGGCGCGCGTCAGGAGTTCGGTGTCACCCCAGCCGCCTCGCCCTGCCAGTCCTGCGGGGAGACGGGTCGCCACCGCGACGACCCCGCCCCGGTCGAAGGCGATCGCGTGGCCCGCGGCCTCGCCTGCGGCCGTCATCGGCGTGTAACGCGTGAACAGCTCCGGGTGATCGCGCTTCAGGCGCAGCGCGCGCGAGACGACCAGGAGCTTCGCCGCGCCGGAGCCGTCGACCGTCGGCATCCACCCGTCGTCGAGGCGGGCCAGCAGTCGGCGCCGCTCGGCGAAGTCGACCTCGCGCCGGTTGTCGGGGTCGACGAGCGAGTGGTCCCAGAGCTCGGTCCCCTGGTAGACGTCCGGCACGCCCGGGCCTGCCAGCTGCAGCACTTTGAGCGACAGCGAGTTGGACCGTCCGAGCTGCGCGATCTCGTCGACGAACCCTTCGACGATCACCCGCGCGTCGCCGAAGGCGGCGTCGACGAGGTGGTGCATCTTCGCTTCGAACGCCTCGTCGGGCTCCGACCAGGTCGTGCTGTTCCCGGCTTCGCGCGCGGCCTTCTCGGCGTACGCGTGCAGCCGCTCGCGCGACGCGGGCCACGCACCGACGATCGCCTGCCAGAGCAGGTTGTCGAACGGTCCGTCACCGGTCGAGGAGACCTCGCGCAGGGCTCCGAGCACCTCGGACCACCGCTCCGGCATCTCGGCCAGCACCGATAGCCGTGCCCGCACGTCCTCACTGCGCTTCGTGTCGTGCGTCGACAGCGACGTCATCGCCGCCGGCCACGCCGCCTGACGATGAGCGGATGCCGCATGGAACCCGTCGGCGTCGACCGCCCACTCCGTCGGGTCGCCGCCCACCTCGGTGAGCGTGCCGAGCCGGGTGAAGCGGTAGAACGTCGTGTCCTCGACACCCTTCGCCATCACGGGGCCTGTCGTCTGCATGAAGCGGCGCGTGAACTCGGAGGCCGGCTCGGCCTTCAGGCGCGCGGCGATGGTGTCGAAGGCGCCGGCGAGGTGCGGCCGGCGCGCCGTGGCCGCGGCGACCGCCGCGTCGACGTGCTCGGCGCCGGCCGGGAGGTACGCCCGGTAGACCGGGAACGCGGCGAGCAGATCGGCGAGCGCGTCGAGCCACTGTCCGTGGGAGGCACCGCCCCGCTCCGCGTCCGGAACGAGCGCGGCGAGCCGGTCCACCTCTGCGCGGAAGCCCGTCGTCGCCCACGCGAGCTTCGCCTCGTGCATCATGTCCGCGTAGTCGCCCGGATCGCCGTGGCGCAGTCGGGTGTCGAGGGCGGTGAGCCCTTCCTCCCCGGCGGGATCGATCAGCACCCGGTCGAGCGCCGCCATCGCGTCGTAGCCGGTCGTGCCCGCCGTCGCCCACCACGCGGGCAGTTCCTCACCGTGCTCGAGGATCTTCTCGACGAGCACGTACGCGCCGTCGGTGGCATCCGCCAGCAGGTCGAGGTATCCGCCCGGGTCGGACAGGCCGTCCGGGTGGTCGACACGCAGCCCGTCGGCGAGTCCCTCGCGGATCCACCGCACGATCTCGACGTGCGAGCGGTCGAAGACCGCCGGGTCCTCGACGCGCACCCCGGCAAGCGTGGTGACGGCGAAGAAGCGCCGGTAGTTCAGTTCGGCGTCGCCGCGCCGCCAGAACAGCAGCTCGTAGTGCTGTCGGGCGAGCACATCGCGGACATCGCCCGCGGCCGTGCCGTCCGCGAGCGGGAACTCGTGGTCGAAGTAGCGCACGACGCCTGCCTCGGCGTCGACCTCGATCTCGCCGTCGTCGATCGCCTGCTCGAGCTCGCGCCCCAGCACGGGCAGCCGCAGCCGTCCGCCGAGGGCCCAGTTGACGTCGAACGCCGCCGCGTGGGGCGAGTCCTGACCACGTCGGAGCACGTCCCACCACCACGGGTTCTCTCGCGGCGCCGAGACGCCCTGGTGGTTGGGCACGATGTCGATGAGGATGCCGAGACCGGCCGCGCGGGCGGCGGCGGCGAACCGCTGCAGCCCCTCCGGTCCCCCGCGCTCGGGGTCGACGACGGTCGGATCGGTCACGTCGTACCCGTGGTCCGAGCCGCTCGTTGCCTGCAGGAGCGGCGACAGGTACGCCCAGTCGACCCCGAGGTCGCGCAGGTAGTCGGTGAGCTCGGCCGCGGCATCCAGGTCGAATCCCGCGCGGATCTGCAGCCGGTAGGTCGACCGGGGCGTGTCCTTCCGCTCGGTCATGAGTGCGGGAGCTCGCTCTGCTGCGACTGGCCGGGAACGTCGATCGCCCCGGTCATCGCCGAGAGCGAGGCGGACACGGACGAATCGACCTCGACGGTCTCCTCCTCGTGGTCGCGCAGGACGACGAGCGCGCGGCCTCCGACCGAGACGGTGCCGCCGGGATCCACGATCGGGATCTCGTCGACGCCACCGGCGGTGTCGACGAGGACCTCCCACCGCGGGCTCGCGGTCGCCGCGGGGAGGGTGAAGTCGATCGTCTCGTCGCCGGCATTGAAGAACACGATGAAGTGCCGATCGTGGATCTCCTCACCTCGGCGGTCGCGCTCCCGGATGCCGTCGCCGTTGAGGAACACCCCGACCGCTCGTCCGAAGCCGGAGTCCCAGTCCTCGGGCTGCATCTCGGAGCCGTCGGGACGGATCCACGCGATGTCGGGGAGCGGGGCCCCCTCTTCGCGCCGCACCGGGCGCCCGTCGAAGAACCGCCGCCGCCGGAACGTGGGGTGGTCGCGACGCAGGCGCGCGAGCACCGAGGTGAACTCGATGAGCGGCTGGTCGATCGAGGACCAGTCGATCCAGGTCAGCTCGTTGTCCTGCGCATAGCCGTTGTTGTTGCCGTTCTGCGTGCGGCCGAGCTCGTCGCCGTGCGAGATCATGGGCACACCCTGGCTCAGCAGCATCGTCGCGAGGAAGTTCCGCTGCTGCCGCGCCCGCACCCGCAGGACGTCAGGATCGTCGGTCGGGCCCTCGACGCCGTGGTTGTACGACCGGTTGTGCGATTCGCCGTCGTTGTTGTCCTCTCCGTTGGCCTCGTTGTGCTTCTCGTTGTACGAGACGAGGTCGCGGAGCGTGAAACCGTCGTGTGCCGTGACGAAGTTGATGGATGCCACCGGCCACCGTCCGTCCTGCTCGTAGAGGTCGGCGGAGCCCGTGAGGCGCAGCGCGAACTCGCCGAGCGTCGACGGCTCACCGCGCCAGAAGTCGCGGACCGTGTCGCGGTACTTGCCGTTCCACTCCGTCCACTGCGGCGGGAAGTTGCCGACCTGATACCCGCCGGGGCCGATGTCCCACGGCTCGGCGATCAGCTTGACCTGGCTCACCACCGGATCCTGCTGCACGAGCTCGAAGAACGCCGACAGCCGATCGACGTCGTAGAACTCGCGGGCGAGCGTCGAGGCGAGGTCGAAACGGAAGCCGTCGACGTGCATCTCGAGCACCCAGTAGCGGAGAGAATCCATGATGAGCTGCAGCGTGTGCGGGTTGCCCACGTTGAGGCTGTTGCCCGTGCCGGTGTAGTCCGTGTAGTAGCGCTTGTCGTCGTCCTCGAGCCGGTAGTACGCGAGGTTGTCGATGCCGCGCATCGAGAGCGTCGGGCCCATGTGGTTGCCCTCGGCAGTGTGGTTGTAGACCACGTCGAGGATGACCTCGATGCCCGCCGCGTGAAGGGCGCGGACCATGGCCTTGAACTCCTGGACCTGCTGACCGACGCCACCGGCCGACGAGTAGGTGTTCTGCGGCGCGAAGAAGGCGATCGTGTTGTAGCCCCAGTAGTTGGAGAGGTCCTTCTCCTGCAGGGTCGAGTCGTTGACGAACTGGTGCACCGGCATGAGCTCGAGCGCCGTGACGCCGATCTTCTTGAGGTGCTCGATGACGACCGGGTGCGCGATCGCACTGTAGGTCCCGCGGATGTCCTCGGGGATGTCGGGGTGCGTCATGGTGAGGCCCTTGACGTGGGCTTCGTAGATGACGCTCTCGGCGTACGGCGTCTTCGGCTGGCGGTCGCCCTGCCAGTCGAAGTAGGGGTTCACGACGACGCCCTTCATCATAGCGGCCGCGGAGTCGTCGTCGTTCGTCGAATCGGGGTCGCCGAAGGTGTAGCTGAAGACGGACTGGTCCCACTGGATCTGGCCGTCGACGGCCTTCGCGTAGGGGTCGAGCAGCAGCTTGTTCGGGTTGAAGCGGCATCCGTTCTCGGGATCGTACGGACCGTACACGCGGTAGCCGTAGCGCTGTCCCGGCTGCACCGACGGCAGGTAGGCGTGCCAGACGAACGCGTCGACGTCGATGAGCTCGACGCGCGTCTCCTCACCGCCCTCGTCGAACAGGCAGAGCTCGACCTTCTCAGCGCCCTCACTGAACAGGGCGAAGTTCGTCCCATTGCCGTCGAAGGTCGCTCCCAGGGGGTAAGCGGAACCGGGCCAAACCTGCATGCGTGCTCCCGTGATAGGTGGAAGGCAACAGTACCCAGGCGAGGTTTCCAGCCTCGGGCCCTTGACAGGTCAGCGCAGCGACAGCATGTCGTCGAGGTAGTCCGCGAGCGGCCGCGGCGGGCCCGTCGTGCTCCACGCGACGTGCGGCACGCCGCCTACGGGCGACAGGATGCCGGAGCTCTCGCCGCGGTCGACGGCGGCGGCATCCATCTCCGTCCAGCCCAGGTGCAGCACCTCGCCCTCGGCGAACCCGCCCCGGAACGCTGCGGCAGCCCGCTCGGAGCGGGCCCGCTGCGCCTCGGCGGTGTACCCGCGGACCGCGTCGTGGCGGGCGCGCAGCACCTCGCCCGTGGCGAAGACGCGCTCGTCGCCGATGAGCAGCACGCCGACGTGCCACGCCTCGGTCACCGGCAGGATGCGGGGCGCTCGACCGATCCCGAGGATGCGGCGGTTCGCCGCCCAATCGCCCAGACGCTCCCGTGGCGACCCGGCCAGACGCGCGCGCGCCGCGTCGAGCAGGCCGACCGTGGTCGCCGCCTCCGACATCGTCGTCAGACGAGTCGGGTCGGTGCCGACACGGCGCCGCCGCGGATCTGCTTGTGCAGCCGCGCCATGCGGGCATCGAGCTCGGCGGCCGCGTCGGCGGCATCCTTCAACTGGTCCAGCAGGTGCTCGGGCACCTGCCGCTCGTACTTGTAGTAGATCTTGTGCTCGAGGCTCGCCCAGAAGTCCATCGCGATCGTGCGGAACTGCACCTCGACGGGGACGTCGACCCGCCCGGTCGAGAGGTAGACGGGCACCTCGAGGATCGCGTGCAGGCTCTTGTAGCCGTTGCCCTTGGGCGTCGCGATGTAGTCCTCGACCTCGCGCACCGTGATGTCGTCCTGCGCGGTGAGCAGGTCGAACAGCCGGTACACGTCGCTGACGAAGCTGCAGGTGATGCGGATGCCGGCGATGTCGGTGATGTGCGCGCGCACCGAGTCGAAGTCGGGGTCGATGCCTCGGCGCTGGATCTTCTCGACCAGGCTGTCGGGCGACTTCACCCGGCTCGAGACGTGCTCGATCGGGTTGTAGTCGTGCATCTCGTGGAACTCCTCGCGGAGGATCGAGATCTTGGTCTCGATCTCCTGCAGCCCGAACCGGTACTCCATGAGGAACCGCTGGAACTCGTCGCGCATCGCTCGGAGGGAGGACGCCGACACCGTGATCTGCTCTTCGAGCGGAGTGGACATGGTGCGACGCTATCGGGAACCACTCTGAGCGTGCTGTGAGGGCGGCGCCGTCGTCGCCCGCGGCACGAGCGCCGTCGGCAGCCGCAGGTGCGTCGCCGCCGGGGTCGCACCTCCCATGAGCTCGAGCAGCATCGTGACCGCCTCAGCGCCCAGGCGCTGCATGGGCTGGCGCACCGTCGAGAGCGCCGGCTCCGATTGCGACGCGTCCGGGACGTCGTCGAACCCGATGACCGAGAGGTCCCCGGGCACCGACAGGCCGTGTTCGTGCGCGACGCGGATGACGGTGAGGGCCGACACGTCGTTGGCGGCGAACACGGCCGTCGGCCGGTCCGTGCGACGCAGGAGCCGGGTCGCCGCTTCGCGCGAGATGTCCTCCACGTACTCCCCCACCCCGACCAGGCTCGGATCGAACGGGATGCGGGCGTCCTCGAGAGCGCGGCGGTACCCGCCCTCGCGCAGCATCGAGGACCGCAGATCGGGACGCCCCGCGACGAACCCGATGCGTCGATGCCCGAGCGAGACGAGGTAGGCCACCGCGTGGCGGGCGCCTGCGAAGCTGTCGGACTCGACGGTGGGCAGATCCGCCGGCCCCGTGTGCGGGTCGATCGCCACCACCGGCACCTCGGCGGTGACGTTGACGACGGTGGGCGTCACCATGATCACGCCGTCGACGAGCGTGCCGCTGAGGCGACTGAGCGAGCGCCGCTCCCACCCCTGGCTCGACACCTGCCGTGAGCCGCTGTACGCGAGCAGGTCCAGGCGCGAGTCGCGCAGCGCGGCTCCGACACCCTTCAGCACCTCGGCCGAGAACGGTTCGAAATCCGCGACGAGAACGCCCACGACTCCCGTGCGACGTGCCCGCATGCTGCTCGCGACGAGGCTCGACTCGTATCCGAGTTCCTCCACCGCGCCGAGCACCCGCTGCACCGTGGCGGGCGCGACACCGTAGCGACCGTTGACGGCTTTCGACACCGTGGCCACCGAGACGCCGGCCGCGGCGGCGACGTCGTGGATGGTGGTGCGCCTGCGCATGACTCGAAGCGTAGCCCCATGGAAAACATTTTCGAAAACGTTTGACGCCAGCGGCAACAATTCCGACACTGGAGCCAGCCCGGCACGCACCGCCGGGACCACCCGCACCTCGACGACCGAGCGTGCACTCAATGAGGAGATTGGTGATCACATGAGGACCAGACGGTTCGCAGTGGGACTCGCGGCCTTCGCGGCAGCGACCCTCGCGCTCAGCGCGTGTTCGGCAGGCACCGGCGGCGGAAGCGAGGGCGGCGACGTCGAGATGACGCTGTGGCAGAACTCGACCACGGGCCCCGGCCAGCAGTTCTGGAAGGACGCGATCGCGGCCTTCGAGGCGGAGAACGAGGGCGTCACGATCACGATGCAGTCCGTCCAGAACGAGGACATGGACGGCAAGCTCCAGACCGCGCTCAACGCGGGCGACCCGCCCGACATCTTCCTGCAGCGCGGCGGCGGCAAGATGACCGCGATGGCCAACGCGGGCCAGCTCATGGACCTGACCGACCTCATCTCGGACGACGTCCGCAGCGAGGTGTCGGAGGGCTCCTTCGCCGCGGAGACCTACCAGGACAAGGTGTGGGCGATGCCGCTGTCGGTGCTGCCCGGCGGCTTCTTCTACAGCCAGGACGCCTTCGACGCGGCCGGCATCACCGACACCCCCGCCACGATCGACGACCTCAAGAGCGACGTCGAGGCACTCAAGGGCACGGGGATCGCGCCGATCGCGCTCGGGGCGAAGGATGCCTGGCCCGCCGCGCACTGGTACTACTTCTTCGCCATCCGGGAGTGCAGCCCCCAGGTGATCGAGGAGACCGGGGACTCCAAGGACTTCAGCGACGAGTGCTGGACGCGCGCCGCCGAGGACCTCACCGACTTCGCCTCGATCAACCCGTTCAACGAGGGCTTCCTCACCACCGCCGCCCAGCAGGGTGCGGGCAGCTCCGCCGGCCTCGTCGCCAACCGCAAGGCCGCGATGGAGCTCATGGGCGCGTGGGACCCGGGTGTGATCGCGTCGCTCACCCCCGACGAGAAGCCCCTCCCCGACCTCGCCTGGTTCCCCTTCCCCGAGATATCGGGCGGTGACGGCGAGCCGGGCTCCATGATGGGCGGGGTCGACGGCTACTCGTGCGCGGCGCAGGCTCCGAAGGAGTGCGCCGACTTCCTGAACTTCATCGCCGGCTCCGAGCAGCAGACGAAGTACTACGAGGCCTTCCAGTCGCCGCCGGTCAACTCCGTCGCACAGGAGGCCGTGACCGAGCCCTACCTGCAGCAGATCCTCGAGGCGTACAACAACGCTCCGTTCGTCTCGCAGTGGCTCGACACCGTCCTCGGGCAGAACGTCGGCAACGCGCTGAACGTCGCGGTCGTCGACATGCTCGCGGGAGGCAGCGACCCCGAGAAGTTCATCGCCGCCGTCAACGCCGCAGGCGCGCAGGGCTGAGCATGACCGTTCGCGAGATGTCCGCTTCGGACACCCCTGCTCTCGCGGCGCACGCCGGGGGCGGCGACTCGCCGCCCCCGGCACTGCCGCGGTCCCGCCGTCGGCGGGGCCTCGGCTGGTCGGGCCGCCTCGAGGTGCTCCTGCTCGCCGGACCCGCCGTCGTCTTCTTCGTCGGGTTCGTGATCCTGCCGGTACTGATGGCCGCGTACTACGGCTTCTTCCGCTGGTCCGGGTTCGGGCCCGCCACCGAGTTCGTGGGGTTGAAGAACTACATCACGATCTTCAGCGACCCGAACTTCCAGAGCGCGCTGCTGCACAACGCCTTCATCGTCGTCATGTCGATCGTCCTGCAGGGACCGATCGCGATCCTGCTGGCGCTGCTGCTCAACCGCAAGATGCGGGGACAGTCCGTCATCCGCGTCCTCATCTTCGTCCCGTACGTGATCGCCGAGGTGGTCGTCGGCACCGGGTTCAGCCTGCTGCTGTCGACGAACGGCGCCGCCAACGGTGTGCTCGACAAGGTGGGGCTCGGCGCACTCGCGCAGGACTGGCTCGCCGACCCGGCGATCGCCATCTGGACCCTCATGGCGATCCTCACCTGGAAGTACGTGGGCTTCGCCGTCATCCTCTTCCTCGCGGGGCTCCAGGGCATCCCCGAGGAGCTCTACGAAGCGGCGGCGATCGACGGCGCGTCGTACTGGCAGATCCAGCGCCGCATCGCGCTGCCACTGCTCGCCCCGACGCTGCGCATCTGGGCGTTCCTGTCGATCATCGGCGCCCTGCAGCTGTTCGACCTCGTCTACATCATCTGGGGTCAGTACGTCTCGTCGGTCGCCGGCACTAACACGATGGCGATCTACATGGTCGTCACCGGCCGCAACGCCGGCAACTTCGGCTACGGCAACGCCGTCGCCGTCGTCATCTTCGTCATCTCGCTCATCGTCGCGCTCGTCTACCAGCGCGTCGTGCTCCGCCGCGACACGGCCGGAGCGATCACAGAGAGGGGCGTGCAGTGAGCGCCACCATGACCCTCGTCACGGCGCCGCCGGTCGACACCCGTCCCCGCCGCGCGCCGCGGAAGGCCCTGCCGTGGGGCTCGCCCGCCGTCTACTTCGTGGCCCTCGTCGTCATCGCCCTCATGCTCGGGCCGGTGATCTACATCATCCTGGGCGGCTTCCGGTCGAACTCTGCCATCACGGTCGACCCGGCCGGCTTCCCCGACCCGTGGAACCTCGAGAACTACGTGGGCGTCGTCACGAGCGGACAGTTCTGGGGCCAGGTCGGCAACTCGACCATGGTCGCCCTCGCCACGACGGTCGGCGCCGTCGCCCTCGGGCTCGCCGCGAGCTACGTGATCGCGCGCTACAGCTTCCGCGGGCGCGGCGCGCTTTACGCGCTGTTCGCGTCGGGTCTCATGTTCCCCATCACGGTCGCGATCACGCCGCTGTACATCGTGATCCGCTCGCTCGGGCTCATGAACTCGCTGCCGGGCATCATCCTCCCGCAGATCGCGTTCGCGCTGCCGACGACCATCATCATCCTCGTCCCGTTCCTGCGGGCGATCCCCGACGAGATCCAGGAGGCGGCATCGATCGACGGCTGCAGCCCACTCGGGTTCTTCTGGCGGATGGTGCTGCCGCTCGCGGTGCCGGGTGTGATCACCGTCGGCATCCTCGCCTTCATCGGCAGCTGGAACGCGTACCTGCTGCCGCTGTTCATCCTGAACAACGAAGCCTCGTTCACGCTGCCCCTGGGCGTGCAGGCGTTCTCGTCGCAGTACTCCGTCGACACGGCGCGTGTGCTCGCTTTCACCTCGCTCTCGATGCTCCCGGCGCTGCTGTTCTTCAGCCTGTTCGAGCGGCGCATCGTCGGCGGCCTCACCGGAGCCGTGAAGGGCTGACATGACCGACACGACGGTGCACGCTTCGGCGCGCGTACGCGAGCTGCTGGCGCAGATGACCCTCGAAGAGAAGGCGGCGCAGCTGGTCGGCTACTGGGTCGACCAGGGCGGCGAGGTCGTCGCCCCGCTGGCGGACGAGATGGCGACGTCGACGAAGTACGCGGATGCCACGGTCCACGGCCTCGGCCACCTCACCCGGGTCTACGGCACCCGCCCGGTCGACCCGGTCGAGCGGGCGGAGTGGCTCTGGCGGGAGCAGCGGCGCCTGCAGACCGAGACGCGTCTCGGCATCCCCGCCATCGTCCACGAGGAGTGCCTCACCGGGCTCGCGGCCTGGCAGGCGGCGACCTACCCGACGCCGCTCGCGTGGGGGGCGTCGTTCGACCCCGACCTCGTGGCCGAGGTGGGCGCCGCGATCGGCGAGTCGATGCGGGAGCTCGGGATCCACCAGGGGCTCGCGCCCGTGCTCGACGTCATCCGCGACCCCCGCTGGGGGCGGGTCGACGAGTGCATCGGCGAGGACCCCTACCTCGTCGGATCGATCGGGACCTCCTACGTGCGTGGACTGCAGTCGACCGGGGTGGATGCCACGCTCAAGCACTTCGTCGGGTACTCGGGCTCGCAGGCCGGGCGCAACCACGCCCCCGTGCACGCCGGGCCGCGAGAGCTGGCGGACGTCTTCCTGCCGCCGTTCGAGATGGCGATCCGCGACGGCGACGCGCGCTCGGTCATGAACTCGTACGCCGAGATCGACGGCGAGCCCGTCGGCGCGAGTGCGCACCACCTCGACGAGGTGCTCCGCGGGCGGCTCGGATTCGAGGGACCGGTCGTGTCGGACTACTTCTCGGTCGCCTTCCTGCAGACCACCCACGGTGTCGCCGCCGACCTGGGCGAGGCCGCCGAACTCGCCCTGCGCGCGGGGATCGATGTCGAGCTGCCGACCCTCGACGCCTTCGCCGGTCCCCTGCTCGACCGCATCCGCTCCGGGGTCGCTCCGGAAGGCATCCTCGATCGCGCGGTGCTGCGCGTGCTCGCGCAGAAGGAGCGCCTCGGCCTGCTCGACGAGGACTTCTCGCAGCCGCCCACGAGCGTCGACCTCGACGGCCCGCGGCACCGCGACCTCGCTCGCCGTCTCGCCGCCGAGTCCGCGGTGCTGCTCTCCAACGACGGCACCCTCCCGGCGGCGGCACCCGCGCGGATCGCCGTCGTCGGTCCGAATGCGGACTCGTCCGAGGCGCTCATGGGCTGCTACTCGTTCGTCAACCACGTCCTCGCCCACCACCCGGGCACGCCGGCGGGCATCGAGCTCCCGACGGTGCTCGACGCCCTGCGCGCCGAGTACCCGGCCGCCGGGATCGAGGCGGTCCGCGGCTGCCACGTCGAGGGTGACGACGACTCCGGGATCGCGGATGCCGTGGCCGCGGCATCCCGCGCCGACCTCGCGATCGTCGTGGTCGGCGACCGCGCGGGCCTCTTCGGCCGCGGCACCGTGGGCGAGGGCAACGACGTCGACGACCTGGAGCTGCCCGGCGTGCAACGCCGCCTGGTCGAGGAGGTCGTCTCGTCGGGCACGCCCGTCGTCCTGCTCATCCTGTCGGGGCGTCCCTACGCGATCGGATGGGCGCTCGACGGCGCCGTGCGCCCAGCATCCGTCGTGCAGTCCTTCTTCCCGGGCGAGGAGGGCGCGGACGCGCTGGCGGGGATCGTCTCGGGTCGCATCGTGCCGTCCGGCCGTCTGCCCGTCTCGCTGCCGCGCTCGGCGGGTGCGCAACCGTTCACGTACCTGCATCCGCGGCTGGGCGGACCGAGCGACATCACGAGCGCCGACCCGACGCCGGTGCGGCCGTTCGGGTTCGGGCTGACCTACTCGACGTTCGCGTACGAGGACCTGCGGGTCGCCTCGCACGCGGCGACCGGCGACGGCATCACGGCCACGGTCACGGTGCGCAACACCGGCGCGGTCGCGGCGACCGATGTCGTGCAGCTCTACGGGCACGACGTCGTGGGGACGACGACGCGGCCCGTGGCACAGCTGCTCGCGTACCAGCGCGTGCTTCTCGGCGGGGGTGAGACGGCGACCGTGGAGTTCCGCGTGCCGCCGACGCGGCTCGCCTACACCGGCCGCGACGGGGTGCGCGCGGTGGAACCGGGGCGCGTCGACCTGTGGGTCGGATCCAGCGCCGAGCGCCATGCGACGGGGTCGATCGAGTTCACCGGCGAGGCGTACGCGATCGGACCGGAGGACGCGCGGCTGGCGACGGCATCCGTCCTCGAGGGTGCGTCGCTCAGCTCGTGACGGTCAGCGTCGCGTCGACGACGAGCCGATCCGCCGAGCCCCCCGCGGCGATCCGGTACTCCCCCGGCTGCACCCGCAGCGCACCTTCGTGCAGCCAGTCCGTCGGCGCGCCGTCGATGCGGACCTCGTCGTCCCAGACCGCGAGACGTTCGACGGCGAAGGGCACCTGCACCGTGCGGGTCGTCCCCGGCTGCACCCGCACGCGGGCGTAGCCGAGCAGCAGGCGGCGCGGCGCGGCGATGGGCAGCTCCGGAGCGACGGCGTACACCTGCACGAGCTCCTCGACGGCCCGCGCCGACGTGTTCGCGACCGTGACCGTGGCGACGACGACGCTCTCGTCGATCCGAGGGTCGAGGGCAGGATGCCGGTGGCCCGGCGCCGGCGCCGCCAGCTCGGCGGCATCCACCGTCACCGCCGTGTAGGCGACCTCGCCATAGCCCAGACCGTGGCCGAACGCGAAGGCGTAGGGCTCGGGCTGGTGCCGGTACGTCGCCTGCTGCCGCTGCGTGTCGTAGTCGAACAGGTCGCCCGCCTGGTCGGGGTGCGCGGGCCACGACTGGGCGAGGCGGCCGGTCGGCTCGCGGTCGCCGCTGAGGACGTCGAGCAGACCGTGACCGAGCTCCTGTCCGGCGTGGCTCGACCACACGACCGTCTCGGCGTCGTCGGCGTCCACGAGGACGTAAGGGAAGCTCGAGACGATCGTGAGGATGCTGCGCGGGTTCGCCGCGCGGGCGGCGCGCCACACCTCGGTCGCGGCCGTCGGCAGCAGCAGGTGCGGGCGGTCCGCGGTCTCGCGACCCGACAGGTGCGGGTCGTTGCCGACCGCGACGATCACGACGTCCGCCGCCGCTGCCGCGCGCGCGACCTCGTCGCGGCCCGAGACGACGGTCTCGATCTCGAAGCGCGCCGCCTCGTCGAGCGTGACGGCCTCGGCCGCGAGCTGCCCGATGTCGCGGACGACGCGCACCCAGCGGCCCGAGCCGAGGTGCAGGAGCGACCACGTGCCGTCCTCGTGGAGGTGACGGCGGAAGCTCTCCTGCACGACCCAGCCGCCCACGCGCACGGCATCGGCGCGCATCGGCCAGCCGGCACCGGTCAGCAGTCGGCCGCTCGCGTGCGAGCGCAGCGTCAGGACGCCGTCGCCCCAATCCGTCACGTCGAAGAGCGTCGCATCGGTGCGGGTCTCGGTGGTCGCGTCGACGAAGGCACCGTCGGTCGTCGCCGCGACGTAGCCCGAGGGCGCGCGCAGTGCGACGGTGTCGGCGCCGGTGGCCGTCTCGACGCGCGCGGCCGGGTAGCGGTCACGCACACCCTGGGCGATCCCGATCTCGTAGGGAGGCGTTCCCGAGTACCAGTCGGTGAGGACGAGGTCGGCCATCGGACCGACGACGGCGACCGCCGACGGGGAGGCCAGGGGAAGGATGCCGGCGTCGTTGCGCAGCAGGACGACCTGCCGCGCCGCCGCGACCCGGGCGAGCTCCCGCGCCGCCGGAGTGTCGATCTCCTCGGGCGCGATGCCGGCGTACGGGTCGTCGTCGCCGTCGAACTCGCCGGTGCGCAGCCGCATCTCCAGCAGGCGCAGGACGGCGGCGTCCACATCCGCGTCGGTCAACAGACCGTCGGCGAGCGCACCGCGGACGGCCTCGAGGGTCGGCGCGGGGTCGGGTCCGTCGTCGGTGAAGGAGTCCATCCCGCTCGTCACGAGGGCTGCGGCGCCGTGCACCTTGTCGGGCTGCGCGCGCTGGATCGAGACGAGGAACGTGGGAGCCCCGGCATCCGACACGACGGCGATCGACTCGTCGCTCCAGGTGCGCGCCTCGGCCACGAGCTCGGGCTGCGTGTGCGCGGGCACCCCGTTGACGCGGTTGTAGGCGAGCATCATCGCCCCGGCGGCCTTCTGCTCGATCGCGGGCCGGAATGCCGGCAGCTCCTCCTCGTGGAGGGTGCGCAGCGACATCTCCGACGAGGTCGCCGACCGATCGGTCTCGTTGCTGTAGCCGAGGAAGTGCTTGAGCGAGGGCACCGTCTTCCACACGCGCGGATGGTCGCCGCGCAGCCCCCGACTGTAGGCCGTGCCGAACTGCCCGGTGAGGTGCGGGTCCTCGGAGTAGCCCTCCTCGTTGCGCCCCCACGCGGGGTGGCGGAGCGTGTTCACGACGGGCGCCCACACGTTGAGGTCGACATCGGCACCCGACGCGCGCTTGGCGCGCACCTCGGTGGCGACGAGGTCGCCGATCCGCTCGATCAGCTCGGTGTCCCAGGTCGCGGCGAGGCCCACCGGCTGCGGGAACACCGTCGCCACCCCGACCCACGCGAGCCCGTGCAACGCCTCGCATCCGGTGTGGAAGGGACGGATGCCGAGACGCTCGACGGCCGGCATCGCCTGATGCAGCATCGCGAGACGCTCGTCCGGGCTCAGCCGGTCGAGCAGGTCGCGGGCACGTTCGGCGAGGGGCAGATCGACGCGACGGAACGCCCCGGCGCTCACCCGGCCGCCTCCACGCTGAGGCTTCCCGCGCCGGTCGCGGATGCCGTGCGGTCGCCGACCTGCAGGCTCCACGGCGCGCGGGCGTCGGCGGAGTCCGCCGTGATGCGTCCGCCCTCGCGGCGCACACGGAACACGGTCGCGGGCGCCCCGTCGTGACCCGGGACGACCGTCTCGGCGTCGTAGCCGTCGGGCAGTTCGAAGCAGCGCAGCGTGACACCGTCGGCCCAGTCATAGTCGGGCCGGTCCTCACGGGCACCCCACGGCAGCACCGTGCCGGGGCGCACCCGCAGCGGGACGGAGTCGTAGCCATGGCGCTCCGCGTGCCACCGGCGACCGTCGGCCACGTCACCGGTCAGGAGCGACGTCCACCGCCCCGCGGGCAGATAGTACTCGACCCCGCCGTCCTCGGAGAACACCGGTGCGACCATGAGCGCGTCGCCCAGCAGGTACTGCACGTCGGCGTCGTGGGTCGTGCGGTCCTCGGGGAACTCCAGCACGAGCGGGCGCATCATCGGGATGCCGTCGGTGTGCGCCTCCTCCGCGACCCGCGCGAGGTAGGGCATGAGGCGGAGCTTCAGCCGCGTGAACAGGCGAGTGACCTCGACGGCCTCCTCGTCGAACGCCCACGGCACACGCACACTGCCCGACCCGTGCAGCCGCGAGTGCGACGACAGCAGACCGAACGCCAGCCAGCGCTTGAAGACTCCGGCATCCGGGGTCCCCTCGAACCCGCCGATGTCGTGGCTCCAGTAGCCGAATCCGCTCATCGCGAGCGACAGCCCGCCACGGAGCGTCTCGGCCATCGACAGCAGGGTCGAGTCGTTGTCGCCGCCCCAGTGCACCGGGAACTGCTGGCCCCCGGCCGTCGCCGAGCGGGCATAGAGCACCGCCTCTCCGACGCCGTGCTCCTCCTCGAGCACGCGGAAGACGACCGCGTTGTACAGCTGCGGGTAGTAGTTGTGCATGCGCTGCGGATCGGAGCCGTCGTGCCAGGCGACGCCCTCGGTGGGGATCCGCTCGCCGAAGTCGGTCTTGAAACTGTCCGCCCCCTGCCGGACGAGTCGGCGCAGGTGCTCGGCGAACCATTCGGATGCCTCGGGGTTGGTGAAGTCGACGATCGCCATGCCGGCCTGCCACATGTCCCACTGCCAGACGTCGCCGGCCGTGGTCTTGAGGAGGTACCCCTTCTCGGCCGCCTCCGCGAACAGCGCCGAGCGCTGCGCGATGTACGGATTGATCCACAGCGAGACCTTCAGACCGCGCTCCCGCAGCCGCGCGAGCTGGCCGTCGGGATCGGGGAACATGCGCGGATCCCACGTGAAGTCGGTCCACTGGAACTCCCGCATCCAGAAGCAGTCGAAGTGGAAGACCGACAGCGGCAGCTCGCGCTCCCGCATCCCGTCGACGAATTCCGTCACGCTCGCCTCGTCGTACGCCGCTGTGAACGACGTCGTCAGCCACAGGCCGAACGACCAGGCGGGCACGCGCGCGGGGCGACCGGTGAGCGCCGTGTACCGGCGCAGCACGTCCTTGGGCTCGGGGCCGGCGATCACGTAGTAGTCGAGCGTCTCGCCGGGGACGGAGAACTGCACCCGCGAGTTGATCTCGGAGCCCACTTCGAACGAGACGGCGTCGGGGCTGTCGACGAAGACGCCGTACCCGCGACTCGTCAGGTAGAACGGCACCGACTTGTAGGCCTGCTCGCTCGAGGTGCCACCGTCGGCGTTCCACGTGTCGATCGACTGCCCGTTCTTGGTGAACGCCCCGAATCGCTCGCCGAAGCCGTACACCCGCTCCCCCGGCTCGATCGAGAGCTGCTGGTGCACGAAGGTGCCGTCCGGCCCGCTCATGTGACCGATCGAGCGCGGGAGCGACGTCGTGAGCACGCGGTCGCCTTGCTCGAAGGCGACCCGCCACGCCCCGTCGCGCGACACACGGACGCGGAGGTCACCGGCATCCAGCACCGCTTCGGCATCGTCGACCGACACGGCCGGCACGTACCCCTCCTCCGTGTTCAGCGCGAAGTCGGGGCCACGGTGCCGCGTACCGGCGTGCCGCTGCACCCGCACCCGGATGACGCCGGGCGCCGGCGTCGAGAACGTCGTGGTGATCAGCGGCCGGTTGAGCGTGTCGCCGCGGTGCTGGATCTGCGCGGTGGGCGCGAAGACCGTGAGGGTTCCCGCCGCCGCGTCGGCACGGACATCGTCCACGCTGCTCGCGTACAGGCCGGTCACCCCCGGTCGCATGAGCCAGTAGCCGTCGGTGAACTTCATGTCTCACGCCTTTCCGTCACGACCCGCGCGTCCCCCCTCGGGACCGTCACGTGCTCGTCCATCTCTTCATCCGTCAACAGATCGACCCAGGCACCGGGGAGTGCGATCGTCGCATCCGCAGGTCCTCGGTTCAGCAGGAACAGCGCGTCGCCACGGCGCACCGCCTCGACATCCGGAACCGGGTCGGCCACCGCGCCGGTGACCCCGGCCGCCGCGAGCACGTCGCCGAGGATCGCGTCGAGCAGGTCGTCGGCCACGACCGCGGCCACGTACCAGGCGTCGCCGTGGCGCGTGACGACCGGCCTGCCCGCCAGGTCGCCCTCGGCGAAGGACACCACGGTCTCGGCGCCGTCGGAGCGCATCTTCTCGGCCAGGACCGAGGCGACGGATGCCGGGCGTCGCCCGTCCGCCCAGGCGACGGCGACCTCGTCGTCCGGCAGCCCGACCCATTCCTCGCCGCTCGCGCCGATCAGATCGCGCAGGAGCGCCGGGGAGCGACCGGTCAGGATGTGACCTCGCTCGTCGGCGACGCCGCTGAAGGGTCCGACGACGACCTGGGCTCCGGCTGCCGCGGCAGCCGCGAGACGGTCGGCGTCACCGGGACGCAGCACGTAGCCGTGCGGCAGCACGACGACGTCGTAACCGGTGAGGTCGGCGTCGAACCGCACCACATCGACGGGCACGTTTCGCCGCCAGAGCGCGCGGTACCACCGGTGCACCTGCTCGAGGCTGTCGAAGCGGCTCGTCGGCCGGGCGGGCTCGTCGGCGGCCCACCACGACGACCAGTCGAACAGCAGTGCCGTGCGGGCGGCGACACGCCCCCCGACGACCGGGCGCAGCCGCTGCAGGTCGGCGCCCTGCCGGCAGACGCCCGCGAACACCTCGGTGTCGGCGCCCGCGTGGGGCAGCATCGCGGAATGGAACCGCTCGGCGCCGGCGGTCGACTGGCGCCACTGGAAGAAGCAGACACCATCCGCGCCGCGCGCGACGGCTTGGAGCGAATCGAGCCGCGCGCGCCCGGGCGTCTTGGGCAGGTTGTGCGGGCGCCACTGCACGGCGCTGATGGCCTGCTCCATGAGCAGCCACGGCGCCCCGCCGCCGAGCCCGCGCATGAGGTCCTGCGCGAACGCGATGCCGGCGGGACTGTCCGGGTCGGCGGGGTCGGGGTACTGGTCGTCGCTCACGACGTCGACGTCGCCCGCCCACGACCAGTAGTCGGCGTGCGCGAACGGCCCCATGAAGTTCGTCGTGATCGGCTGCGTCGCACCGGCGGCGCGAATGGTGTCGCGCAGCTCGCGGTAGCAGTCGCGCAGCTCGTCAGAGGTGAACCGTCGGAAGTCGAGCGACTGGGTCGGGTTGATGAGGTACGGGGCGCGTCGCGGCGGAAGGATCTCGGACACATCGGCGTAGCGTTGCGCCCAGAAGGCGGTCCCCCACGCCTCGTTGATCCCCTCGATCGATCCGTACCGGCGCAGCAGCCACTCGCGGAACGCCCGCGCAGCCTCGTCGCCGTGGTCGATCTGGCCGTACTCGTTGCCGACGTGCCACATCCGGACGGCGGGATGCTGCGCGTACCGCGCCGCCAGGTCCGCCGTGATCGCGCGCGCCGCCTCGCGGTAGACACGCGAGGAGGGGGAGAACTGGTTGCGGGAACCGGCGACCAGGCGCACGCCGTCACGGTCGACCGGGAGCGTCTCGGGATGCCGCACGCCGAGCCAGGGCGGCGGCGAGGCCGTCGGTGTCGCGAGGTCCACCGCGATGCCGCCCGCGTGCAGCAGGTCGAGTACCTCGTCGAGCCAGCCGAACTCGCGCGCACCGGGGGTCGGTTCGAGCTCCGCCCAGCTGAAGACGCCGACCGTGACGAGATTCACCCCGGCCCGTTGCATGAGCGCTACGTCCTCGCGCCAGACGTCGCTGTGCCACTGCTCGGGGTTGTAGTCGCCTCCGAAGAGGATGCCGCGGTCGGCCGTGAGGCCCGCGAAGGACGCAGCGGCGGCAGAAGTCATGACCGGGGGCCTTTCAGCGATATGGACGACGGTGTCGAAGCGCTTCAACAATTTCAATCTATACTAGCGATCACGACCGTGTCCATCGGTCGGTCGGGCTGCGATCTCCGCTCATGACGAGCCGATACGCTCGACCCACCCGGGTGTCGAGGCCGACCCCGGAAAGGAGTGTCCATGACCACGATCGCGGATGTGGCTCAGGCCGCGGGGGTCTCGATCTCGACGGTGTCGTACGTGATGAGCGGCAAGCGCACCATCTCGCAGGAGACGCGGGATCGCGTCGAGCGGGCGATGGCTGACCTTTCGTACAGCCCGCAGGCCAGCGCCCGTTCCCTCGCGTCACGCTCGACCAGCGTGCTCGGGCTGCAGGCCCCCATCCGCGCCGGTGTCGACGTGCACGTCGTCATGCAGATCGTCGCGGGCGCCCTCAAGGAGGCGCGCGCGCATCACCACGACATCCTCCTGCTGACCAGCGACGACGCCGCCGGGGTCGAGCGTGCCGCTCGGGCGGGCATGGTCGACGGCGTGCTGATCCTCGACGTCGAGACGAGCGACCCTCGCGTGGGCGCGCTGGCGGAGCTGAGCATCCCCGCCGTGCTGATCGGACTGCCGGATGCCGCGGACGACCTCGTGTGCGTCGACTTCGACTTCGAGGCGGCCGGCCGTCTCGCCGCCGAGCGGCTCGCTGAGCGCGGCCACCGGACCGTAGCCCTCCTGGGTGCTCCACCGCAGGTTCAGGCTCGGCACACCTCGTACTCCGACCGGCTCATGCGGGGATTCCTCGCCGCGAGCGAGGCGGTCGGCCTCACCGCGCGGGCCCTCCCCTGCCCGTCGGGAGCGGGGGCGACCGAGGTCGTCGACCAGGTGCTGGCCGAGTCGCCCGACACGACGGCGCTGTTCGTCCACAACGAGGCGGCACTCCCCTTCATCGCCGCGAGACTGATGGGTGCGGCCGCTGCGGCCCCCGTCGAGATCCTCGCTCTCAGCCCAGCCGAACTCGCCCTGCACGTTCCGGGCGTCTCGGACGTCATCGACCTCCCCGCCGAGACCCTCGGCGCGCGGGGCGCGCGAGCGCTGCTCGCCGCCATCGGAGGCACGCGCGGACCGGGAGCCGAACTCATCGCGCCGCACTTCGCCGATCCGACGGGTGGATGATGCGGATCGACCCGGAGAACCGCGCCGTTCAGGGGCTGAGCTCCTTCGTGGAGTTCGTGGTCCTCAACATCTTGTTCCTGCTGTGCTGCGTCCCGATCGTGACGATCGGCGCCGCGACGAGCGCGCTCTTCGAGGTCACGCGACGGTACTCCGACGAGGAGAGCGGGAGGCCGGTGCGCGACTTCTTCCCCGCATTCGCGCGGAACTTCCTCCCCGCGACCGGGCTCAGCCTGGTCCTGCTCGCGGCGGCCGTCGCCCTCACCTTCAGCGGACTCTTCTGGCTCTCGTCGCCCGAGCCGCTGTTCACCGGGCTCGCAGTGCTCGGGTTCGCCGCCGCGGCCTACGCCGTCGCGGCGTTCCTGCACGCGATGGGACTCGTCGCGGCCTACCGCGCGTCGTTCCGCCAAACGTTGAAGAACGCGCTGCTGCTCCCCGCCGCGGAGCCCCTGCGCACCCTCGTCCTGCTCGTCATCCCGGTCACCGTGCTGTGCCTCGTGATCGTCTTCCCGCCGACGATCTTCCTCGTCGCGACGATCGGCTTCTCCGTCGGCGCCTACGGCTGCGCGTTCCTGTTCCGCAGCATCCATAGGCGCCGCTCCGGCACCGCCGCCTGACGCATCCTGCGATATCCGCACGCCGCTCACGCATGAGCTATGACATAACGTCGATTATCGGTTAGCTGTGTGCAGGGTTTAAGGCGTCTATAGCTCGGCCTCCAAACCCGCTGATCGGCCCTAGGTCGCGCCACGGGCGTGCGGGGGTCGACTCACAAGGTCTTCTCCCGGTCACCTCCGCCGACTCCTAATCTGACCGGCGAAGTGTCCGAGCTTCCCCTAAAACTGGGATGCGCTCATACCGCGTTCGTGCCCGAAGAGTTCAGAGGGTCGGATGTTTTTGAGCGCCGTTGTGTGAGCAGGTACAGGGCGATGGCTCCTGGTAAGCATCCGATCGCGTACGACAGGAAGATGAGCATTGCAACACCTGTCGGCAGGTCGGCTAGCCCGCCGACCAAACCCATCCCGATACCTCCAAGAATCACTCCGGTGACGGTGATGGTGAGAAGGCGGTTGCTAGCCCGCTCGAAATCTTCAGTTGTAGTCGCCACGTATCGACCTTTCAATTGCACATCCGGTTCCGAAAGCAGCTCCGGCGCCTGTGGAGTCGCCTTGTGCGGCTCCCCAGCTGACGAGGCTCAGCGCGGACGCAGGGTGATGACCATTCCGACCATTGACGCGAGGAGCAAGAGAATTGCAAGGACGGACATCGAGCAGCTTGACGCCCATCTAACCGCGCCTATCCGCGACGGAACGGCGTTTACACAGGAGTCTGGCGACCTGCATCCTTGCCGTTCTCTGCCTCGAAAGCGATGAGCCGCGCTCGCCCTCTTCGCCAGAGGTAGATCCCGTAGACCGCCATGCCCAAGAAGTAGAGACTCAGGATGATAGACCAGAGATTTTCACGCCCGGGCGTCAAGAAGGTGTTCAGGAGCCCGCCGACACCAAACAGGGCGCCGGCAACGCTGAGGAACCTGCCCCACAGAATGGTGCGTCGGATACGCATACGTAACTGGATCAAGGACACGCGGACTACTTCCACTCGGGGTCACACACCAGGTACCCATCCTCGCTGACCTGACCTGAATCGACCATCTCTTGGTTGTACGCGATGAGATCCCCGATCGCGACGATCGCGCCAACGAGGGTCAGGGCGCCAAGGAAGGCTTTGCCGACGTTGAAGATCACATCCCCCGCCTGTTCGAGGCAGCCTATTGCCAGTCCCAGTAGGTCGATGTTGTTGATGGGGTCGGCGCCGGCGTAGGCGTATCGGTTGGCGTTTGCGGGGTCGAGGGGCGCGTCGAGGGTGTCTTGTTGGGTCCAGCGGCCGAGGGTGGGGTTGTACCACCGGTTGCCGTAGTGGACCCACCCGGTGGCGCGGTCTTGGATGCCGCCCTTGAACATGAACGGGTTGGAGAGGAACCCGTTGCCTTGCCCGCCGCCAGTGAGGACCCCGGTCCCGTAGGGGTCGAACGTGTTGACGTAGGCGACGGTGGCGTAGTCGGTGAGCATCCCGACGGGGGTGCCGAGTCCGTCGTAGACGTAGAGGGTTTGGACGCCTCCGGCGGTGGTGAGCATGAGCGGTTCACCGGTGACGGGGTCGTTGTCGATCCACGCCATCGTGGTCCCGGCTTGGACTTGTTCGACGACAGGGAGGCCGACTTGGTTGGTGCGGCCGTAGACGAGTTTGTAGTCGCGGGCGCTGTACTCCTGCTGGAGGACTTCGACCTGGCTGGTCCCGGCGTACTTGTAGTTGTACTGGTTCCCGCCGGGCTTGGTGACCTTCGTCATCTGCTGTGCACCGTTATACGTATACGTCCCGGCGGTGTCGGCGGTGAGGTTCCCGGTCCCGTCGTACGTGTACCCCGTCGTGGTGAGCTGGTTGCCCGCGTTGAAGGTCAGGGTCTGGCTCGACGGTGACGTGCCGCCGGTGACGTTGGCGGTGAGCCTGTTCCCACGCGCGTCGTACGTGTACGTGTAGGTCGCGGGGTTGCTGCCGCCAGTCTGGGTGACGCTGGTCAGCCGCCCAGAGGTGTCATACCCGTAGACGTTGACCTGCCCGGTGAGGTTGTCCTTGGACCAGTGCAGCTTCGCCCGGTCGCTCGCCGTGGCAGTCCCGCACGAGGAGGTGCTGGCGGTGTTGTAGCAGTAGGACGTGTCGAACTGGACGGTGACCGTCCCGTTGCTGACCCGGGTTTCACCGATCGCCCGGGACACACGCCCCGACGTGTCGTACACCTGACGGGTGTGCGCAGTCCAGGTGGTGTTGGTCGCATCGGTCCGCAGCCACGAGTCCGTGCGGCGGCCCTGATCGTCGACGGCGAACCGAAGAACGTCTCCAGCGCCGTAGGTGATCTGGGTGGGCACCCCCGCGTCGTCGAAAGCGTTGGTGGTGGTGCCGCGGCTGTCGGTGACGGTGACGAGGTTCGAGGACTTGTCGTAGCCGTAGCTGATCGTCCCGCCGAAAAAGCTGTTCACCCGGGCGATGAGACGCCCGAGCTGGTCGTAGGTGGAGGTGGTGGTTCCGTTCCCGTCGACACGTGTGGCGGGGAGGCCCCGGTCGGTGTAGGTGTTGGTGACCGTCGCGGTCCCGTCGGAGAACGCCGTCGTGAGGAGCCGGTCCTGCTTGTCGTCCGTGTACGTGGTGGTCGTCCCGTCCCCGTCGGTCGCGGTTTTCAGCCGCCCAAGTCGTCGTACGTGAACGCGCGCGCCCCGAGCGAGGAGCCGGTGACGGGGGTCATCGAGGTGAGCTGCTTGTTCGTGTTGTACCCGTAGAGGGTCTTGTTGGACCCGTTCCCCGGCGCCAGCGCCGTCGCCACCGTCCCGTCCGCGTCGTACGTCAACGTCGCGATCGCCGCGTTCGCGTCGGTGCTGGTGAGCTGGTTACCCGACCCGTTGTACGTGTACGTCGACGTGTTCCCCGCACTGTCGGTCGACGACGACGCGAGGTACTGCGTCGACGCCGCGGTGTTGGAGAACGCCTGCGAGCTGGTCTGCCCGCCCGGTGCCTGCAGGGAGGTGAGCGAGTCTCCCCCGTTCGCCGTACGTTGCGGTCGTGGTGCCGGCGGTGGCGCCGGTGCCGGAGGTTGCCGTGGCGGTGTCCCCGTTGGGGGTGTAGGTTTTCGCATTCTCCCGACCCATCTCATCCACCGATTTGGTCACCAGACGGGTGGAGCTGTTGATCGTGTACGTGATGTGCGGAACCGACGCGACAGCGGACGCCTGATCTGTGTTCGGGCGGGCCAGGTACCGGCTCGTTGACGACGGGTACGCGAACCGCGTCACGCTCGTCCCCGGCGACCCGCGGTCGTGTTCGCCTGCGACACCGACACCACCCGCGACGACGTCGACGACTCGTACCCGATCGTGACGACCGCGCCGGTGGGGCCGGTGATGCTCGTCAGCTGCTGACCCGTGTACCCGAACGAGGTGGTCTTGTTCTCCCCATCCACGATCGAGGTCAAGTTCTGCGAGGAATCCTTCACCCACTTCACCGACCGCGACAACGCACCCGAGCTCTGCGACGCGGTCAAGGTGCGGGTCGTGCTCGAGTACGCGAACGTCGCGGTGCGGGCCGCGGTCGGGCCGGCACTGCTGACCACCGTCGCGACGGTCCCGTACGGGTCGTAGGTGAGAGTGGTGGTGTTGCCGTTACGGTCCGCGACCGAGGTCGCACGGCCGTCGCTGTTGAACGTGATCACCTGACGCGACTGCCGGTCGGTGAGCTTGTACCCACCCGTGATCGACATCAGGTCCGCCTTCGCGCCGGCGGGGCTCGTGAACGCGCTGCCGGTGCCGGTGGTGTACTTCCAGGTCGACCCGTCACCGGAGGTGTAGGTCAACCCTCCCCCGCCATACGAGGCCGCGAGGAACCCCACACCCTGCGCGGCGAAAACCCACCGGTTCGCGGCCGCAGTGTTCGACGCGCCCGCGATGGTGCTCAACGAGTTGTACGTCTGCCCGATACCCACCTGACCGGTCACACCTACGAGGGACAGCGTTTGGGTAAACACACGCAGATTGCCCGTCGCGACGTCCACTCCGAAACTGACCTGGTCGGAGACCTGGAAGGGGATCTCGGTCGGAGGACACCATGACCACCATCGCCTCGGCCCTGCAGACCAGCTTCTCCAAGACCAGCTCGCGCTCGCGCCTGTCGCTGTTCTCGTTCCGCTCCCTGGGTCCGCTCTTCAGTGCCGGCTCTGTCCTGAGCGGAGCGTCCGCCCTATCGGCGTTGAGCGGCTTCTCGTTCGCATCGTTTGGGTCCTTCGCCTCCGCCCTCTGCATTGGCTCCGCCGGTTCATTCCTGTCGATCGGGTCCTATGGCTCGATCCTGTCGATCGGCTCGGCGGGAGGTTTCGGCCAGATCGGCAACTCGCCCGTCCTCGAGCCGCTACTTCGTTCGATCGGCCTCGCGTTCTGAGTCGGCGCCTCGCCGGAGGAGATAGCCCAGCCGGATAGGTTGCTCATAGGCGGTTCGTTGCCGCTCAGATGGCCCCACTAGTCCCTCTGGTGGGGCCATCGGTTATTGGGAGTATGCTCACGCATTTGCGAGTTGCGTCGATCTTCCCGCTGTACGCCATCGTCGATGTCTGAACCTCGCGGCGCGCACGCGATGTCTGAGGGTCTCTATAGGCTGTCTGGGTCGCTTTCTCGACTGCCCCGTTGCGTTTCGACTGTCTCTGCTGTGCCCGGTCCGCGGGTCCCGGTGGAGTCTTTGACGTACCGGAGGTGCCCTTGTGGGGCGTTTGATCTATCACCGTGTCCATGTGTTCGAGATGGATGACCGGATGCTGTCACACGTAGAGGCGGTGGTGACCGCGAAGTTGCGGCGGGGTGAGGCGTTCATGTTGACGATCGGTGTGGAGCCGGTCGAGGGCAGCGGGCGAGTGTCGATCTGGGTGAACCGTGCCAGCAGTCTCGTGCTGAAGTACCG
>NZ_JBITVE010000003.1:0-669986 GCF_044542795.1 Microbacterium sp. NPDC077663 | reverse complement strand
TCGCCATCCCAGGTGGTGGGCGAGGAGAGGACATCGTTACCAACACCAATCACCATCTCCGCCTCACCGATGTAGTGCGTCTCTTCATCAACGATCGGTATCCGAACGGCATCTGAGGCTCCAGCAGCCGCAACTGCAGCAGTCAATTCGACCAGGGCCTCGGCGACGTCATCGGTAGTCACGATCGTCTCGCCGGCATACGTCACGCATCTCATTTGACCGGTGTACATGAGCTGCGGGCGATAGAGCTTTGGGTTGCCAAATCGGCCGGAGTCTGAGCCGGCAACGCCGCTAGGCGGTCTCATCCGCCTGGGCTGATGACGGTTCGGGGAGCAACCGCATTCCGGTGGGGGAGTTCGCAGACGTCATCAGCAGCTCAAGCCACTCCGTATTCAGACGCGGTCGCGCGTGCCGGTACTTCAGCACGAGACTGCTGGCACGGTTCACCCAGATCGACACTCGCCCGCTGCCCTCGACCGGCTCCACACCGATCGTCAACATGAACGCTTCACCCCGCCGCAGCTTCGCGCCTACCACCGCCTCCACGTGTGACAGCAGCCGGTCATCCATCTCGAACACATGGACACGGTGATAGATCAATCGCCCCACAGCGCACCTCCGGTACGTCAAAGACTCCACCGGCACCCGCGGACCGGGCACAGCAGAGACAGTCGAAACGCAACGGGGCAGTCGAGAAAGCGACCCGGACAGCCTATCTACACCCTCGGACAGCGCGGGCACGACGCGAGGCCATCCGTGCAACTCTCGCGGCGAAGGCCGTCGTGCACACTCTGAAACGGCTATCCTCGGCCCATGGGCCTCGCGCGCACGCTGCTGGATATCGCCATACGTGATGAGCAAGTGGCGCACCGGATCACCGCGGACGTGGATGTTCCTGCGGTGCGGGGCGAGATCCGTCGGCTTGCTCGGCAGGAGGGCGTGCGAATTCGTACTGCGTTGATGAACGACGTTCTTGTCGTTGTTCGGGCGAACGCGAAGGTGTGGACCGACACTCAGGAGATGATGCGGCACAAGCTCACGCCACGCTGACCCGCTCTCTTGGATGAGCGCAGACCACGCCATCAGTCCTGTTCGATCGGAGCAAGCATTTCGGTCTGGATTGCGCAAGAGGTTTGTTGAGTGGCGGAAACCGCGTACAACGGACGAATGGGCGTATCGCCGTCCGCGTCCACAAGGAACTGCGCCCGTTCATCCGGACGGCCATCCCTTCCTGGCCGCTCGGACTCGAGCAGCGCGACGAGCCGTGGCAGGTACTCGCCCTGCGCGATGAGACGCAGACCGTCCTGACCCTGTGGCGTCAGGACGACGCGCCGGCTGATGTGCGGGTGCCCGTCCGCACGCTCCGGGGGCGCGAGGTTCAGATCGAGGTCCTCTTCCCTGCGGATGGCGCGGCGTGGGGGATCACGTGGTCGGCCGGGGACGGGGTTCTCGAGGTGGATACCGACGACCCCTCCCTCGCAGCACGCGTCGTGCGCCTCACTCCGCAGTAGTGTTACGCGGCGACTTGCACGGCCGACGGGCAGGCAGCATCGTCGGGGGATGAGTTCCGTCCCTCCGATCGGTTCCCACCCGTTCGACCGGCTCGACCGGGCACGGTTCGACCGCCCCGAGAGCCGCAAGTGGAGTCTGCATCCCGGCGCCGTCGGCGCCTGGGTGGCCGAGATGGACTTCGGTATCGCGCCGCCGGTGTCGGAGGCGCTCCAGCGGGCGGTCACCGACGGCATCCTCGGGTACCTGTCCCCGCCGCTGGCCGCGGAGCTCGGCGAGGCGACGGCGGACTGGATGCGCGAGGAGTACGGCTGGGCCGTCGACCCCGAGCGGGTCCACCCGGTCTCGGACGTCATGGCCGCGCTCGGCGTCGCCGTCACCGAGTACGCACCCGCGGGGTCCGCGGTCATCGTGCCCACGCCGGCGTACATGCCGTTCCTCACGTACCTCCCGACGATCGGGCATCCCGTCGTGGAGGTGCCGGGGCTCGTCGTGGAGGGTCGCTGGCAGCACGACCTCGACGGCATCGACGCGGCGTTCGCCGCCGGGGCGCGAACCCTGATCCTCTGCAATCCGCACAATCCCACCGGAACCGTCCTGACCCGCGAAGAGCTGTCCGCTCTCGCCGAGATCGTCGAGCGACACGGCGGGCGGGTGTTCGCCGACGAGATCCACGCGCCGCTGCGGTACGACGGCGTCCCCCACGTGCCGTACGCCTCGCTGTCCGACGCGACCGCCGCGCACACGCTCACCGGCACGAGCGCATCGAAGGCGTGGAACCTCGCCGGCGTGAAGACCGCGCAGCTGATCACCTCGAACGACGCCGATCAGGCCGCCTACCGCCGCTTCGGGTTCGCCGTGCAGCACGGTGCCGCCACGGTCGGCGTCGTCGCGGCCATCGCCGCGTACCGACAGGGGCGGCCGTGGCTCGACGAGGTCATCGCCTATCTGGATGCCGAGCGGCACGGACTCGCGCGCCTGCTCGACGAGCATCTCCCCGGTGCGCGGTACACCGCGCCCGAGGCGACGTACATCGGCTGGATCGACGCGTCTGCGCTCGACCTGCCGGCTTCTCCCGCGACGTTCTTCCGCGAGGAGGCGGGCGTCGTCCTCACCGACGGCGCCCTGCTCGGCCGCGGCTATGAGGACTTCGTGCGGATCGTCTTCGCCACCCCGCGGCCCGTGCTCGCGGGCGCGATCCGCGCGATGGGGGAGGCCACCCGCCGGCTCACGCGATCCTGATCACCCCGGGTCACAGACCCGCGACGCGCTCGTCCTCTTCGGGCTCCGGCTCGGGCACGAGGCGCAGACCGCCCGGCGAGTTCGCCGTCGCCATCAGACTCTCGATCCAGGCCGGGTTCAGCGGGCCCGTCGAACGGCTGTGGTAGCGCACGTCCCAGCTGGTCGACACGCCGACCCACCGCGAGACGCGTCCACTTCCGAGGCTCGGGTCGACCGTCCACGTGAGGATGAACGGCTCGCGTCGCCGCAGCTTCGTCACCATCACGACTTCCAGGTGCGCCAGAAGACGGTCATCAAGCGTGACCGTCTCGGCGCCGAATGCCAAACGTCCCATCACCGCAAGCTTACGCTGTAAGCATGCGGTTTCGGCGGGAAAGAGGGAGGATCGGTGTGGAGGCTCCTCATGAGCAGACAGACCGACCGCGCGGCATCGCCGAGACTGAGCCGCGCCGGGATCATCGACGCGGCACTCGAGCTCGTCGATCGTTCGGGTCCCGCGGGGCTGTCGATGCGCGCCCTCGGCAATGAGCTGGGGGTCGAAGCGATGTCCCTCTACCGCCACGTCCACGGCAAGGAAGACCTCCTCGAAGGGGTCGTCGACGCACTGACCTCCGAGCTGACCGCGGTGATGGAGCGGGAGGCGGAGGAGCACTGGCAGACGTTCCTGCAGAACGTCGCGCACGCTGTTCGCGATATCGCGGTCTCGCACCCTCTCGCGTTCCCGCTGATCGCCACCCGGCATCCCGCCGCGCCGTGGCTGCGCCCCCCGCTGCGGAGCATCGAAGCGGTGGACATCCTCTTGCGCGTCCTGCTCGCACACGGCTTCTCCGACGAGCAGGCCGTCCGCGCCTACCGCGGGTTCAGCAGCTTCCTGCTGGGGCAGCTGCTGCTCGAGGCGGCCGTGCGCGGCGCCGATGTCGGCGGCGCGGGGGCGGCATCCGGCTCCGGCGAACCGTCGTTCTCGGGCCCGGGCGACCAGACCCTCGACGACACGCCTGAGGTGCGCAGACTGCGCCCGTTGCTCAGCGAGGACCACAGCAAGGAGGAGTTCGAGGCCGCCCTCGAGATCCTCCTCGACCGCCTCGAGACCGAACTCTCGCGCTGACGCTCTGAGAATCCTCGGTCCGGGTGCATCCGCGGCCGCCCTTCGACGGGAATACACAGTGGTGCCCGACGTCCGCCGGGCGCGACTCTTCTCATCGAAGGAGCACTGTGATGAACAAGAAGATCGGGATCGCCCTGGCCGCGATGGTGGCCGGTGCGCTGGCACTCACCTCGTCCCCGGCATCCGCCCATCAGGCGACGAAGCCCGCCGGCACCATCGTCGACGTCGCCGTCGCGGCCTCCGGCGGCGGCACCCTCGACGCCAACGGCTCGGACTACGACATCCTGATCCAGGCGCTCGTGGCGACGGGGCTCGACGAGGCCCTCGCCGACACGAGCACGAAGTACACGGTGTTCGCGCCGAACGACCGCGCCTTCCTGCGCCTCGTCACGGACCTCACGGGTGAGGCGCCGGCATCCGAGGCGGCTGCCCTCGAGGCGATCACCTCGACCTTCACCGGCGAGCAGATCAGCGACATCCTGCTGTACCACGTGGTCGCGGGCAAGAAGCTGTCGCCGGTCAAGGTGCTCTTCTCGCGTTCGATCGAGATGGCGAACGGCGGCACGATCGAGCCGCGCGGCATCGTGCTGCGCGACGAGACTCCGGAGCTGAAGAACCCCAAGCTCGTGCTGCGCGCGCTCAACATCCCGGCGTCGAACGGTGTCATCCACACGATCGACCGGGTGCTGGTCCCCGCGTCCTGATCGGTCCCGGCGCTCCGGCGGCGCCCGTCAGCGCGAGAGGAGACGCTGCAACCAGCGCGATCTCGCGTGACGGGCGTCGCGGGAGAGGGGGGCCGAGGGCACCAGCGCGTCGAACGCATGCGCGCCGCCCGGCCACACGTGGAGCTCCGCGTCGCCGCCCGAGGCCCAGATCCGCCGTGCGTAGTCGACGTCCTCGTCGCGGAACGTCTCGGCCGACCCGACCTCGATGAACGTGGGCGGCAGGCCGCTCAGGTCGTCGGCGAGAGCGGGGGAGGCGTAGATCGGCACCGCCTCGGCGGAGAGGGCGCCGAGGTACGCCGCCCACCCCGTGGCGTTCGCCGTGCGATCCCACGTGCCGGCCCCCGCCATCTGATGAGCGGATGCCGAGTCGTTGCGGTGGTCGAGCATGGGGTAGACGAGCATCTGACCGAGGAGCGCGGGGCCGCCTCGGTCGCGCGCGGCGAGTGCCGCACCGGCGGCCAGCCCGCCGCCCGCACTGACCCCCTCGAGGACGATCCGGTCGGGATCGAGGCCGAGGTCTTCCGCGTGCTCCGACATCCACACGAGGCCGGCGTAGACGTCGTCGAGGGGCGCGGGATAGGTGTGCTCGGGTGCGAGGCGGTAGTCGACCGACACGATCGCCGCACCGAGGTCGAGCGCGAGCTGCCCGAGGGTGGGGAGCACGTCGAACGGCGTTCCGACCACCATCCCGCCGCCGTGGACGTGATAGATCACGGGAAGGGGACCGCCGCGGTCTCGAGGGCGCAGCACCACCAGCCGCACGGGTGCGCCGTCGGCGCTTCGCGCCACGTGCTCCTCGGCCCGCAGGCGCCCCTCCAGGGTGTACTCGGCCGGGGTGGGGATCACGGCCCGCGCGCGGAGGGTGGGGATCTCTTCGGGGGCGAGCGAAACCACGACGTCGTCGGCTGTGTCGAGAGCCGCACGGACATCCGGGTCGAACGGCGGACGTGCGACGCCGTCGTCGACACTGGTTCCCTGGGGGCTCCGTTGCACCGCCGGCATCCCTTCTCCGATGCTAAATCGCGTTAGCTCGGAGGATAGCGGATCGGACGCGGATGCGCGTCAGGGATCGTTCGGCGCCGCGACCGATCCGCGATTACGCAGCGGCAGCGGGATCCGATGCACGCCCGAGTCGGCGTCGGGATCGAGGAGGAGCTCGACAGCGCGCAGTCCGAGGTCGAAGTGCGGGATGGCGAACGTCGTCAGGCCGGGATGCACCCAGCCGGCCAGCTGGTGGTCGTCGAAGGAGACCACCGAGAAGTCCTGCGGCACGCGCAGTCCCGCCTCGGCGATCGCCTGATACGCGCCGAAGGCGATGCGGTCGTTGAACGCGATGATCGCGCCCGACCGCACACCCGAGGCGATCAGGTCCGAGGTCGCCTTCCAGCCGTCGACCGGAAGCCAGATGCTGAGCATGCGACCTGATGCCGGCGACAGGCCGGCCGTCGTCAGCTCGCCGAGGATGCCTTCGAGGCGCTCGTGACCGGCGACGGTGTCGCGCGGGACGTCCGCGGTCGTCGGTCCCGCTCCGATCAGATGGATGCGGCGGTGCCCCAGGTCGAGCAGGAGTCTCGCGGCACGCCGACCGGCATCGAGTTCGTCGGGGAGGATGGCCCGGACGCCGTTCGAGCCGCGGTCCGGAAGCGCGTTCAGCAGGACCACGTTGCCGCCGGCGAGCGCCGTGGGGACGCGGCGCTCCCGCGTGAACATCGACGCCATGATGACCCCGTCGACCCGGCGATCGAGCATGGCGTCGATCAGCCGCTCGCGCTCCGATTCGTCGCCCTCGTACTCCCCGATGAACAGCAGATGCCCGTGGCGGCGGGCGCCTTCGAGGGAGCCCTTGATCATGTCGCCGGCCAGCTGAGAGGTCGCGACGGTGTCGGAGATGAAGCCGATCGTCCGGCTCGTGCCGCTGCGCAGACCCGCCGAGAGCATGTTCGGGCGGTAGCCGAGCTCGGCTGCGACGAGACGGATGCGTTCCTGGGAGGCCTCGGCGATGCGCATCTCGTCACCGCGGCCGGACAGGACGAGGGATGCGGTGGTGCGCGACATGCCGGCCGCGCGGGCGACGTCGGCGAGAGTCACGCGGTCCTTGCTCACGGCATCCTCCTGTCCCGCGATCCTAGTGGGGACCGACCTCGGGACCGGGTTCGAGGCGT
Organism: Microbacterium sp. NPDC077663; assembly: GCF_044542795.1. Classification (NCBI taxonomy): domain Bacteria; kingdom Bacillati; phylum Actinomycetota; class Actinomycetes; order Micrococcales; family Microbacteriaceae; genus Microbacterium; species Microbacterium sp. NPDC077663. Next base: position 663,243 of record NZ_JBITVE010000003.1, on the reverse strand, counting down.
GATCGGATCGGTGGGTCACAGCTGCATCACGCGCGGCGGCACCCCATTGACAGCGATCGGCAGCATGGCGCAAGATGACCTTGCTAACGCGATTTAGCACGCAGGCGCACTCTCCGCGATCACCCGAACGATGTGGTTCCCGAAAGGAGACATCGATGTCTCGATCCTCACAGCACCCCCTCCGCCCGCTCCTCCTCGCCGGGCTTTTCACGACCGTCGCGCTCGGCGTGACGGCGTGCGCCCCTCCCGGCGGCACGGCGGCTCCGCAGGCGTCGTCGACGTCGGACTTCGGCGCCGAAGGCCCGACCTGCGGCGAGGAGGACGTCGTCCTCAGCGGCTACTTCGAAACCGGGTTCCCGCTGCCGACCGCGCTCACCGAGGAGTTCACGAAGCAGTACCCGAACGTGACCTTCGACATCCGCGAGGACCAGTTCGCCGTCATCACCCAGAACGCGCCGCGCGTCCTGCAGGACTCGCCGCCGGACCTCATGCGTCTGCCGCAGATGTCCGAGCTCGCGACCGACGGACTGCTCCTGGACCTCGACCCGTACGCCGAGGCGTTCGGATGGACGGACTGGCCGGCCTCGCAGCTGCAGCAGCTACGCGTGGACGACGAGGGACGCCGCGGCAACGGACCGCTCTACGCCCTCGGCCTCAACTATTCGATGACCGGTGTCTTCTACAACAAGACCCTCGCCGATCAGATCGGGATGACCGAGGCCCCGGCGACGCTCGACGAGTTCGACGCCGCGATGCAGGCGGCAAAGGATGCCGGCATCACCCCGATCGCCCAGTTCAACGGTGGTGCCACCGGTGGACTCGCGTTCCCGCTCCAGGCGCTGATGGCCTCGTACGGCGACCCGGCCGCCATCAACGACTGGATCTTCCAGCAGCCGGACGCGACCATCGACACCCCCGAGAACCTCGCGGCGGCGGAGCACCTGAAGAAGTGGATCGACGCGGGCTACTTCGCCGACGACGTCAACTCGCTCGACTACGCACAGATGATGAGCCGCTTCATCGGCGGTGAGTCGCTGTTCATCTTCAACGGCGACTGGGAGTCGGGCAACCTCGACACCCAGATGCCGGGCGAGGCGGGCTTCTTCCTCATGCCTCCGCTGGAGGAGGGCGGCCAGATCGGCGCGATGTCCGCTCCGCTCACCTTCGGTGTCGCGGCGACGGCCGAGCACCCGGACTGCGCCGCGTTCTTCCTGAACTGGACGGCGACCGATGAGACGGCGCGCACGATCGGCGTCGAGGTCGGCGGCTCGCACCCGATGGGTCCGGCTGACGCCTTCATGCCCGAGGTCGACGCCGACTCCACGACGGCGGCGACCCTCGCCGCCGGCGCCCAGCTGAGCGAGGCCAACGGTGCGATGGACTTCATCGCCAACGCCACCGGCGCGATCTACGCCCAGAGCTGGACGCCCAACCTCCAGCGCATGGTCGCCGGCGAGCAGACTCCCGAGGGTCTGCTGAGCTCGGTCCAAGCCGACTACGAGAGCCAGGTCGAGGGCTGAGCATGACCTCCGCCCCTCCCGCTGCTGCGCCGGTGGTCGCCACCGGCGCAGCAGCGCTCGACGACGCCGGACTCCGCAAGCGCCGCCGCCGGCGGCACGTCCGCGCGAGCGTGGCCGCGTACCTCCTGGTGCTTCCGGCTGCGGCGTTCTACATCTTCTTCGTGCTGCGTCCGATCACGCTGTCGGCGCAGTACTCGTTCTACGACTGGAACGGCATCGGCCCGGCCACGTGGGTCGGCTTCGCCAACTACGTCGAGGTCTTCAGCAACCCGAAGCTGATCGGCGCGATCCTCAACGCCTTCGAGCTGATCATCTACTTCAGTCTCATCCCCGTCGCGATCGCGCTCGTGGCCGCGAACATGATCCGCGCCATCGCGGCGAGTCGGCTCGCAGGTGTCGCGCGGACCGTCCTGTTCCTGCCGCAGGTGATCCCGCTCGTGGCGGCGGGCATCATGTGGAGCTGGCAGTTGTCGACCAACGGCCTCGTGAACCAGTTGCTGGGCCTGATCGGCCTCGGCGGCGTGACGAAGGCGTGGCTCGGGGACTTCTCGACCGCGCTGCCGGCCGTCGGCGTCATCGGCGCCTGGGTGCAGGTCGGGCTGTGCCTCGTGCTCATCCTGGCCGGGATGACCAAGGTCGACCCCGCGCTCTACGAGGCGGCGCGGCTGGACGGGGCCGGTCCCGTGCGCGAGTTCTTCTCCGTCACGCTGCCCGGCGTGCGGCAGGAGGTCGCGGTCTGCGTCACCGTGACGGTGATCGCGGCGCTGGCGAGCTTCGACATCGTCTACATCGCCACGCAGGGCGGACCCGGCGACAGCACGCTCGTCCCCGGCCTTCAGATCTTCTACCTGGCCTTCTACGAGCGCGAGATCGGCACCGCTTCGGCGTTCGCCCTCGTGCTCATGGCTCTCGTCCTGCTCATCGTCCTCCCGCTCCAGCGCATCCTCCGAGGGAAAGAATCGTGATCGTCCGCCCCCAGGAGAAATGGATCGGCCGCATCCTGCTGATCGTCCTGATGCTCGTGACGATCATGCCCTTCCTCAGCCTGTTCGTCACCGCGCTGCACGAGCCGGGGACCTACCCCCGCGGGCTCGAGTGGCCCGAGAACCCGCGGTGGGACAACTTCGTCACCGCATTCGAGTCGGCCAACATGTGGGCCCTGCTGCAGTCCAGCTTCCTCATCGAGATCGCCGTCGTCCCGGCGGCAGTGCTGCTGGCGACCCTCGCGGGCTTCGCGCTCGGGCACCTGCAGCCGCGCGGCGGTCGGATCGTGTTCGTCGCCTTCATCCTCGGGCTCACGCTGCCCTTCGAGGGCATCATCACGCCGCTCTACTTCCAGGTGCGGGAGTTGGGCCTGCTGAACACCCGCTGGGCGATCATCCTGCCGCTCATCGGTCTGTTCATGCCGTTCGCCGTGATGTGGATGCGGGCGCACTTCATCACGATGCCGGCCGATCTCTCCGAGGCGGCGCGCATGGACGGTGCGACCACGTGGCAGCTCTTCTGGCGCATCCACATCCCGCTGTCCGTTCCCGCGCTGTCGTCGCTCGCGATCCTGCTGTTCCTGTGGACCTGGAACCAGTTCCTGCTCGCGATCGTGCTCGTCAACGACCCCGAGCAGCGGACGATGGCCGGTGCCCTGGGTGCCTTCCAGGGGCGGTACGGGACGGACATCCCGCTGCTGTGCGCAGGATCCCTCCTGATCCTCACGCCCACGCTGATCATCTTCCTGATCTTCCAGCGGCACTTCGTCTCGGCGCTCCTGCAGGGCTCGCTCAAGGGCTGATACGTGTTCCGGCTGGAGTCCGAATGGGTGTGGGACTTCTGGATCGCCGACGACGGCGAGACGTTCCATCTGTTCCACCTGCGCGCGCCGCAGAGCCTCGGCGACCCCGATCTGCGCCATCGTCACGCGCGGATCGGCCACGCGACCTCGCGCGACCTCCGGGAGTGGACCGATCACGGGGTCGTCCTCGGGCCGGGCGGACCGGGTGGTGCCGACGAGACGGCGACGTGGACGGGTTGCGTCGTGCGCGGCGACGACGGGCTCTGGCGCATGTTCTACACCGGCACGGTCTTCCTCGACCCCGGCTCGAACCGCAACGTCGAGTCGGTCCTCATGGCGACCTCCCCCGATCTGACCGAGTGGGACAAGCGCGACGGGTTCGTCCTGACGGCCGCGGGGGAGCTCTACGAGAAGCTCGGCGACAGCGTGTGGACCGACGAGGCGTGGCGTGATCCGTGGGTCTTCCGCGACCCGCAGGGCAACGGGTGGCACATGCTCGTCACGGCGCGGGCGAGGGGCGCGGAGCAGTCTTCGGGCGGCGTCGTCGGGCACGCGTGGTCGCCCGATCTCGACACCTGGACCGCGCAGCCCCACCTCGGCGCCGTGTCCACGCGGTTCCCGCACCTCGAGGTCCTGCAGACCGTCGAGGCGGCGGGCGAGCACCTCACCCTGTTCTGCGCGACGCGCTCCGACGGGGTCGACGGCGTCTGGGGGATGCCGACGGGGCCGGTCCCGGACGACGCCCGACCCGACGACGCCCGGCTGCTCGCCCCGGCCCCGGCGTACGCGGGCAGGGTGGTGCGGGACCGCGACGGCGTCCCCGTGCTCCTCGCCTTCACACGGGATGCCGCGGGTGCTCCGCTCGGCGTCGCCGACCCGGTCGACCTCGAGGCTCTCTGGCACGGCGCGGCGCATCTGGGATGATGACGGCATGATCATCGCCGGGTTGGTGTTCGCGGCGCTCGGCGCCGCCATCCACGTCTACATCTTCTATCTGGAGTCGATCGCCTGGACGGGCGCCGCGGCGCGCCGCACCTTCGGCACGACGGACGACACCGTGCACGTCACCAAGTCGTTCGCGTACAACCAGGGCTTCTACAACCTGTTCCTGGCGATCGCCGTGTTCCTCGGGATCGTCTTCGTCGCCACAGGCTCGACGGCGATCGGGGCGACCCTCGTCTTCGTGGGTACCGGGTCGATGGTCGCGGCGGGCCTCGTGCTGCTGCTGTCCGACCGGTCCAAGGCCCGCGCGGCCATGATCCAGCTGACGGCGCCCCTCATCGGCATCGTCCTCCTCGCGATCGGACTGGCGCTCTGAGACTCGCCGTCGTCGGCGCGGGAAAGATCGCCGCCGAGTTCCTGCCACATGCCCACCAGATCCCGGGGCTCGTGATCGAGGCGATCGTGGGCACCCGGCGCAGCCGGGCGGCGGTCGAAGAGACGGCCGCGGCCCACGGCATCCCCCACGTCTACACCGACCTCGACGCGTGTCTCGCCGAAGCGGACGTCGACACGGTGTGGGTGGCCGTGCCGAACGTGCTGCACGCGGACGTCGCCCGTCGCGCACTGCGGGCGGGTAAGCACGTCGTCTGCGAGAAGCCGTTCGTGCTGCGCGCGGAGGATCTCGCCGAGCTCCGGGCCCTCGCCGAGGAGCGCGAACTGATCCTCGTGGAAGCGATCAGCACGCAGTACCTCGCGAACGTCGAGTGGATGCGGCAGAACCTGAGCCGCCTCGGTGATCTGCGGCTCGTGCAGTGCGAGTACTCGCAGTACTCCTCGCGCTACGACGCGTTCCGGGAGGGTGCCGTCCTGCCGGCCTTCGACCCGGCGGCGGGCGGCGGTGCTCTGATGGACATCGGGATCTACGCGCTGCACCTGGTCGTCGGTCTCGTCGGCACCCCCGACACGGTCCTCTACACGCCGCGCATCGAGCGAGGCAGCGACACCTCGGGGGTCACGGTCCTCGGCTACCCCGACCTGACCGCCGTGTGCATCGGAGCAAAGGATTCCCCCGGACCCTCGCGCACCAAGATCCAGGGCACCGAGGGCGTCATGCTCGTCGACGGACCGCCCAACGAGATCTCCGCCGTCGAGCTCCGGCTCCGGGACGGGACCACCGAGCGGGTGGCGATGGACGACGACCCGCACCGCATGATCGCGGAGTTCCGTGCGTTCGTGCGGATGATCGCCGAGCACGACCTCGCCGAACGCGACCGTCGTCTCGACCACAGCGCCGCGGTGCTCGACGTCGCTCTGCGCGCGCTCGACTCCGCCGGCATCCGCCTCGGCTGAGCCGCCCGTTAGCCTGGTCGGATGAGCACCGTCGACCGCGCCCACCAGCCGATCCCGTGGTCCGAGGGCGCGTGGACGACGCCGCCCCCGACCGTGACGGAGCACGAGGGGATGCTGCGGGTCACCGCCGCCGAAGGCAGCGACGCGTGGCGGCTCACCTCCTACGGCTTCGTGCACGACACCGAGCACGCGCTGCTCGCGCCGATGCCCGACGGCACGGCGATGGAGGTCGAGTTCGACGCGGCGTTCGAGGCGCAGTTCGATCAGGCCGGGGTGTTCGTCCGCGTGGACGCGACGCGCTGGGTCAAAGCCGGTGTCGAGTTCTCCGACGGCGACCTGCAGCTGGGTGCCGTCGTCACGGACGGGATGTCGGACTGGTCGCTGGCGCCCGTCTCGGAGTGGCTCGGGCGTCGGATCACGGTGCGTGTCAGCCGCTCCGGCAACGCGCTCACGGTGCGGGCGGGGGCAGCGGGCGACCCCCTGCGCCTGGTCCGCGTGATCCCCTTCGCCGCCGACCTCGACACCGCGGCTGGGCCTTTCGCCTGCGCGCCGACGCGCGCCGGGTTGACGGTGCCGTTCGCCTCGTGGCGTCGGGGTCCCGCGGACGCCGAGCTGCACTGACCTCGCGCGAGGGGTGGATCGACGGGGCGTGGCACGCGGCATCCATCCGCGATAGGAACGACGGGACCGCCGCCGAGGGGGAGGATGCCGATGATCGACCGTGACGCGCTCGCGAGGTTCCTGCGCCACCGCCGGGAATCGCTCCAGCCCGAGGACGTCGGGCTGGCGCGCGGTCCGCGGCGGCGGACGGGGGGACTGCGCCGCGAAGAGGTCGCCGCGCTCGCTCACATGTCGACGGATTACTACGCCCGGCTCGAACGCGGCACCGGTCCGCATCCGTCCGAGCAGATGATCGCCGCGATCGCGCAGGGGCTGCATCTCAGCCTCGGCGAACGCGATCACCTGTTCCGGCTCGCCGGTCACACGGCGCCCGCGCGCGGAGCCTCCAGCGCGCACGTGGGGCCGGGGCTGCTCCGTATCCTCGACCGGCTCGAGGACACCCCGGCCGAGATCGTGACCGAGCTCGGCGAGACCCTGCGTCAGACGCCGCTTGCCGTCGCGCTGCTGGGGCCGGCGACCGCGCGGACCGGGCACGCCCGCAGCATCGGGTTCCGCTGGTTCACCGAACCCGATGCCCGAGCCGCCTACCCGGCCGAAGAGCAGGAGCGACTCTCGCGCGTCTACGCGAGCGGGCTCCGCGAGATCGTCGCGCTGCGCGGTCCCGACTCCGCCGCGGCCGAGATGGCGGGGGACCTGCGTCGCCGCAGCGCCGAGTTCGCCGCCCTGTGGGAACGGCAGGAGGTGGGACTCGCGCCGCCCGCGCTCAAGCGCTTCCGGCATCCCGAGGTCGGCATGCTCGAGCTCTCGTGCCAGACCCTGCTCGACCCCGAGCAGTCCCACCGCCTGCTCGTGTACACCGCCGTGCCGGGGAGCGAGAGCGCCGAACGCCTGCGACTGCTGGGTGTCATCGGGACGCAGCGCCTGTCCTGACGGCGAGGGGTGGATCCGCGATCCACGGCTGGGGCGGCCCTGGCAGGCGGCGCGCAGCGGTCGCAGGATCGGATCACACCGACAGATCACACCGAGCCAGGAGCACGCATGCCGACCACCCTCCCCACCCCCGACCTGACCGGCCGCCTCGCCGTCGTCACCGGCGCCAGCGACGGCATCGGTGTCGAGATCGCCACGGACCTCGCCCGCGCCGGCGCCGAGCTGATCCTCCCCGTGCGCAACGCCGCCAAGGGCGAGTCGGCCGCGCGCGGGGTCCGGGAACGGGTCGCCGGTGCGCGCGTGTCGACGCGTCCCCTCGACCTGTCGTCGCTCGATTCGGTCGCGGAGTTCACCGCGACGCTGCGGGCCGAAGGCCGTCCCGTGCACCTCCTCGTGAACAACGCCGGCGTCATGACCCCGCCGTCGCGCAGGGAGACCGCGGACGGGTTCGAACTCCAGTGGGGCACCAACCACCTCGGCCACGCCGCACTGACGCTGGGCCTGCTCCCCGTGCTCCGCGAGGGGCGCGCACGGGTCGTGCACCAGACGAGCATCGCGGCGCGGTCGGGCGGCATCGACCGCGGTGCCGTGACCACCCCCGAGGCATACGACGCGATGGCGGCGTACCGGTCGTCGAAGATCGCGGTCGCGTTCTTCGGCAGGGAACTCCACCGCCGCAGCCGGGACGCCGGGTGGGGTCTCACGAGCACGCTCGCTCACCCCGGGGTCTCGCCCACCAACCTGCTCGCCGCCCAACCCGGGCTGGGGCGCGAGCGCGAGACGGGCGCGCGGCGCGTCATCCGGTTCCTCTCCCGTGTCGGCGTCACCGGTACCGTCGCCGGCGCGGCCCTCCCCGCGGTGCTCGCGGCGACCGATCCGACCGCAGCAGGCGGGGAGTTCTACGGCCCGAAGCGACTCATCGGCGGCCCGCCTGCCCGCATCCCGCTCTGGTCGTCGCTGAGCGACGCCGACGCGGCCCGCCGCCTCTGGGACGAGACGCTGCAGGCGATCGGCACCCGCTTCGCGCTCTAAGACGTCGCCTGCGGGTCCGCAGGGCGATAGCCTCCGGGCATGACCGTGCGCACCGTGATCCTGTCGGGTACCGAGCGGTACGCCGACCCGTGGCATCCCTTCGCGGAGACCTCTGCCCGCCTCGTGGAGATCCTGCAGGGCATCGGGCACGACGTGACCGTCCGTGAGGACGTGGATGCCGCGATGGCCTCGCTCGCTGAGATCGACCTGGTCGTCGTCAACACGGGTGATCCGTGGCGCGGTGGGGAGCGAGGGGCGGAAGCCGCAAGCGTCGCCGCCTTCGATGCGGCGCTGGACCGCGGCGTCGGCGTCCTCGCCCTGCACTGCGCGGTCGCGTCTCTGCGCGACTACCCGCGCTGGGCGGGAGCGGTCGGCGCGGTCTGGTTGCCGACCCTGTCGTTCCACCCGCCGTTCGGGCGGGTCGTGGTCGACGTCGAGGGCGCGGTGCCGTTCTCGGTCGAGGACGAACGCTACTGCGCGCTGCAGGCCACCGGCGATCGGGAGGTCGTCGCCTGGCACGAGGGGGACGGCGGGCACCGTGAGCCGACCGCCTGGCGACGCACCGTCGGCCGCTCCCGTGTCGCGGTCGACGTGCTCGGCCACGACGCGCGGTCGTACGATGCGCCGGGGCACACCGCCCTCGTGGCGGAACTGGCGACCTGGGCTGCCGCGACGAGCTGAACCCGGGGGCCGACGAGCGGTCGTGAGGATCCCGTGAGGACGGACCGCGCGACCGTATGGATTCCGTGAGGACCGCGGGGACGGCAGGCCGCGCGGTGTTCCATCGGGGATGCGCCACACCGGCGCGCGGGCCGGCTCACGGCCTGCGGTCCCTCGAAACGGAGCGTCTCTCGTGCTCGACATCGTCTACGTACTGGGCGTCATCGTCCTGTTCGTGATCATCGGTCTGTTCGCCAAGGCGGTCGACCGGGTATGAACGTGTTCGACATCGTCGCCGCGGTGCTCGGCGTCGCCGCAATGGTCTACCTCTTCGTCGCGCTCGTGAAGCCGGAGAAGTTCTGATGGCGTGGCTTTCCGCCGTCCTCACCCTCGCGACGCTCGCGCTCATCCTCGCCGTCGCCTACCGCCCCGTGGGCGACTACATGGCCTGGGTGTACACCTCGCCGAAGGATGCCCGGGCCGAGCGCGGTCTGTACCGGCTGATCGGCGTCGACCCGGCATCCGCTCAGACGTGGCAGGCCTACGCACGCAGCGTGCTCGCGTTCTCCGTCGTCGGCGTGCTCGTCGTCTACCTGCTCCAGCGCGTGCAGCAGTGGCTGCCGTGGTCGCTCGGCCTCCCGGCACCCAGCGAGTCGCTCTCGTTCAACACGGCGGTCTCGTTCGTGACGAACACGAACTGGCAGTCGTACTCGCCCGAGCTGACCCTCGGCTACACCGTGCAGTTGGCGGCGCTCGCCGTGCAGAACTTCGTCTCGGCGGCCGTCGGCCTGGCCGTCGCGATCGCCCTCGTGCGCGGCCTCGCCTACCGCCGCAGCGGGACGATCGGCAACTTCTGGGTCGACCTGACCCGCGGCACGGTGCGTCTGCTCCTGCCGCTGTCGCTCGTCGCGGCGGTGGTGCTGCTGGCGGGTGGCGTCGTGCAGAACCTCGCCGGGTTCACCGACGTGACGACCGTCGCCGGCACCGCGCAGAGCATCCCCGGTGGCCCGGTTGCCTCGCAGGAGGCCGTCAAGCTCCTCGGCACCAACGGTGGCGGCTTCTTCAACGCCAACTCCGCGCACCCGTTCGAGAACCCGACCGGCTGGACGAACCTGTTCGAGATCGTCCTCATGCTCCTCATCCCGTTCTCGCTGCCGCGCACCTTCGGCACGATGCTCGGCGACAAGCGCCAGGGCTACGCGATCCTCGGGGCGATGGGCGTCCTGTTCCTCGCCTCGACGCTCGCCCTCACGGCCCTGGAGCTCGCCGGGCGCGGCACCGCGCCCGAGCTCGCCGGCGCCGCCCTCGAAGGCAAGGAGGTGCGCTTCGGGATCGTCGGGTCGACGATCTTCGGGTCGACGAGCACCCTCACCTCGACGGGCGCCGTCAATTCCATGCACGACTCGTACACGGCCCTCGGCGGCATGATGCCGATGCTCAACATGATGCTCGGAGAGCTCGCTCCCGGTGGCGTCGGGTCGGGGCTCTACGGCATGCTCGTGATGGCGGTCCTCGCGGTCTTCGTCGCCGGCCTCCTCGTCGGACGCACGCCCGAGTACCTGGGCAAGAAGATCGGCCCCCGTGAGATCAAGCTCGCGAGCATCTACATCCTCGTGACCCCGATCCTCGTGCTCGTGGGCACGGCGCTGAGCTTCGTGATCCCCGCGGTGCGCGAGGACGTCACGACGACCTCGATCTGGAACCCCGGCATCCACGGGTTCAGCGAAGTGCTCTACGCCTTCACCTCGGCCGCGAACAACAACGGCTCGGCCTTCGCGGGGCTCACGGCGAACACGCCGTGGCTGAACACCGCCCTCGGCATCGCGATGCTGCTCGGCCGGTTCCTGCCGATCGTGCTGGTCCTCGCCCTCGCCGGCTCGTTCGCCGCGCAGGACAAGGTCCCCGCCACGGCGGGCACGCTGCCGACGCACCGACCGTTGTTCGTGGGCCTCCTCATCGGCGTGATCGTCATCGTGACCGCCCTCACCTACTTCCCCGTACTCGCGCTGGGCCCCCTCGCAGAAGGACTGATCTGACATGTCCACCACCACCCTCGAACCGGTCGCCCCCGCCCCCGCGCCGCGCCGCGGCATCGACGACGCCGCCATCGCGGCCGCCCTGCCGGGCGCGCTGCGCAAGCTCGACCCCCGCGCCCAGTGGCGCAACCCTGTGATGTTCATCGTGTGGGTCGGCGCCGCCCTGACGACCGTGCTGGCCGTCGCGGAGCCGTTCCTCGACGGTCCCGCCGACTCGGGCGGCACCGCCGTCCCCGCCCCCTTCACGGCGATCATCGCGGTCTGGCTGTGGTTGACGGTCGTGTTCGCGAACGTCGCGGAGTCCGTCGCCGAAGGCCGCGGCAAGGCGCAGGCCGAGACGCTCCGCAAGACCCGCACGAGCACCGTCGCCCACCGCGTGACCGGGTACGACGAGGCGACGGATGCCGCGGCCGAACGCGTCACCATCGACGACGTCTCGTCGGCCGACCTCACCCTCGGGGACGTCGTCGTCGTGGCGGCGGGCGACCTGATCCCCGGCGACGGCGACGTCGTGCACGGCATCGCCTCGGTCGACGAGTCCGCCATCACCGGCGAGTCGGCCCCCGTCATCCGCGAATCCGGCGGTGACCGCAGCGCCGTCACCGGCGGCACCCGGGTGCTTTCTGACCGCATCGTCGTGCGCATCACGTCGAAGCCGGGCGAGACCTTCGTCGACCGGATGATCGCGCTCGTCGAGGGTGCGGCCCGGCAGAAGACCCCCAACGAGATCGCGCTGAACATCCTGCTGGCGAGCCTGTCGATCATCTTCGTCGTCGTCGCCCTCATCCTGAACCCGGTCGCCTCGTACGCGGCGGCGCCGGTCAGCATCCCGGTGCTCGTCGCGTTGCTGGTCTGCCTCATCCCGACGACGATCGGTGCGCTCCTGTCGGCCATCGGCATCGCCGGCATGGACCGGCTCGTGCAGCGGAACGTCCTCGCGATGTCCGGACGCGCCGTCGAGGCCGCCGGCGACGTGACGACGCTCCTCCTCGACAAGACCGGGACCATCACCTACGGCAACCGGCAGGCGGCCGAGTTCGTCCCGCTCGCCGGCCAGGCGCAGCAGGAGCTCACGCGCGCCGCGGCGCTGTCCTCGCTCGCCGACCCGACACCCGAGGGCAGCTCGATCGTCGCGCTCGCCGTCCGTCGCGGGGTCGATGTGACCGGGGACTCGCGCGGTGTGATCGTCCCGTTCACGGCGCAGACCCGCATGAGCGGCCTCGACCTGCCCGACGGCTCGGCGATCCGCAAGGGCGCCGGGTCCGCGATCATCGGCTGGCTCGAGCAAGATGGTGCCGCGCTGCCCGAGGGTGTTCGCACCGACCTGACCGCCCGCACCGAGGAGATCTCGCAGTCCGGCGGCACCCCGCTGGTCGTCGCGACGAAGGATGCCGCCGGCGCCGGGCGCGTGCTCGGGGTCGTCCACCTCAAGGACGTCGTCAAGGACGGGCTCCGCGAGCGGTTCGCCGAGCTGCGGTCCATGGGCATCCGCACCGTGATGATCACGGGCGACAACCCGCTCACCGCGGCGGCGATCGCGAAGGAGGCGGGCGTCGACGACTTCCTCGCCGAGGCGACCCCCGAGGACAAGCTCGCCTACATCCGCACCGAGCAGGAGGGCGGCAACCTCGTCGCGATGACCGGCGACGGCACGAACGACGCGCCCGCCCTCGCGCAGGCGGACGTCGGCGTCGCGATGAACTCGGGCACGTCGGCGGCCAAGGAGGCCGGCAACATGGTCGACCTGGACTCCGACCCGACGAAGCTCATCGACATCGTCCGCATCGGCAAGCAGCTGCTCATCACTCGCGGGGCATTGACCACGTTCTCGATCGCGAACGACATCGCGAAGTACTTCGCGATCATCCCCGCGATGTTCATGGGGGTGTTCCCCCAGCTCGGCGCCCTGAACATCATGGGGCTGCACTCGCCGGCATCCGCTGTGCTCTCGGCGATCATCTTCAACGCGCTCGTCATCATCGCCCTCATCCCGCTCGCCCTCCGCGGCGTGCGGTACCGACCGGGCGGCGCGTCGTCGATCCTCGGTCGCAACCTCGCCGTCTACGGGCTAGGCGGCGTCATCGCCCCCTTCCTCGGGATCTGGCTGATCGACCTGCTCGTCCGCCTCCTCCCCGGCTTCTGATCCGAAGGACCTCCCGTCATGAACAGCACGTCCCGCGCCACCGGGCGCACCCTCGCCGTCGCCGTCCGCGCGATGGTCGTCTTCACCGTCCTGCTGGGTGTCGGCTACACCGGCGTCGTCACCCTCGTCGGCCAGCTCGCCCTGCCCGCGCGGGCGAACGGCTCCCTCGTCCGGACGGACGCCGGCGAGGTGGTGGGCTCGTCCTTGATCGGCCAGTCCTTCACGGATGCCGACGGTGCTGCGCTCCCGCAGTACTTCCAGTCCCGCCCCTCGGCCGCGGGCGACGGGTACGACGGCGGCGCGTCGTCGGGCTCGAACCTCGGCCCCGAGAACGCCGACCTGGTCGCCGCGATCGCCGAGTGCAAGGCGGCGATCGCCGAACGCGAGGGCGTGCCCGAGTCGGCCGTGCCCGCCGATGCGGTCACCGCCTCGGCATCCGGACTCGACCCGCACATCAGCCCCGCGTACGCTTCGATCCAGGTCGACCGCGTCGCCGAGGCCCGCGGACTGGACGCGTCCGAGGTCCGGCGGTTGGTCGCCGAGTACACGCAGGGACCCGATCTCGGCTACCTCGGCGGGTCGACCGTGAACGTGGTGGAACTCAACCTCGCCCTCGACGGACTCGAGGGGCGAGACGGGCTCGGAGGCTGACAGTGGGGGGACGCGGACGGCTGCGTGTGCTGCTGGGCGCCGCCCCCGGTGTGGGCAAGACCTACACGATGCTCGAAGAAGGGCGCCGCCTCGCGGCGGAGGGCAAGGACGTCGTCATCGCCGTCGTCGAGACCCATGGGCGCGCGGCGACCCGACGGATGACGGAGGGGCTCGAACAGGTGCCCCGCCGCGAGGTGGCTCACCGCGGGGTGACGCTGACCGAGATGGACCTCGACGGTGTGATCGCCCGGCATCCGGACGTCGCCCTCGTCGACGAACTCGCGCACACCAACGCGCCCGGCTCAGCGAACGAGAAGCGCTGGCAGGACGTGCAGCAGCTGTTGGATGCCGGCGTCTCGGTCATCTCGACCGTCAACATCCAGCACATCGAGTCGCTCAACGACGTCGTCCAGCAGATCACCGGCGCTCCGCAACGCGAGACCGTCCCCGATCAGGTGCTCCGGGCGGCCGATCAGGTCGAGGTGGTCGACCTCGCACCGCAGGCGCTGCGGGACCGGCTCGCGGGCGGTCTCGTCTACCCGGCGGAGCGGGTGGATGCCGCCCTGTCGAACTACTTCCGCCTGGGCAACCTCACGGCCCTGCGCGAGCTGGCGCTGCTGTGGCTGGCCGACGAGGTCGATCAAGCGCTCGCCTCGTATCGCGCCGAGCACGGCATCGACAGCCGGTGGGAGGCGCGCGAGCGGGTGGTCGTCACCCTCACGGGCGGGCCGGAGGGGGAAACCCTACTGCGTCGCGGTGCCCGCATCGCGGCGCGGTCGGCGGGCGGGCAGCTCCTCGCGGTGCACGTCACGAGCAACGACGGTCTCCGCAGCGGCGACCCCGGCGCCCTCGCCGAGCAGCGTGCCCTCGTCGAGAAACTCGGCGGGACCTTCCATCAGGTCGTCGGCGAGGACGTCCCGACCGCTCTCGTCGAGTTCGCGCGGTCGGTCAACGCGACGCAGCTCGTCCTCGGGGTCAGCCGCCGCAGCCGACTCGCGGCGCTCGTCACCGGGCCGGGCATCGGCGCCACCGTCATCCGCGAATCGGGCGACATCGACGTCCACATCGTCACGCATTCCGCCGCGGGCGGGCGGTCTGCCCTCCCGCGACTGGGGGGCGCGCTGTCGCTGCGCCGCCGCGTCGCGGGTTTCGTCCTCGCCTTCGTGGCGGGGCCGCTGCTCACGTGGCTGCTGGTGTCGTTCCACTCCGCGGAATCGATCACGAGCGACGTGTTGAGCTACCAGCTCCTCGTCGTGGTGGTCGCCCTCATCGGCGGCATGTGGCCCGCGCTGTGGGCGGCCGTCCTGAGCGGGCTCACCCTCAACTTCTTCTTCGTCGACCCGCTCTACACGCTGCAGATCAAGTCGCCGCGCGAGGTCCTCGCTCTCCTGCTCTACGTCGTCATCGCGGTGCTCGTCAGTGTCGTCGTCGACCGCGCGGCCCGCACGACCCGCGTCGCGCGCCGTGCGGCCGCCGAGGCGGAGCTTCTGCAGACGGTGGCGGGCAGCGTGCTCCGCGGCGGCGGGGCCGTCGAAGCGCTCGTCGAGCGGACGCGGGAGGCCTTCCGCCTGGCCGGTGTGCGGCTCGTGTCGGGCGAGACGACACTCGCAGCCAGCGGCGAGCCCCTGCGCGACGGGCGGCACACGGCCCTCGCGGTGGGGGATCGTGCGGTGCTCGAACTGCACGGACACGACCTGCAGGCCTCGGAACGCCGGCTGCTCGCCGCGATCGTCGCGCAGTTGGATGCCGCGCTGCAGCGCGCCGATCTGGCCGAGGTCGCGAGCGGTCTCGCTCCGCTCGAGGCGTCGGACCGGGTGCGGAGCGCCCTGCTGTCGGCCCTCAGCCACGATCTGCGTCGTCCGCTCGCGGCGGCGACCGCCGCCGTCGGCGGACTCCGCAGCGGCACCTACACCGACGGCGACCGCGAGGAGCTGCTGCAGACGGCCACCGAGTCGCTCGGCATGCTCGCCGCCCTCGTCACCGACCTCCTCGACGTGAGCCGGCTGCAGGCCGGGGCGCTCGCCGTCGCCCTGCAGCCCGTCGACCCGGCCGACGCGGTCCTCCCGGCTCTCGAGGAGGTGGGTGCCGGACCGGCATCCGTCGACATCGACCTCGATGCGGATGCCGTGGTCAGCGCCGATCCCGTGCTCCTCCAGCGCGTGATCGTCAATCTCCTCGCCAACGCGTTGCGGTTCTCGCCCGAGGGGCGGCGGGTCCGTATCGCGACGAGCCGCTTCGGCCCGGCCGCCGAGATCCGGATCATCGACCACGGACCCGGCATCCCCGCAGAGCGTCGCGACGACGTCTTCGTCCCCTTCCAGCGGCTCGGCGACACCGACAACAGCACGGGCCTCGGTCTCGGCCTCGCCCTCTCGAAGGGCTTCGTCGAGGGGATGGGCGGTACGCTCACCCCCGAGGACACGCCGGGCGGCGGGCTGACGATGGTCGTCTCGCTGCCGCTGGCCCGCGAGGAGGAGGACGCGTGAGGATCCTCATCGCCGACGACGACCCGCAGATCGTGCGCGCCCTGCGGATCACCCTCGCGGCGCGCGGATACGAGGTGTTCACCGCGACCGACGGCGCCCAGGCGATCGCCGCTGCGGTGGACCACCACCCCGACATCTTCCTGCTCGACCTCGGGATGCCGCAGCTCGACGGCATCGAGGTCATCCACGCGATCCGGGGCTGGTCCGAGGCGCCGATCCTCGTCGTGTCGGGGCGCACCGGCGCCGCCGACAAGGTCGACGCGTTGGATGCGGGTGCCGACGACTACGTGACCAAGCCGTTCTCGATCGACGAGCTGCTCGCCCGCATCCGCGCCCTCACCCGTCGGGCCCCGCAACAGGAGCCCGACCCGGTGACCGAGTTCGGTTCGATCTCGGTCGACCTGGCTGCGCGGAGCGTGACCAGGACGTCTGCGGGGCACACCGAGCGGGTGCGGCTCACCCCGACGGAGTGGCAGCTGCTCGAGATCCTGCTGCGCAACCCCGGCAAGCTCGTCACCCGGCAGACGATCCTGACGTCCATCTGGGGGAGCGAGCACGTGAGCGACACCGGGTACCTGCGCCTCTACGTGTCGCAGCTCCGTCGCAAACTCGAGGACGACCCGGCCCAGCCGCGCCACATCCTCACCGAGGCGGGCATGGGTTACCGCTTCGAGCTCTGATCCGGACCTCGACGGGGCGGTCTGGCCCGCACGGTGGATCCTCACACGGACCGGTTAGCGTGGTCCGGGCATCGAACCGGGGAGGCGCACATGACGGCAGGCCGCAGGCGCGCGTCGCCGCGCGTCCGGCGCGGTCGTCTCGCGGCGCTCGCCGTCGGGATCGGTGTCGCACCCGCCGCCGTCGTGGTGCTGCTCGCCGCGTGTCTGCCGTCTGTTCCGTCCCCTACCGAGCCCGACGGGGTGCCGCTTCCGCCGGTGTCGTCCCGCTGGGCCGACACTCCGCCGCCGGCGCTCGCCGTGGCGGGTGCGGACCCCTCACGAGCGCCCGCCGTGGATCTCGTCGATCCGGACTGGGCGTCCCGTGTCGCAGCGGCCACCGGCATCCCCCGTCGCGCGGTCGTCGCGTATGCGGCGGCCGACCTCACCGTCGCCCACGAGCAACCGGCGTGCGAGATCGGCTGGAACACGCTCGCGGGGATCGGCTGGGTGGAATCCCGTCACGGGGCGTACGGCGGCTCCCATCTCGATGAGAGCGGCCTGGTGACGCCCCGCATCCTCGGCCCGCGGCTCGACGGTGACGGGGTCGCGGCGATCCCCGACACCGACGGCGGCGCGCTCGACGGAGACGAGGAGTGGGACCGTGCTGTCGGGCCCCTGCAGTTCATCCCCGAGACCTGGCGCCGCTGGGGCGCCGACGGCGACGCCGACGGGACGCGTGACCCCCACCACATCGACGATGCGGCACTGGCGGCCGCGCGATACCTCTGCCGGTCCGGCCCGATGGCGTCGGAGACCGCGTGGCGCGACGCCGTCTTCACCTACAACCCGCTGACCCGGTACATCGACGACGTCGCGACGCGTGCCAACGAGTACGCACAGTTGAGTGCGATCGAGGGCTGAGGTCCCGGAGAAAGGTGGGGGCCCCGGCGATAAGCCCGATCGCCGGGGCCCGTTGTAAGCGCGGGAGAAAAAATCGGTGACCCGAACACCTCTCGTCTCGACCGTCCGCCTACGTACCTTGCGCGATCAACGCTAGGCGAGCAGAGCCGAGGCCCCGGGGGCATTGACGCCGCGGTCGACCATCTGCTATCCGAACCGGGTAACCCGCGTCCCGGATGGTGTCAAGCCCCTCGGTGCGGCCTGCCCACGGGGAGAAGGTGGCTCTCGCGAGGGGGTCCGCTCGCGAGCAGGTCGAGGACGATCTGCGAACACGCTACATCCGGAGGTGCGACCGTGAGTGACGATCCTGTCGGGAGATTGATCCTCCAGCCGCTGTCCGCATCCGCGTGGCGGCTGTGCGACTCGTCGGTCGCCGCATCGGATGCGGCGAGTCTGCTGGCCTACGTCGAGGCGGCGGACGACGGCGGCTACGACGTCACATGGGTCTACTTCACCCGCGGGACGGCCTGGTATCCGACGGTGGATGAGCTTCTGCGGGGAGCGCTCCGACACCTCTCCGCGGCCACGCCGCGCCGGGTCAAGCCGAAGCCCATCGCGCACCGACCGCCGCTGGCTGCCCTGCAGGACTAATACCCCGCCTCGTCCACTGTCAAGATCGTGACTCGTCGGCGGATTCGTCGCATGCTGAATGCTTGACGTCCGTCCACGACCGAGGAGCCCCGATGAACCGCATCGACATCTCGTACGGCGGGCAGTGGTACAGCATCGGGAATCGCACCGTCGATGAGGTGCACCGGGAGATCCAGGAGGGGATGGCCGCCGGTCAGCATTGGCTCGCCGTCAACGACGGCGAGGGGAGTCCGCGGCCCGCATACCTGCTCCTCACCCCGGGCGTGCCGATCGCGGTGATCCCCGTGCCGGAACCCCAGGACCCGCCCGTCGACGGTCAGGCGCCCGCTTTCGACGATCCCGACCCCGACGGGCTGCCGCCGTCCTGGCGCGGGCCCCGCATCCACCCGGACCGGCAGCGCTCCATCTGAGGCGTATCCCCGGTGCCGGTGACGGTCAAGGGGATGACACGCGTCGGTCCCCGCAGCCAGACTCGGGGGATGAGCGACGCGAACGATGCCCGAAACGGTTTCCAGTCCGGCCCTTCGATGTCACAGAACTCCGCCGACGACGGCCAAAAACTCGAGGGGATCATCGCCCAGTGCCAGGCGGATCTCGCCGGCCAGGACGGCGCCGATGCCCGTCTTCTGCTGGAACGCCGGGTGAAGGACGCCGGCATGACGCTCTCCGACGAGGAGATGAGCGCCGCCCTCTCACGCCTCGGCGCCTGACGCGTTCCGGCTATCACCGGGGTCGTCGGCTGCGCAACCCGATGTCCCTGTCCGCCGTGCCGGCATAGCGTGGCACTGACCCCGTTCGAGAAAGAAGGATGTGTCATGACGACAACAGAGACGAAGTCCGCGACCTCGGCGACCCGCAACAAGCGTCGCCCCGCCAAGTCGGGTGCTCAGCTGACGGAGGAGCAGAACGCGGAGCGTGGATTCACCGCGTCGCAGAAGCTCAGCGACAACCTGCAGGCCGTCCTGGTCGACCTCCTCGAGCTCTCCATCCAGGGCAAGCAGGCGCACTGGAACGTGGTCGGCAAGAACTTCCGCGACACCCACCTCCAGCTCGATGAGATCATCGACGCTGCGCGCGAGTTCAGCGACACCGTGGCCGAGCGGATGCGGGCGTTGCACGCCGTGCCCGATGGACGCAGCGACACGGTCGCCGAGACCACGACGCTGCCGGAGTTCCCCCACGGCGAGGTGCTCACCGCGGACGTGATCGACCTCGTCACGGAGCGCCTCGAGGCGACGATCGGGACGTGCCGTGACGTGCACGACGAGGTCGACGACGAGGACCCCACGAGCGCCGACATCCTGCACGGCATCCTCGAGAGCCTCGAGCAGTTCGCCTGGATGATCAGCGCAGAGAACCGCACGCCTCGCTGATCCGCCGGAGAACCTGCGAGGGCCGCGTCACTCCGTGATGCGGCCCTCGTGCTCGTCGTCGAACATGGCGGGCAGCAGCTGGATGCCGCCGGAGGAGTTGGCGGAGGCTGCGAGCTCCTCGATCCACTCGCGGTTGAGCGTCGGTGCCTCGGGCTCGTCGAAGACGAACCGGAGAGGGATCGCAGGGTGGAGCCAGATGGTCGTCCGGCCGGGGGAGTCGCCGTCGGGATGCCGCCACGACAGCGTGAACGCCTCGGAGCGGCGCAGCTTGGTGGCGATCACGATCTTCAGGTGTGCGAGTGCGCGATCCGCGATCCGGATCGGTGTCGCCGAGCTGCCGTAGTAGATCACGCCCATGGGGCCACCATAATGGGACGAGACCGTCGCGACTCCGCGATGACACGACGAGGAGGCCGCAGTGGGCAAGTTCATCTATGAGGATTCCATCAAGGTGGACTTCGAGGATCGCACCCTTGCCCACCTCCAGCAGGTGATCGGCAACAAGCTTCGCCGTGGCGAGTCCTTCCACTTCACATGGCGCGATGACAAGAGCATCGGCGAGGGCCGCACCTCCGTCTGGCTCCACCCTCACGCGTCGCTGGTGTTCAAGTACTACGGCAGCCGCCAGTCGCGCATCAACCGCGCATGGTCCGAAGCGCTCATGTACGCGGCCAACTCGCCTGCGGGCCTCCACCTCGTGCCGGAGCCGGCCGATCCCGGCGAGGTCGAGAGCGCCGTCTGACCTCGACGTGACGGTCGCCGACCGTGGTAAGCCGTTCCAGCGGGAAAAAAGATGCCGCCCCGCGCCGTGGGGGGTCGGCGGGCGGGGCGGCACTGTGGGGGTCTCGGCTCGAAATCACACCAGGAGGGGCGGGGTCCCGAAGCGTTCGGTGAAATCGGCGGCGAGGGCGTCCTCGTAGGCGTCCGCGTCGTCGGTCAGGTCGGGGTGGCTCACGCGGCTGCCACCGGGCGACGCGTATCGGGACGCGCGGCGGAGATCTCGGGGATGTCCAGATCGGCGTCGAGGACGAGCCCACCGTTCGAGGTGGCCTGGTCCGCCATCTCGCGCAGCGTCGCGGGGTTGAGGGGGATCGCGGCCGCCTGGTCGTAGACGAAGCGGAGCGGGATCGACGGCTGGAACCAGAGGGTCGTGCGACCCTCGCCGTCCGCGCCCGTCCCCTTCCAAGACACGACGAAACTCTCGCTGCGCCGCAGCTTGGTCGTCGCGACGGCGGCGAGATGGGCGAGGATGCGGTCCGGCATGACGATGGGGGAATCGAGGTTCCCGTAGTAGAGGCTTCCCATGACGTTCTCCTGGTGTGTGTCGTGGTGAGTGGGTCAGTGGTGGGCGGGCCGGGCCGTGGACCGGTGGGGCCGCTGTCGTGAAAGCGAATCGAGGATGATCGCCCGCCACCCCGTGCGCTGCTCAGGGATGAGAGTGACCCCGAGCGCGGTGAAGGGCGCCGGGATGGGGTGAGCGGGTGTGGGAGTCATCGTTCCGTTCCTGAATTACTAGCTAAACAATACATCTAGTAGATTTCACATCTCTTGTCTATCATTGAATCCGAGAAGGACAGAAACTGTCACAGATTCGGACATGTAAGGTGGTGAAGTCGATGGAGGTGCTCGACTCGTACGACTCTGTGGACGTTCGCGACACGATCGCGACGTGGCACGAGGTCGAGGCGGGCTTCTGGGTCGGCAGCACCCACGGCGCGTTCCTCGGGACCGTCGAACAGAACGCCACCGAATGGATCGCCCGAGATCACGTGGGCGGCCTGGTGGGGAAGTATTCGGACGCCGCAGAGGCTCGGGCGGCGATCGGATGAAGATGTCGGACAGTCGTCCCGAGCCGAGGAGTTGACATGCCTCAGTCCATCGTGCGACACGAGCACACCCACCTTTACGCTGCGCAGCCGCAGTCGACCGCCGGGCGAGAACTGAGCAACGCCATCCTCGAACTCCGTCACGCCGAGCAGGTGCAGGCCGACCGGTCGCAGCGGATCTCAGGTCTCGGCGGCATCGACCTCGCCGCGCTGCGGTACCTGGTGCAGGCGCAGCGCGAAGAGCGCGAGGTCAGCCCCAAGGACATCATCGTGATGCTCGGAACCTCGAGCGCGACGGTCACGAATGTGATCGAACGCCTCGTCGGCAAGGGATACGTCCTCCGCGAGCAGCACCCCTCCGACCGTCGCGCGCACTATCTGGTGCCCACGGAGTCGGCGGCGGATCTGGTCGACGAGGTGTACGGCGCCCACCACGGAGCCGTCGTGTCGGTGATCGACAGTCTCGACGAGAAGGCGGCCAGCGTGACGGCGGACACCATCCGTCGTATCGCCGCCACGCTCGACGATCTCGCCCGTCGCGGCTGAACCGTCCCCCGGGTCACCGGACGCGAGGGGTCGCTTCAGATCGCGGTGTCCGGCCCCAGACGGTGCCACGTGCGGTTGTGGTACACGAGCGGCGACGTCGACTCGCGGTCGATGTTCGCCTGCAGGGCGTGCGCGGCGATGACCGTCGAGCCGCCGGCATCCATCCGGTCGATCACGGCGCACCGCACCCACGCGCGGACACCGTGGTAGACCGCCTCGCCGGTCACGAGGCGTGACCAGGGGAGTTCGGCGAAGCGGTCGATCCCGCTGGTCGCACCGATCTCCGCCAGGCGAAGGTCGTCCGCGTCCAACAGGTGGACGACGAGGGTCTCGGCCGCCGCGAGCACCGGGGCCGCCGACGACTGTGCCGACACCGAGAAGATCAAAAGCGGAGGGTCGGCGCTGACCGACGACACCGAGGTGGCGGTCAAGGCGACCGGGCCGTTACCGGCATCGGCGGTGATCACGGCGACACCGCCAGGGTGCCCGCGGAAGACGGCCTTGAACTCCTCTGGCGACAGTGACTCGCCGAGCCCCGAAGCGGCGGGTCCTTGATCACCCGGAGCGGCGTGTGCGGGGGATGTCATACATCGAACCTACGGTCGCGCGGCGGGTGCGAGGGTCATGTGTCCGAACCTTTCGCCCTGTTGCGCCAGATGACGACGATGCCGGCCGGGCACGGATGCCGGGCGTCCGGTACGCTGATCGGGTGCTGACCCTTCGCTGTTGTCGTCGCTGACCGCCGGTTACCCGGCGACTCCCGCGACCCCATCAGCTTCCGCGCCTCTGAGAGCGCGGCATCCCGTCAGGAAGAATCCGTGCGTTACGCCACCTCCATCGCCGACCTCGTCGGCAACACCCCCCTCGTCCGACTGAACAGCGTCACCGAGGGCATCGCCGCCACCGTCCTCGCCAAGGTGGAGTACTTCAACCCCGGCAGTTCGGCCAAGGACCGCATCGCGCGGAACATCATCGACGCCGCCGAGCGTGACGGGCTCCTGGGGCCCGGCGGCACGATCGTCGAGCCCACGAGCGGCAACACCGGGGTGGGGCTCGCCCTCGTCGCCCTCCAGCGCGGCTATCGCATGATCTTCGTCGTGCCCGACAAGTTCGCCGGCGAGAAGGTCGCGGTCCTGAAGGCCTACGGCGCCGAGATCGTGATGACGTCGACGAGCGTCCCGCCCGAGCATCCCGACTCGTATTACAGCGTCTCCGACCGGCTCGCCGCCGAGATCCCCGGCGCCTTCAAGCCCAACCAGTTCGCGAACCTCAACGGCCCCCGCGGTCACTACGAGACCACCGGCCCCGAGATCTGGCGCGACACGGACGGCCGCGTGACGCACTTCGTCGCCGGGGTCGGCACGGGCGGGACGATCAGCGGCACCGGGCGCTTCCTCAAGGAGGCGAGCTCCGGCGCGGTCGCGGTGGTCGGCGCCGACCCCGAAGGCTCCATCTACTCCGGCGGCGACATCCACGGATACCTCGTCGAGGGTGTCGGCGAGGACTTCATGCCCGCCACGTTCGACCCGACCGTCGTCGACCGCTACGAGAGGGTCGGGGACGCCGAATCGTTCGCGATGACCCGCCGTCTCGCGCGTGAGGAGGGGCTGCTCGTCGGCGGATCCTCGGGCATGGCGGTCGTGGCGGCGCTCCGCGTCGCGCGCGACCTGCCCGCGGATGCCGTCATGGTCGTCCTCCTGCCCGACCACGGTCGCGGCTACCTCAGCAAGATCTACGACGACGGCTGGATGACCGAACACGGCTTCTCCGTCGCCCCCGCCACCGACATCACCGGGAGCCTCGCATGAGCGCACAGTCCTCCGCACGCGGATTCGCCAGCCTCGCCGTCCACGCCGGTCAGGAGCCCGACGAGGTGACGGGTGCCGTCATCCCGCCCGTCCACTTCTCGACCACCTACGCGCAGGACGGCATCGGCGGCCTGCGCGGCGGCTACGAGTACGGCCGCAGCGGCAACCCGACCCGTACCGCGCTGCAGACGCAGCTCGCCGCGATCGAGGGCGGCGCGCACGCTCTTTCCTTCGCCTCCGGGCTCGCCGCTGAGGATGCGCTTCTGCGCGCCGTCCTCCGACCCGGCGACGAGGTGCTGCTCGGCAACGACGTCTACGGCGGCACGTTCCGCCTCATCTCCCGTGTCCTCGGCGACTGGGGAGTGACGCTGCGCGTCGTCGACATGAGCGACCTCGACGCCGTCGGAGCGGCCGTCGCCGAGCGGGCGCCCCGCATCCTGTGGGTCGAGACCCCCTCCAACCCTCTGCTGCGCATCACCGACATCGCGGGCCTCGCCCAGATCGGCCACGGTGCCGGCGCGCTCGTCGTCGTCGACAACACGTTCGCGACGCCGGCGCTGCAGCGCCCGCTCTCGTTCGGAGCCGACGTCGTCGTGCACTCCACGACCAAGTACCTGGGGGGTCACTCCGACGTCGTCGGCGGCGCGCTCGTGCTGAACGACGACGCGCTCGCCGAGAAGATCGGCTTCCTGCAGTTCGCAGTCGGGGCGGTGTCGGGGCCGCTCGACGCGTGGCTGACGACGCGCGGGATCAAGACGCTCGCGGTGCGCATGCGCCAGCACAGCGAGAACGGCATGGCCGTGGCATCCTTCCTCGACGGACATGACCGCGTTGCGCGGGTCTACTACCCGGGCCTCGCCTCGCACCCCGGGCACGAGCTCGCATCGCGGCAGATGGCGGGCTTCGGCGGCATCGTCTCGCTCGCGCTCGAGTCGGGTGAGGCGGCGCGCCGCTTCGCCGAGTCGCTGCAGCTGTTCACGCTGGCCGAGTCGCTCGGCGGCGTCGAGTCACTCGTGAACTACCCCGACGCGATGACCCATGCCTCCGTCCGCGGCACCGAGGCGGCGGTGCCCGTCGAGGTCGTCCGACTGTCCGTGGGCATCGAGGACATCGACGACCTGCTCGCCGACGTCGAGCAGGCCCTGCGGGCCTGACCCGTCGGCCGGCCGTCGACGGCACGGCGGTCGATCCGTCCGCGGGGTGCGCAACGGCGGAGATCCTCGGCGGCTCGCTGCATCGGTGGGTCGTGGTGCGGCGCGTCGGCACGAATCTCCGTTGTTCGGCCGGGGCGAGGTTCCCGCGCGGCGATAGCGTGGCGGCATGACACACGCGAAATGGGCCATCCTCGGGGCCGGGGCGATCAGCGGGGACTTCGCGCGCGCGCTGCCGGCGTCGGAACTCGGGCGACTCCACGCTGTCGGTGCGCGCGAGGTGTCGCGTGCGGAGGAGTTCGCCGCGGCCTTCGGGGCGCCGGTCGTCGGCACCTACGACGAGATCCTGGACCGCGACGACATCGACGCGGTCTACATCGGCACGGTCCACACCACGCACGTGGATCTCGTACATCAGGCGCTCGCCGCGGGAAAGGCGGTGCTGTGCGAGAAGCCGTTGGGTGTCGATCCCGACGAGACGGATGCCGCGATCGCCGCGGCCCGACGCGCCGGACTCCCGCTCGTCGAGGCGTTCAAGTACCGGTTCGGGCCGTTCGCCGACCGTCTTCGGGAGCTCCTCGAGGGCGGCGGGCTCGGCGAGATCGTCGAGGTCGAGTCGTCGCTCGGCTTCGCTGCCGGCTCCCACACGGGCAGGCTGTTCGACCCCGCGACGGCGGGAGGAGCGATCCTCGACGTGGGGTGCTACCCCCTGTCGCTGGTCGTCGGCGTCGCCGCCTGGACGGGTCGCGACCTCGAGGGACTGGCCGTGCGGGCGGTCGCCGGCACGATCGGCGAGACGGGCGTCGACGTGAGCGCCGCGGCATCCATCGACCTCGGCGGCGCCTCGGCGAACATCCGCACCGCGATCGTGCACGACCTGCCGCGGCTGACGCGCATCGTCGGGCGAGAGGCGAGCCTGGAGATCCCCAACGTGTGGGGAAGCCGGACCGACAGCACTGAGACGGCGACGCTCATCCGCACCGACGGTACGCGCGAGGAGATCGAGGTGCCGACGGTGCAGCCGATGGCGGCCGAGGCGGATGCCACGATCCGCGCGCTCCGTGAGGGGCGCACCGAGGCGCCGGAGATCCCATGGGAGCAGACCCGCACGATCGCTCGGCTGCTCGCGCAGTGGCGCGGCGGCATCGACTGATCAGCGTGCGCGCCGCCACCACCGGCGCGCGGGCCGTCCGGGTTCCACCGACGAAGCGGATGCCGCGGCCCGCTCTGCGCGCCGGGCGCGCCACGCGGCGACCTCCTCGTCGGGGTCGCGCGTCGGCGTGACCACGGGCGGTCCGCCCTGCAGCTGCCGGCGCGCTTCGTTGACGCGGCGGGAGAAGTCCTCCGTGTACTCGCGGACGTCCTCCTCCCGGTGGAAGGCGTCGACCCGCTCCTCGAACTCGGCGTGCTCGATGCGCAGCCGCAGGGCGGGCGGCCCGAGTCCCGACAGCTGTTCGGTCTGGATCTTGCGTTTGATCCACCAGTCCGGGTCGTGCGAACCGTTCAGGCCCTCGAGCGGCTTGCCGGCGCCGGGCAGGTCGTCGAAGTCGCCGCGGCGGATCGCCTGCTGGATGGCCGTCTCGACGTACATGGCGCGTTCGGTCCCGGTGGGGGTGCCGGCATGGCGCTCGGGCTCGGCGGGCGGCGCGTCGCCATGCTCGCGCGCGGCCCGATCAACGCGGTAGCGCGCCGCCCTCAGGCGGGGGTCGTCGTCCATGCCGCGGTCATCGGCCATTCATCCAGGGTACGGCGCGTCGATCTTGTAGGGGTGTTGCCGGGTATGCATATACTCAGAAAACACATACCCGGTATGCAGCAAGGAGTTCCGATGTCGGTACGTTCGAGCCTGTTGGCGATCCTGGAACAGGGTCCCTGCTACGGCTACCAGCTGCGCGCGGAGTTCGACCGCCGCACCGGATCGACCTGGCCCCTCAACGTGGGCCAGATCTACAACACCCTCGACCGCCTCGAGCGCGACGGCCTCGTCGAGAAGGGCGAGGTCGACGAGCAGGGTCACGTCTACTGGCAGATCACGGATGCCGGATCCGCCGAGGTCCGGGTATGGCTGGACGCTCCCGTCGAGCGGTCCCAGGGCACCCGCGACGAGCTGGCGATCAAGCTCGCCGTCGCCGCGACGCTGCCGGGCGTCGACCTGGCGGCGGTGATCCAGCGCCAGCGTTCCGCGTCGCTGCGGCAGCTGCAGGAGCTCAACCGCGCCAAGTACGCGGGTGCGAACCCCGACGGTCCCGAGGAGCTCGCGTGGTCCCTCGTCGTCGACTCGATGATCTTCTCCGCCGAGGCCGAGGTGCGATGGCTCGACCACACCGAGCAGCGGCTCGCCCGGCATCCTCATCGCACGATGGGGCTGGAGCTGTCCACCGAGACGCCCAAGCGGGGAAGGCCTGCCCGATCCGAGACGGGCACCACTGAGGCGGTCGTTCGATGAGCGCCGCCGTCCTGCAGCTGGTGGGGGTCACACAGCAGTACGGCGAGGGCGAGACGAGCGTCTCGGCACTGTCGGGCGTCGATCTGACGGTCGACAAGGGTGAGCTCGTCGCGATCATGGGAGCGTCCGGTTCGGGCAAATCCACGCTCCTGTCGATCGCGGGCGGGTTGCAGAAGCCCACCAGCGGCGAAGTCGTCGTCGAGGGGACGTACCTCTCGACGGCGACACGTCGCGATCTGGCGCAGCTACGGCGGCGCTCCCTGGGGTTCGTCTTCCAGGACTTCAATCTCATCCCGACCCTCACGGCGGTCGAGAACGTGACGCTGCCGCTGGAGCTCGACGGCTTCCGAGCCCGGGTGGCACGCCGTGCGGGTCGGGATGCGCTCGCGTCGGTCGGGCTCGAGGACAAGCTCGACTCCTACCCCGACGACCTGTCGGGAGGTCAGCAGCAGCGCGTCGCGATCGCCCGCGCGGTCGTCGGTGGTCGCCGGTTGATCCTTGCCGACGAGCCGACGGGTGCGCTGGACTCCGTCACGGGGGAGGCGGTCATGAAGATGATCCGCCACCGCGTCGATCAAGGGGCCGCCGGCATCCTCGTCACCCATGAGCCGCGGCACGCGGCGTGGGCGGACCGCATCGTCTTCCTCCG
The DNA here is from genome assembly GCF_044542795.1 of Microbacterium sp. NPDC077663. NCBI lineage: Bacteria > Bacillati > Actinomycetota > Actinomycetes > Micrococcales > Microbacteriaceae > Microbacterium > Microbacterium sp. NPDC077663. The sequence continues at coordinate 635,077 of NZ_JBITVE010000003.1, read as the reverse complement.
CGACGGCCGCATCGTCGACGAGTCGCAGCGCCGCGGCGCCGACGCCCTCCTGTCGGACGCGCGATGACCGCCGTGCAGGACCGGCCCCGAGCGGATGCCGGTGCCCGCCGCCGCACGGAGCGCCCGAAGCCCTCGCGCACGGCGCGCCTGCGGGTCTCGGTGCGCATCGCCCGGCGTCAGGTGCGCCGGACGTGGGTGTCGTCGCTGCTGATCATGTCGCTCATCGCGTTGCCCATCGCCGGGATGGCGGGGGTGGCGGTCATGGTCTCCAGCACGTTCGCCACCCCCGCGGAGCGCGTGATGGTGGAGCTGGGGCGGATGTCGGCTTGGGTCGAGCCCCTGTGGCCGGCGGAGTCCGGATTCTGGCAGAAGCCGGATGACCCCTACGAGTACGGCAACGCGTCGCAGTGGGGCGGCTCCGACGGGTCGAGTACGGCGGAGCTTCCCTCGGATCCGACGGCTGCGCTCGCGCCGGGGACCGAGGTCGTGCCGGTCTCGTTCGGGGAGGAGCGGATCGAGACGGTCGCCGGAAACGCTCGCGTGCGAGCCCTCGCGGGGGACGTGACGGACGACAGGTTCGAGGGCGCGTACGCGCTCACCGACGGTCGAGCTCCGTCCGATGATGGGGAGGTCGTCGTGACACCCGCCGTGCTCGAGCGAGCGGGGCTGACGATCGGGGGCACGCTGACCCTCACCGACGGTGAACGCGTCACCGTCTCAGGAACATTCGACGATGCCACCGCCGCCGACGCCGATCTCGTGCTCGCGTTCTGCGATGCAGGAAGATACAGCCCGATCCGCTCGTTCCTGCCCGACGCCGACATCGATTCGGTGCGCTTGAGCGCTCTGAACGCGGCGGGGTTCGGCGTGTACGCGCGAGATCTCGTCCTCGACCCGCCCCCGTTCGAGCGGCCGTTCGATGACTTCTCCATATCCACCACCGCGGAACAGGATCGGCAGCGCGAGCTCGCCCTCGCGGCAGGTGTAGGGGGCGGCGGCCTGGCAGCCGGGTACATGGTCGTCATGCTCGCCGGTGCGGCCTTCGCCGTCAGCGCCCGCCGCCAGCAGCGCGCCCTCGCGATCGCCGCGAGCGTCGGTGCCGAGCCCCGCGACCTGCGTCGGATCGTCCTCCTTCAGGGGGCGGTGCTCGGTCTCGTCGCCGGGGGCGTGGGCCTCGCCGTCGGCGTGGGCGGCGCTGGGGTCCTCATGCGCCTCCTCGACAACGGATCCGCGACGATGTTCTGGGGATTCCATGTGCCGTGGTTGCTTCTCGCGGGCGTGCTGATCTTCGCCGTCCTCGTCGGCTCCGCATCGGCGTGGGTGCCGGCGCGCACGGTCGGCAGGTCGGACACCATCACCGCGCTGCGCGGGGCGCGGCGGCCCATGACGGTCACGGCGGTGCGGCCTCTGTGGGGGTCTGTCCTGATCGTCATCGGTGTGGCGGTCACCATCGTCTCGGGCGTCGCGGCGGGCGCCATCTCGATCAGCGACACGATTCCCTGGGACTCGCCGCTGCGATGGATCCCCACCGTGGGGATCATCGGAGGCCCCATCCTCGCGCAGGTCGGCATCCTCGTCTCCGGCCGGTGGCTGCTCTGGCTCGCATCCCGTCTGCTCTCGAAGGTCGGGCTGGCCGCCCGGCTGGCATCGAGGGATGCGGTCGCGAACGGGGCGCGCACCGTCCCCGCCTTCGCCGCGATCGGTGCCACGGTGTTCGTCGGTGTGTTCGCCGTGGCCATGGGCATGATGTCGGCCGAGCAGTCCGCGCGGAACTACACCTACAGTGCTCCGGTGGGCACGGTCGTCGCGGACATCTCCGCGATGGGCGATCCCCTTCTGGCCGCGGACGATGCTCAGGATGCGGCGGAGTCGGTCGACCAGCTCTTCACCTCTTCCGGAGCGACGGCGATCGGTGTCGTGAGTGCGGAACAACCGCTCTACTTCGCCGAGTCCGTGGACGACATCCCGGCTGATCTGGAGCACGTGATGCTCGTCGCGCCGGCTCGGTCACTGGTGTCTCCCGACGAGGAAGGCTCCCGCGGGTTCGTCTATACCGGGAACGCGACCGACAACCTCTCCGTCGTGGCAGCGGACGATCTCGACGTGGCGATGGGGGTCACCTTGACCACGGATCAACGCGCCGCGTACGCCGCGGGAGCGGTCATCGTCGCCGACGACCGCTACATCACGGACGGCCAGGTCGACGTGGCCGCCTGGAGTGCCCGTGATGCCTACGAGGGCACCACCCCGAGCAACATCTGGGCGGACGAGGAGACCGCCGACCGGCAGTGGGAGCGCACGGCGACGGCACTCTCGGTGGCTGCGCCCCACCAGAACATCGTCGCGGCCATCGCCCCCGCGACCGCTCGTGAGTGGGGCGTCACGGCGGTGTCCCGGCAGGTGCTCGCTGTGTTCCCCGAGGGCTCCGACGTGAACTCGCAAGATCGTCTCTACGCTCTCGCCGAAGGGTTCGACACCGACGAGTACCAGGTCTCGATGTGGCGGGAGACCGGTCCCACCAGCGCCGCCGTCTGGCTCGTCCCCCTCCTTTCCGCCGTCGCGGTGCTCGTCCTCGGTGCGAGCGCCGTCGCCCTCGGCCTCGCGCGCTTCGAGCGGCGGCCCGACGACGCGACCCTCGCCGCCGTCGGCGGTACACCCGGCCTCCGGCGGCGCATCGGCCTGTGGCAGGGGCTCGTGATCGCCGGCTTCGGCACGTTCGCGGGGGCCGCCGCCGGCATCCTTCCGCCGATCGGGTTCTGGTTGCAATCGCAGACCTCCTACGAACCGATGGACTTGGCCGACATCCCGTGGTGGCTGCTCGGGGCGCTGGCGCTCGCCCTGCCGCTCGGCATCGCGCTCGTCAACTGGCTCGTGCCGCCGCGCGAGCCCGAGCTCACGCGACGCAACGTCATCGCGTGAGCCCGGCTCGATGATTCACAGGCGAGCGGATGCCTCGGTGAGCACGCTCCGCAGGATCCCCTCGATCTCGTCGAACTCCGCAGGGCCGATGGTCAGCGGCGGGGCGAGCTGGATCACGGGGTCGCCGCGGTCGTCGGCCCGGCAGTAGAGTCCCGCGTCGAAGAGGGCTTTCGACAGAAAGCCGCGGAGCAGCCGCTCGGACTCGGCGTCGTCGAAGGTCTCCTTCGTCGCCTTGTCCTTGACCAGTTCGATGCCGAAGAAGTAGCCGTCGCCGCGCACGTCGCCCACGATCGGCAGGTCGAGCAGACGCTCGAGCGACGCGCGGAAGGCGGGGGAGTTCTCGCGCACGTTCTGCAGCAGGCCCTCCTCCTCGAAGATATCGAGGTTCTCCATCGCGACCGCGGTCGACACCGGGTGCCCGCCGAACGTGTACCCGTGCGGGAACGAGGTCGTCCCGTGTGCGAAGGGCTCGTGGATGCGGTCGCTGATGATCGTGCCGCCCAGCGGCGAGTACCCGCTCGTGACCGCCTTCGCGAAGGTGATCATGTCGGGCTGGTAGCCGTACCGATCGGCGCCGAACCATTCCCCGAGGCGCCCGAACGCGCAGATCACCTCGTCCGACACGAGCAGCACGTCGTGACGGTCGCAGATCTCGCGAACACGCTGGAAGTACCCGGGCGGGGGCGGGAAGCATCCACCCGAGTTCTGCACCGGCTCCAGGAACACCGCCGCGACCGTGTCGGCGCCCTCGAAGAGGATCGCCTCCTCGATGCGGTCGGCCGCCCAGATGCCGTACTCCTCGGGCGTCGTGCCCGTGAAGCCTTGCTCGGCGGCGCGATACCAGTTGGTGTTGGGCACCCGGAATCCGCCGGGGGTCACCGGCTCGAACATCGACTTCATGCCCGGCAGTCCCGTGATCGCGAGAGCCCCCTGCGGGGTGCCGTGGTAGGCGATGAAGCGCGAGATCACCTTGTGCTTGGTCGGCTTGCCCTGCAGACGCCAGTACTGCTTGGCCAGTTTGAAGGCGGTCTCGACCGCTTCGCCGCCGCCCGTGGAGAAGAACACGCGGTTGAGGTCGCCGGGCGCGAGGTGCGCGAGCCGGTCGGCGAGCTCGATCGCCGACGGGTGGGCGTACGACCAGATCGGGAAGAAGGCGAGCTCCTCGGCCTGTCGAGCCGCCGCCTGCGCGAGGCGGGCGCGGCCGTGGCCGGCGGCGACGACGAACAGCCCCGAGAGCCCGTCGATGTACTTCTTGCCGCCCGCGTCCCAGATGTGGTGGCCTTCGCCCTTGACGATGATCGGGACGCCCGATCCCTCGGTCATCACGGACTGTCGCGCGAAGTGCAGCCACAGGTGGTCGCGGGCCATCGCCTGCAGGTCGGTCTCGGATGGTGCCATGGGTTCCTCCGGTACGTCGTGGGTGGGGTGGGGCGGATGCCGCCTGTCAGCGCATCGTGTCAGCGCATGGTGTCCAGGATCCCGACGAGGTCCTCGAACGTCGTGCGGGGGTTGAGGATCGCGAAGCGGGCGTTCGTGCGGCCGGCGTGGCCCGACGGCGTGACGAAGGCGTGCTGGTCGTCGAGGAGGCGGTTCGACCAGGCCGTGTAGTCGTCCTTGCTCCAGCCGCGCCGCTCGAAGACCACGACGCTCAACTGCGGGCGGCGCACGAGCTCGAGCTCGTCGCGGGACTCGATCTCGGCGGCGATGCGTTCGGCGAGCGAGATCGAGCAGGTGATCGCCTCGCGGTACACCTCGGCGCCGTAGGTGGCGAGCGAGAACCACAGCGGCAAGCCGCGGGCGCGGCGGGTGAGGTGCGCCGCGAAGTCGGACGGGCTCCAGTCGCTCGTCTCGGTGAGGGTGTCAAGGTACTCGGCGTGCTGGGTGTGCGCCCGGCGGCCGAGCTCGGGGTCGCGGTACAGCAGTGCGCAGGCGTCGAACGGGGCGAACAGCCACTTGTGCGGGTCGACGATGAGCGAGTCGGCGTGCTCGAGTCCGGCGAAGTAGTGACGCGCCTCGGGCGACAGCGCGGCGGCGAGCCCGTAGGCGCCGTCGACGTGCAACCACACACCGAACTCGCGGGTGACCTCGGCCACCGAGGCGATGTCGTCGACGATCCCGAAGTTCGTCGAGCCGGCCGTCGCCACCACCGCGAAGACGCTGTCGCCGTGCTCCTCGAGGGCGGCGCGCACCGCGTCGCCGTGCAGCACGCCACCGGCATCCGGCGCGACGGGCACGACCTCGACGTCCATGACGCGCGCCGCCGATGCGATCGACGAGTGCGCTTCCGCCGAGCAGACGACGCGCCAGTGGTCGGGACGGATGCCGCGTTCCCGCGCGGTCTCCCGCGCGGCGACGAGCGCCGAGAGGTTCCCGAGGGTGCCGCCCTGCACGAACACGCCGCCCGCCGTCGCCGGGAGGCCGAACTCCCCGGCGAGCCAGCGCAGCACCTCGTTCTCGGCGTGGACGGCGCCCGCGCCCTCGAGCCACGACCCGCCGTACAGCGCGCTCGCCGACACGACGAGGTCGAACGCGGCGGCCGCCTTCGACGGGGCGCTCGGGATGAAGGACAGGTAGCGCGGGTCGTCGGTCGTGATGCACGCCGGCGCGAGCACGTGCTCGAACACCCCCAGCGCCTTGCGCGCACCGATGCCCTGCTCGGTGATCGTCACACCCGCGAGGCGGGCGAGTTCGGCGGGTGGCAGCGGCTTGTCGAGCGGATTGTCGTCGGTGAGAAGGCGCTGGCGCGAGTAGTCGAGGACGAGGTCGACGATCTGACGGGTCTCGTCGGTCACGTCGTGCATGCGGGCGGGCTGGGTCATCGGTTCTCCGAGATGGTGCGGGGGAGCGCGGGAGTGCGCGGCGGTCGGGTCCGGCGGGACCCCAGACGTTCGAAGGCTACGCCGAGGCGCAGCAGGGAGGTGTCGTCGTAGGCGCGCCCGGCGATCGTGAGGCCCACCGGCATCCGGGTGTCGGCCATCGTGCCCATCGGGACGGTGACCGTGGGGATGCCGAGGTGCCGGATCGCGAGGTTGCCGTTCGCGATCCAGACGCCGTTGCGCCAGCCGAGGTCGGCGGAGGCGGGGTTCACGTCCATGTCGGCGGGGCCGACGTCGGCGACCGCGGGGAAGACGACGGCGTCGAGGCCGGCGGCATCCATCCACTCTTCGAGGTCGGTGCGGCGGATGCGCTCGAGGGCGCGGAGGCCGTCGGCGAGCTCGGGCATGTCGTCCAGGCCGGCGCCGGGGTGGGCGCGCACCCAGTCCGGGTACTCGGCGATGTCGTCGTCGAAGCCGGTGTAGCGGTCGGGCAGGGCCCCCGGCGGATGCGGGAAGATCGTGGCGCCGTCGACGTCGGCCAGCGTCGAGAGGGCGGGGTCGCCGTTCGCGGCCAGGAAGTCGTCCCACGACCATGCCGACAGGTCGACGATCTCGCGCTGCAGGAATCCCTCCGGCACGCGGTCCGCGATCGTCGGTGCCCCGGCCCGGTCGCCCTCGTAGCGGCTAACGACGGGGAAGTCGACCTCGACGACGGTCGCCCCGGCGGCCTCGAGGTCGGCCCGCGCCGCACGCCACAGCTCGAGCACCGACTCCCGGGTCTCGATGCGCCGACCGGTGGGGCCCCCGATGCCGGCGCCGGTTCCGGCATCCGGGTCTGCGTTGATGTACATCCGCGGGATGCCGAGACGCACCCCTGCGAGCGACGCACCCTCCGCGAGAGCAGGGTACGACGCCGGCCGCACTGCGGAGGCGGCGGGCAGGTCGACCCACGGCTGCACGCGCCAGAAGTCTCCCCGGGTCTCGTGGTCGTCGGCGACGATGACCTCGAGCACCTCGAGCAGGTCGGCCATCGTGCGGGTGTGCGGGACGACCACGTCCATCGTCGGCACGAGCGGCCAGTTGCCGCGCACCGAGACGACCCCGCGAGAGGGGGTGTAGGCGCACAGGGCGTTGTTCGAGGCGGGGCCTCGGCCCGACGACCAGGTCTCCTCCCCGAGCCCGAAGGCGGCGAAGCTCGCGGCCGTCGCCGTGCCCGAGCCGTTGGACGAGCCCGACGCGAACGGCGCGGTGAGCCACTCGGCGTTGTACGGGCTCTCGGCGCGCCCGTAGACGCCGCGCTGCATGCCGCCGTTCGCCATCGGCGGCATGTTCGTGAGTCCGAGGCAGATCGCGCCCGCGGCGCGCAGCCTCTCGATGGTGAACGCGTCGCGCTGCGCGACCAGGTCGGCGAAGGCGGGCGAGCCGGCGGCGGCGGTCAGGCCGCGCACGAGGTAGCTGTCCTTGGCCGTGTACGGAATCCCGTCGAGCGGCCCGAGGCTCTCGCCGCGCGCGCGACGGGCGTCGGAGGCCGCCGCCTCGGCGCGCGCCTCGGGGTTGCGCACGACCACGGCGCCCAGCGCCGTCGCGGTCTCGGGCCCGTCGTAGGCGTCGATGCGCGCGAGGTAGGCGTCGACGAGCTCGACCGCGGTGGTCTCGCCCGACTCCAGCGCTGTCCGGAGGTCGGCGATCGAGGCCTCGACGACGTCGATCACGCGGTCACCGCCGGCTGCTGCTGCGTGATGCAGTGGATGCCGCCGCCTCGGGCGAACAGGCCACGGGCGTCGACCGTGACGATCTCGCGGCCCGGGTAGGCCTCGGCGAGGATCGCTCGCGCCTGCGCGTCGGCGCGCTCCTCGCCGAACCCGCACGCGATGACGCCGCCGTTCACGACGAGGTGGTTGACGTAGCTCCAGTCGACCGGACCGTGCGCGTCGGTGAGGGTCTCGGGTGCGGGGAGCGAGACGATCTCGAAGCGGCGACCGGCGGCATCCGTCTGCTCCTCGAGCTCGGAGCGCAGCTGCGCGGTGACGGCGTGGTCGGGGTGGGCGGGGTCGCGCTGGTCGTGCAGCAGGATGCGGCCGGGCGAGGGGATCGTCGCGACGATGTCGATGTGCCCATTGGTGCCGAAGTCGTCGTAGTCACGGGTCAGGCCGCGGCTCAGCCAGACGGGCGTCGTGGCGCCGAGGGTGCGCGCCATCTCGGCCTCGACGCGCGCGCGGTCGGCGAAGGGGTTCCGGCGCGGATCGAGCTGCACCGTCGCAGTGAGCAGGACGGTCCCCTCGCCGTCGACGTGGATGCCGCCGCCCTCATTCACGAGCATCGACGAGACGAGCTCCGCTCCCACCTCGCCGGCGATCAGGCGGGCGTGCGCGGCGGAGTCCTGCCACTGCGCCCAGTCCGGGGCGCCCCAGCCGTTGAAGATCCAGTCCACCGCGCCGAGGACGCCGGGGCGCTCGTCGTCGACGACGAAGGTGGGGCCGTGGTCCCGCATCCAGTACTCGTCGACCGGGGCCTCGAGGAGCGTCACGTCCGCGGGCAGCATGCGGCGCGCCCGCGCCGTCTCGGTCGGGTCGACGACCATCGTGACCGGCTCGAACCGGGCGACGGCGGCGGCGACGGCGCTCCACGTCGCGTAGCCTTCCTCGCGCTCGGCGTCGGTGTCGCCGAGGGTGAGACCCGCACGGGGGAACGCCATCCACGTGCGCTCGTGCGGGGTGGTCTCGCTCGGCATCCGCCAGGCCATGGCGTCTCCCTCGGGTGTCGGGTAGCTTATTGATCGTTTGATCAACAAGGGGAGGCTATCGAGTCCATGTCACAGGCGTCAATCGCGCACCGGACGCGCAAGACCCCGGCCGAGCGCCGCGACGAGATCGCCGCCGCGGCGCGGGAGATCGCCCTCGAGGAGGGCCTCGACGCCGTGACCCTGCGGGCGGTGGCCGCCCGCGTCGGAGTGGCCGCCGGGCTTGTCGCGCACCACGCCGACGGGATGGACGTCCTCGTGGCCGAGGCCTTCGGCGCCGTCGTCGCCGACGAGCTTCGTACTGTACGGGCCGCGATGAGGGTGACGGATGCCGCGACGGCGCGTCTCGGCATCCTGCTCGACACCGTCTTCGGCGAGGAGCCGAGCGCCGTCACGCTCGTCTGGGTGCAGGGGTGGGCGCTCGGCACCCGCAACGAGCAGCTCGCCATCCGGGTGCGCGCCGAGATGGACGCGTGGCAGCGGGCGCTCGCCGCCGAGATCGAGCGCGGCCGCAAGCGCGGCGAGTTCGCCACCGTCGACGCCGACGCGATCGCCTGGCACCTGCTCGCGATCATCGACGGCCTCGGTGCGCAGGGCCTCGTCCGCTGGCGCGACGATCCCACGCGCACCGACCTGACGCGACGCGCACTCGCCGCGCTGCTCGGCGTACCCGCCGACGCGCTGCACCCCTGACCGCGGGCCGGGCCCCGGTCAGTCGGGGCGAGAGATGTCGAGGGTGACGAAGTTCGTCCCGGGGACGGGGCGGACCTCGAACGTCGCGCCGTCCAGCGTGCCGGGCGGGAGATCGAAGCGCTCCTCGAGCGCGCCCCGGCTCAGTCGGCGCAGCTCGGCCGCTTCGCCGGCGGGGGCGAGGAACTCCATGTCACCGCTGCTCGTCTGACCGTAGGCATCGGGGTTGTCCTGCCCGATGGCGTCCTCGTACAGCTCCTCTACGACCTGCCCGGGAACCTTCTTCGGGGTGCCGAGCACCTCCTTCAGCACGTCGCGCGGGGTCTCCCGCACCGCCTGGCCGACCGAGGTCCCGAGGTCGCGCGCGACGTCGTAATCCGGTGCGGCGTGGCGGCCGGTGCGGCCGAGCTGCTCACGCCCGCGCGTGACGTCCGTCAGCATGTCGTACTTCTTCGCGTGGCTGGTGACCGGCGCGTCGCGCCGGTGCCGGCCGGCGTCGGCGCTGTTGCGCCGATCCGTCCCCCGGATGCGAGCGGCGTCGGCGCGATGCTTGCCGCCGCGCTTGCGGAACGCGCTGCCGAACCCCTTCTTGAACTCGCGGCCGGCACCGTCGACGGCATCGACGATCTCGCGCATGAGCTTCTTCATCGTCATGTCAGTCTCCCGAGATCTGCAGGTTGGCGAGGTCGGCGAGCAGCCGATCCGTGCGGTCCTCGATGTCGACGGCCTGCGCGTCCATCTCGTCGGCCGCGGCCTCGAGGGCCTCGAGGTCGGCCTCGAACTCATCCACGTCGCCGATGGCGCCCTCCACGACGGGGGCGTCCATGAGGGCCATGACGATCACCGGGACCTGCTCGACGAGCGGCTCGACCGCGAGCGGAAGCACTTCGTTGATGACCTGCTCGAGCGTCGCCTCCATCGCCATCGCGAGCAGCTTCTTGCGTGCGAGCAGCAGCACCGCCGCGCCGCCCGCTCCGAAGGGACCTGCGGCGAGCAACGGGACGAGCTGCATCAGGGTCAGGGTCACCTCGGCGATCACCTTGATCTTCATCGCCAGGACGATGCCGACCGCGATGTCGATCCCGGTCGCTGCGGGGCCGAGCACGTCGAGGAGCTTCTGCATGTTGTCGGAACGGTTGCGGTTCCACCCCTCGACCTGCGCCGTGCCGGCGTTCCCCTGCAGCGCCGTGGCCAGGTCGCCGTTCACACGGTTGTCGACGGCCTGGATGATCGACTCCATGTCATCGCGATAGCCGCGCACGAGATCGGCCGCCTTGTGGACCTCGTCCTCGTCGATGTCGGGCCACTCCAGCCCCATCTTGTCCATGATCCAGATCAGCTCATTGGGCAACATCATCCCCACGGGAACCACCTCCGCCACCGACGCTAGTGAGCGCGACCCCCCGAGCGCGATGGGGAGAACGCCCCATTCCGCCCGCGCTCGCGAGACGTCGCAGATGGTCGTCTCGCCGCCCGTCGCGCGACCATCTGCGACGTCTCGACCCGACGGGAACGGCTGTCTTCGGGAGGGGATGGATGCCGGTGGCGTCGGCGTGGTCACCGAACTCCCCAGCCGGTCGACTGCGGGTCGGGGTCAGACGCCGCTGAGCTCACGCAAGGTGTACTGGGCGGGCACGCGATCGTCGCGGTAGTAGGCGATGAACAGGTCTGCTGCTTCGTCGAGGGTGAAGACCTCGTTCGTGAAGACCCGCGTGCTGTGCCGGCCGCTGTCCCATCGGATCGTTTCCGTCGGCTCCGACGGGAGTCTCGTGGCGGGTTTGCCGACGGTGTACTGGTGCGCCGCGCCGAACGTGTCGACGGAGCGGACTTCGACCGTCACGCCCGCCGCATCGCCCGCGCACTGAATGTAGTTCTCCGCCGGAGGCAAGCTCGCCCGAAGGTTCGCACCTTCGGGCGCACGCCAGAGGCTGAGTGCCCAAAAGGAGGTGCCGTCCATCTGCGTCAGGGTGAACCGGATCTGCTCCTCGAAAGGCCGCAGATTATCGATCAGGGGGAACCTGCTCGAACCGTTCTCCTGGAAGATGTGCGTCGGCGTGCTCAAGGTACCTCCTGCAGGATCACATCGACGATCCTAATCCGGTCACCGTTGAGCACCGCGTAGGCCGGGTTGTCGCCGCTGATCGCGTCGTCGAACCCCTGCTGCGCGGGGTTTCTCGTCGCCGAGCCGCTCTTGATCTCCACGCCCGTCCATGTGCCGTCGGTATTGCGGAACAGCCCGTCGAAGCGGCGAACCTGGGGGACGTCGGTGCCGGGTCGGTTGTGCCCCGGGATGCCGGCATTGACCTGATCGCGAACCACCGGCGCGCCGTAGCGACGCTCGATGATGTCGAGGCCCTGGCCCTCCTTGTCGACCCACGGGCGGTTGCCGCTTCCGACGAAGTGGCCGTAGTCGTCGCGCCCGTCACCGCGATCGACGCCGCGCCGGCGCTCACCGCCGGACCCCGACCCGTCGCCGTCGAACCGGTTCGTGTGGGGAACGGTCGGGGCATCCAGGTCGACGGTGTTCCCGTCGAGCACGTCCACGTCGCTGTTCGTCCGGGTGACGTGGGTGTCGATCTTGCGGGTGACGCCGGTGTCGAGGCGGACGTGCAGATCATCCGCGCCGCGGCGCAGCGCGTCGAGGGCGTCTTTCACGGCGCGGCCGGCGGCGCTCATGATGCATCACCTCCGAGATCGAGCGAGCCCAGGTCCGAGATGAAGGTCGCCGTCAGTTGCTGGAGATCGGCGCTGTGGGTGCCCAGCGCCGACTGCGCGTTGCTCAGCGCCTCCAGATCGGCGTAGAACTCGTCCGAGTCGCCGACCTGACCTTCGACGACCGGCGCATCGAGGACGGCGTCGATGATGGCCGGGAGCTCGCCCGCCAGGGGTTCGATCACCATGGGCGCGAGCTGTGCGATCAACTCCTCGACGACGGTGTCGACGGCCGCGTTGAGCAGCTTCTTCTTGATGATCAGCATGGGACCCGCGCCTGCGGCGGTGATCGGGTTGCTGAGCATGCCGATGAGGGCGAGGGCGGTGGTGGTGACGTCCGCGATGACCTTGATCTTCAGGCCGAGGACGACGCCCGCCCCCACGTCCATCGCGGTCGCGGCGGGGGGCATGATGTCGACGAGCTTCTGCAGGTTCTGGGAGCGCGTGGTGTTCCATGCCGCGACGGTCGCCGGACCTGCCTGACCGCGCAATGCGGCGCTGAGGTCGTTGTTGACCACGCGGTCGACCGATTGGATCACGCCCTCGAGTTCGCCGCCGAAGGTCCGAACGATCGTGGCGGCGCGACGGACCTCGTCCTCGTCGATGTCGGGCCACTCGAAGCCGAGCTTCTGCATGATCCAAACGAGCTCGTTCGGCAACATCATGCCCATGACGACCCCCCTCCGCATCCCGACGGTAGGCGCGGAGGGCACGGCGGGGAATGGGGAGAACTCCCCATCACCCGAACCGACTCGAACCGCGGTCATCCAGACGGGAGGGGCGCCGTTCGCGTCGGGTCGGCGGTCACCGGCCGGCGATGAGGTCGGCGAGGCGGGCGACGGGCGAGGTGCCGCCGCCGCGGTCCTCGTGCGCGTCGGCGAAACGGTAGGCGCCGTAGATGCCGTGCACCGCGAGCCAGCGCAGGGGCTCGGGCTCCCACCGCCGGGTGCGGTGGCCGACCCAGGGCAGCGACACCAGGTCGGAGTCCTCGCCGAGCACGAGATCGGCGAGCGTGCGACCGGCGAGGTTCGTCGTCGCGACGCCGGTCCCCACGTAGCCGCCCGCCCACCCGAGCCCGCTCGACCGATCGAAGCCGACCGTCGCGGCCCAGTCCCGGGGCACGCCGAGCACGCCCGACCAGGCGTCCTCGACCGGCACGTCGGATGCCGCCGGGAAGAAGCGCCGCAGCAGGTCGGTCAACGACGCCACGGTCTTCGCCGGCGTCGCGCCGTCGGTGTCGAGCCGCGAGCCGTAGCGGTAGGGCACGCCGCGACCACCGAACGCGATACGGCCGTCGGCGGTGCGCTGCGCGTACATGTACACATGCGCGGCGTCGCCGAGGGTCGCGGCATCCGACCACCCGATCTGCTCCCAGGCATCCGCCGGCAGCGGGGCCGTGACGATCATCGACGAGTTCATCGGCAGCCACGTGCGGTGCTCTCCGCGCAGGTCGGTCGTGAACCCCTCCGTCGCGCGGATCACCGCGCTCGCGCGCACGACGCCGCGGTCGGTCACGGCCCGCCCGGGCAGGATCTCGGCGACGGCGGTGTCCTCGTGGATCGTGACACCGCGCCGCTCGACGGCCGCGGCCAGTCCGGTGAGCAGCTTCACCGGGTGGATGCGAGCGCAGTGCGGATGCCACACCGCGCCGAGCGTGCCGGCGACCCGCACGTGCTCCGCGGTGCGCGCGGCATCCCACCGCTCCACGTCGGCGCCGGGCCATGCCGACTCGGCCGCGAACATCGCGTCGAGGCGGGCGAGCTGCGCGGGGCTGCGGGCGATCGTCAGCTCGCCGCCCGCGCGGATGTCGGCGTCGATGCCCTCGGCGGCGGCGACCCGGATCACCTCGTCGACGGTGTCGTTCATGGCGCGCTGCTGGCGGATGCCGCCCTCGCGCCCGTAGCGCTCGCGCCCGCCCGTGACGGAGTTCGTCAACCAGCCGCCGTTGCGCCCCGAGGCCCCGAAGCCGGCGTACCGGCGCTCGAGCACCGCGATGCGCAGGTCGGGGCGCCGCTCGGCGAGGTAGTAGGCCGCCCACAGTCCGGTGTACCCGGCGCCGACGATCGCGACGTCGACGTCGAGGTCACCGGCAAGAGGTGTGCGCGCCGGGACGGCTCCGTGGTCACGCCACCAGTGCGAGACGGCGCTCACAGATTCTCCTTCTGTGCCGGGCCGCAGCGGGACGCGGCGGCGGTCATCCGGACGGATCGTCCGGAACGGTTAGGCTGAGCGCACCTGTGCTCCCTGGACCCGAACGGCGAGTATCGATGCTTCCCCCCGACGACGATCGGATGCCGGAGCGGACCGAACGTCCGGACGGCGCCGTCAGCCTGCCCCGGGTGCGGGAGGTGCTCGCGCTGAGCGCGGTGCAGTCCGGCCGGCCGGAGGTGCTGGTGGGGGGACCGGCCCTCGACGCGCTCGTGCGGTGGGTGCACGTCTCGGACAGTCCGGGTGTCGCCCGCCTGCTGAACGGCGGGGAACTGCTGCTCTCGACGGGCTCGGCCTGGCCCGACGACCCCGACGGGCTGGCCGCGTTCGTCGGGGAGCTCGCCCGTGCGGGACTGTCGTGCCTCGTCCTCGAACTCGGCACCCACCACGCGCAGGTGCCGAGCGCGGTCGTGGCGACGGCCGGAGAAGCCGGTCTGGCCCTGATCGCCCTGCACCGCGAAGTGAAGTTCGTCGCGATCACCGAGGCGGTGCACCGCCGTATCATCGACGACCAGTCCGCGGCCCTGCGGGTACGCGAGGAGGTGCGGTCGCGGTTCACGGCGCTGGCCCTGCGGGGCGCGCCCGCGGACGACATCGTCGCCCAGGTCGCCCATGTGCTGTCGGCGCCCGTCGTCCTCGAGACACTGGCGCACGACGTCGTCGTCGCCGAGGTTCCCGCCGCGATCGAGGAGGAGACGCTCACCCGGTGGGAGGTCCGCTCCCGGCTGGCGCACCGCGGAGCGGGGGAGCCGGACTGGCTCATCGTGCCGGTCGAGGCGCGCGGGACCCGGTGGGGGCACCTCATCGCCCTGCCCGGCCCGCCCCATGCCGCCGGCCGGCTCAACGTCGTCGAGCAGGGGGCACTGGCGCTCTCGTTCGGTCGTCTCACGGAGGGCGGCGCGGCGGAGTGGGGACGCATCGGCCGCAGTCAGCTGCTCGACCGATTGGTCCGCGGCCGCTTCGGCGCCCGCGGACCGGTGACGGCGCGGGTCGAGGCGGCGGGGCTGCCCGTCGACGGATCCCAACTGCGCGGGGTGGTCGTCACCGGTGTCACGCCCGACCCGCAGGTCGCCGATGAGGCGGCGCGCCGTCTCGGCGGCCGCGCGCTCGCCGGGTCGCCCGCCGGCACCGGGGTCGCGATGCTCCTGTCGTTGCCGACCCGTGACGCGTTCGACGACGACGCCGCCCGTGCGTTCGCCGTCGGCCTCGGCGGGGATGCCGATCGGATCGTCCTGTCCGTCGGCTCCGCCGCGACCGGACTGGATGCCGGGCTCGCGTCGTTGCAGGAGGCGATCGACCTCGCCCGCGGGGCGTCGGCGCCGCACTCCGGCGGTCCGCACGTGCGGCGCGCGGAGGACCGTCCGCTCGCGCGGCTCATCACCGCCCTGCGCGACGACCACCGCGTCATCGAGCACGGCGAGCGGATGCTCGCACCCCTCATCGACTACGACCTCGCCCGGTCGGGTGACCTGCTGGACGTGCTGGAGGCGATGCTCGCCCATCCCGGTAATCGCACGGCCGCGGCATCCGCGTCGCACCTGTCGCGGTCGGTGTTCTACCAGCGGATCGCGCTCATCCAAGACCTGCTGGGCGCCGACCTCGACGACGGCGAGGTGCAGACCGCGCTGCACCTGGCCCTGCTCGTGCGTCGCGCGACGGTGGGCTGAGGCCACGTCACGCGCCACTCGTCACGTACACCTTGCGCAGGGTCTCGGTGACCGTCCACACCGTCGCGGTGCCGGCACTGAGGCGGCCGACGGTGCCGGGGACGAGGGTGAGCTCGCCGCCCGCCCATCGCACGGTCGCGCGACCCGAGAGCACGACGAACACCTCGTCGGCCTCGACGTCGCTCGATGTTCCGGGGGTGTGCTCCCACACGCCGACCGCGTCGGTCAGCTCGACGTATCCCGCCTCGGGTGCGCCGTCGACGACGTGGTCCACGGGGAGCGGCGAGAGCGGGATGACGAGGGATGCGGCATCCTGCACCGTCTGCGGCTCGAGGGTGCTCACGAGTCGAACCCGAGACCGAGGGCGTCCAGGGTTCGCAGCAGCGCGTTGCGCCGACCGCGGTGATGGTCGGCACGGTCGAGAGACCATCGGGTCGCCTCGATGCCGATCGCGGCCACCGGTTCGGGCGGGAACGGGAGGGGGCGTCGGCGCACCATCTCGAGGGCGGTCCGTTCGGTCTCCCGTCCGTTCAGCAGGTCGAGCATCACGTCGGCGGCGAATCGCGTCGACCCCACGCCCAGGCCGGTGAACCCGGCGGCGTACGCGACGCGCCCGCGTCGGGCGGTGCCGAAGAACGCCGTGAACTGCGTCGAGGTGTCGATCGCTCCGGCCCAGCGGTGCGAGAAGCGCAGCCCCTCGAGCTGCGGGAACGTCGTGAAGAAGTGGCTCGCGAGCCGGCGCCACGACTGCGGGCGGTCCTCGTAGCGCGGGTCGACCCGCCGGCCGTAGTGGTAGACGGCGTCGTAACCGCCGAAGAGGATCCGCCCGTCGCGTGTCGGCCGGTAGTAGTGGAACTGGTTGGCCATGTCGCCGATGCCCTGGCGGTTGCGCCATCCGATCGCGTCCCACTGCGCCTCGGTGAGCGGCTCGGTCATGAGGACGTAGTCGTAGACCGGCACGGTCATGAGGCGGTTGCGGCGCAGCAGCGAGGGGAAGACGTTCGTGGCGAGCGCGGCGTGCGCGGCATCCACCCGCCCGTCGTCGGTGACGACCGACACACCGCCGGCGGACGGGGTCTCGAGGGACCGGACGTGGGTGCGCTCGGCGATGACGACGCCGCGCTCCTCGCACGCGCGGGCGAGTTCGGCCGCCATCAGACCGGGGTGCACGAGCGCCGTCGTGTCCTTCTCCCACACGGCGCCGAGATAGGTCGGCGAGTCGACCTCGCGCCGGGTGGCCGCCTCGTCGAGCAGCGTCACGTGCGGATCGTCGGCGGCCCACTCCTCGAGCCAGGGCAGCTGGTGCTCCTCGACCGCGGGGGCGAGTTGACCGGTGCGCTCGAACTGCACGTCGATGCCGTACTCGCCCTCGGCGGCGGCGATCGCGTCGAGGTTCTCGCGCCCGAGCCGGTCGAGCGTCGGCATCTCGTCGGGCCAGCGCGCCTGTCCGTTCTCGGGACCGTGGGTGAGGCTCGCCTCGCAGAACCCGCCGTTGCGTCCCGAGGCCGCCCACCCGACCCGGTTCGCCTCGAGCACGACCACGCGCAGGCCCGGGTCGCGGGTGACGGCGAGCAGCGCCGTCCACAGGCCCGTGTACCCGGCGCCGACGACCACGAGGTCGGCGCGGTGGGTGCCGCGCAGCGCGGGTCGGTCCGGGCGCAGGGTGCGGGGCACGTCCTCGGTCCAGAACACCGCATGACGGCTGCCGTCGAGGCTGCGGTCGAGGACGGATGCCGCCGGTGGCCGCCGCTCGAAGACCGTCGTGTGGGCGCTCACGCGTCCTCCGACGCGTACACGCGCGAGCCGTCGACGAAGGTCTGCAGGACGCGCGTCGCCCCGATGAGCTCGGGAGGCCCGGCGAACGGGTCGCGGTCGAGGACCGCGAGGTCGGCGGCCTTGCCGACCTCGATCGTCCCGGTCGTCTCGTCGAGGTGGTTCACCCAGGCCGAGCCCGCCGTGTAGGCCGTGAGGGAGGTGGCGAGGTCGATGGCCTGCTCGGGCAGGAACGCCTCGTAGTCGCCCTCCTCGTGGCCCGGTGCGGCCGTGCGGTTCACCGCCGTGTGGATGGCCGCGA
Organism: Microbacterium sp. NPDC077663; assembly: GCF_044542795.1. Classification (NCBI taxonomy): domain Bacteria; kingdom Bacillati; phylum Actinomycetota; class Actinomycetes; order Micrococcales; family Microbacteriaceae; genus Microbacterium; species Microbacterium sp. NPDC077663. The sequence goes on along the minus strand of NZ_JBITVE010000003.1, from coordinate 617,251 downwards.
GCGGGTCGGGTGTCGAGACCGACCAGTCGCTGCCCGCCGCGAGGACCGCCCCGGCGCGGAGGAGGTCGCCGAACGGGTACTGCCACGCGATCCGCGGGTCGCCGAGGAAGGGGAGGGTCAGATCGATCATCTGCGGCTCGTACGTCGCCCAGAGGGACTGCATGTTCGCGGCGACCCCGAGCTCGCGGAACCGGGCGACGTCGTCGGGATGCACGACCTGCAGGTGCGCGATGTGGTGCCGGCCGTCGCTGCGACCGTTGCGGGCGATCGCGTGCTCCACCGCATCGAGGCACTGCCGCACGGCGCGGTCGCCGATGGCGTGGAAGTGCACCTGGAACCCGAGCGCGTCCAGCTGCGGCACCGCCTCGTTCAGGATCTCGGGGTCGACGAACGAGATGCCCGAATTGTCGGTCGGGTGGCCGTGACCGTCGTGGTAGGGCGCGAGCATCGAGGCGGTGAAGTTCTCGGCCACGCCGTCCTGCATGATCTTGATGCTCGTCGCCTGGAAGCGGCCGTGGCTGAAGCGCTCCCGGCGTTCGACGAGCGAGGGGATCTGCTCGAGCCCCGCCGTTCGGTCCCACCAGAGCGCGCCGACCACCGTGCCCGTGAGCGAGCCGTCACGGGCGGCGTCGCGGTAGGTCTCGCCCTGGTCGACGAGGTCGCTGTAGGTCCCGACGATCGCGTCCTGCCAGGCCGTGATCCCGAACGAGTGCAGGTAGCGCTGGCCGGCCAGGAGCGCCTCGCGCAGGAAAGCGGGGGACGGGTCGTCGATCAGCCGGTTCACGAGCGACATGGCGCCTTCGTGGAGCGTGCCGGTCGGGTGACCGTCGGCATCCCGTTCGATCCGTCCGTCGTCGGGATCGGGGGTGTCGCGGTCGATGCCGGCGAGCCGGAGAGCGGCCGAGTTCACCCAGGCCCCGTGCCCGTCGCGGTTGGGGAGGAAGGCGGGCCGATCCGGCAGGACGCGGTCGAGCACGGCCGCGGTGGGGGTGCCGCCGGGGAAGGCGGACATCGCCCAGCCGCCGCCGAGGATCCACTCCTCATCGGGGTGGGATGCCGCGTACTCCGCGATCGTGGCGAGGTACTCCGCCTCGGCCGTTCCCTCGCCCAGGTCGCAGCGGAGCAGCTCGAGGCCGCCCGAGACGGGGTGCACGTGCGCGTCCTGGAAGCCCGGCACCAGCAGGCGTCCGGCGAGGTCGACCACCTCGGTGCGCGGTCCGATGAGGTCGGAGAGGTCGTGCCCCACCGCGACGATCCGGCTCCCCGAGACGGCGACGGCCGACGCGCGGGATCGGACGGTGTCGGCGGTGAACACGGGGCCGCCCGTAGAGACGAGATCAGCGGATGCCACGGTCATCCTCCTCCCATGGTGCGGGCGATGTCGGTGGCCGAGTCGCCGGCCCGGCGCAGGACGAGCGCGACGACGGCCAGGGCGACGAGGGTGAGCAGCAGCATGACGGTCGAGACCGCCGCGATCTCGGGACGCAGCCCCGACCGCACCGCGCTGAGGACGTACACCGGCCACGGCGTCGACCCCGACACCTGCACGAAGGCGGCGATGACGGTGTTGTCGAGGCCAAGGGTGAACGAGAGCAGGAAGCCGGCGAAGACCGCGGGCGCGGCCAGGGGCAGCGTCACGCGGCGGAAGGTCGTCAGCGGTGAGGCGTACAGGTCGCTCGAGGCCTCCTCGAGATTCGCCTCCTGCCCGACGAGCCGGGCGCGAACGAGGTACGACACCACCGCGGTCGAGAAGAGCGAGGCGCCGATCGACAGCCGCACGATGCCGTCGTTGAAGACGGCCAGGCCGGCATCCTGCCCGAGCATGACGAACCACGGGAGGAGGGCGACGGCGTCGACGATCTCGGGAGTGACCGAGACGAACAGCAGCAGCCCCAGGAACCACCACACCCACTTGCCGGGGTGGCGGGCCATCGCGATGCCCGCGAGGGTCCCGAGGACGGTCGCGATGGCGGCCGAGAAGGCGGCCGTCACGATCGACACCCGCACGGCGTTCTGCACCGCGGGCTTGTCGAGGATCGTCGCGAAGGCGTCGAGCCCGAAGCCGTCCCACGACACGAGCAGGCGACCCGTGTTGAACGAGTAGACGACGATCACGATGATGGGGGCGAACAGGAAGAGCACGACGAGCACGCCCCAGACGTTCAGGGCGACATCGCTCCAGGAGCGGTGGGGTCGGCGGTCGCTGCCGGGCAGCGTGCCCTCGCTGCGGCGGAGGATCGCCTCGGTCTTGGTGGTGACGCTCATGCCGGGATCTCCAGACGATTCCGCAGCCGCATCGGCAGTAGGACGAGCCACACGAGGGCGGCGGCGACGCCGATGCTCAGGGCGATGACGAGCATGAGGACGACGGCCATCGCCGATCCCAACGCCCAGTTCTGGGCGGTCTGGAACTGACTCGCGACGAGCTGGCCGACCATGTTGCCCTGCGCGCCGCCGAGGACGGTCGCGGTGATGTAGTCGCCCATGAGGGGGATGTAGACCAGAAGCACTCCCGCGACGATGCCGGGTCGCGAGAGGGGAAGCGTCACCCGGGCGAAGGTCGCGAACTTGCCGGCGCCGAGGTCCTTCGACGCCTCGCGCACGAGAGGGCCGACACGATCGAAGGCGACGAACAGCGGCAGGATCATGAGCGGCAGGTAGTTGTAGACGACCCCCAGCAGGACCGCACCGCGCGTGTAGAGCAGGTCGAGCGGTCCGTTCAGCAGCCCGAGCTGCTGCAGCGTGGACGAGAGCCATCCCTCCGGCGCGATGATGACCTGCCACCCGATGGTGCGGACGAGGAAGTTCGTCCAGAACGGGATGAGGATCAGGGCGAGCAGGATGCCGCGGCGCTGCGGTCGCACCTTGAAGGCCATCCAGTACGCCACCGGTGCGCCGATGACGAAACACAGCGCGGTGCCGAGCACCCCCACCCAGAGGGTGTTCTGGAAGGTCGTGAAGAACGTCGGCGACAACGCCTCGAGATATCGGTCGAATGAGAGCACGTCGTTCGCGTGCGTCCCGAAGATCCCGGGCTTGTAGCCGAAACTGAACCAGACGACCAGCAAGACGGGGGCGACGAAGAAGGCGACCAGCCATGCCCAGGCGGGCAGGGCGAGCAGGCCGCCGAGCGAGCGTCTACGCACCCGCAGCGGCCTTCATCTCGTTCCAGATCTCGACGCGCGTCGTCTGCGAGTCGTTGAGCTGCTGCTCGTGCATCGTCGCGAGCTGGGCCTCGGTAAAGAAGATGAGGTCGGTCAGCTCCATCCCGGCGCCCTCCGCCTCGGACTGCATGTCCTTGCCGCCGACGTTGTAGCCGATGTAGTCGAGCGACAGCATGAGCGACTCGGGGGTGAGCGAGTAGTTGATGAACGCGTGCGCGGCTTCGGGATGCGGGGCGCCCGCCGCGATCGCCCAGTTGTCCATCCACAGCTCGGTGACGGGGCCGGGGAGGACCCACTGCCAGCGGTCGGGCTCGCTCGATTCGAGCAGCCCCAACCGGGCATCGCCGTTCCACGCCTGCATCAGCACCTGCGTGCCCTGGGGGATGGCGTTCGTGCCGGGGTAGGAGTCGAAGGCCGAGATGTGGGGCGCGATCTCGTTCACGAGGAACGCGCGGCAGGCCTCGAGCTCGTCGGCGTCCTCCGTGTTCCAGTCGAGGTCGTTCGCCCAGAAGTAGGCGCCGATGATGCCCGCCGGGTCGTCCGACATGCTCGTCCGGCCGCTCGCCTCGTTCTGGGCGGCGTCGAAGAAATCCGACCAGGTCTTCAGTTCGCGGGTGATGACGGTCTTGTCGTACACGAAGCCGGTCGTGCCCCACGCCTTGCAGACCGAGTACTCGTTCTCGGGGTCCCAGGCGCGGCCGAGCGAGGACGGGTCGAGGTTCGAGAGGTTCGGCAGAAGGTCCTTGTTGAGCTCCGTCAGGAGGCCGTTCTCGATCATCTGCGGGATGAAGACACCGGTGGGGACCACGATGTCGTAGCCGCTGGTGCCCTTCGCCGCGACGAGCTTCGCGATGAGTTCCTCGTTGGAGCTGTACGAGTCGAGCGAGACCTTCGGTCCGAGGGAGCTCGTGAAGCCCGAGACGACGTCGGGGGAGTCGTAGTCGCCCCACGTGTAGACCGAGAGCGCGTCCTCGAGGGCTCCGCCGCTGGCCTGCGCCTGCGGGCCGGTGCTCGACCCGCCCCCGGGCGCGCACGCGGCCAGGAGGGCGGCCGCCCCGCCGAGGGCCGCGAGGCTGAGGACCTGACGACGGGAGATCTCGCGACGGATGAAGGGGATCGCATCGGCGTGGGCGAGGACGCGGATCGGGTTCGGCTCGGTCATCGGGTGCCTCCGGGTCGGTGGGGGTGCGGTGCAGGGGTCATTCGGTGGGAGGGGCGACGTAGCCGGCTTCGACGGCGGCGTCGTCGGACGGGAAGAGCAGCACGTCCTGCGGCCGCCAGCGGCAGACCACCGCGTCGCCGAGAGCGAGGCGTGGCGCCTGCGGCGTCGGGCGGCGGACGATGAGGCTCTGATCGTCGCCGAGCCGGACGAGGTACTGCATGGTCTCGCCGAGGTGCGAGACGCCGAGGAGCTCTCCGCGCACCTCGTTCGGCTGCGCCGCGGCATCCGCGTCACCCTCGATCGTGACGTTCTCGGGGCGCACGGCGGCGCTCCCGGTGCCGGACGGGAGCGCGCCGGCGGCCGCTCGGACGCGCACGTGCGCGGTGTCGATGCCCGCGCCGCCGTCGGCGACCGTGCCGCGGAAGAAGTTCTGCTGCCCGACGAACGCGGCGACGTAGGCCGTCGCCGGCCGCGAGTAGACCGTGTCGGCGTCCGCGAGCTGCTCGATCCGCCCGTCGCGCATGATCGCGATGCGATCGCTCATCGACAGGGCCTCGCCCTGATCGTGCGTGACGAAGACGAACGTGATGCCCAGGCGCGACTGCAGCAGCTTAAGCTCCAACTGCATCTCCTCGCGCAGCTGCCGGTCCAGGGCGCCGAGGGGTTCGTCTAGGAGTAGTACCGACGGGCGGTTGACGAGCGCCCGGGCGAGGGCGATGCGCTGCTGCTGACCGCCGGAGAGCTGCGTGGGGCGCCGGCCGGCGAAGCGGCGCATCTGCACCATGTCGAGGGCGGCCGTCACGCGCTCCTGCACCTCGGACTTCGGTGTGCGCCGCTGCGTCAGCCCATACGCGACGTTCTCCGCGACGGACATGTGGGGGAAGAGCGCGTACGCCTGGAACACGGTGTTGACGTCGCGCTTGTTGGGCGGCGTGCCCCGCACATCGGCGCCGGAGATGGAGATGAGTCCGGCGTCCGGGTGCTCGAAGCCGGCGATCATCCGCAGCGTGGTCGTCTTGCCGCATCCCGACGGGCCGAGGAGCGAGATGAACTCGCCGGGCTCGATAGTGAGCGAGAGCCGGTCGACGGCGGTCTGATCGCCGTAGCGCTTGGTCACGTCGGTCAGCACGACGGAGCCTTCTCGGGCGCTCGTCCGGGTCGCGTCCTGCGTGAAGGCTTCGGGTGCCATCGTCACGGGTTCTCCGCTCCTGCGCCGGTGGGGGCGCATTTCGCGTCATTCAATACGTCCGGATCGATGTCGTGCAATGGGCTCCGAAGGGAATCGGACGGATCCGGACGGTCGCGCACGCGGGCTGACAGTTTGTCCGGAGGTCGTTCACCCGTCGGTAACAGACTCTTCTCGCAGCGGTCGATCCCCGCGGCTCTGCGGCGCTCGAGCTCGGCCGCAGGCAACGGATCATCGCGTCACATAAGGAGTTTCCAGGTTTCCCCGGCAGCCCCGTAAAGACGCGGCTCTCGGGAGCGCTCGCGCCGTCGTCGACGTCGATCCGGCTGTTCTGCGCCAATCCGATTCACCGGTGGCTCCCGGATGACCCATCGTGCGAAAGCCGCACTGAAGGAAGGAAAACAGACACATGCGTACCAACCTGAAGCGGACCCTCGTCCTCGGCTCCACCGGACTCGCCGCGGTCGCCCTGACCGCCGGATTCGCTCTGCCCGCCAACGCGGCCGAGAGCAAGGACACCACCACCACGACGGCGACGGAGGCATTCACCGACGTCCTCAACATCAACGACCTGCTGAGCGGATCGATCAGCGGCGGCGACCTCGTCTCTGTCGGCGACATCTCGACGGGCGACATCGGCTCCGGTAACGACGCGCCCATCGGCTCCGGCAACAGCGTCGACGCACCGGTCGGCTCCGGCAACGAGACGTCGATCGATGCTCCCATCGGTTCGGGTAACGAGGTCGGCAACGGCAACGAGGTCGGCTCGGGCAACGACACGGATGTCTCGCCGAACACCGACGTCTCGCCGGAGACGGACACCGACGTCTCGCCCGACGTGAACGGTGAGGTGGGCGACGTCACGAACGACGCCACCACGGAGACCGGTGACATCACGAACGAGGTCACCACTGAGACCGGTGACCTCGTCGACGACATCACGAGCGACGTCGACAGCACCGTCGGCGATGTCTCGTCCGACGTGAACGACCTCGTCGACGGCATCCTGGGCGACTGATCGCCCGCGGGTCGGGCGCACCGTTCCGCGCCCGCCTCGACGGGGCCTCGAGCGTTCTTCGCTCGGGGCCCCGTTGCGTCGGTCGGGCTCGTCGGCACGGTGCCGGCCGGTCCGCGGTCGTAGGGTCGAGCCATGGCACGCGCGCGACTGATCGATCCCCACGAACTCGACCGGATGATCCGGGATGCCGCGCCCCTGACGGTCCTCGACGTCCGGTGGCGCCTCGACCGGCCCGACGGCCGCGCCGAGCACGAGGCGGGCCACGTTCCGGGGGCCGTGTACGTGAGCCTGGACGACGAGCTCGCCGCCCACGGCGCGCAGGAGGACAGCCGGCATCCGCTGCCGGAGGTCGCCGACCTGCAGACCGCGGCCCGACGTTGGGGTGTCGACACCGGCGACACGGTCGTCGTCTACGACGACTGGCAGACATTCGGCGCCGCGCGCGCCTGGTGGGTGTTGACGGATGCCGGTGTGCCCGACGTCCGGGTCCTGGACGGCGGACTGCGGGCCTGGCGCGATGCCGGGCTGCCGCTCGAGTCCGGCACCGTGCACGCGGCTCGCGGTGACGTCGCGCTGACACCGGGTCACCTGTCGCGTCTGGACATCGACGAGGCTGCGGCGCTCCCGGCATCCGGGATCCTCTTCGACGTGCGCGCGCCCGAGCGGTACCGCGGCGACGTCGAGCCGATGGATCCGCGCGCCGGTCACATCCCCGGAGCGGTCAACGCGCCCACCGGCGGCAATGTCGACGAGCGCGGGCGCTTCCGCTCGGCCGACGAGCTGCGCGAGCGTTACGCCGCGTTCGGCGTCACAGCCGACACGGCGGTCGGCGTGAGCTGCGGCTCGGGGGTCTCGGCCGCGCAGGCCGCATTCGCGCTGAGCCTCGCGGGCATCGACGCGGCGCTCTACGGCGGTTCGTGGAGCCAGTGGTCGAACCACCCCGACCGGCCGGTGGCGACCGGCGACCGCCCGTAGCGCTCAGCCGAGAACCGCCCGGGCGGCACGCTCACCCGAGACGAGCGCACCGGCGATCGAGGGCGTCTCGCGGTGATCCCCGGCGACGACCAGCCGCTCCGACAGGCGCGCGGGGGAAGGGTGCCGCAGGGGCGGGGGCAGGGCGGGCAGAGCGTGCGCGATGTCGTCGCGTCGCAGCAGCTCCCACCCGCGGGCTGCGCCGCCCCACAGCCGCTCCAGCTGCCCGCGCACGGCACGCTCATCGGCGCCGCTGTCGAGCAGGCAGCTCGCGGCGACCAGGTGGCGCCCCGGCGGCGCGTAGGCGGGGGCCGTGCGCGACATGACGACGCTGTTGACGATCGGCCCCGACCGGTCGCCGTCGACGACCAGCAGAGCGGATGCCGGTGCCCCTGCGTCCGTGCCGAACCACCACGTCTGTAGCCCGCGCATCGGCGGCGTGGGCAGGTCCACGAGCTCGCGCAGCGCCTCGCCGCCCACCGCGACGACCGCCTCGCGCGCCGCGATCACCTCCGCGCCGCGCAGCGCCACCTCGACGCGGTCGCCCCTCACGTCCATGCCGGTGGCGGCATGCTCGAGGCGGATGTCCGCGCCCGCCTTCCGAGCGAGATCGGCGACGCGGCGGGGGAGGGCGCCGACGCCCGCCGCGGGCACCCCCGGAGTCCCGAGCGCGAACAGGCGCACGAGCAGCGTGGCGTAGGCCGACGAGGTGGCACCCCCGTCGTCGGCGAGCACACCGGTGAGGAACGGCTCGAGCACCGACCACCGCAGCGGTCCCGTCAGCCCGAGACGATCCCAGGTGTCGTGCAGTGTCGCGTCGGGCCCGGCGGCGACGGATGCGGGGCCGACGAGCGCAGGCCCCAGCCACCGCAGGGCCGCCACGAGGTCGCGCGCCGTGACGAGCCCCGACAGGGCGCCCGCGAGGGTCGCCGGCAGCAGGGCCGGGTGCCGCAGCGGGTGCGCGAAGACATCGGACCGGCCGCCGCGCACGACCCTTACTCCGACCGGGAAGGCCCGCAGGTCGAGATCGGCGGGGTCGACCGCGCGGGCCAGGGCGTCGTAGCGCGGGTTCACGACCTGGAAGCCCCGATCGAGGAGGAACCCGTCGACGCGGTCGGTGCGCTGCCGGCCGCCGACCTCGTCCGCCGCATCCAGGACGACGACGTCTCGTCCGGCCTGCGCGAGCAGCGTGGCGCAGCGCAGCCCGGCGAGGCCCGCGCCGATGACGACGACATCGTGGAGTGAGGCCATGGCGACAGCCTCGCACAGCACCTCGCCGCCGCATCCGTAGTTGAATTCAGGGATGCGAGCTGCGTATATGTACGGCCCCGGCGACGTCCGCGTGATCGACGTCCCCGAGCCTCGGATCGAACAGCCCACCGACGCCGTCCTGCGCACGGTCGTCGCCTGCGTGTGCGGCAGTGATCTGCACCCCTACCACTCGATGGCGCCGACCGACGCCGGCCGGTCGATGGGGCACGAGATGATCGGCGTGGTCGAGGAGGTCGGTGCCGAGGTCCGCACGGTCGCACCCGGCGACGTCGTCATCGTGCCGTTCGTCTTCTCGTGCGGCGAGTGCGAGTTCTGCCGCGCCGGGCTGCAGACCTCCTGCCGTGTCGCGGGCATCTCGGTCCCGACCGGCGCGGGCGGTGCGCAGGCCGAGCGGCGGCGCGCGCCCTTCGCCGACGGAACGCTCTACCGCGTCGACGTCGCCGAGGACGACGAGCGGATGCCGGGCCTGCTGACCCTGAGCGACGTGTACGGCACCGGCTGGCACGCGGCCGTGACGGGCGGCGCCGCACCGGGACGGGACGTCGTCGTCATCGGCGACGGTGCGGTCGGACTGCTCGCCGTCCTGTCGGCGCGGCAGCTCGGCGCCGAGCGGATCATCCTCATGGGCCGCCACGAGGCGCGCACCGACCTGGGTCGCCGGTACGGCGCGACCGATGTCGTCGCCGAGCGCGGCGAGGAGGGCGTCGCGGCCGTCCGCGAGCTCACCGATGGGCTCGGGGCGCACGTCGTCATCGACGCGGTCGGTCACCTGCCCGCGTACGAGCAGGCGCTCGGCGCCGTGCGCGCCGGCGGCACCGTCACCCGCGTCGGTGTGCCGCAGTACTCCGACGCGCCGCTCCAGCGCCGGCAGTTCGAGCGCAACATCACGGTCGCCGGCGGGGTCGCTCCGGTCAGGGCGTACATCGACGCCCTCCTGCCGGGAGTGCTCGACGGTACAGTCGACCCCGGGGCCGTCTTCGATCGCGAACTGAGCCTCGGCGAAGCCGCCGACGGCTACCGCCTGATGGATGACCGCGCCGCCCTGAAAGTGATGCTCCGCCCGTGACCTCCGCCCCGCCGCTCTCCGGCATCCAGCACACCCTGCGACTCGGCACCTACGAGGCCGTCGTCGCCTCGACCGGCGCGTCGCTGCGCGTCCTCCGGCACGACGGCCGCGACCTCATCGTCCCGTTCGACGCCGATGAGGTGCGCCCCGATTACCGCGGCACCACCCTCGCCCCGTGGCCGAACCGCATCGTCGACGGGACGTACACGTTCGACGGGCAGCAGCTCGTGACCGCCCTGACCGAACCCGAGCGGTCGCACGCCCTGCACGGCCTGCTCTCGTGGGCGCAGTTCGAGAAGGTCGCGGGCACGGAGAGCACGGTCACCCTGGGCGCGACCGTCGTGCCGCAGTCGGGGTACCCGTGGCGCGTGCGCGTCGAGACGACCTACTCCCTCGGGACGGACGGCCTCACGCAGACGGTGCGTGCGCGCAACCTCAGCGACCGGCCCGCGCCGTTCGGCACCGGCCCGCACCCGTACCTTTCGGCCGGGCCGGCGCCGCTCGACGAATGGACGCTCGCGCTGCCCGCGGCATCCGTTCTCGAGGTCACCCCCGACCGGCTCAGCCCCGTCGCGCTGCACCCCGTCGCCGAGCACGATCCCGAGCGGTTCGACCGGCGCGCGCCGCGCCCCCTCGGCGATGTGCAGCTGGATCACGCGTTCACCGACCTCGAGACGGATGCCGCCGGCACCGCCGTCCTGCGCCTGACCGACCCGTCGGGGGTCGGGGTCGAGGTCACGTGGGGTGCGGAGTGCCCGTGGGTGCAGGTCTACACGGGCGACAAGCCCGACGGGCCGGCGAACCCCGCGCACCGCAACGGCGTCGCGGTCGAGCCGATGACGTGCGCACCCGATGCGTTCAACGCGTCGGCGTACGACTACGACACGGGCGTGCTCGTCCTCGAGCCGGGCGCGGAGTTCTCGGCGTCGTGGCGCATCGCCGCGATCTGACCGGCCCCGGTCATCCCTAGGATGGCGGCATGACGTCGACGTCCTCCTCCCTGCCCCGGTCCGCTCCGTCTGCGCAGGGGGTGGATGCCGCCGGTGTCGAGCGCCTGCTCGACGCGGTCGGGCAGACCGAGGCCGAGATGCACAGCATCATGGTGCTCCGTCACGGCGCTCTCATCGCCGAGGGCTGGTGGGCTCCGTTCGCGCCGGATCTGAAGCACCTCGTCTACTCGCTGTCGAAGACCTTCACCTCTGCCGCGGCGGGACTCGCCGTCGCCGAGGGGCGGTTCGGGCTCGACGACGTCATGATCGATCACTTCCCCGAGCTGGTGCCGGACGACGTCGATGAGAAGTACCGTCGCTACCTCGTGCGTCACGCGCTCACGATGTCGAGCGGGCACGAGCACGAGGCGCTCGACCGCGCGGCCGCCGCCGCCGAAGAGGTCGGTGGCGACATCCTCGCCGGCTTCTTCCGCGTGCCGCCGGAGCGCGAGCCGGGGAGCGTCTTCGCCTACAGCCAGCCGACGATCTACGGCGTCGGACGCCTCGTCGCCAAGACCACCGGCGGCACCATCCTCGACTACCTGCGGCCGCGCCTGCTCGAGCCGCTCGGCATCCACGAGGCGCAGTGGATGATGCTCGGCGACGTCGAGATGGGTTTCAGCGGCATCCACGTCTTCACCGAGTCGCTCGCCAAGACAGGACAGCTCGTCCTCGACGGCGGACGCTGGCGCGGGGAGCAGATCCTCGACCCCGAGTGGGTGGCCACCGCCACCTCGACGCAGACCGAGAACGACACCGCGCACCGCGGCCCCGGAGCGCTCGAGCCCATCGACTGGCAGCAGGGCTACGGGTTCCAGTACTGGATGAACCGGCACGGCTTCCGCGGCGACGGCGCGTACGGGCAGTTCATCATCGTGTGGCCCGAGGAGGACGCCGTCATCGTGACGACCGGCGAGACGATCGACATGCAGGAGCTGCTGAGCCTCATCACCGAGCATCTGCGACCCGCGATGACCGGCGCGGGCACGGCGGAGGCCGACGCGTCGCTCGCGGCGCGGCTGTCCGCGCTCGCGCTGCCGCTGCCCGAGGACAGCGGAGCGGGGTTCTCCGGAGTGTTCGACGCCGAGGTGGCGTCTCCGGTCGTCGGCCCGTTCTCATTCGGTGAAGCGGTGCCCGGCGCGCAGCGCGTCGAGGTGGCCGAGACGGGCGAGGGTTGGACCCTCCGCTTCCTCGGCGAGGGACTCGATGTGACCCTCCCCGTCGGACGGGGCGTCTGGGCACCGGGGGAGTGGCCCGCGCCCGCCGATGGCCTCGACGCGGTGCCGTTCCGCTCCGTCGGCGGTGTCGACGCCGACGGCACGTGCCATGCACGACTGCGAATGATCCAGACGCCGCACTCGCTGCTCGTCGATATCGCGCCCGGTGGTGCCGCGTCGATCGCGTGGCGGTTCCCGCCGCTGCGCGGCGACGGCCCCGCCGGTCACGCGCTGCCCTCGCTCGGCTGATTCGGCATCCCCTCGGTAGACTGGTTGCGAGGGGTGAGCGTGACGGACAAGGAGCGGGTCAAGACCCGGGACGTCGTCGCCGAGGGGCTCTACATCGCGTCCGCGGCGACACGTTTGGCGTTGAAGAACCGCATCCTCGTCGACATCCTCGTCGACGGCGACGACTTCGATCCCGAGCGGTTCGTCGGCGACGCCCGCGACATCCTCGTCTCGCTCGCCGAAGAGGCCGAAGCGGATGCCGCCCGCACCGATCGCGAGCGCAAGGCGGCGCGGACGCGCTACTCGGACTCGAGCGGCACGCACGACTACCGCAGTCGGGATGTCCGCAACCTCCGCCGCCGCCGCAAGCAGTCACTGCACGTCGCGAAGGAGCTGCGGGCGCGCGCGGAGGATCAGGAGGAGCTCCGCAAGCTGATCGTCGACGCGCGCGACGCGGCGTGGGCCGAGGTGTCGAAGAACATCGACCGGTCGCTGCGCATCACGGCCGCGCGCCCCGACCTCGACGCCGACTACGAGCGGATGCGGGTGGCCCGCATGCAGGCACTGCGCCTGGTCGACCTGCCCAAGCTCCGGGCCCACCGTCGCAGCGTCGCCAAGCAGCAGGCGCTGCGCGAAGAGGGCGCCGAACCCGAGCCGATCCTCGAGGCCGGCCCCGGCGGCATCGACCCGGGCGAGCTCGAGTAGCCCCGATTTCGGATGCGGCCCGCCGTGACGTATGCTGTTCCTCGGCCCGGAAACAGGCCATGCGCCCGTAGCTCAATGGATAGAGCATCTGACTACGGATCAGAAGGTTAGGGGTTCGAGTCCCTTCGGGCGCACACCACCCTCAACGGCCCTCGCTTCGGCGGGGGCCGTTGTCGTTTCTGCGTCGTTGCGGTAGCTCGCTGCGAGCCATTCGATAGACACGCCGGTCACGTCCGCCCACCGCACGAAGGCAGATGCGGGCGGTTCATTGATCCCGCGCTCCCAGTTGCTCACAGTGTTGCGAGCGACGCCGAGCGCCGCGGCCATCTGCGTCTGATCCAGGTCGGCCAGCATGCGCGCCTTCCGGAGGCGGTCGTAAGCCGTCCAGGTGGCGTTGTCGATGATCGTCATGCCTAGAGGCTATCGCGGCGCGCACAGAATTTGCGACACGCCGCCGCAAATGCAAGATGCAGTGTGTCGTGTCCTGAATTATCGACCGCATGCACAATATGCGGACACTCGCTCGACCACCACCGTGGCCCAGCGCCTAGAGAGGCGCGGGCACAACAGAATACGGCGGGCAGCAGCGCCACACCTACCGGCATCGAGCACGAGCCGGGGACACGCGGGGGACGGCCGCGAAATCGAACACTCGTCATCCCGAGCACGAGCCGGGGGAGCGGTCAAGGCATGACCGGGCGCTCACATACCCATCAGCATCCCGCCGTGCATATCCCGTCCGTGTCGGTCTAATCCACCGAGTCAGCACGACCGCCCAGGCTCCGCCCTGGCTCCGTCGAGCAGGCCCCTCCAAAGCGTCATCACACGTGTAGGGGGGCCAGTTCTCCCACCCTTCACCTTCCCTTCACCATCGAGCAGGACGAGCCGATGCCTAACGGATGCCGCACCTTCAGCCCCGGTCACGACTTCGACCCGGTGAGCGGGTGGTGCGCCCACGGATGCGGACACCGCGACGACGGGCGCATGTTCATCAACTCGCGCGGCGTCGTCGCTGAAGGCCCCGACTACACACCCGAGCAACTCCACGAATTCCGAACCAAAGGACAATCCCGATGAAGATCCAAGGCCGCCTCCCTGCCGGTGACCGTGATGGGCTCACAGCCCTCGAACCCGCCGTGACGAAGAACCGCTCGCCCCTCGTCGCCATTGTCATCCTCGACCCGAAGCGGATTGACGAGGACGTGGACACCGGTCATCGCGAGGCCGTCATGCGCATCCGATCCGTCGAGGCGTTGCTGCCCGACGACCTCGACGCCGCCCTGCGACTTCTCCGTCGCGCGTATGAGCACCGAACCGGCGCCGTGACCTTGCCCATCGACCTCGAAGACGAACTCCGAGACGTGTTCACGAACATCAACTTCGAGACGGGCGAGGTCAGCGACGACGACGAGGCGGCGAGCGAATGAGCACCGAGGGCGTCGCGCTCGGCATCCGCATCAAGGAACCGTCGAGGCCCTCCCACGCCGTCGTCGTGATGACCAGGCGGCTCAGTGACCTCATCGAGGCGGCCGCGCCGATCCGATGCGCCGCCGAGGATGGTGGCCTCGACGCGACGACCGCACAACTCGACCGCATCATCGCGCATCTCGACGTGCTACGAACGGTCCTCGTGGTCGAGGGCGACGAGCATGTCGAGGTCGCGCGTGCCTACGCCGACGTGTGCGAGGACCGGATGCTCGCTCACGCCGTCTACATCGGGAAGGCTCGCCGTGGTCGCGCCTGACTACATCGACCCGCTCGTCGCGATCCCGCTCGGCCTCGTCTTCGCCATCGTCGCCGTCTTCCTCGAATGGCGCGCAAGCCGTGGGCGCTAAGCACCGAACGCCCGAGTATCACCGCAACGCCCGCATCGTCCGAGCCCGCGTCAAGGTAGCTCACCGCCGACACGAGCCGGTGCCGTGCTGGCGAGGCGGTGGGCCGATCATGCCCGGCCAGCCCTTCGACGTAGGCCACCGCACCGGGGCCACCGGCTCGACGCTGCACGACCTCGCACCCGAGCACCGGCACGAGACGCCCGGATGCTGCAAGGGCAACCGAGCCCACGGCGGTGCAGACGGCGCAGCTCTAACCAACGCCCGACATCGCTCCACCATCAAGCCGACCAGCCAAGGGACATCGTGGCCGATCTGACCGAACACACGTCCGACTCTTCTTTGAGTGCGGCCGTTACAACTACCGCCTCCGGCAGCAAAATCCCCCCCCGGATGGACGAGACTAGCGACCCCATCGCATGTGCGTTCGAGAGTCCGCGCGATTGGGACGGCACGCCGATCCCGCACGACGTGGCGATGCACCCCCTCATGGAAGAGGCCGCGTGGGTCGCACTCCGCGACCGCGGCCGCGATCCCCTCGACATCACACCCACGGTCACGACCTACCAGTCGCGCGCCGAGTTCCTCGTCGGCGCGTGGGTTCTCGACAAGCTCGTGCCGCCGCGTCTCGGCGGGTCTCTCCTGGGCAACCTCCAACCGCAGATGCTCCTCACCAACGACGTGCTCGCCGCCGAGCGCTTCGCCAACGCGGTCCTCGAACCTCGCCGATCCTCGAAGACGACGAGCCTGTGGTGCGTCCTCATCGGGCGGTGCTACATGCGACCGGTCTACATGGCCGGATACACGATGCTCACGACCGCGAAGAAAGCGGGCGAGCGCTTCAAGCTAGATGTGCGCGACCCGATCCGCCGCAAGTGGCGCGACCCGAAGGCCATGCCGCTGAAGCTCACAGACGGCAACGGCAACCTCGGCATCGAGTTCCCCAACGGCTCCAAGCTTGCTGTCCTCTCGCCCAACGGCGACGACGTGCGATCCGGCGCGTATGACGCGCTCGTGATGGACGAGGGCGGCGAGGCCGAGCCCGAAATGTGGGATGACATCGTGGGCGCCGTCGTTCCGTCGTTCGACACCCGCGGCCCCGGCGCGCAACTCATCTACGCCGGGACCGGTGGCAAGTACCGCGACGGCTCGCACTTCTGGGCGACGATGCACGACCCCGCCGCGGGGCGCATCCGCTACGGCGTCCCCGACGACACGAGCGACGAAGACCTACAGACATGGGAGCAAGTCGGCCCCCTCATCGAGCGCATCCACCCCGGCCTAGACGGGCTCACGACCATCGAGAGCATCCGCCGCAACTTCCCGATCCTCGGATGGCTCCGCTTCGCGATGGAATACCTCGGCCACTTCGGTCGAGCCGCGGGCAATGACACCGTCATCGCATCGGCCGGCTGGATGCACACCACCCAGGACGGACCCGTGCCGAGCGGTGTCGAGCCCCAGGCCCTCGCGTTCGCCGTCCACCCCGGAGGGCTCTGGGCATCCATCGCCGTCGCGTGGTATCTCCCCGACGAAGATGGCGACCTCGCCCGCGCCGCGTGGGCGCTCGACGGCGACGACACCAACGCCGCCCCGCCTCGCATCGGCTTCAAACTCCTCCACCACCAAGAAGGCAACGCCCACCTCGACCGCAAGCTCTGGCAGTACGTCAAGCAGCTCCGACTGCCCATCGTGTACGACGGGGGCGCGGCGCAAGAGAAGTCCGTCATCCAAGACCTCATGCGCGTCGCGCGGCCGCGGCCGCAGACGCGACCTGTCACGTTCGGCGAGAAGGCCGTCTCGCACACCCGCCTCCTCAACGGCATCACGCACAACACCGTCGCCCACTGGGAGCAGCAGCCGCTCGACAAGGCGGCGAGCGGCGCGACCAAGCGCATGTCGGGCAAGTCGGTCCTCTTCGGCATCCCCGACACCGACCCGACCTTCGACATCACCCCGCTCGAAGCGGTGGCCATCGCGCTCTACGCCCTGCCCGATCCGAAGGCGAAGAGCCGCGCGCCGCTCGTCTTCGGCTGAGTTATCCACAGGCCCGGCTAACACTCCTGATCCACCCGACCGGAAAGTCATTCCCGATGTCGCTCATCTCTCGCCTCCTCTTCGGGTCCGCCAAGACCGCAGACAACGTGCTCTCGGTCGGCGCTCTCCCGACACTCTCGCCGTGGGCTGGCGCGTCGAAACTCGAAGGTCTCGTCTACTCGGACATCTACGGCCCCACCGAGACCGAGGCCGTCACCCGCGAGACGGCCATGACCGTCGCCCCGCTCGCCCGCGGCCGCGGCGTCATCATCGGCGCGCTCGGCGACCAGCCCTTCGAGCAGGGCGACTGGGACGGCGAGAACTTCAACGCCGACGACCAGCAGCCCGAATGGCTCACCCGCACGAACACAGAGCAGACCGCCTACCACCGGTTCACCCTCTCGCTCGATGACCTCATGTTCACCGGGTGGTGCCTCTGGGCCGTCGAGCGCGACGAAGCCGGGACGATCACCGACGCCGCCCGCGTGGACCGCTCTCGCTGGACGTTCGACTCGGCCGCCGAGGCGACCGGGCTCTCGCTCGACGGCCGCCCCATCACGGACCCGAGCACGGTGATGCTTTTCATGGGACCGCACGAAGGACTCCTCACCGTCGCCCGCGAGACGATCCGTGGATGGCGGCACATGGAACGCGCCTGGGTCGGCCGCGTCCGCAACCCCATCCCCGCCCTCGTCATCAAGGAAGACGTGCAGGGCCAGGTGAACGACGACGAGGCCGCCGAGATCGTCGGCAAGATCGCCGCCAACCGGTCGAGCCCCAACGGCGCCGTCATGTTCCTGCCCTACGGGCTCACCGCCGAAGCCCTCGGCCAGGTCGAAGCCGACCTCTTCAACGAAGGCCGCAACGCCGCCCGCATCGACGTCGCCAACCACATGAACCTGCCCGTCTCGGCCGTGGACGGATCGACCGCCACCGCGTCGCTCACCTACGTCACCCAGGAAGGCGACGCCGCGCAGCTGTCCGACGACCTCGACTTCTGGATCGCACCCTTCGAAGCGCGCCTCTCCAAAGAGGCCCCCGATGGCAAGCGCATCCGCCTGCGTCGCAGCAACCAGCCCGACGCCAAGCGCGGCGGCGACGCCGCACCCGCACCGGCACCGGAGGCCACCGCATGACCGAGCACGGCACCTACTCCTACGACCCCGCCACGCGCACCGTCCGCGGCATCCTCATGCCGTTCGGCGAGGCCACGAGCGCCGCCGACATTCGCAACGATGTCTACAGCGCCGACACGATCCACATTCCGGCCGACCCGGAAGTTCTCACGCTCAACCGGCAGCACAACCGCTTCGACCCCATCGGCCGTGCCACCGTGTGCGAGGTCCGCGACGCCGGGGTCTACACCGAGTACCGCATCGCGAAGACGCCCCAGGGCGACGCCTGGCTCGCCGAGCACGTCGATGAGTACGGCAAGCTCCGCCCCACCGGCAAGCTCCGCAAGCTTTCCGCCGAGGTCACCGACATCGTGCGCCAGGCCGGTCGCATCGTGAGCGCCCGCCTCACCGGCGCCGCTCTCGTCACCGAAGGCGCATTCGCCTCGGCCGCGCTCTACGAGGCCACGACCTCCGAGACGCACAACGACACCTACACCGACGAGGACGGCGTCACCTGGCGCCGCGTCGAAGAGGTCAACCGAGCGACCGACGACGACGGCACCACCGTCGTCACGTCCACCGTCGTGACCTCCACCGAACCCGCGCCCACCACCACCGACACCGACACCGACACCGACACCACCGACACCGACGCCGACGAGGCCGAGGAAGACAAGGAAGAGGAATACCGCATGACCCTCAGCCCGACCGGCGCCGCCATCGCGACGCCCCGCCCCACGCTGGACGGCCTCTACGCCGCCATCGCCCGCAACGACCGCGAGAGCCTGGACCCGTTCGCGAGCGCGGGCGAACTCTTCGCCCTGAAGACCGTCCAGCACTCCGGCACCGGAGACAAGACCATCGGCACCGACACCGCCGAGCCCGGCTTCCTCGGCGAGCTCTGGAAGCGCGCACCGTTCATGCGCCGCATCATCCCGCTCCTGAACGTTCAGACGCTCACGAGCTACAAGGCCACCGGCTGGCGCTGGGTGTCCCCGCCCGAGGTCGGCGACTACGCGGGCAACACCGCCGAGGTCCCGTCCAACGAACTCGACACCGAGTCCGTCGAGGTCACCGCGCAGCGCCTCGCGGGCGGTCACCGCATCGACCGTCGCTTCCGCGACTTCGGTGACACGAGCGTCATCGCGTCCTACATCGAGCACCAGACCGACGACTACAAGCGCAAGTCGGACGCCAAGGCGGGCGCCGCTGTCCTCGCCGCCGCGACCGTCACCGCGCCCGGTGCCGTCCCGGCCGGCATCTCGAAGGGCCTCGCCGCCATCGTGGACGGCGCCCTCGCCGTCATCGCGACGGAGAACAGCCCCTCGTACGCGCTCGTGGACCCGACCCTCTGGCGGGACATCCTCCTCACGCCGAAGGACGACATCCTCGCCTACCTCGAAGCCAGCTTCGGCTTCGAGCAGGGCAGCGGCCCCGGCTTCTCCATCCGCCCCTACGCGACGGGCGGCAAAGTCATCGTCGGCGCACGCGAGGCGCTGACGTACTGGGAGCTTCCCGGTGAGGCGCCCATCCGCGTCGATGGCCTCGTGCCCGGCAACGGCGCGGAGGACATCGCCGTCTTCGGCTACTACGCCTCGCTCGTCAACAACGCCGAGGCCATCCGCTCGGTCACCCCGGCCGCCGCGGGCGCCTGAGAGACGGGGGCGTAGGCAATGGCTCAATGGCTCACCGCCGAGGACGCAGACATCGAAGATGTCCTCGCGTACCTGTGGACCGACGCGCCGGTCGAAGAACCGAAGGTGCTCGGCATCTACCTCGGCGCCGCCAAGGCAGCGTGCATCGCCTACGCCCCCGAACTCCCCGAGGGGACCGAGGGCATTCCCGACGAATGGGTGCTCGCCCAGGCGATGCAGGCGCGCAACGCCTACAACGCCGGGGGCGCGCCGGTCGGTGGCGGCGACGCCAGCGGCGGCGCGTACGGCATCGCGACCTACCCGCTCGACTGGCACGTCAAGCAACTCCTCCGACCGCAGCGCGCCGTGGGAGGCATCTTTTGAGCACCGTCCCCAAGGCGCTCGAAGCCCAATTCAAGACCGACTTCGAGGCCATCCCCAGCCTCGCCAAGGTCAAGGTCATCGCCACCGAGAAGGTCATCGACGCGCCCCGCACGCCGACCCTCCTCATCCGGCAGACCAGCATCGGGCGATGCCCCACGGCGCCGCTGTCCCACCGCAACGTCGGCATCATCGCGACGCTCATCAGCCCGCACGAGGACATGGACCGCGCGGGCGAGCAGCTCGCCGACCTCGTCGCCGACCTCCTCGACTACCTCGACACCCGCTTCGCCCACGACGACGCCACACAGGTCGGCTACAACGACCGGCTCGCGTACGACCTCCCGCTCACCGTCATCGCTGCAAAGGACAAGTGACATGGCAGACATCACGCCCAAGCCCATCATCCTCAACGACATCACGCTCACGATCGGCGGCGCGAACGACTACGCCGCCACCGTCTCCCGCGCGGTGCTCACGCCCACCGTCCCCACCGCGAAGTGGAAAGGCATGCGCAAGGGATCCGACATCAACCTCGTCGGCGAGCCCGACTGGGTGCTCGACCTCAACTTCGCCCAGGACCACGAGACCGCCGCCAGCCTCTCGACCTACCTCCTCGCCAACATCGGGCAGGTCAAGGAAGTCAACTTCGCCCCCGTCCGCGGCGGCAAGGGCTACAAGATCAACGTGGTCATGGTGCCCGGCGCCATCGGTGGCGACCTCGGCTCCGCGGATGCCGCCACGTCGTCCGTCCAGCTTCCCTGCAACGGGCAGCCCACCGTCGTCGCCTGACCGGGGCGCGGCGATGCGCATTGACGCTCTGAAGTCGCGCGAGCTACTGGCGACCATCCTCGCCATCAAGTCGCTCGACAAGACCGTGCGGAAGATCAACCGCCAACAGACCAAGCGCATCGCCGCCCCCGAATGGCGCAAAGCCCTCGCCCAGCACGCCGACACCCGTCTCGAACACCGCGTGATCGTAGACACCGCCGTCGTCACCGTCTCCGACCAGAACGTCCGCATCCAGTCCGCGTCGAAGGGTCGCCCCCTCTCCGGAGGACTCAACCCGAAGACCGACTATCACGCCATCGAGTTCGGCGTCGACCAGTCCAAGCGCACCACCTACCAGCGCACCCGCAAGGGCAACCGCCACCGCGTCACCCGCCGCGTCGGCAACGCCCTCCGCGCCCGCCGCTGGCCCACCGGCTACGTCTTCTTCCCCACCGCCCGCACGTTCGTCCCCCGCATGGCGTCCCTCTGGGTGCAGACCACCGTCCGCACCATCGCCAACGCCCTCGAAGGAAAGCAAGAGTAATGGCCCTCACACTCGACGTAGGCGCGAACACTCGCGCAGCCGTCCGCAACGTGGGCGACGTGGGCGAAGCCCTCGGCGAAGTCGCCGACTCGCTCGATGACCTCGCCCGCGAGTCGCAGCAGAGCGGCACCCGCGTCGAGCGCGCCTTCGATGACGCCGCCGACGCGGGCACCGAACTCGGCCGCGATGTCGAGCGCGCGGGCGACAAGATCGAGCGCACCTTCGAGGCCATGGTCCGCGACGCCAAGAAGGCCGACACCGCCGTCGAGAAGGTCGGCGACGGCGGAAAGCGCGGCTTCGGCAAGGCCAGTGAAGCCGTCAGCGAGTTCAAGGACGAAGCGAACTCGAACCTCTCCGAGGTCGTGTCGTCGTTCGACGGCTCGATGTCCTCGGTCCAAGACCTCGTGCAGGGCACCCTCGGCGGGCTCGCCGGTAGCCTCCCCGGCCTCGGCGTCGTCGCGGCCGGTGCCGCCGCGGGCGTCGGCCTCATCGGCGCCGCATTCGTCGCGGCCGACGAGGAACGGCAGCGCTTCCAGGACCGCGCCAACGACCTCGCCTCGGCCTACATCAACGCCGGGCAGCAGGTGCTCGACGCCATCACTATCTCGTCGCGGCTGGGCTCTGTGCTCACCGAGGACGAGACGCGCAAGCAAGCCGAGGCCCTTGTGCAGACGCTCGGCGTGGACCTCCCCGACGCGGCCCGGATCATCGCGGGGGATGCCAACGCTCTCGCGGCCGCGTACTCGCTCCTAGACGAGCGGCAGGCATCGCTCCGAGAGCAGATGAGCGCCACCAGTCAGGTCGGCGAAGAGCAGATGATCGAGTTCGGTCGCGCCGAGGGTGGCATCGCCGCGGCGCGCAAGGAACTCGACAAGTACTCCGAGAGCAACGCCAAGGCCCGCGAGGCCGCAGACGCTTACTCGCAGGGTCTCAAAGACCTCATCAGCGAGGCGGGCACCGCGACCGAGTACGTCGATGACCTCGGAAACAAGCTCGTCCAGCTTCCCGAGGGCGAAACCATCTTCATCGACGCGAAGACCGGCCAAGCCTCCCTCAACATCGACCGCTTCCAGGGCGACGTGGACAAGCTCCGCGGCCGCACCGTCAGCATCAGCGCCGACACCTCATCCGCGTACGCCGCCATGGACCGCTTCCGCCGCGACGCCGCCCGCGGCATCTCCATCAGCGTCATCGGGAAGTACGACTCAGGACGTAGCGGGAGGCCCTTCCAGTGACCACCACCATCACCTACAGCGGTGGCCCCGACATCACGCCCACGCTCGCGCTCATCCAGACCAGCAGCATCCGCTCCGAGCCTCGCACAGTCGTGCACCCCATCCTCGACGGCGCACCCATCCACACCCTCCGCAGCGCCTCGCCGCGCCGCGGCGTTCTCACCCTCGGCTTTCTCAGCAACGCGGACGCGCGTGACTGCTTCGGTGCCCACGAGGTCGCGGCCATCTTTCGTATCGAGTCCGACGACGACCCGCTCGTCAACTTCCGCTACGTCGTCACCGGCGGCGACATCGAGATTGCACCGGACGAAGAGACCGTCGCGGGATGGGTTGTGCGCGTCCCCTTCGAGGCGGTGATCGGGTAATGCCCACCGTTGCCGAGCACCGCGCAACCGTCGAAATCGAGAAGACCGGCGAAGTCTTCCGCATCATCGACATGAGCCTCGGCATGGACCTCGAATGGACCCCGTTCATCCAGGCCAAGCTCACCGTCCCCCTCACGCCCGACATCGACAAGCTCGACCCCACCGCCGAAGTCCTCTGGGTCACCGTCCGTCTCGACCGGCGCCTCGGACGCACCGACACACTCGCCGACTTCACCCGCCGATACCGCGGCCGCAAGGTCAGCGCCGTCTCCTCCGACTTCAACGGCGACCGGCTCAGCGCCGTCACCGCCGCGACCTATCACGACTACGACACCCCCGGCGTTGAGCAGACTCGCACCTTCCGACTCATCATCGAGACGAACGAGGTCGACCGCGCCGCCGCGCGCGCAACCCTCACCCTCGCGAGCGCCGAATCGCTCCTCCTCACGGACGGCAACCACGGCCGCGACATCACCATGGGCGGGCCGACATGGGGCGACGTGCTCACCACCGTCGTCGCGCGATCCGGGCTCACCCGCGAGCCCCTCGGCCCCTTCTACGACGACCCCCTCACCACCACAACGCCCGACAACGTGAACGCCCGGTGGCTCGGTGGCGCGTCCGCGTGGGACTTCCTGCAGCAGCAGTATCGCCAGCGGTGGGACCTCTTCATCTACGCGGATGAGCAAGGCGTCATCCGTCTCCGCAGGGACCGGAGCACCGGCAACAACCGCACCCTCAGATCGGCCGGCCCCGAGCGATCCGTCATCAACGAAGTCTTCACCGCGTCCCGCGAAGACAACTGGTACGAGGCCGTGCACGTCATCTGGGAGAACGCCCGCGGCATCGCATACACCGGCAAGCGTGGACCCGTCCTCGAGATCCGCCGCCCCGGCGTGGGCGCTCCCGAACCCATCCCCGAGCAGCCCGACATCTACGCCCGCAAGTTCCTCGACAACATCAAGCGCCGCGGCGACGCGCTCGAGCTTCTCGCCGTCAGCGACTACAGCCTCACGCCGGGCGACCTCGGCTACTACACCACCCCCCGCACCAACCGACGCGGCCGCATCGTCGCCGTCGAGTGGCAATGGCCGCAAGACGAGATGAGCGTCCGACTCCGAGAAGTGGAAACGATCTAATGGGCTACATCGACGCCAACGGCGCCTACATCTACGAAGAGACCGACATCGCTGACCCCGGCGCCGGATTCAGCGAACTCCTCAACCAGGGAACACGACGAGTCCCGGCCCTCGTCCGCACCCGTGTGGTCGCCGAACTCAACGACGACGAGAACATTCGCCAGGTCGCCGCCGAGCGCGTGCAGGAAGAGGTAGACGGCCTCCGCATCGTCACCGAGGAACCGGCGCCCGACTGGTACTGGCGCATCAAGTACGAGAACGGCGAAACCGCTATCGGCCGCCGCGGCGACAAGAGTGTCGTCTTCCCGGGCGGCGAGCCCACCGTCGAAATCGACGCCGACTGGCTCTGGCGCATCCGCTACCAGGACGGCGAGGTCGCCATCGGACGCAAGCGAGACGGCACGGTCGTCTTCCCCGGCCTCGGCTCCTCCGCGCTGAGCGGACTCTGCCTCGTCGGCGACTCCCTCACCGCCAACCGCAGCGCATCCGCCAACGCCGAACTCGCAGCCGCCACCGGAGGGCGACCCACCACCGTCGTCGCCATCGGTGGGCAATCACCCAACCAGATCGTCGCGATGTACGGCGGAGCACCGGGCACGCTCACCGTATCCGGCGGCGTCATCCCCGCCAGCGGAACCGTCACCGTCACCGCAGACAGCGCCAACATGGGCAACCTCGCATCGGCCGGTGTGCGGAGCTTCGACGGCGTGCTCGGTGGCGTCCCCGGCGTCTATCGAGTCGAAACCCTCGGCGGCGGCGCATACGCCCGCAGCTTCACCCGCACCACCGCAGGCATGGCCGTCGCCATCCCCAACGGCGCACCCTTCCAAACCGGTTTCAACTACCGGCGAAGCAAGCTCGTGATCCGCGTCGGCCGCAACGGCGTCCGCACGCAGACCGCCGCGGCCATCGTCGAGAAGATCGGCCGCGCCCTCGACTGGGCAGCCTCCCCGTCCGACGCGATCGTTCTCTCGGTCCCGGCCTTCCCCGGCGACGAGAAGGGCACCGCCAACCGGGTGCAACTCGACGCTCTCAACGCGGCCATCGCCGCCGCGTTCCCCACCCAATGGCTTGACGACTCCGCAGCGCTCACCAGCACGGCAGCGCTCGACGCGGCAGGCATCACCCCCACCACCCAGGACCAAACAGACCTGGGCAACGGCATGATCCCGACCAGCTTCCGCGTCTCCTCCACGGACGGCCACTGGAACGCCGCTGCATACGGCATCTCGAACCGACTCATCGCCGCTCTCGGCAACGCGAAATGGAAGGACTGACCTAAATGGGCATCGACATCATCATCCGAGGCAGCGGCCCCGGCGACGGACCGAAAGACCCGCCCACCTGGACCCCCGGAACCCTCGGCGGGCTCATCAAGACCGGCGGCGTCGAAGCGACCCTCGCGAAGCTCGCGACGACCGACCCGGCCGGGCGTCCGCTCATCCGACTGGATCGCACCGACACCGACGAGACGCAGGCTTATGCGTTCGCGACGGTCACCGCCGCCGACCGGCCCGCAGGCTTCAGCATCCTGACCGGGCAGCGACTCCGCATCTTCGGCTACGTCCGCGCCAGCCGTGCATGCGACCTCGTGGCGCCGCAGATCGTGGACGTCTCCAACGGCAACAACAGTGTCCACTCCGTTCCGGCTATCGCCATCACCTCCGGGTCGAGCAGCTACACGCGATTCGACTTCGAGGCCACCGCCGTCCGCGACTTCGGCTCGACGCAGGGGGTGCGCTGGGGCGCGCGTCCCTCCGGCCAGGCCAACGGTCCTCACGCCGCACCGCTCCGCCTCGACATCGGCTTCTCGATCCAGTCCCTCGCCTGAGGCCCAGAAAGGAACCCCTCACATGCGATTCTTCGAACACTCCATCAGCGGCGACCGCGCCGCCCACGCCGCCCGAGGCGTCGGTCCCGCGACCGACTACGAGACCCCCATGCGGACGGTCATCGACGCGCCCTTCGCGGGCTCGCTCAGCCGCCGCGACGGCGCCGACGTGGGCTTCGGACTGAAGCTCACCGGAGACAAGTACATCTTTGTGGGCGCGCACCTGGACGACGCCGTGCGGCCGGGGCGCAAGGCGTGGCGAGCCGACATCGCCCGGTCGGGGAACACCGGCCAGACGACCGGCCCGCACTTCCACTGCTACATCATCATCCGCGCGACGGGTGAACGCATCAGCTTTAAGGAATGGCTCGACCAGTACGTCAACGGTCCCAAGAGCGCGCCGAAGCCCGCGGGCAAGCCCACCAAGACCCTCGTGGGCAGCACAATCGTGCTCGGCTCGTGGTACTGGTACGCCACCGCAGCCAACGCCGACAAGTTCATCGACAAGCAGGGCAAGAAGGCCGGGCAGAACATGCTCAGCGGCCCCTACACCGTCCTCGCCGTCGCGGCCAACGGGTCCATTCAGGTGCAGTCCAACGGGAACCGCACCAAGCGGAATCCGAAGGGCCTCGTCTGGGTCCACGAGTCCGCAGCCGGGCACGTCAAGCGATGACAGAACCCGTCCTCCTTGCGCTCATCTCGTCCGCGGGGCTCATCGGTGTCGCGCTCGTCACGGCGGTCCTCGCGCCCGTCGTGCTCGCGCGGCTGAAGTCCATTGAGCAGCAGGTCGCGAACGATCACCGCAAGCCGGACGGAACCCCGCTCAACCTTCGCGACGACCTCGACACGAAGCACGACGAGAACAAGGGCATCATGCTCGCGATCCAGCGTGACGTGGCGTGGCTCATGCGCCAGCAGGCCGAGACGGACCACCGGCTCGACTCCGTAGAAGACACCCTCCAAGGAAAGAGGAAGCAATGAACGAAGACATCCCCGAGACCCGCGCCGAGGCGCGAGCGATGATGGACGAGCCTGTCACGTACGAAGCGGAACTCGTGGGGGAGGGCGACGCGTTCCTCCCGCTCGCCTTCCGACGCGCGCTGTATGTCGCCAGCCTCGTCGGCGCCGTCGTCGCGCCCGTCCTCGCAGTCAGTCAGCCCGACTACGCCGCGGCCATCGCGACCGGGTCGGGCGTGCTTGCCGCGGCCGCGGCCGGTGCCGCACTCGCCAATCCTCGACGTTAGGGGCAGACCTCGGCGAGGTAGGCCAGCACGACCTCGGGCTCGTAGTTCACCTGTAGCCCAACCGATTCGCTGATTTGCAACCGGCCGTTCAGGTCCATCGGGCAGTACAGGTCGAGCACCGGACTACCCTCGCCGCCGAAAGTGCCCTTCAGCGTCGCGCGCGCCCCGTCCGTCAGTTCGCTGACGAGCGGGGCGCTCGCCTCTGTCTGTTCGGGGGCGGGAGGCTCCACCGTGATCGTCACCGGGGGAGCTTGCACCTGCACCTCGCGCGTCACGGTGACCGTGGGAGAGGGCTGAGCGACCGCGCAACCGGTGAGTGCCACGGTGAACGCCACTGCGGCTGAGCAGGCGAGCTTCCTCATGCCTCGACCTTAGAGCAGCGACGGGACGCGGCTAGCCGCTTCGAGGATGCGGCGCTTCCGGTCGTCGGGGAGCTTCACGTATGTGCGCACCATCGCGAGGCTCGCCCAGCCCATGAGGTCGGCGACGACGTACGGGTCACCCTCGGCCGCGACCCAGAACCGGGTAGCCGCCCGGTGCCGCAGTTTGTGAATCGTCCAGTCACCTTCGAGCAGACGGTTGACCCGCTTTCCAAGCCACCGCGCCGAGACATGGCCGTCCTCGTCGCCGGGGAAGAGGTAGCCGCCGAGGCGTCGCGAGCGGTCCATGAGGGCGCGTGCCATGGCGCCAGTGAGAGGCACTTCCCGCAGCTTGCCGCCCTTGCCGTGAACGACGAGGTCGTACCCGAGCAGCGTTTCCACGAGGTCGTGGGCGTGGATGACGGCTATCTCGCCTCGGCGTAGGCCGTGCTCGGCCGCGAGGT
The DNA here is from genome assembly GCF_044542795.1 of Microbacterium sp. NPDC077663. NCBI lineage: Bacteria > Bacillati > Actinomycetota > Actinomycetes > Micrococcales > Microbacteriaceae > Microbacterium > Microbacterium sp. NPDC077663. Next base: position 589,321 of record NZ_JBITVE010000003.1, on the reverse strand, counting down.
CGATCCATAGCCGCTCATCGTCGTCGGCGCGCGCGAGGGCGGCGAGATAGATGCGTTCGGGGACCGGACGGGGGTTCGGGTCGCCGGGACGCACCTTGTCGAGTGCCGCGGTCGGATCGTTCAAAGTGCGGCCGCACTTCACCGCCCACGACCAGAACGCCCGGTAGGTGGTGAGGCGGCTCCGGCGAGTCTCGCGCTCCCAGTTCTGCGAGGCGAGGAAGCCCGCGAGGTCATCGGTGGTCACCTGCCACGGGCTGTACGGCACCCGGCGCGCCAGGTGCTGCAAGTGCTGTCGGCGCGTGTACGCCGACGTGCGAGCGATGCCGCCCGCGAGTTGTGAGGTTATGAAGGCCGCGATGGCATCCGGCCAGCCGTCAATAGTGTGCAATGTCGTCCCAGTGTGATGGTGCTCCCCAGCACCCTATGAAGCCGCTATTACCGAAGGGTTACGGTGTAAGCCGTTCCGTTGTCACGATTCAGTCACGGCATCCGGGCCGGGGCGCCATCGCCACTCAGCCCTCTCGCCCGGTATGTAACTCCACACGTCGGTGCAGAGGTGCCCGCGCCAGCGCTGAACCTCGGTTGTGCGCCATTGGTCATACTGAGACAGATTCGCGCGGCGGGCGCGGCGTGTGGCCACCTTGGCGGCCGACAGCGAACCGTAGACGCCCCATACCTCCAAGCTCTCTTCATAGTCCTGCACAGGGTCCACGAGGAGAAAGACGGATGCCGCGTGGCGCATCTTCATGCGAGCACGCCTTCGAGGGCGGCGTCCCAGTCGAGCAGGGGGGCGACTACAGACCAGAAGGTTAGGGGTTCGAGTCCCTTCGGGCGCACACTGTGTTGAGACAGTAACGACGAAGGCCCGCGGATTACCGCGGGCCTTCGTCGTTTTCTGTGCTCGAGACCTCACGCGGCCGTCGCCCGGAATGCCCGGGTGAGCGAGGCGGCGGCGGTGAACGCGGCGCAACGGTCGTACGCGATGTCACAGGTCCTGCACAATGGAAGGGCGAATGGCGCGACGGCACCTGCCCGTCTTCCGCATATGGTCGGGAGTCTCCATGACCTCTCCAACCCTGCCCACCGTCACCCTCAGCCGTCTGGCCGGAGAGTACGGGATCACCCGCTTCGGTGCGGAGGACCCCGTTCCGCCAGGACTGCTCGATCGGGTCGCAGCCGCCACCTTCGTGTCCGTCACGCGCACCGCGAGCGAACTGTCCATCGTCGCGCCTATCGAGTACGCGCTGGCGTCGGACACCGACGGTCCGTGGGTGGCGTGGTACGTCCAGGGCCCCATCCCGTTCGGGTTGACAGGAATCATCGGTTCCCTGGCCGCGCCTCTCGCCGAAGTGGGGTGCCCGGCATTCGTCGTTTCCACCTTCGACAGCGATGTGCTGATGACCCCCTCGGGGGACGCCCCCAGGGCTATCGAAGCCCTCACGGCCGCTGGTCACGTTCTGCGCGGGTGACGCCGCTCGGCACAGGCGTCACCGAGTTCCGCGCCGCGCATTCTTTCGACACTGCCGGGGATGTGCGCGGATCGCTGACCTTGCTGCGCTCTGATCCGGCGCGGCAAGAGGTCAGGGGCTCTGCTCGAACATCTGCCACCGGAGCACCGACGGCGGGGCCACCGCCCACGCAGTCCCCATCATCGCGTCGGTCGCTGTGTCAGGATCGCTTCGTGATGAGCGCGGCGTGGACGACGTTGACCCGCCCCGCCGACGAGGTGTGGTCCGAATCCGGTTGTGGCTACCGGCGGTGGGAGACGACGGTCGTCCTCGGGACTCGCGCCGCGCTGTGGGAGCGGGCTGCCACCGAGGTACTGCGGTGGGGAGTGAAGACCCGCAGTGGCTTCTCCGTCGACCCCGCCTCGAAGGTGACCGCCGGGCATCGTCCCGTCATCACGGCGCATCCGTTCGGCGTGTCCATCCGGGAGCCTGTCGAGGTGGTCGATGTGGTCGAGACGCCGGTCCGTGTCGGGTTCGCCTATCGCACCCTCCCCGGTCACCCGGTCTCGGGCGAGGAGGCATTCAGCGTGCACCAGCACGGTGACATGGTGCTGCTGACCATTCGTTCGCTGACCCGCCCAGCGCAAGGCGCGGGTTGGCGGTTGCTCTACCCCGCCCTCCTCATCGCGCAGATGGTCGCCCGCCGCCGGTACCTCAGAGCGCTCCGCCTCTGAGGCATCCGCGAGGTTGCACGTCTGCCTGATGAGTTGTGCACAATTCAATTGCGTGCAACCATGATCACATGAGAGCGATCGAGCAGATGGTGTGCTTCGGGGTGTACTCGGCAAGCCACGCGTTCGGGCAGGCGTATCGACGTGTGCTCGCACCGTGGAAGCTGACCTACCCGCAGTACCTCGTCATCGTCGCTCTCGGCGATCAGGAGCCCCGGTCGGTCAAGGAGCTGGGCGAAGAGCTCTTCCTCGACTCGGGCACCCTGTCGCCGCTCCTCCGTCGCCTCGAGGCGCGCGGCATCGTCTCCCGCACGCGCAATCCGCATGACGAGCGTGTCGTCGAGGTCGCGCTGACGGATGACGGCCGCACGCTCCGCTCGGAGCTGTCCGTCGTGGGCGCGGAGATCGCGCGCTGCACGGGCCTCACCGAGGAGAAGGCGCGGATGCTGCTCGACGTGGTCCACGACCTGAACCGCGTCATGCGCACCACCGACGAGGCGATCGCCTCCTGACGAAAGGACCCCCATGGAAGCCCTCTACACCGCAGAAGCCCTCGCGACCGGAGGCGGCCGCAACGGCCACGTCCGCACCGTGGACGGGATCCTCGACACCGACGTCCGCGTGCCGAAGGAGATGGGCGGATCCGGCGGCGCCCCCAACCCCGAACTCCTCTTCGCGGCCGGTTACGCCGCGTGCTTCCACGGCGCGCTGCAGGCCGTCGCGCGCAGCCAGAAGGTGACGCTCGAGGACACGAGCGTCGGTTCGCGCGTCCACATCGGCTCCAACGGCGAGGGCGGGTTCCAGCTCGCCGTCGAGCTCGAGGTCGTCATCCCGAACCTGCCGCACGACGAGGCACAGGCGCTCGCGGATGCCGCGCACCAGGTCTGCCCCTACTCGAACGCGACGCGCGGCAACATCGAGGTGACCGTCACGGTCGTCGAGGACTGACCTCCGCCGGACTCAGACGACAGGGCTCACGCGCAGCCAGCGGAAACCGCAGGCGGGCAGCGTTAGCCCTTCGTCGATCTCCAACCCGGTTCCTTCGATGAGATCGAGAGCCGTCGAGGCGAAACCCGACAGCGTCACGGCGGGGATGAGAACCGGCTCGTCGGCGACGTTGGCGAGAACCAGCACGACGCTGTCGTCGCCGGGTCGCTGATATCCCACCACCGACGGTGCCGGCACGCCGAAGCCGATCAGCCGGGAGCCGTCGAGCTCGGGCGTCGTGTGACGCACGGCGATGAGCTTCGTGAGGTTGCGATGGATGCGGCCGGCTGAGGTGGCGGCATCCATCTTCTGCGCGTAGCGATCCCGCGGCCGCTGGCCCCGGTGCACCCACCGCACGTCGTCGCGACGCTCGGGGTCGTCGCGGAAGGTCGGGTCGTTGAGCTGCCCGACCTCGTCGCCGAGCCACAGCATCGGCAGGCCCGGCAGGCTCAGCATGAGGGCGTGAGCGAGCGCGACGCGCGCCTCGCCGAGCGGGTCGCCGGACTCGACGCCCGCCAGCGACGCGGTCGTCCCCGCCACGCCGTCCTCCGTCGCCAGTCCGCGGCCGAACGACGACGGGTCGGTGAAGCGCGCGGTGAGCTCGGCGGCATCCGACGGCCACACGACCGCCTCGGCGTCGCGGACCGCGATGACGTCGGTGCGGCCGTCGCGGCGCTCCACCGCCTGCTGCAACGCTCCGGCATCGCCCGTCGCGAACGCCTGCCAGAGCGGCGCCGAACCGGGCGATGCCGGCAGCACCTCGACCCCCGGCGCGCCGATCGCGAGGACGGGGGCGACGATCGCGGCGACTTCTCGGTCGGGGAGGAGGAAGACCTCGACGCCGCGCCCGGCGAGGAAGAGCAGGTCGTCGACCAGTGCGTTCGCCTCGCGGCCCGGGGGGATGTCGACGGCGAGGGAGATCCCGGACAGGCGCAGTGCCGCCGCGAGATCCGACAGCCTGTCGATGGAGCCGAGCCCGGGATCGCCGCGGCGCAGGTCGACCGAGCCGTCCTCCCGCCGGGCGAACGGCGACTGGACGTGCAGGACGCTCACGCCCAGATCGCGCAGCATCCCGATCTCGTCGCGCAGTCCCGCGAGGTTGCCCGCGTACCGGTCGGCGAAGCACGCCGCGCCGAGGGCGAATCGCGAACGGGTGGCCGTCTTGTGCGCGGCACGCTGCTCGCCGTGCACCTTGAGATCGAGCGAGCGGCCGTTCGCGGCGACGACCGCGGCCGTCACGAGCTCGACGAGTGTCTCGTTCGTCGTGACTCCCCGGTGCCCGAGCGCGGCGCGGAGATCGGGAAGGTGCCGGCGGATGCGGTCGGCCGCGGCATCGTCGTCGCGTGTGCGTTCTGCGACGGCCGCCAGCGTGGCAGCGAGTCCGTCCTCGACGGCCCCCATGGTGCTCATGCGGTGGACCTCCCGCCCCCAGCGTAGAGGGCCCGGCGATCCCGCCTCAGTCGGCGCGGCCGACCGTACTGTCGAGGAAGGCGTGGATCGTCGCGTGGAGTGCTGCGGTGGCCGCCGCGTCGATCGTGCCCGCGTGACCGCCTTCGACGGGCTCGAGGTAGTGCACCTCGGCATCCGTCTCGTCCGCCATGCGGGCGGCCATCTTGCGCGCCTGCACGGGTCCCACCCGATCGTCGCTGGCCGCGGCGTAGATGAGGGATGCCGGGTACCGCCGCCCGGGCTCGATCAGGTGGTACGGCGAGAACGTCTTCACGAACTCCCAGTCGGCCGGGTCGTCGGGGTCGCCGTACTCGGCGATCCAGCTGGCGCCGGCGGACAGGCGCGTGTAGCGACGCATGTCGAGGAGCGGGACGCCGCAGACGATCGCGCCGAAGTCGTCGGGGTACTGCGTCAGCATGTTGCCCACGAGCAGACCGCCGTTGCTGCGCCCGTGGCAGGCGATGCGGTCGGGGGTGGAGACGCCGCGGGCGACGAGGTCGCGCGCGACGGCGGCGAAGTCCTCGTAGGCGCGGTGCCGGTTCTCGCGGAGTGCGGCGAGATGCCACTCCGGCCCGAACTCGCCGCCGCCACGGATGTTCGCGACGACGTAGACGCTGCCTCGCTCCAGCCAGGCCGGTCCCACGATCGTCGGGTACTCGGGGGTCAGGGCGTGCTCGAAGCCGCCGTAGCCGTTCATCAGCACGGGCAGTGCGCCGGCGCGCTCGCGGGGGCCGACCTCGAAGTACGGCACGCGGGTGCCGTCGGCCGACGTCGCCCAGTGCTGCTGGGCGACGAGCCCGGTCGTGTCGAAGGTCGCGCGGCTGCGATCGACCACTCGCGGCGCGGCGCCCGGATCGAGCACGAGGAGGGTCGGCGGGGTGAGGAACCCGCGCGCGACCACCCAGATCTGATCGTCCTCGTCGTCGTCGGCGGTCGCGACGTTCGCGCTGAAGAGGTCATCGTCGCCGAGGCCCAGGTCGAGATCGTCGCCCATCAGCGTCGCGGGGTCGAGCGACACCAGCCGGCTCTGCACGCGGTCGAGCACGGTCAGGACGAGCCGGGTCTTCGTCCACGTCCAGGACTCGAGGACGGCGGTGTCGGTGGGGGTGAAGGCCACCCGCAGGTCGGACCCGTCGCCGCTCGTCACGGTTTCGACCGGTTCCAGCAGCAGGGTGCCCGACGGATGCGTCGTGTCGCCGATGCGCCATGGTGTGGTGGTGCGCACGGCGATGACTTCGCCGTGCACGTCGGCGTGGGCGTCCTGCGGGACGGCGATCAGGCGCGGTTCGCCGCCGGCCCAGACCCATGACTCGGAGTGGAAGAAGTCGTGCGCGACGACGACGATCGGTGTCGCCGTGCCCGCGGTGCGGTCGACGTGCACGAACACCCCGACGTCGGAGGACGAGCCCGTGACGATCGGGGACGCGTCGTCGAGGCGCTCGCCGCGACGCCAGGCGCGGGCGCTGATCGGGTACCCCGAGTCCGTCATACCGCCGCCGTGCAGTGCCGTCGCGACGAGCAGGGTGTCGCGATCGATCCACGAGACGCGATGCTTGTCGGCGCCGAGGGTGAAGGGGGTCTCCTCGACGAACCGCCGGGACTCCAGGTCGAACTCGCGCACGACGGCGGCGTCACCGCCGTCGGGGCTGAGGCGCACCAGTGCGCGCCCGCTGCCGACGGGCCCGTGGGTCGCGCCGGCGAACGCCCATGACCGGCCTTCGTCGCGCCCCAGCGCGTCGATGTCGAGGAGCACCTCCCAGACGGGGGAGCCGTCCGCGAAGTCGGCGAGCGGGGTCCGGCGCCAGAGACCGCGCGGGTTGTCGGCATCCCGCCACAGGTCGTACATGAGGTCGCCGTGACGACTCGGTACGACGAGTCGATCGGGGTCCTGCAGGATGCCGGTGAGCCGGCTCTCGAGCGCGTCCCGGGTGGCGCCCGCGTAGGCGGCTTCGGTCTCCGCCGTCCGTTCGGCGGCCCAGGCGAGGGCCTCGGCGCCGTCGATCTGCTCCAGCCAGAGGAAGGGGTCGGCGGGTTCGGGGGCGGTCTCGGCAGCGCTCATCACGTCAGCCTACGGGCACGCTTCGACCGGTCGTTCGCCCTGCGAGAACCGTTGGCACTCGACATGCCAGAGTGCTAATCTTTTCTTACTTGAGCCGCGAAGGCTCAACTTTGAGACCACATGAACAAAGGAGAGAATCATGGCGACCTACGACCCGTTCCGTGACATCGACCGCCTGGCGTCGACGCTCTTCGACACGCGCCGCGGCCCGCGACGGATGCCGATGGATCTGTACCGCGACGGTGACCACTACGTCCTCAACGCGGACCTCCCCGGCATCGACCCGGGTTCGGTCGACATCGACGTCGACGGCCAGCTGCTGACGATCCGGGCGGAGCGCACGCTCTCGTCGGGCGAGGGTGTCAAGTGGATCACGCGCGAGCGCGAGACCGCGAGCTTCCTCCGCCAGCTGAACCTCGGCCAGGGCATCGACACCGACGCGATCACCGCGACCTACAACAACGGCGTCCTGACCGTCACCATCCCGGTGAGCGAGAAGGCCAAGCCGCGCAAGGTCGAGGTCGTCGCCAACGGTTCGGCGCCGACCGTCGCTGCCCGCGAGAGCGAGCCGCAGCCGATCGACCAGTGATCCCGGCGCCGTCACGGCGATGAGATGACGATCGCCCCGCACCCCGTCTCGGGTGCGGGGCGATCGTCGTTCCGTCAGACGCCGCGCAGGCGTGCGGTGAGCTTCTCGAGCTGTGCGAGTTCGTCGTCGGTGAGCACCGACATCCGCTCGGCGATCGTGCGCCCGTGCGTCGTCGCGAGTCGGCGGAACATCGTCGCGCCCTTCTCGGTCGCGCGCAGCAGAGCCCCCCGGCCGTCCTGCGGGTCGGGGCACTTGGAGATGAGCCCGCGCGCGACCATCCGGTCGACGAGCCGCGAGACGCTCGGCTGACTGATCAACATGTTCGCCGTCACGTCGCGCAGCCGGGCCGTGTGCTCAGCGCACCGCGTCACCGTGAGGAGGACGTCGTACTCGGCGCTCGAGAGATGCTCGTCGTCGAAGTCCTGGGAGATCTCCGCCAAGACCTCGTGCTGCGCGCGGAAGAGGCTCTCCCACGCGGCGATGGCGAGGCGGCGGTCGGTCATGGCGTCAACTGTAGCGTCGCTCATAGGGTTGACCGCGTGCAGCCTTGGTCCCGTCGTCTCGCCCGTGCTGGAGCCGTCGTCGCCGTCGTCCTCGGCGTCCTGATCGGGGCGCCGCAGGCGGCGAACGCCGACGTCGAGGACTTCTCATTCGACAGTCTCGACGTCGACTACACCCTCACTCGCGCCGACGACGGCACGAGTCGGATGCAGGTCGTCGAGCGGTTCGTGGCGGTGTTCCCCGAGACCGATCAGAACCGCGGCATCCGACGTGTCATCCCGGGTGAGTACGACGGTCAGCCGTTGCGGCCGAGCTTCGAGTCGGCGGTGGACGCGAGCGGCGACCCGTGGGAGGTCGTCGAGACGGACGAGGGTGAGGACGGATTGGTCGTGACCGCGCGATCCGAGGACTACGTCCACGGCCGCCAGACCTTCGTCCTCACCTACGCGCTCGACAACGTGACGCGCGAGTTCCCCGACACGGGACTCGAGCTCTACTGGGACGTGAACGGGTTCGACTCGGCGCAGTCGTTCGGTGAGGTGACCGCGAGGCTGCACCTCGGTGGCGAGATCGCGGATGCCGTGGGTGCGCTCGCGTGCTACGCCGGGCCGTTCGGCGCCGAGACGCCGTGCGACGGCATCAACGTCGACACGTCCGGCTCGAGTGCGACGGTTGTCGCGCGGCAGGCCGGGCTGGGTCCGCATGAATCGCTGACCTTCGCGGTCGGCTTCGCCGACGGCACCTTCGAACCGCTCGACACCTCTTACCTCGGCACGCTGCTCGGCTGGGGCCACGCGGCTGCCGGTGCGGGTCTGGTCGGGGTCGCGGGCTGGGCGCTGTGGCTGCGCCGCCGCCACCTCTCCGACGGCGCCGGCAGGCCGACGGTGATCGCGGAATCGCAACCGCCCGCGGGGGTCGATGCGCTGCACGCGGCGGTGCTGCTGCAGAAGACCGGCAAGGCCATCCCCGCCGAGGTGCTCGAGCAGGCGATCGTCGGATCCATCCGCATCACCGAGGGGGAGAAGCCCCGATGGGGGTCCGCGAAGCTCGTCGCCGAACTGGTCGACGCCTCACGCGCCGACGCCGATGGCCGGGCGCTCCTGCAGGGACTGTTCCCCGACGGCAAGGCGGGGGATCGTTTCGAGTTCGGCACCTCCGACACGCGGCTCTCCGCGACAGCGCAGCGCATTCTGAAGGAGGCCGAGTCGGCCCTGCGCGATCGCGGCTGGCGGCGCGACGTCCCCGCGTGGGTGCGCGCGGTGCCGGTTCTCGTCGCCGCCCTGCTCGTGGCCGTGGTCGTCGTCGCGACGATCGTGCTGACCGATCGGGCGGTCGATCCGCTGTGGCCGTTCATCGGACTCTTCGGCGGGATCGTCGTCTTCATCGCGGTGATCGGGATGATCGCCCGCAAGCCGCTCACGGAGAGCGGTGCAGAGGTGCGGGACCATCTCGCGGGGCTGCGTCAGTTCATCGAATGGGCGGAGGCCGACCGCATCCGGATGCTGCAATCACCTGGAGGTGCGGAGCGCCGCCCCATCGACACGGGCGATCCTCGCGTGATGCTCGACCTGTACGAGCGACTGCTGCCCTACGCGGTCGTGTTCGGGCAGGAGAAGCAGTGGGCCGGGCACCTCGCCGTGCTGTACGCCTCTGCGGGCGTCGCTGCGCCGGTCTGGTACGCGGGCTCCGGCGGTTTCGACGCGGCGTCGTTCTCATCGAGCATCGGATCGCTGTCGGCGGCCTCGACCTCGTCGGCGTCGACGGGCGGGTCCAGCGGCGGCGGAAGCGCCGGTGGTGGCGGGGGAGGCGGCGGCGTCGGCGGTGTCTGACCGATCGGATGCCGGTGGGTAACCGCGTCGTCACACTCTGTTCGCGTGTCGAGGAGAGAATTCTCACGAAGACTCTTGTTGCTATGTCCTGACAATTAGGGCGAGCGTCGATAGTCTGCGACAACCCCACCAACCGACGGAAGTGAGGCGCGCCCGTGAGCGTGAAGAGACAGACGAGCAGATCCGGTGTACGGACCGGCGCAGCGATGGGTGGCCTCGGCATCCTCGTCGCCTGCACCTTGACGGCGGGGCCTGCATTCGCGGCCACCGGATTCACCGCAGAGCAGAAGAACGCGACGTACACGTCGGACGCCGCGGCGTCCACGGGCGACTCGAGCGCACCCAGCGCCGACAACTGGTCGGTACAGATGATGGACGTCTTCGATGACCTCCGCACCGACCGCGGCGAGGGCGGCAACGCCGCCGTCATGGACTACAACGACGAGATCACGAGCCGCATCAACCTCACCGCGTCCGACGAGCAGGTGCAGCGCGCGATCGTCGACCAGTACGACGACATGTCGATCAGCATGGCCGACGCATTCGGTGAGGAGCTCGGCGCGATCTACACCGAGGCGGCACTGGCCGGTGACCTGCCGAAGACGACGTGGCTGCTCAGCAAGGAGAGCGGCAAGCTCGGCTCGACCTCCTCGAGCAACCCGCCGAAGAACTACTTCGACTACGACCGTCCCTACCTGCGGCTCGACACCACGACTCAGCTCGAGTATCGCGACAAGGAGGGCGGCGACGCGTGGGGCTCGACGAGCGGATCGTATCCGTCGGGCCACACGTCGCAGGCCTACTGGCAGGGCACGGCGCTCGCCGAGATGCTGCCGGAGCTCGCGCCGCAGATCCTCGCGCGCACGGCGGAGGCGGGGGACAACCGCATCGTCATGGCGGCGCACTATGCGCTGGACGTCATCAGCGGTCGCATGATGGGCCAGAAGATCATCGCCCTCCGGCTCGCGGACCCCGAGATGCGCGCGCTCGTCGATGAAGCGGGCCAGGAGATCCGCGACGTCCTCGAGGCGGGATGCGGTGACACGCTCGAGAAGTGCATCGCGCACGACACTCCGTACAAGTCCACCGAGGACGCCGTGGCGTACTACGAGGAGCACCTCGGCTACGGCTTCCCCGACGTCGGCCCGAAGGGTGAGCCGGTCGTCGTCCCCGAGGGGGCGGAGGAGCTCCTCGTCTCGGCACAGCCCGACCTGACGCCTGAGCAGCGCCGACAACTGCTCGCACTGACGGCGGCCGACTCGGGTCATCCGCTGGACGTGGGCGAACAGGAGAGCTGGCAGCGCATGAACCTCGCCGCCGCGATGGCCGCGGAGGTCACCGTGAAGGACGACGGCTCGATCGTCATCGGGGATGCCGGTGGTGAACCCACTCCGACCCCGGAACCCACCCCCGGGCCCGACCCGGAGCCCACGCCCGAGCCGACTCCGTCGCCGCAGCCCGAACCGACCCCCACGCCCACGCCCGAGCCGACTCCGGCTCCGCAGCCGTCTCTGCCGTCGACCGGTGGTGCGCTGAGCGCTCCCGTGGCGAACGGCGACGACCTGCCGGCGGCAGCGGAGGGCGGCATCCAGGCATCCGTCCGTGGCGACCGCGTCGTCGTGTCGGGCCTGACCGCGGGCGAGCGGTACTACGGGTTCCTCTACTCGACGCCGACCGCTCTCGGAGGGGTGACGGCGGATGCCGCCGGCTCAGCGACGTTCGCATTGCCGGCCGATGTCGAGCCCGGCGCACACCGCGTGGCGGTCGTCGACGCGTCGGGTGAACTCGTCGGCTGGGCGTCGGTGACGGTGGGAGCTGAAGAGGCTGCGGTCGTCGACGACGAGCTCGCCTCGACCGGTGGCCAGTCCGCTCCGCTGTGGATCGCGGGTGGTGCCGGGGTGGCGTTGCTCGCCGTGGGTGTCGTGCTGATCATGCGTCGTCGTCGGACCTCGACCGTCTGACGCGCAACGCAGTAAGGGCCGGCTGGAGAGGCATCCAGCCGGCCCTTGTCCCTTTGCACCAAGAGTGTCCTGCAATCACATGTCGGTAGCTGCCACAGCAAAACATCTACCGTGCAATGAATGTATAACGGCGAGATAACGGTGGCAAGGGTTTCTTGTTATCAATTTGTGATGCGCCACCGAGGGGTGCGCTGAAGTCACTCGCCTGGGACGGATCTCCCTCTAATCGACAGGCGTAGATTAGAGGGAGATCGAAAGGAGTTCCCCATGGGACGAATCACCGGAAAGGTCGCGCTCATCAGCGGAGGCGCGCGCGGCATGGGCGCCGAGCACGCCAAACTGTTCGTGCAGGAAGGCGCGCAGGTCGTCATCGGCGATCTGCTGGATGAGGCGGGCGAGGCGCTCGCCGCCGAACTCGGCGACGCGGTGCGCTACGTGCACCTGGATGTGACCACGTACGCGGACTGGGAGAAGGCCGTCGCCGTGGCCGAGCAGGAGTTCGGCCGACTCGACATCGTCGTGAACAACGCGGGTATCGCCAACTTCGCCACGATCGAGGAATACTCCCTCGAGCAGTGGGACCAGATCATCGCGATCAATCTGACCGGCGTCTTCTACGGCATCAAGGCGGCGATCGAGCCGCTCAAGCGCAGCGGCGCCGGCTCGATCATCAACGTGTCGTCGACGGCGGGACTGCAGGGTTACGAGGCGCTCCCCGGCTACAACGCGTCGAAGTTCGGCGTGCGCGGTCTCACGAAGAACGCCGCGCTCGACCTCGGGCGTTACAACATCCGCGTCAACTCGGTGCACCCGGGAGCGATCCGCACCCCGATGACCGAGGGGCTCGACGCCTCGCAGAACCACGTCGCCCTGCACCGGATGGGGGAGGCCGTCGAGCTGTCGCGGCTCGTCCTGTTCCTTGCCAGCGACGAGTCGAGCTTCTCGACGGGGGCCGAGTTCGTCGCCGACGGCGGAGAGACGGCCGGTCTGGCACGCTACGGGGCGTGACGATCGACCCTCGGCAGGCACGCACCAGCGCCGCTCTGCGCGCGGCGCTGGTGCGCCTGCTGGCGGACCGACCCCTCGCGGCGGTGTCGGTCGCGGAACTCTGTCGCGAGGCGGGGGTGCACCGCACCACCTTCTACAAGCATGCCGCTGGCGTCGACGAGTTCGCTGTCGCCATGCTGACGGAGGAGATCGACACGATCGCCGCGATCGAGGGAGATGTGCGCACTGAAGCGGACGCGGCACGCGTGTACCACGCGGTGACCCGTCGCCTGCTGGAGTGGCTCGCCGGCCAGCGCGAGCTGTACCGAGCGCTCCTCGAGTCCTCGGCCCGAGGCGCACTCCGCTCGGCGTTGAGCGATGTGCTGCGCCGGCGCGCGCACACGGCGCTGCAGCAGCTCGCCGACGCGGGCATCTCCGGCGCACCGAGATCCGCGCGGGACCGCGACGAGGCCGCCGCGTTCATCGCGGGGGGTCTCGTCGGCGCCATGGACGTCTGGATCCGTGAGGACGACGTGGATGCCGCGGCCGCCGAGGCCCGCATCTTCCGTCTGATGCCGGAGTGGTGGCCCGGCGTCCACTGAGCGCCGTGCGCCGCGCCGCCTCCCCGGCTCAGGCCGGGTACACCTGAACGACCGAGGGCCGCGGCGCGTTCGGGACGTCGCCCGCCCGCGTCGATCCGTAGTCCGGGAACAGTGAGGTGGGAGTCGCGACGGTGCCGTTCTCGCCGGGATGCTGCACGGCGACGAACACGAGCTTCTCGCGCGCGTGGATGACGGGACCGCAGGTCTCGGCCTCGCGGGGGACTGAGAGGAACTGCTGCACGTGGCCGCGTTCCTTGCCGGTCAGCGGCACCCGGAACAGGCCGTCGTTGAACCCGATCGTGCTGGGCGCGCCGTCGGTCGAGATCCACAGGGTGCCGTCCTCGTCGAAGGCGAGGTTGTCGGGGCAGGAGATCGGCGACACCTTGTCCTTGGGGTAACCCGCGAAGTAGGTGCTCGGGTCGGAGGGGTTGCCGCACTGCAGCAGGATGCTCCAGCCGAAGCTCGTCCCGGCCTGCCCGCGGCGCTCGGTGAGCTCGATCACGTGACCGTACCGGTTGCCCGTGCGGGGGTTCGCCTCATCCACCATCGACGTCTTGCCGCGATCGGAGTTGTTCGTCAGTGCGACGTAGACCTTGCCGGTCCGCGGGCTCGGCTGCACGTCCTCGGGGCGGTCCATCTTCGTGGCACCGACCTTGTCGGCGGCCAGTCGCGTGTAGACGAGGACCGCTTCCGTCGTCATACCCGGCACGACGCTCTTGCCGTTCCGGGTCAACGCCACCCACTCGCCGGTGCCGTCGAACGCGCCGTCCGCCGGCAGCGTGCCCGAGCCGTCGATCTGCGCGGCGGGCGAGTCGCCGCGGAACCGGGCGACATAGAGGTCGCCCTCCGACAGCAGCGTCATGTTCTTCTTGCGCCACCCGCTGATGCGGTTCTTCGAGACGAACTTGTAGAGGTAGTCGTTGCGCTCGTCGTCACCCATGTAGGCGACGACCCGGCGGTCCTCGGCGACGATGACGTTCGCCCCTTCGTGCTTGAAGCGTCCCATGGCGGTGTGCTTCCTGGGGGTGGAGGTCGGGTCCTCCGGGTCGATCTCGACGATGTACCCGAACCGATTGGGCTCGTTGACGTAGCCGGCGTCGAACGAGTCGAACCGGGGGTCGTACTGCTCCCAGCCCGTCGAGGTCGTCCGCGAGGCGCTCGCCTGGTAGCGCTTCTGCCCCGCTGTGTCGGCCGCCCACGCGAAGTATCCGTTGAAGTTCTCCTCGCCCGAGAGGACGGTGCCCCACGGGGTCGTGCCGCCGGCGCAGTTGCCCAGCGTGCCCTTGACCCAGCGGCCTTCCGGGTCGGCGGCGGTGGTCACGAGGTCGGAGCCGGCGGCGGGGCCGGTGAGCTCGAAGACGGTCTCGACCGTGATGCGGCGGTTGCGGCGGCCGTCGACGACGTACTGCCACGGCGCACCGCGGCGACGACGCTTCAGCTCGACGACGGACATGCCCTGCGCCGCCTTGTAGACCTCGCCGCGGCGGCGGAGCTCTGCGGCATCCGTCGTCGGGGCGAACATGATGTTCGGGTTCACGTACTCGTGGTTGTTGACGAGCACTCCGGCCTTGCCGCTGCGGTCGGCGAGGATGTCGAGGTAGTCGCAGTTATACCCGAACTGGCGCGCCTGCGCGGCCGGGCTCTGGGCCTCGAGCGAGAACGTCGGCGCGTCGGAGAAGAGCCGGTCTCCCCAGCGGATGATGGGCGACCAGGTGTAGCCCTTCGGCACGGTCAGCGCGTCGACGGATGCCGGGACCGGAGCGATCGGCTGGAACGGAAGACCGTGCCCGCCGTGGCTCCGCGCGGCCTCGAGCAGTCCGCCGGTCGTCGCAGACGCGGCAGGCGGGTTCACGAGGCCGAAGGCGTCGGTCGCGACGACGACGGCGCCCGCTGCGGCGGCGCCGATCAGCGTGCGGCGCGAGAGGGCGAGCTCGGCGATGCTGCGGAATGTCGGATTGTCGGATCCATTGCACTCCGGGCCGAGGCAGGCGTTCGCGCACTTGAATCGGCAGGTCACGGCCGATCGCTTGCCGACGGCGTGCGTCGCGAGCGGGAGGGACGTGCGGGTCGTGGGGGGTTGCAAGGTCGTCACCGATCCAGCATCCGTCGCCGTTCCTGCGACGGGGTGAATCGCACGTGAACTCCGGGTGACGGTCGACCCGGGAGGGCGGCTAGCCCGCGGCGACCGCGAGAAGCCCGGCCACCCCGACCCCGTAGAGGACGAGGACGGTCAGCGAGTCGACGCCCATGCCGAGCACGCGCCGCGACGGACGGAAGACGAGCCCGACGACGTAGACGAGGGTCAGCAGCGCCGCCAGTGCGGTCAGGTAGATGTCCGTCGCGCCCGCCCGCGGCAGCACCGCCTGGCCCGAGATCACCGTCGCGACGAGGAACAGCACCGGCAGGAACGCGTTGCCGCCGAAAATGTCGCTCATGGCGAGGTTGTCGTCGCCCTGCCGGATGGCCTGGAGCCCAGTCGAAATCTCGGGCAGCGCGGTCGCGAGCGCCAGGAAGGTCGCGCCGAAGAGCACACCCGACAGCCCGATGTCCTCGGCGATGGCGTCCCCGGCGCGCTCGAGCACCACGCCGGCGCCGAGCGTTGCCGCGGCGGCGATCACGAAGATCGTGACGACCAGCCACGTCGGCCGTGCCTTGTGCGGGTGCTGCGGTTTCGCGCGGCGGTGACCGGGGGTGTGCGGCGACGCGTCCTCGGCCGTCCCGTTGCGGTGCCACGGGAGGTGGCTGCCGGCGCGCTGCACCAGCAGCAGCCCCAGGATCCAGAGTGCTGTGATGAGCACGACGTCGGGCGTCAGCCGGGCGAACACGAGACCCTCGGGCAGCTGGCTGCCGGCAACGACGGCGGCAAGCACCGCGACCACCACGATGCCCTCGAGCACGAGCACCAGGGACGCCGCCCGGTAGGTCAGCGGCTTCACTGCGCGTCCGCGTCGCCCGAACGCGTCGAGGACGACCAGCACGACGGTCTGCAGCGCGATGCCACCGAGGATGTTGCCGACCGCGACGTCGAGGTTTCCGGCCGCGGCCGCGCTGACGGTGACCGCGATCTCGGGGAGGTTGGTCGCGACCGCGAGGATGATGAGCCCGCCGAAGGCGCTCCCGATGTGCCAGCGTGCATCCAGCACATCGGTGGTCTTCGACAGCTGGATGCCGGCGATCCAGACGACGGCGGCGGCCGCGACGAAGATCACCACAACGAGCCAGAACGGGAACGAGTTCACCGCCCCAGTGCACACCCCGTCGGGCTGATGCGGAAGGAGGAGCGTCTCAGGTCGTCGGCGCGTCGGTCACGAGCACGTACTCGGCGCCCGAGCGGGTGCGCTCGACGAGCTCGTGGTCGACGAGGTAGCGGCGCAGGACCGCGACGTCGTCGACCACGGTCGCGAGGCGTTCGTTGATCGCACGCTCGTCCAGGACCTCGCCGGGATGGAGGATGCGACCTGCGACGAGTTCGAGCAGTGCCCGTCGCTCACGGGCCTGTGCCGGGTAGCCCCGCAGGCGTCCGTCGGGGGAGAGGAACCGGTCGGGGCCGGTCGGTCGCGGCGTCGCCGGGGTCGCGGCCAGGACCCGCGCGAACACGCCCCCGTCGGCGCGGAGGTCGTCGCCGTCGCCGGTCACCAGGCCCGCTCCGCGCAGAGTCTCAATGACGTGCCGGCGCCGGGACGGCGAGAGCCCCTCAAGGGCGGCGTCGGCCGTCTCGCCGACGGTCAGCCGCGCGAACACCTCGCGCGCGCGGTCGTTCGCGAGCGCGGCGACGATCCGCCGCCACTGGTCGTTCGGCACAGTCGTCATGGTCAGCACGCTACTCGCGGCCCGCGTCAACCCACAGCGGACCCATCACCCACCCGGCCTACGCTGGCGGGACACCGAGGAGGACATCCCATGAGCCCGACACCCCCGGCATCCGATCTGCAGGACCGTCCCTGGCTGGCCGCCTACGCGCCCGGCGTCCCGACCGACATCGATCCGGTCGACGAGACGCTGGTCGATCTGCTCGATCATGCCGTGGAGCGCTACGGCAGCAGGGTCGCGACCGAGTTCTTCGGATCCGAGACCACCTATGCCGAGCTCGGCGAGCAGGTCTCCCGAGCGGCGAACGCGTTGCGCAAACTGGGCGTGAGCGCGGGCGACCGGGTCGCGCTCGTGCTGCCCAACTGCCCGCAGCACATCGTCGCGTTCTACGCCGCGCTGCGGATCGGCGCAATCGTCGTCGAGCACAATCCCACCTACACCGCGCGCGAACTGCGCCACCAGTTCGAGGTGCACGAGGCGGTCGTCGCCATCGTTTGGGACAAGGTCGCCGACATCGTCGCCGAGTTCCCGAGCGACGTCGCCCCCGCCGCGATCGTCGCCGTCGACATGACCGATGCGCTGCCGTGGGCGATGCGGACCGCGCTGCGCCTTCCCGTGCCCGCGCTGCGGGAACGTCGAGAGGCGATGACCTCGAAGCCGACCGCGCGGGGTGTGATCCGCTGGGCGCAGTTCGTCAAGGCGCGGCGCCTGCGGGCCAAGTACCCGCGCCCGGTCCTCGACGACACGGCCCTCCTGCAGCTGACGAGCGGGACGACCGGGATGCCGAAAGCCGCGATCCTCTCGCACCGCAACCTCCGCTCGAACGCGGCGCAGGGGCGTGCGTGGGTGCCGGGGCTGCGGGAGGGCGAGGAGACGTTCTACGCCGTCCTGCCGATGTTCCATGCGTACGGGCTGACGCTCTGCCTCACCTTCGCCGTGTCGATCGGTGCGCGCGTCGTGCTGTTCCCCAAGTTCGACGTCGACCTCGTCGTCGGCGCGCTGAAGAAGTCGCCGCCGACGTTCCTGCCCGGCGTCCCCCCGATCTACGACGCCCTGTCGCGGGCGAGCACCCGCAAGGGCGTCGACCTGTCGACCATCCGGTTCGCGATCTCCGGCGCGATGAGCCTGCCGGTGCCGACGGTGACGCGCTGGGAGGAGGCGACCGGCGGCCTGCTCGTCGAGGGCTACGGCATGACCGAGACCTCACCGGTCGCCCTCGGCAACCCGATCGGTCCGACGCGGCGGCCGGGCACCGTCGGGGTGCCGTTCCCGAGCACGTGGATCCGCGTCGTCGACCCCGACGACCCCACGGTCGACCGTCCGGCGGGAGAGGCCGGGGAGCTGCTCGTCCGCGGTCCCCAGGTGTTCCAGGGGTATTGGCGTCGGCCCGAGGAGACCGAGGCTGTCCTGCTCGACGGGGGCTGGCTCCGCACCGGAGACATCGTCACCGTCTCCGACGACGGCTTCGTGACCGTCGTCGACCGCGTGAAGGAACTCATCATCACGGGCGGCTTCAACGTCAGCCCGAGCGAGGTCGAGCAGGTGCTGACCCTGCACCCCGACGTCGAGGCCGCCGCCGTCGTCGGCGTCTCGCGGCCCACCGGCGGCGAGGACGTCGTCGCGGCCGTCGTGATGAAGGACGGGGCGGTGTTCGAGGCATCCGCCCTGAAGGACTTCGCCCGGTCGCATCTCGCGCCGTACAAGGTGCCGCGCAAGGTCGTGCAGCTCGACGACCTGCCGCGCTCGCAGATCGGCAAGGTGCTGCGCCGTCAGGTGCGGGAGCAGCTGACCGCGCGCTGATCCGGCCGCGCTGATCCGGCCGCGCTGATCCGGCCGCGCTGAGCTGTCAAGGGTCGCCGCCGGGCCGCCCAGGGTGGCAGGGTGGATGCCGCAGCCCCCATCCCGTCGAAGGAGACCCATGTCGTCGCAGCGCACCCTCGGACCGTTCACCGTCTCGGCCATCGGACTCGGCGCGATGCCGGTCTCGATGAACAGCAACGGCATCCCCTCGCACGAGGACGCGGTCGCCACCGTCCGCGCGGCGCTCGACGCCGGTGTCACCCTCATCGACACCGCCGACATCTACGCGCCCAGCTGGGACACGATGGGCCACAACGAGCGGATCGTCGCCGACGCGCTCGCCGGGTGGGATGGCGACCGCTCGTCGATCGTCGTCGCGACAAAGGGCGGCATCACGCGAAGCGAGGAGAAGGACTTCGGTCGCGACGGCTCGCTGGACTACCTCCGCAGCGCCGTACAGAAGTCGCTGCGGAACCTGAAGGTCGACGTGATCGACCTGTACCAGTACCACCGCCCGGACCGCTGGATGGTTTACGGCGAGATCATGCAGAACCTCAAGACCCTGCAGGACGAGGGTCTCGTGCGTGCGGTCGGCATCTCGAACGCGAGCGTCGAGGAGATCCAGATCGCCGAGGAGGTACTGGGCGAGGGAGGGCTCACGAGCGTGCAGAACGAGTTCTCGCCGCGGCATCCCGGCAGCTACGGCGAGCTGAAGTATTGCGTCGAGCACGGGATCGCCTTCCTTCCGTGGAGCCCGCTGGGCGGCATCGGCGGTGCCGGCACGGTCGGCGAACGCTTCACCGCCTTCGCCGAGATCGGGCAGGCACACGGCGTGAGCCCGCAGCAGGTCGTCCTCGCCTGGGAGCTGTCGCTCGGCGAGACCGTCATCCCCATCCCGGGGGCGAGCCGCCCGGCATCCATCACGGATTCGTTCCAGGCGCGCACCCTCGAGCTGTCCGCCGACGATCTCGCCCGCTGCTCGGCCGCGGTCGGCATCGACATCTGACCCGGGCCGGGATTCGGGGCTCGGCCGCCGTGCCGAGTGCAGGTTCAGTGCGCGCGGCGGCTCCCCGACGAGCGCGCAGCCGCCATCTGACCTGCATTCGGCACGTCAGCCGGCCTTGAGGAGGTGCTCTCGCTCGACGATCTCGAGCGAGAGCACTTTGTAGCCCTCGCGCTCGAAGAACACCCGCACGCGGTCGTCGTCGATCGAGACGATCGTGCCGGCGCCCCACCGGCGGTGCGAGACCCGCTCGTCGATTTCGAACGGGGCGGATGCCGCGGCTCGCGACCCCGCGCCGGCCGCCCCCGCCGCGCACGTGTCGCAGTTGCCGCAGGGCTCGTCGAGGTCCTGACCGAAGTAGCCGAGGAGCACCTGCCGACGGCAGCGCCGGGTCTCGGCGTACTCGCGCATCGTCTCGATGCGGGAACGCTCGATGCGCTCGCGCTCCTCGACCCGTTCGAGCGCGGCTTTCACGGCGGCGCGCTCGTCGAGGTTGCGGACCAGCGAGACGCCCGACTTCGAGGCGCGTGCGGATCCGGTGTCGACGAGCAGGCTGAGCAGCGCCGCGACGCGCCGGGGTGACAGTCCCGAGTCCTTCGCGAGCGCGGACTTCGTGCGGGCACGCGTAGACATCGCGCGCATGAGGGTGCGCAGTTCCGCGGCATCCGGGTTCTTCGTCGCGAAGTAGCGGCGCAGGGCGAGGTCCTCGGACCGGTAGTGCAGTGTGCCGTGCGCCTCCTCGCCGTCGCGGCCCGCGCGACCGAGCTCCTGGAAGTACGCGTCGATGGACTCGGGGACGTCGGCGTGGATCACGAAGCGCACGTTCTCCTTGTCGATCCCCATCCCGAAGGCGCTCGTCGCGACGACGACGTCGAGCTCGTCGCAGAGGAACTGCCGGTGCACCTCGGCGCGCACCTTCGCGGACAGGCCCGCGTGGTAGGCCCGCGCGCGACGGCCCCTTTCGGTGAGATCGTCGGCGTACTGCTCGGCGGAGCGTCGCGTCGACGTGTAGAGCAGCCCCGGCACGGGGAGCGACGCGATCTCGTCGACGACGGCGGCACGCTTCTCGCGGTCGTCGCCGTGACGGCGCACGCCGAGACGGATCGACGGGCGGTCGACGTCGCCGATGTGCACGGACGGGTCGTCGAGGCCGAGGCGAGCGGCGATCTCCTCGCGCACGGGAGTGGATGCCGTAGCGGTGAGCGCGAGGATCGGGGGCCGCCCGAGCCGCGCGGCGACCTCCCCGAGCCCCAGGTAGTCGGGGCGGAAGTCGTGTCCCCACGAGGCGATGCAGTGCGCCTCGTCGACGGCGAGCAGGGCGATGTCGAGCGTCGCGAGCTCGGTCACCACCTCGTCGTTGGCGAGCTGTTCCGGTGCCAGCAGGACGTAGGTGGCGTCGCCATCGTGCAGCCTGCGCCACGCCTCGTCGCGGGCGCGGTCGCCCCGTCCGGAGTTCAGCGCGACCGCCTTCGGGGCGTCGGGGGCGTGTGCGAGGCCCGCCAGCTGGTCCTCCTGCAGGGCGATGAGCGGCGAGACCACGACGGTGACCCCCGGGCGCAGCGCTGCAGCGACCTGGTAGACGGCCGACTTGCCCGATCCGGTCGCCCACACCACGAGCACATCCCGCCCCGCGGCGGCCGCCTCGATCGCGTCGAGCTGTGCGGGACGCAGCTGAATCAACCCGAATCGCTCGGCGGCGACGCGCTCGACCTCTGCGCGATCGGGGGCGGACGGTGCAGAGGTGGAGCGGCGTGGCATCCCTCCACGGTCGCTGACGCCGCGACCTCCGAGGACACCCTTGACAGCGGATGCCGCGGCGCCCCGACCTGGCAGGATCCCGCCGCATCCTGACCGACGCCGGGGCGTGCACCGTGTCAGGCTCGGACCGTGCAGATCCCGCCGCGTGACGTCCAGCTCGACCGTGCCGCCCTCCTCGTCGTCGACGTGCAGCACGGCTTCGACGACACGGCCCACTGGGGGCGCCGCGACAATCCGGCGTGCGAGGCGAACATCGCCGCGCTGATCGAGCGCTGGCGAGAGCGCGAATGGCCGGTCGTCTTCGTCCGCCACGATTCGACGTCGGAGGTGTCGCCGCTGCGACCGGGGCAGCCGGGCAACGACCTCAAGCCCGAGATCACCGGCATCCCGGATCTATTAGTCACCAAGAGCGTGAACTCGTCGTTCCACGGCGCGCCCGACCTCGATGCGTGGTTGCGAAGGAACGGCGTCCGGCAGCTCGTCGTGACCGGCATCTCGACCAATCACTGCTGTGAGACGACGGCCCGCGTCGGCGGCAACCTCGGGTACGACGTGTACTTCGCACTCGATGCGACCCACTCCTTCGATCGGACCGCACCCGACGGCACGGTGATCCCGGCCGAGACGCTCGCGGCGATCACGGCGACGAACCTCGACGGCGAGTTCGCGACCGTCGTCTCGACCGCCGACCTGCTGCGCTGAACCGGGCCTGTCGCCCGCGACGGGTCCGCGGTTAGCGTGGAGGGATGCCGCAGAACCCCTTCGCCTCGCTCGAGGACTACATCGCCCTGCCCCGCATCGACGCCGTCGCGCTCTCTCCGGACGGCACCCGCGCCGTTCTCACCGTCGCAACCCTGAACAAGGACAAGACGGGGTACGACCGCGCGCTCTGGGAGGTCCCGGCGACCGGCGGCGGCACGCCCCGGCGGCTGACCCGTTCGGCGAAGGGCGAGCAGGGCGCCGCGTTCACGGCGGACGGCGACCTGCTCTTCGTCAGCGCGCGCCCCGACGCTGAGGGCGACGGTGAGGACGAGGCGGCGCAGCTGTGGCTGCTGCCCGCCGCGGGCGGCGAGGCTCGGGCGATCACACGGTTGGCCGGGGGAGTGTCGGCAATCACGGCCGTCGCGGACGCGGCACCCGTCGCCGTCCTCGCCGCCGACCTGCTGCCGTCGGCCGACTCGCTCGAGGCCGACGCGAAGCTGCGCGCGGAGCGCAAGAAGCGCAAGCTGTCGGCGATCCTGCACACGACCTACCCGGTGCGGTACTGGGACCACGACCTCGGCCCCGCCGAGCCGCACCTGCTCTCGCTCGACCTCGGCGACCTCGCCGACACGATCGGGTCGCTCGCCGCCTCGGACACGGCGGAGGACGAACCGGATGCCACGACCCCCTACCCCGCGTCGCTTCCGCGCCCGCGCGACCTGACGCCCGCACCCGGCCGCACGGCCGACACCGCCGGTGCTGCTCTCACGCCCGACGGGCGCACGCTCATCGCCGCGATGCGCTTCCCGCAAGGTCGCGCCGAGCGCTTCGCGATCGTGTCGATCGACGTCGCATCGGGCGAGCGGACGACTCTCTTCGAGGAGCGTTCGACCTACTTCGAGTCGCCGACGATCAGCCACGACGGCACGCTCATCGCCTACGGTCGCGCGGCGTTCTCCGACCCGACGGGGCCGGCCGATCAGGAACTGTGGGTCGCCGGCATCGACGGATCCTCGCCCCGCCGCCTCGCCGAGGGGTGGGACCGCTGGCCGACCGGCATCGCGTTCGCGCACGACGACACCGCGCTCATCGTGACCGCCGATCAGGACGGCCGCGGGCCGGTCTTCCGCGTACCACTCGACGGCGGTGCCCCCGAGCAGCTGACGACCGACGACCACGCCTACTCGAACGTGTCGGTCGACCGCGCGACGGGTGCACTCGTGGCGCTGCGCTCGTCGTGGATGGTGCCGCCGCATCCGGTCCGCATCGAGCCCGACGGCACCGTCACCGTCCTCGCGACGCCGGCTCCGCTTCCGACGCCGGCGGGCACGATGACCGAGGCCGAGACGACCGCCGAGGACGGCGCGCGGGTGCGCGGCTGGCTGCTGCTGCCGGAAGGGGCGGATGCGGCATCCCCCGCACCCCTGCTCCTGTGGATCCACGGCGGGCCTCTGAACAGCTGGAACGCATGGAGCTGGCGCTGGAACCCGCAACTTGCCCTCGCGCGCGGCTATGCGGTGCTGCTGCCGGACCCGGCGCTGTCGACCGGTTACGGTCTCGACTTCATCGCCCGCGGCTGGAACAGTTGGGGCGGCAAGCCCTACACCGACCTCATGTCGATCACCGACGAGGTCGTCGCGCGTGCGGACATCGACGAGACGAAGACCGCCGCGATGGGCGGCTCGTTCGGCGGGTACATGGCGAACTGGGTCGCCGGGCACACCGACCGGTTCCGGGCGATCGTGACCCACGCCAGTCTCTGGGCGCTCGATCAGTTCGCGGGGACGACCGACAGCTCGTCGTACTGGCAGGAGATCTTCACGCCCGAGGCGATGGTGGAGAACTCGCCGCACCGGTACGTCGAGGACATCTCGACGCCGCTGCTGGTGATCCACGGCGACCGGGACTACCGCGTGCCGATCGGCGAGAGCCTGCGCCTGTGGTCCGAGCTCAACGAGCACTTCGGTGAGGACGACGGCTCGACCGTGCACCGGTTCCTGTACTTCCCCGACGAGAACCACTGGGTGCTCAAGCCCCAGCACGCCGTCGTCTGGTACGAGACCGTGTTCGGATTCCTCGGCGAGCATGTCCACGGCGAGCCCGCGCCGAGGGTCGCCGGGCTCGGCTGAGCGGGAGAGCGTCGCGACGTTCGCACGATCGGGGTGCCGTGTGGCACCTCGCGCGCCACAGAGGCGCTCACCCGCACCATCGGTCGTGCAGGCGTCACGCCCCGGCTCGGCTGGGTGGTCGGTTCCGGGGACGCGACGTGCCGCTTCGGATGCCGCGGCGCGGCAGCTCGCGTCCCCGGAGCGCCCGCGCCGCTCCTCCATGATGCGGAAGAGCGGGTACGCCCCCACGTACCCGCTCTCCGGACGTCGGGCACACACCCGTGCCGTCTCGTCCCCCGGGGCGCCCGAGCCCCGGTCGTCTGCGTGCGGCCCTGGGCCGCACAGGTCTCACCGCGAGGCGGTCTTCACCGACTTCGGTCGCACGAGCAGCGGCACGAGCACGGGAGTCGACGTCTTGTACGCCTCGTAGTCGGCGTCGCCGCCCCACCGCTTGTCGGCCTTCTTCTCCAGCAGCGGCACTCCACTCACCCGGGTGAGGAGCAGGATCACGAAGACGGGGGAGAGTAGACCGATCCACTGCCAGCCCTCGAACACGGGTGCCGCGACGATCGCGACCCCGACCCAGGCGAGGATCTCGCCGAAGTAGTTCGGATGCCGCGACCGCGACCACAGGCCGGTGCGGATGAAGCGGCCCTTGTTGGCGGAATCGGCCTTGAACGCGTTCTTCTGCACGTCCGCGACGACCTCGATCAGCAGGCCGACGAACCAGACGACGATGCCGATCACCGCGAATACATCGAGCCCGCGCTGGTCGCCCGAGGCGATCGCGATCCACGCGGCGGCGGCGGTGATGCTCACCCACAGGCCCTGCATGATCCAGACGCGCAGGAAAGGGAGCGGCGCGACCTTGATCGCGTCGAAGCGGTCGTCGCTGCCGGAGCGGTGGATGCGGATGAAGAGGAACGAGCCCAGTCGCACCGCCCAGACGATGACCATCGCCGCGAGGGCCAGCGACCGCGCGTCGGGGGAGGGCGAGAGCAGCACGACGCCGAGCGTGACGAGGACGAAGGTGGCGCTGCCCGTCGCGTCGAAGAAGCGCTCGGTGCGGGCGATCGCCGACGGGATCCAGACGATCACCTGGACGAGGAACGCCGCCGCGACAGCGAGGCCGAAGACGGGGACACCGCCGACGGTGGCGCCGCCCTGGCTGCCGGCGAGGGCGACGAGCGCGCCGATCACTAGTCCCACGACGACGGTGATGAGTGCGGAGCGGTTCTGCGAAGACATGGGGGCCTTTCGAGGTGAGTCAGCGGTAGAGGGCGGCGACGACGTCGGAGCCGCGCTCGAGCAGCACGCGACGCTTGATCTTGAGCGTCGGGGTGACGATGGTCGTATCGGTGAGGTCCGCGGCGACGAGGACGAACTGCCGTACCTGCTCGCTGCGCGAGACGAGGGCGTTGGCGGCATCGACGGTGCGCTGGATGCGGCCGCGTAGGTCGTCGTCGGCGACCTCGCGCAATTCGCCGTCGGCGGGTGTCCCGCCGCGGGAGGCGACCTCCTCGGGGTCGAGGAGGATCAGCGCCGACAGGTACGAACGGCCCTCGCCGACCATGACGGCGTGCGAGACGAGCGGGTCGGACTCGACGGCGAACTCCCACGGCGCCGGGACGACGGTCTTGCCGGTGGAGGTCACGATGACGTCCTTCGCGCGACCCTCGATGATGAGGCGCCCGTCGTCGTCGAACCGGCCGAGGTCGCCGGAACGGAAGAAGCCGTCGACGAACGCATCGGCGTCGTGGGCGGGATCGCGGTAGCCGCGGAAGACGCCGATCCCCTTCGCGAGGATCTCGCCGTTCTCGTCGATGCGCACCGTCGACCCGGGCAGCGGCCGTCCGACGGTCCCCGCGCGGATGTCGCCCGGCAGGTTGCCGGTGAGCGGCGCGGTCGTCTCGGTGAGCCCGTACCCCTCGATGACCGGGACGCCCAGGCCGCGGAAGAAGAGCGACACCTCCGGGTCGAGTCGCGCCCCGCCCGACAGGATGTAGTCCACGCGCCCGCCCATGACGGCGCGCAGTCTGCGGTAGAAGAGCAGGTCGAAGAGGCGATGCCGGACGGATGCCGGTACCCGCCCGTCGGCGCTGCGCTCGGCTTCGCGCCCGGTCGCGACGGCGGCGGCGACCGCCGCGCGCCAGACACGGGTGAGCCGCGCCGCGTCAGCCTTCTGCCCGGCGGCCGCCTGGATCCGCTCCAGCACGCGCGGCACGACGACGAGGAAGGTCGGTCTCAGCACCGGCAGGGTCTCGACGACGGTGCTCGGCTCGCTGAGGTGCGCGATCCGCATCCCGTTCGCCAAGCAGATCAGCTGCAGGCCGCGCGCCAGGACGTGCGCGAGGGGCAGGAAGATGATGGTGTTGCCGCGCTCGTGGACGACCTCTCCGTAGGCCGCGGCGATGTTGAGGACCTGTCCCAAGAAGTTGGCATGGGTGAGCACCGCGCCCTTGGGTTCGCCCGTCGTGCCCGAGGTGTAGACGATCGTCGCGGGGGAGTCGGGGTCGGCGGCGGTGCGACGCCGCTCGAGGTCGGCATCCGTCACCTCGTCGGCACGCGAACGCAGGTCGTCGAGAACCGGGATGCCGCCGGCCACCCGGTCGCGGGGATCCATCGCGTACGCGCCGAGCGGCCCGGTCGCGGTCTCGGCGAACCCGTCGGCGAGCAGGCGGGTCTGCGCCTCGGTGCCGCCGACGCCCAGCACGACGCGCGCGTCACGGACGATGGCGGCGACCTGGACAGGCGATGACGTCTCGTAAACGGGGACGACGACCGCGCCGGCGAACCACGCCGCGAGGTCGGTGACCGCCCACTCGTAGCGGGTGGAGGCGAGGATCGCGAGGCTGTCACCGGGGGTGACGCCTGCGGCCACGAACCCTTTGGCGAGCCGGCGGACGTCGGCGAGGAACTGCGCCGTCGAGACCCGTTGCCACGAGCCGTCGCCCACGGGGACGTCGAAGGCGGCATGGTCGGGAGCGAACTGCGCCCGCCGTACGAGCAGGTCGGTGACGTTGCGGTACCCGTCCGCGGGCGCGAGAAGGGGAGTGTGTATCTGCGGCACGCCTATGATTCGGAGCGCTCCGCGGATCGGATTCCTCCGATTCCGCGGCACGTGGAGGCTCAGCGCAGGCGCAGAACCGCGTCCCACAGGGCGTCGGCGACGGCCCGCTTCGAGCCCTCAGCCCGAGCGGTCACCTCGTCGGACGCGTCGACGAACAGCACCGCGTTGCGGCCCGACTCGAAACCCTCCTGCCAACCGACCCGGTTGACCGTGAGCAGGTCGACGCCTTTCCGGGTCCGCTTGCGGACGCCGCGCTCACGCAGCTCCTCCTCGTCGGCCGCCGTCTCGGCCGCGAAGCCGACGATCGTCTGTCCGGGGCGACGCTCCCGGACGAGTCCGACGAGGATGTCGGGGTTCTCGACCAGGTCGAGCGTGACGGTGCCGTCCTCCTTACGGATCTTGACGTCCGAGATCTCCGGTACCGAGAAGTCTGCGACCGCCGCCGCCATCACCACGACGTCCGACTCGGTGGCCGCGGCGCGCATCGCGGCGTCCATCTCCGCTGCCGTGAGGGCGCGTTCGACGGCGATCCTCGGGTGGTGCAGGGCGGTGTCGAGCACGCTCTCGTCGACGTGAGCGGCGACGATGTGCACGTACGCGCCGCGGTCGGCGGCCGCGAGTGCGACGGCAACGCCCTGCTTGCCGCTCGAGCGGTTGCCGATGTAGCGGACCGGGTCGATCGGCTCGCGCGTGCCGCCTGTCGAGACGACGACCTGAAGGCCCGCGAGGTCGCCCGCCGCCTCCTCCGCCGGCGCCCCGGCAGCGGTGAGGGCCGCGGCGACGATCTCGTCGGGTTCCACCATGCGCCCCGGTCCGCTGTCGCCGCCGGTCAGCGGGCCGTCGGCGGGGCCGACGATGCGCACGCCGCGCGCGCGGAGGGTGGCGATGTTGGCCTGGGTCGCGGCGTGGTCCCACATGGCGGTATGCATCGCGGGAGCGACGACGACCGGCGCAGTGGCGGCCAGCAGCGTGACGCCGAGGAGGTTGTCGGAGATGCCCGCGGCCATCTTGGCGAGCGTGTTGGCGGTGGCGGGCGCGACGATGACGAGGTCGGCCTGGGTGCCGAGCGCGACATGGCGCACCTCGGCGACGTCGTCGTGCACGCTCGTCGTGACAGGATGTCGGCTGATCGCCTCCCAGGTGGCGGTCCCCACGAAGCGGAGCGAGTCCTCGGTGGGAACAACGTGCACCTCGTGCCCGTTGGTCACCAGCGCACGCACCACCTGCACCGTCTTGTACGCGGCGATGCCGCCCGAGACGCCCACGACGACGAACATGGTCCGATCCTCCCACGGGGCCGGACGCGAAAGGCCCGAGCGATGTGCACCGTCATCGTCCACGTCCCCGAGGATCCCGCGGCGGCGATCCGCGTGCTCGCGGTCCGCGACGAGGATCCGCTGCGCGCGTGGGACCCGCTCGGCGCGTGGTGGCCCGAGCTTCCCGGGGCCGTCGGCGTGCGCGACACCCGCGCCGGCGGTGCCTGGCTCGCGGCCGACCCGGACGGTGCGCGACTGGCGGTGGTCCTCAACCGGGCCGACCTCATCGACGACTCGCTCGCGACCGGTTCGCGCGGGCACATCGTGCTCGACGCGACATCCGGGCGCGCCCTGCCGGACGCCCCGCCCACCCACGGGTTCAATCTGCTGACGGTCACGCCCGGCCGCGCGCGCGTCGCGATGTGGGATGGTGACGCGGTGCGCACCGTCGACCTCGCCCCAGGCGTGCACATGATCGCGCACGACGACGTCGACGATCCCAAGACCGCCCGCATCGTCGCTTGGCATGACGCCTTCGCCGCCCCCTCGGGTGAGGACTGGGTCGCGGAGTGGCTCGCCGCCCTCGAGCGCACGACGGCCCTCCCGCCGACCGACGACCGCGCGATAATCCGCGACAACCGCCCCCACGGCTACCCGACGCTGTCGTTGCTCGTGTGCGCGGCATCCGTCTCCGGGGCCGGCGCCGAGGTCGTCTACGGGGAGCTCGACGAGCCTGGCGCGTGGAACAGTCTGCAACTGCGCTGAGAGCGTCGGATGCCGGTGGTAGCTTCGCGGGCATGGTGGAACCGGCATCCGATCCGATCTTCTTCGCCTCGGCGGCGGAGTTCGGCGACTGGCTCGAGGCGAACCATGAGACCGCGCCTGAGGTCTGGACGGTGTTCTACAAGAAGGGCGACCCGCGGCAGGGGCTGACCTGGGCCGACGCGGTGCCCGAGGCCCTGCGGTTCGGGTGGATCGACTCGGCCAACCGCAGCATCGGCGACGGCGCCCGTGCGCAGCGGTGGACGCCGCGCAAGACGCGCTCGGTTTGGAGCGCCGTCAACATCGCGCACATCGAGCGGCTCACCGCCGAGGGGCGGATGCATCCGGCTGGGTTGGCCGCGTACGAGAAGCGCACCCCCGAGCTCACGGGTGTCTATTCGCACGAGCAGCGCAACGAGCTGACGGCGGAACAGGCGGCATCCCTCGCGGCGAACCCTGCGGCGCAAGCGTTCTGGGACGCCGCGACGCCGTCGTATCGGCGGGCGGTCGCGAATTGGGTGCAGAGCGCGAAGCGCGAGCAGACGCGGGCGGACCGCCTGGCGGCCCTCGTCGAGGACTCCGCGGCGGGGCGGCTCGTCCCGTTTCAGCGCTACGGCGACCCGCCCGCCTGGCTCGCCCGCGCGGCAGCCGCCGCGTCAGCGGCGAGCGAGTGACGCGAGCGCGCGTCTGCCGTCCTCCGTCACGAGGGCGGCGTTGAGCCCGGCGCCGGCCATCGATCCCTGGCCCATCGAGAGGGGGACGTTGCCGAACGGGGTGACGACGTTGCCCGCGGCGAACACGCGCGGGTGACTCGTCGCCCCGCGCATGTCGACGCGGAGCCCCTCGCCCGGGTTCTCCGACAGGGCGAGTGCGAGCCCGTCGGTGAACGCGAGGTCGAGGCGCGGGGTCGGCGCGGTGAGCAGCGCATCGATGGCGTGCTCGGTGGCGTCGGTCGTCACCGCGGCGACGATCTCGTCATCCTCGATCCGCAGGTGCGCGACTGGGGCGGTGACGAGGCGGATGCCGCGCGCCTCGAGGCGTCGCGCGACCGTCTCGTCGAGCTCGCCCATCGCGGCGGTGAACGCGGTCACGTCGTCGCTCCACTGCCGGATCAGTTCGATCTGGTGCACGCTCGCGGGTGAGGTGGCGAGCACACCGAGACGCCGCCCCGCCACCTCGTGGCCGTGGCAGTAGGGGCAGTGGAAGACGCCCCGGCCCCACTGCTCCTGCACGCCCGGGATGTCGGGGAGATCGTCGACCACTCCCGTCGTGAGGACGACCCCCCGCGCGCCGATGGTTCCGCGCTCGTGGGTCACGATGAGGCGATCGCCCTCGTCGGCGAGGGAGAGGACGGCGGCGTCGAGGAACTCCACACCGTAGGCACCCGCTTCGGCCCGGCCGGTCGCGAGGAGTTCGGAGGGGGAGCGGCCGTCGTGGCCCAGCACGCCGTGCATGTGCGCGGCGAAGCGGTTGCGGGGTGCGCCCGCATCGATGACGAGCGTGCGGCGGCGGGCGCGGCCGAGCATCTGGGCGGCACTCAGGCCGGCCGGGCCGCCGCCGACGATGACGGCGTCGTAGAGGGCTTCTGTCATGTCTCCACCCTGCGGGGGCTGCTGCCAGAGCGGCAAACGGACTTGCGGAAATGGCAAACTGCCCGCATGGCGATGGATCTCACACGTGTCGGTCCGCGGTTGCGCGCGGCCCGGCAGCAGCGCGGGTGGACGCTGGCCGACCTGGCGTCGAAGGCCGGGATGTCCGCGAGCACGCTGTCGCGATTGGAGTCCGGGCGGCGGCAGGCATCCCTCGAACTGCTGGTGCCGCTCGTGTCGGTGCTCGAGCTGCGCCTCGACGACCTCGTGCGCGGCGAGCCCGCCGACCCGCGGGTGCGACGGGCGACCGAACGGCGGCACGGCATGGTGGTCGCGCCGCTCACCCTCGAGCACTCACCCGTGCAGACGTACAAGATCCGGTTCGCGGCGGCATCCTCGGTGCCGTCGCCCAAGGTGCACGAGGGCGTCGAGTGGTTCTACGTGCTGAGCGGCACGATCCGGCTCGTGCTCGATGGCGAGGAGCACCGCATCGGTGCGGGCGAGGCGGCCGAGTTCGACACGCGGCTGCCGCACAGCATCAGCGCCACGTCGGACGGTCCTGCCGAGGTGGTGAGCATCTTCAGCGCGTCGGGCGAACGCATCCACGTCCACGGGTCGTGACGGATGTCGGGGGTCGGTCGTACGGTGTCATCATGAGAGCCGATGAGCTGTTCCTCCAGGCGGATGCCGCGTTGCGCTCCGTCATCGATCGCATCGACCCGGCCGATCTCTCGAAGCCGGCGCCGCAGGAGTGGACGACTACCCCTGACCCCACCTTCCGCGACATCCTCTTCGCCCACGCCTACGACGAGGCGTGGATCCCCGACGTCCTGGCGGGCACGTCGCCCGCCGACGGCGACGAGTTCCGGCACGCGGATCTGCTGGGCGACGACCCGATCGCGTCGTACGACGGGCTGAACGACACCGCGACAGCCGCGGTGCGTGAGGGCGTCGCGCCGGGCACGGTGTTCCGCTTCCAGTACGGCGACTACTCCGCCGACGAGGGCTACGCGCACATGGCGACGTACCGCGCGTTCCAGGCGTGGCTGATCGCGAAACACCTCGGCATCCCGTTCCACCTGTCGCCTGAACTGATCGCGGGGCTGAACGAGCACGTCGTTCCGCACGCCGACGAGTGGCGTCAATGGGGCGTCTTCCCGCCCGCGATCGAACCGCCGGCGGATGCCGATGACGAGACGCGACTGCTGTGCGCGGTGGGGTACTGGATCCCCTGACGCTCAGCGTTCGTGGACGGCGAGGACGTTGCCGGCGGGATCGCGGAACCACGCGATCACCGGGCCGTCCGTCTCGCGCATGATGCCTTTCGAGTCGGTGGGCATGTCGTCGTAGATGGCGGTCTCGACGCCCTTCGCATTGAGCTCATCGACGGCGGCGTCGACGTCGTCCACGGGGAAGTTGAGGATCGTGAAGCCGGCGGGCTCGTGGTTCGGCTTGCCGTAGATCAGGACGGTGGCGCCCGATGCCAGACGCAGCTGCAGGAAGCCGTTGTCGAGCGTGGCGACGTCGAGGCCGAGCGTGTCGGCGTAGAACGTCTTCGCTGCGTCGAGGTCGTTCACCGCAAAGCCGCTGTAAGCGCCGTCGATCTGGAACATGGCCGTCTCCTTCGTCCGGGGTGTGCGACCAGGCTCCCGCTCCGGACGGGGCTTGTCCAGGGTCAGTCGTGGGGCGTCTCTCCGGGCGACGAGTACACCGGGACGGATGCCGGCCGCGCCGATGCGACGGCGAGGAGCGCGACGATCCCGAGGCCGAGCGTTCTGGCGAGGAAGCCGAGCATGCCGAGGGCGGAAGCGAGACCGATGGTCTGCATCGCGGTGGCCTGGTCCATCATGAGGAGTTGGCCGATCGCGACACCCGCCACCTGCACGCCGAGCGCGATCGCCGGAGCCCACCGCCACCGACGCGGCACGACTCCGGCGCGCGCGATCTGCACGACGGCGACGACGCTGAGGGCGAGCGGGACGAAGGTCGTCACCTCCCACGGGACGAGGGGAGTCGGGCTCGTGGGGTCCTGAAAGAGGCCGACGACCCGCATCGCGAGCGACCACAGCGCGAGGACGACGAGGGTGATCGTGCCGAGCGGCTTCCGCGCGGTGACGCTGTCGTGCGCCGACGAGCCGATCGCGAACACGAGCACCCCGGCCGCCCACAGCAGGTCGACCAGGAGGGCGAGGGTGCCCGTGAGTGACGTTCCCAGGGTGGCGCTCTGCAGCATGCCGGCGATACCGGCCGCAATGAGTGCCGCGCCGCCGATCGTCCAGGTGAGTCTGCGTCCGCGCATGCCTGCACGCTAGCGGGTGGGGCGGGGTCGTGTCGTGTTGTGTGACAGGGGGAAGGGGGTGACGGGGACCGCGAGATAGGGGTCCGGCACCGGAGTCACGGTGCCGGAGGGGATGTCGGAACCCCCTCCTAGTCTGGGACTATGTCCGATCCGATGCCGCTACCTGATCAGGTGCCCGACGGGATCCCGTCGACCCTGGATTGGGTGGTCATGTGCGCCGACATGGCGACGGTGCATGCGGCGCAACGGTACGCGTGCATCATCGAACTGTGGGATGACGCGATCGCCGACGCGCGGCGCCGGGAGGAACCGGTCGCGTTCGTGGAACGGTCGGTCCGGCTCGAGGTCGCATCCGCGTTGCGGATCACCGAGCACGCCGCGGGCCGGTTGATGGGGGTCGGGCACGCCTTGATGCGCCGGTACCCGCAGGTGTGGGAGGCGATGAGCCGGGCGGTGATCACCGAGACCCACGCGACGATCATCGTCGACGGGTTCGACCAGCTTGACGATGTGACCTCCGGGTTGGTTTTCGAAGCGTTGTCGTTGGCGGAGGAACTGTCGACCGGTCCGTTCCGGCGGGCGATGAAACGGATCGTCGACCGGGAGCAGGAAGCGACCCTCGCCCAGCAGCACGCCGCCGCGCTGCAGCACCGGCATGTTCGGGTCGATGCGGGAGTGGACGGCATGGCGTGGTTGACTGCGCACCTCCCGGCGGTGGAAGCGCACGCGATCCTCGGCCGGGTCACCGCGATCGCCAGGACCCTGACCGCCGACGGGGATGAACGGGCCCTCGACCAGAAGCGAGCGGACGTGTTCGGGGACTTGCTCCTCGACGGGGAGACCGTCTCGCTGCCGGAGAACGCGCGCGGCATCCGTCCGACCGTCGCGGTCACCGTCCCCGCCCTGACGTTGCTCACCGGCGAAGGCCCTGCGGCGCAGGTCGACGGCGTCGGCCCCATCCCGATCGACCGCGCCCGCGAACTGTGCGGGGCAGCATCCGGATGGATGCGGGTGCTCACCCACCCCGAAACCGGGGTCGTCCTCTCCGTCGGGCGCGACACCTACCGGCCACCCGCCGACCTGCGACGGCTGGTCGCATGGCGGGCAGCCAGGTGCATGGGACCGGGGTGCGGGGTCCCCGCCGACCGGTGCGACATCGACCACACGATCGACTGGCATCACGGCGGCGACACCGACGCGTCCAACCTCGCACCGCTCTGCCGCGGGCATCACACCCTCAAACACCAGACCGACTGGCACGTCAGAGCAAAACCCGGCGGAGCGCTCGAATGGACCTCACCCGCCGGACGCGTCTATCTCGTCCAGCCCGAACGACGCGTCCCGACCTTCACCACCGACCCACCCGGGCCACCACCGTTCTAGCCGTCGATCAGTCCCGCACTTCGACGGTCGCAATGAAACGCTCGTCCGACACGTCGACGACACGGTCGGTGTACAGCTCGATGACGTCGCCTGCGTCCTCTTCGTCCAAACCGCCCAGGGCGCGTCCACTGGGGATACGGGTGATGGGCGTGCGCGAACCGTCGTGTTGGATCGCCTCCAGCTCCGCGATCGTGCCGGCGACCGTGACGACCTCTAGACCCTCGGATTCGTCGAGGCCGTGATGCGTCTCAAAGAATTGCCCGGACGGCAAAGGGACGACAGTCCATTCCACGTTCGTGAACCGATGCAGTTCGGGTCCGCAGCACGCATGCTCCCACCCGCCGACCTCGATCTCGACGCGCCGCACGATCGCTGAGCGTCAGGCGCGGTGGTCGCGGTAGTACTCGAGCAGCGCCTTCGTCGAGGCATCCTGCGATTCCAGCGCCTCGCTGTCGCCCTCGATCGCCGGCGCGATCTGGAGTGCCAGCTGCTTGCCGAGCTCCACACCCCACTGGTCGAACGAGTTGATGCCCCAGATCACGCCCTGTGTGAAGGTGATGTGCTCGTACAGCGCGACGAGCTGCCCCAGAACGGCAGGCGTTAGAGACGGAGCGAAGATCGACGTCGTCGGCCGGTTGCCCGGGAACGTCCGCGCCGCGACGAGCGCACCGGTCGTGCCCTCGGCCTCGACCTCCTCGGCGGTCTTGCCGAACGCGAGCGCCTTCGTCTGCGCGAGGAAGTTCGCCAGGAACAGCCCGTGCACATCACGGTCACCGTCCGTCAGCGCGTAGGCCGGGTTCGCGAACGCGATGAAGTCCGCCGGGATCAGCCGCGTGCCCTGATGGATCAGCTGGTAGAACGCGTGCTGCCCGTTCGTCCCCGGCTCTCCCCAGAACACCTCGCCGGTGTCGGTCGTCACGGGGGATCCGTCCCAGCGCACGGACTTGCCGTTCGACTCCATCGTCAGCTGCTGCAGGTACGCGGCGAACCGGCTCAGCTGCTGCGCGTACGGCAGCACCGCGTGCGACTGGGCGCCGAGGAAGTTCGTGTACCAGACGTTCAACAGGCCCATCAGGACGGGCACGTTCTGCGCCAGCGGCGTCGTCCGCACGTGCTCGTCGACGGCGTGGAAGCCGGCGAGAAGCTCCCGGAACGTGTCGGGGCCGAACTCGATCACGAGCGACAGTCCGATCGCCGAGTCCACCGAATAGCGGCCGCCCACCCAGTCCCAGAAGCCGAACGCGTTCGCCGTGTCGATGCCGAACTCCGCGACCTTGTCGAGCGCGGTCGACACCGCGACGAAGTGGTGGGCGACGGCATCCTTCTTCTGCTCGTCGCTGCCGTCGATCGCCCCCGCCGATGCGAGGCCCTCCCACAGCCAGTCGCGCGCGAGACGCGCATTCGTCAGGGTCTCGAGCGTTGTGAACGTCTTCGACGCGACGATGAACAGCGTCGTCTCGGGGTCGAGGTCCTTCGTCTTCGAGGCGATGTCGAACGGGTCGATGTTCGACACGAAGCGTGCCGAGATGCCGGCATCCGCATACGGCTCCAGCGCCGCCGAGATCATGACGGGACCGAGGTCGGACCCGCCGATGCCGATGTTGACCACCGTCTCGACCTTCTTGCCCGTGATGCCGGTGAACTCGCCCGAGCGCACCCGCCCGGCGAACTCCGCCATCGCGTCGAGCACGCCCTGCACGTCGGCGTCCACGTCCTGACCGTCGACCGTCAACGACGGCGTGGCATCGGCCGGACGGCGCAGCGCCGTGTGCAGCACGGCGCGGTCCTCGGTCGTGTTGATGTGCGCACCCGACAGCATCGCGGCGTACCGCTCGGCGACACCGGTCTGCTCGGCGAGGCGCACGAGAGCGGCGACGATCTCGTCGGTCACGAGGTTCTTCGACAGGTCGACGTGCAGATCGGCGAGGTCGTGCGTCAGCTTCGCCACGCGCTCCGGGTCCGACGCGAACCAGCCCCGCAGATCGGGGGTGAACCCGGCCTTCAGCGACTCGAGTTCAGCCCAGGCGGAGGTGGTGGTGGCATCGATCGGAGCGTTGGTCACCCCTCAACGCTACTCACGTTCTCGAGGCTCC
This sequence comes from Microbacterium sp. NPDC077663, assembly GCF_044542795.1. Classification (NCBI taxonomy): domain Bacteria; kingdom Bacillati; phylum Actinomycetota; class Actinomycetes; order Micrococcales; family Microbacteriaceae; genus Microbacterium; species Microbacterium sp. NPDC077663. The sequence goes on along the minus strand of NZ_JBITVE010000003.1, from coordinate 552,545 downwards.
GTCCACGCATGACGGACTCGGGCCGGCGTGCCAGCACCCGCCCGCTCGCGAGCGTCACGACCTCGTCGACACCGTCGAGTTCGGCGAGGTCGTGCGTCACCACCACGACTGCGGCGCCGCGCGCGGCCGCGACGCGCAGAGCAGATGCCGCTGCCCGCCGCGACGCGTCGTCGAGACCGCTCGTCGGCTCGTCGAGCAGCAGCAGATCCGCCTCCTGTGCGAGGGCCTGAGCCACGAACGCCCGCTGACGTTGACCTCCGGACAGGGCGCCCAGAGGCCGCGCGGCGAGCGGGGTCAACCCGACCGCGTCGATGGCCTCGGCGACCCTCGCCCGATCGCTCCGACGCAGCGGGCGAAAGGCGCCCCGCTCCCGCCACCGGCCCATCGTGACGAGATCGGTCACGGTCAGTGGCAGCCGCGCGCTGTCGGCCGTGTGCTGCGCGACGAGCGCGACGGCGGTGCCGGCGCGCAGCTCCGCGGTGCCCGACGTCGGCGCGCGGAAACCGGCCAGCACCGCGACGAGCGTCGACTTCCCCGAGCCGTTCGCGCCGACGACGGCGACCAGCCGGCCGGCGTGCACATCGAGGTCCACTTCGTCGAGCGCACGGTGGGCGCCGAGCTCGACACGCACGTGTCGCAGGCGGGCTACGGGCTGATCGAAGGGCGGCATCCCGTCATTATTGCAAATGAAAACCGTTCTCAATTACGTGTACAGTCGAGCACCGTGTCCGCCCTCCTCGACCCGTTCGCCGTTGCGTTCGTCCAGCGCGCGCTGGTCGGCGGCGCCCTCGTCGCCGTCATCTGCGCGGTCGTCGGGACGTGGGTCGTGCTCCGCGGGATGGCCTTCCTCGGCGAGGCGATGGCACACGGCATGCTGCCCGGCGTCGCCGTCGCGACCATCGCGGGATTCCCGCCCGTCGCCGGGGCCGCCGTCAGTGCCGCCGTGATGTCCGTCGGCGTCGGGGCGCTCCAACGCCGCGGACGCCTCTCTGCCGACACGAGCATCGGTCTGCTCTTCGTCGCGAGCCTGTCGCTCGGTGTCATCGTGATCTCGGCGTCCCGCAGTTTCGCGACGGATGCCTCCGCGATCCTCTTCGGCGACATCCTCGCCATCGAGCCGGGCGATCTCGCGCTGCTCGCGGTCGCCGCGACCGTCACCCTCCTCGTCGCCGCCGCAGGGCACCGATCGTTCGTCGCCCTCACGGTCGACCCCCGTCAGGCGCAGCTGCTCGGCCTGCGGCCCCGTCTCGCCCACGTCCTGCTCGTCGGGCTCGTGACCCTCGCCGTCGTCTCGGCGTATCAGGCCGTCGGATCGCTCCTGGTCGTCGGCATGCTGCTCGGCCCCGCGGTCGCCGCCGGGGCCTGGACGCGACGCATCGTCCCCACGATGGCGCTCGCCGCCGTCATCGGTGTCGCCGCCGTCGCGGTCGGCCTCGTCCTCTCGTGGCACCTCGGCACCGCAGCCGGGGCCACGGTTGCGTTCACGGCGATCTGCTCGGGTGCGGCGTCCACCGGCATCCGCTCGCTCACTCGACCGACCCGCTCCACCCTCGACGAAAGGACCGCATGAAGCGCCGCGTCCCGATCGCCCTCCTGCCCGCTCTCGCTGTGACGCTCGCCGGCTGCCAGACGGCACCGCCCCCGCCGGCCGCTCCCGAGGGCGACGACGACCACGGCACCATCGCCGGCGCGACCGAGCTCGCCGAGCCGGCGCTCCACCTCACGAGCGTCTCGCCCACCGGCGCGGTCCACCACCTCGACCTGCTCGACGAACAGGTCGAGCCGCTCGGCGAGATCGCCCCGCCGACCTCGCTCGAGACCGACGGACGCTTCCTCTACGCCGGACGCGAAGGCGGTGTGTCGCTCGTCGACAGTGGCGTGTGGACCTGGAGCCACGTCGACCACTTCCACTACTACGAGGCCCCCGCCCTCGTGCTCGGCGACCTGACCGGCGACGGCGCGCCGACCGTCGTGGCGAGCGACCTCGGCGCGGGCGTCCACTTCGACGGGGGAGAGGCCGTCCTCCTCGACCTCGACGCGCTGAAGGACGGTCGCATCGAGGAGCGTTTCCGCCTCGACGCGCCCGCCGGCCCCGGCATGGTCGTCCCCCTCCCATCCGGGGCGCTGGTGACGGATGCCGACGGTCTCCGACACGTCGACGCGAGCGGTGCGATGCAGCACACCGTCCCGTGCGACGAGCCCGCCGGCTCGATCGCCACGAACGTCGGCGTCGTCGTCGGCTGCGCGGACGGCGCGGTCCTGGCGGTGACGGATGCCGACGGCACGACGCTCGAGCGGATCCCCTATCCCGACGGCGCCACCGACCGGGCACTCTCGTTCGCCGCGCGCGAGGGGCGGCCCACCGTCGCCGGTCTCACCGGAGGTGACGCATTCTGGCTGCTCGACACCCGCGAGCGCGCGTGGAGTCGCATCGACGCCGGCGACACCCTCGCCCGGGTGAGCGCGGTCGACGACGCCGAGCAGCACGTCGTCGCGGTGACGACGGCGGGCGAGGTGCTCGTGCTCGACGGCGAGACGGGCGAGACCCTCGCCCGCACGGAGCCGCTCGTCTCGGCATCCCTCTCCGATCCGGACCTCGCAGCCGGGGTCACGCTGCAGGTGGACGCCGACCGTGCCTACGTGAACGGTGCCGCCGAGAACGCGCTGTTCGAGATGGACTACGCCGACGCGGCACGGATCTCGCGCATCTTCCCGACGACGGACGCGCCCGCCTTCTACGCGGAGACGGGTCGATGAGGCGCGCGCTCGCGGCGCTCGCCGTCGCCGCCGCCACTGCACTCTCGGGCTGCGCCGCGGTCGACCCCGACACACCGACCGTCGTCGTCACGACCGACCTGCTCGGCGACATCACGGCGAACCTCGTGGGCGACGAGATCGATGTCGTCACGCTCATGCCGCGCGGCAGCGACCCGCACTCGTTCGAGCTGTCGGCGCGTGAAGCCGCGACCCTGCGCACCGCCGACCTCGTCGTGTCCAACGGCCTCGGACTCGAAGAGGGCGTGCAGCACCACGTCGACGCCGCCGTCGCCGACGGGGCCGAATCGTTCGTCGCCGGGGACCACATCGACCCGCTCGACTACGCGGACACGGATGCCGTCGACCCGCACTTCTGGACGGATCCCACCCAGAGCGCCCGCGTCGTCGAGGCGCTCGCAGCCGAACTCGCGCGGATCGACGGGGTCGAGGCATCCGTCATCGACGCGGCCGCCGACGCCTACATCGCCGAGCTCGCCGCGCTGGATGCCGAGATGGCCGAGACGCTCGGCGCGATCCCCGCGGAGAACCGCGCGCTCGTGACCAACCACCACGTGTTCGGGTACCTCGCGCGGCGGTACGACGTGCGCATCCTCGGCGCCGCGATCCCGGGCGGCACGACTCTCGCGGCACCGAGCGCCGCCGATCTGCAGGGCCTCGTCGCCGCGATCGACGAGGCCGGTGTGACGACGATCTTCGCGGACTCGTCGCAGCCCGACCGGCTCATGCAGGTGCTCGCCGACGAAGCCGGCCGCGACGTCGACGTCGTCTCGCTGTTCACCGAATCACTCGCGCCCGAGGGTTCCCCGGGCGGCACCTACCTCGACATGATGCGACGCAACCTGCAGAGCATCGCCGACGGCCTCACACCGTGAGGCATTCCCTGGAAAGGAAACCCATGAAGAAGACCCTGCAGTTCGGCGCCCTGGCCGGCGCCGCTGCCCTCGTGCTCGCGGGCTGCGCGTCCGCCGGGCAGCCGGCATCCGCGCCGGGCACCTCCGAGCCCGCGCAGAGCGACGCGACGGCGCCGGGCGGACCGCGCGTCGCCGTCGCCTACGAGGGCGGCGTGCTCGTCCTCGGCGGGGAGGACTACGAGAACCTCGGCGAGTTCGCCTCCGAGGACTTCATCCGCCTCAACGCCGCCGGCGATGGGCGCCACGTCATGGTGACGACGTCGCGGGGCTTCCAGCTCCTCGACGTGCAGCAGCCCGAGCTCACCGACCTCGTGATCCCTGCCGCGGCGGCAGGGCACGTCGTCTCGCACGCGGGCACGACCGTGCTCTATGACGACGCCACCAGCGACACGACGATCTTCGACTCCGCCGCACTCGCCGAGACCGACGGCGAGCTGCCCGAGGCCGAGGTGGTCCCGGGCGTCACCGCGCACCACGGCGTCTCGGTCGAACTCGAGGACGGCACGCTGCTGACGACCGTCGGCGACGAGGCGGGGCGCACCGGCATCCGTGTCCTCGATGCCGACCGGCAAGAGGTCGCCTCCAACGACGAGTGCCCCGGCGTCCATGGTGAGGGGACCGCGAAGGACGAGGCGGTCGTGTTCGGCTGCGAGAACGGCGCGCTCGTCGTGAAGGACGGCGCGATCACGAAGCTCACCTCGCCCGACGAGTACGGCCGCATCGGCAACGCCTACGTCTCCGACGACAGCCCGCTCGTCGTCATGGACTACAAGGACGACCCGGATGCCGAGGGCTACCTCCTCCGAAACATCGCCCTCGTCGACACGGCGGCGGGAACGCTGGAGAAGGTCGCTCTCCCCGAGGGCGTCGAGTACACCTACCGCGGCATCGGCCGCGGTCCGGACGATGAGGCCGTGCTGATCGGCACCGACGGCAAGCTTCACACGATCGATCCGGCGACCGGCGAGATCACGGCGTCGCTGGCCGTCGTCGACCCGTGGGAGGGCCCCGCCGAGTGGCAGGACCCGCACCCCTCGGTCAAGGTCGCGGGCTCGTTCGCCTACGTGACCGACCCCGCCGACCGCGAGGTCGTCGTCGTCGACCTGGACGCCGACGAGATCGCTCACACCATCGCCCTCGACCACGTCCCCAACGAGATCGCCGTCGTCGGCTGACCCCCCGCACGGCGTCGAGGCGTCGCAGATGGTCGCGATTCCCGGCGTGGAACGACCATCTGCGACGCCTCGCGGCGCGTGAGCGGATCAGTCGGCGGGGCGGAGGGTGACGGAGCCGGCGGAGACCTGCACGTCGACCGTGCGCGCGGCGCCGGGGGAGGTGTCGAGCAAGTTGTCGAACGAGCCCGCCGAGACCTCGGACGACACGTCGTACGTGCCGGCGGGGAGGCTGCCGACGAGGGTGCCGGCGCTGACATCGACCCCGACGTCGTCGAGCGCATCGCCCGTCAGGTCGGCGATGATCTGCCCGGCGCCGATCGTGAAGTCCGCTCGCTGGGCGTCGTCGATCCGGACATCGGCCTCTCCGGCGCTGACGTCGACGCGCAGATCGTCTGCGGTGCCCGAGACGTCGGCGTCCCCCGCGCCCACGTGCAGGTCGAGCAGCCCGTAGGTGCCGTCGGCCGTGAGCGAGCCGGCCGAGACGTCGAAGTCCGCGTCGAGCTTCTGGTCGGCCATCGCCTCGGGAAGGGTCAGGGTGGCGCGGTTGTCGTCCCAGCTGAAGCCCGCCTGGAACGCCCACCAGGGGCGTCCGTTCGAGAGGGTGAGCGTGTCGCCGCGTCGCTCCAGCTTCCAGTCGCGGTCGCGTCCGGTCACCTCGAGCGTCGCCTGGTCGACGTCGGCGTACTGCACCACGACGTGGCCCGCCGAGACATCGAGCGCCAGGGCGCTCACCCCGGTCGCATCGGCGGTCCGGCTGCCTGCGCCCCGATCCGCGGCGGCGTAGGCGATCGTGCCGATGCCCGAGAGGAGCGCGCCGAGCAGGAGGAGCCCGCCGACGCAGATCGCGATGATCGCGACGATCTGCGCGGACGGCCGCGGCTGCTGCGGCGGCTGCGGGTCGGCCGGGGGCGCTGCGGTGGGCGGGGGAGTGAGGTCGATGCTCATCGGAGGTGTCCGTTCTGATCGGGATGCCCGGGGGCGGGCGGTGCGCTGTGTTCGAGGTGGACGAGCGCGGCGAGCACCCGCCGGTTGCCGTGCTCGTCCTGTTCGAGGCCGAGCTTCTGGAAGAGGGAGGTGATGTACTTCTCGACGCTCGCCTCCGAGACGAAGAGCGCCGACGCGATGGCCGCGTTGCTCTTGCCCTCGGCGATGAGCGCGAGCACCGAGCGCTCGCGGTCGGTGAGGCGCGACATCCGCTCGTCCCGTGCCCGCCGCGTCAGCAGCTGCGCGACGACCTCGGGATCCAGAACGGTGGCGCCGGCGGCGATCCGGTCGATGGAGTCGAGGAAGTCCTTCACGTCGGCGACGCGGTCCTTCAGCAGATATCCGAGGGCCGCGTTCTGCCCGGTGATGAGATCACTCGCGTAGCGCTCCTCGACGTACTGGCTGAGGACGAGGACGGGAAGGGCCGGATGCTGCGCCCGCAGCTCGAGGGCCGCCCGGATCCCCTCGTCGGTGAACGTCGGCGGCAGCCGGACGTCGAGGATGCAGAGCTCCGGAGTCGTCTCGGTGACGGTCTCGACGATGCCGTCGGCGCGGGGGAGGGCGGCGACCACGGTGTGACCGGCGTCCTCGAGCACGCGGACCAGGCCCTCGCGCAGCAGCGTCGAGTCCTCGCAGATCAGGATGCGCACGGGACCGTCACCTCCAGAGCCGTCGGCCCGCCGGCCGGGCTGTCGAGCGTCGCGGTGCCGCCGGCGGCGAGCACCCGGTTCATGATCCCGTCGAGACCGCCGCCGGGGAGGACGCGCGCCCCGCCGATGCCGTTGTCCTCGACGCGCGCCCAGATGAGGCGTCCCGTCGCGGCGTCGCCGCGGCTGCGGACCACGACGCGCACCTCGGTGGCGCGGGCGTGCTTGGCGGCGTTGGTGAGCGATTCGGCGATGACGAAGTAGATGGCTGCCTCGGATGTCGCACTGCAGCGTTCGTCGAGTCGGATGTCGAGGGCGACCGGGACGTGGGACCGTGCCGCGAGCGCGGAGAGGGCGGCATCCAGTCCGCGGTCGTCCAGCACTGAGGCGTGGATGCCGCGCGCCAGCTGGCGGAGCTCGGTGATCGCGGCCTTCGTCGAGGTGTGCGCCTCGTCGATCAGGGCCTTCGCGGCGACCGGGTCGGAGTCGATCTTCTGCTGCGCGAGGCCCAGGGTCATGCCCACCGAGACGAGCCGAGGCTGGACGCCGTCGTGCAGGTCGCGCTCGATGCGCGTGCGCTCGACTTCGCTGGCGCGCACCGCACCGGCCCGCTGCGCGCCGGCCGTCCGCGCCTGTTCGGCGAGGATCGCTTCGCGCGAGGGCACGAGGATCGACCGGGTCAGGAGGTCGTCGAGCAGCGAGATGCCGAAGAGGATGCCGAGGCTCGCGAGGCCTCCGACGATCCCTCCGACGACGACCCAGCCCTCCGTGACGGCGATGCCGGTGAGCGGCAGTGTGCCGCCCGCGGCACCGGAGAGCGGCGACAGCGCGAGCCCGACGGAGGAGATGACGCCCCAGGTCGCCCCGATGACGATCCACCCGAGGACCGTCGCGATCGCGAGGCTCCCGATGCCGCGCCACATGCCGCCGTCGGTGAACTGCAGCCACAGCGTCCGCATCAGGCCGCGAAATCCCGGTTCGCCGCTCGTGCGGACCGTCAGGCGCGGTACCCCGTGGCCGTAGAGACCCTCCACCCGCTCGTGCTCGAGCCAGGCCGCGACCCAGGCGAGGTAGAGCGCGCCGACGAGGAAGAGGATGCCGATCCCGAAGACGAGGACGGTGCCGATCCCCGTGCTGAACAGGATCACGACGGTGGTCAGGAGGCCGACGCCCACGACGGCGACGGCGGCTAACTGCGCGAGTGTGCCGAGGCGTCGCAGCGGCCGCAGCCGTCGGGGCGGCGAGGAGGTGTCCGAAGTCATGTCCCCACGCTAGGGCGGGGTGCGCGCGTCGACAGCGGGGCCGTCCGGAGACCTGCGTTCGGGTTATCCCCCGGTGCCCGCGCCGGCCGCGCCGTCGGCGAAGCCGCGCGCGTAGGCCTCGCGGGTTCCCTCGCCGAACAGGTCGCGCTCCGCCGGACGTACGATCGCGCGCGCACCGGGCAGGTCGAGGTCGCCGACGAGGTCGGCGCGACCGCGGACGACGGCCACCGGCATCCCGCTCGATTTTCGTTTGACGAGGTCGGCCGCCGCGGCGAGCTCGTCGGCCACGCACGGCAGCGTGACGGCCAGCGGGCGACCCGAGGCATCCGTCGCCCCGCGCAGATCCTCGATAACGACCACTCCGGCCGCACCGATCGCGCAGTCGGTCTGCCCCTCGCGCCAGGCGCGGCCGAGCGTGTCGGACACGATCACGCCCACCGTCGCTCCGGTGCGTTCGCGGATGCCGGTGGCCAAGACGCGCGCCGAGGCGTCGGGGTCCTCGGGGAGCAGCAGGATGAGGCCTTCGGGGGTATTGCTCGCGTCGACGCCCGCCGCGGCGGCGACGATGCCGAGCCTGCTCTCGACGATGCGGACGGTGCCCGCCTCGTTCTCGGCGACGACGCGCACGGTCTCGGCGGCGATGGCCGCGTCGCGCTCCTCGGCGGGGCGGTAGCGCCCCTCGGCCTTCGAGACGATCTTGCTCGTGACGACGAGGACGTCGCCGTCGACGAGGGTGCCGCCCGCGGCATCCGCGATGGCCGCGACCAGGTCGTCGCCGGGCGAGATCTCGCCGATGCCGACGAGCGGCCAGACAGTCAGGGCGGCGGGGGCGTCGGGCATCGGCCCAGGATACGGCGACCGTACGCTGGAGGGGTGACCGCCCCCACCGCGCCCCGTGTCGTCCTGCTCGCCGGCGGTGTCGGCGGTTCCACCTTCGCCGTGGGTCTCCGCGACGAGCTGAGGCAGCGCGGCGGCGAGCTGACCGTCGTCTGCAACACGGGCGACGACCTGTGGCTGAGCGGGCTCCGCCTGCAGCCCGACGTCGACTCGATGCTCTACGCGCTCGCCGGCGTGAAGGACCTCGCTCAGGGGTGGGGGCGCGCCGGGGATTCGCGCCGCGTCGCCGACGAACTCGCCGCCTGGGGTGTCGGCTGGGAGTGGTTCCTGCTGGGCGACCTCGACCTCGGCGCACACATCGCCCGCACTTCCTGGCTGCGCGAGGGGGCCACGCCGACCGAGGCGATCGCCCGCCTGCAGGCCCGGTGGGAGCTCGGTGCGACGCTCCTGCCGATGACCGACACCGAGGTCGACACCCACGTGGTCCTGGATGCCGGTCGGATGCACTTTCAGGAGTGGTGGACGCGGCACCGCGCCCGCCTCGAGCCCGTGCGCTTCGAGAACCCTGGGATAGAGGCATCCGTCCCCGCGCCGGGCGTGCTCGAGGCGATCGCGGCGGCCGACGCGATCCTCGTCGCCCCCTCGAACCCCATCGTCTCGATCGGTCCGATCCTCGCCGTCCCGGGCCTGGCAGATGCGCTCCGGTCGGCGTCCGTCCCGGTCGTGGGCGTCTCGCCGATCATCGGCGACGCCCCGGTCCGCGGAATGGCCGACGTGTGCCTGCGCGTCGCCGGGGTCCCGTGCACGGCGGCCGGGGTCGCGGGGCACTACGGCGCGCGTCGTGACGGCGGAGTCCTCGACGCGTGGCTCATCGCCGAGGAGGATGCGGGGGGCGCGGCATCCGTCGACGCCCTCGGGATCGAGGCGCGCGTCGAACCGTTGTGGATGTCGGATGCCGCCCGCACCCGCGCGCTCGCTGTCGCCGCGCTCGCTGCCGCGGGGCTTGACGTCAGGGCGAGACCCGCGGGGTCGGACAAGCGGCAGAGCGATCGCTCATAAGTCTGCTCTGACCGATCGAATCGGCTTGAAATCGGATCCTGTCTCGGTGAGGCAGCGAGTCGCGCCGAAAACGCTTGCGCCGACGTTTCGGCGGATCAGGTTTCGGCAGGGGGTTTCGGTTGATTGATTTCCGGCGTGTCACGGTCGCCGCCGACGCTGCGGTCAGTCGCGCCGATAACGATCGTTTCCGGCTCGCTAGGCGCGTGGCGGCCGGATGGGCTCCCAGAAAGGCTAGCCGGAACGGTTTTGAGGGACTTTTTTTATGGGCCATGTACATGGGAGGTCGCGGCGAGGTAGTGAGTCGTCATCATTGCGCGTCATGCCTGGCATCCTGGCGCTCTGTTCGTACGCATCGCCCAGGCGAGACAAGCACTATCCCCGGGGCGAGGAGGCACTTTCGATTCGTCGAGAGGGCGTCTCACTTCGGCTTCCGGAGAATAATCACGGCCAGGAAGATGACACACACCGCAATTCCTGCCGCCATCAGTGCCCACCCAGGTAACCCCAGTGCTGCAAAGACCCCTACATCCGGTGATCCCTGGCGAATTTGCGGGACGAAGAGGAGAAGCGAGAACAGGACGGCCAACCCCCCGAAAAAGACTATTCCCGCGGTCCTGCCATTCATAGTTGACTCCTGCTTCAACCGCATCCGATGGCTCACGACACTATCTCGCCCGAAACGATGCATCGGGCTAGCTGCAAAGGTCCCAAGCAGCCCGCAACCGCCGGGATCCTCGAAGAATCGGTCACGTCGAACCCGCTTGTAGCTCACCGCATAGCGACCTCTTCACGGCCTGCCCTTTGCCTGCCGAAAACGATCGTTTTCGGGTGATCGAACGAGGCTGCTCGGCGTCACTCCGGAACTTTCGACGACGGGCCCCTCCCGCATGCGCGCTCTTCGCGTATCGCTACGCCTGCATCCCTGCCATCATCGTCCGATGGGCCTCCGGGTGACTGTCATCCTCCTGCTCCTCATCGGAGGGGGCGGCGTCGGCGTGGGATCCGGCGTCGCGATCGTGTTTGACCTCCCGTGGGGATGGCTGCTCGTCGCCGGGGGTGCGATTGCCCTGATTCCCGGGTTCATTCTCTTCGTGCGGCTGAAACAGCGCGACGCGCCGCGGAAGGCTCCCGGAGACCACCGGTCGTGACCAGTTCACAGAGGTGGGGCGGATTGGCGATGGGGATTCTCTTCGCGCTGATCGGCCTGCTTCTCCGATCCTCAACAGCGGGATTGGTCCTGATCGTTGTCGGTGTGAGCATCGCCGCCGTTCACGCGGGCCTGCTCCTCCTCGCTCGTCGCAAAAGGTGAGCGGCACCGCTGGGCCGGCTTTCACCACTCCGCACTGTCGCAGCCGCTCCAGAGACGTCTGCCAAAACCCAGTAGCGGGTACCGTTTGCGGCGCGCCGAGTTCAGCATCTCGGGAGCATGACGGTCGGGGCGGGGGTTGCGGATGTCTCGTTGTCACACTTTGTTCTCTGCCGGGCATTTCCCCTAAGACAGCGGATGGCCCGTTGCCGGGAGACGGATGGAGCGACCGTGAGTAAGCGCACTGTAGACGAGGTCTCGGCGGGGAGCAGCCCGCGATTCGTGGCATCGATCGCCACGGAAGCCGCACTGGACGAGCTTGTGCTCCAAGCGTGATCAGCGGGCAGCCGCAGCCGTTGCCGCTGCCGGTAGCTGATGCGCGCCTGTCTCGCGCGCGGAAAGTTCTGCGCGACCAGTTAGCTCCAACCGACCGTGTCCACTGAGTAGGGGTGATCGCGGCCCGGGCGCGGGAATCGTTCGTTCTCGCCCCCGCGCTCACCCGACCGGCGGGGCCGCGGCCGCCTCGGCCAGCGCCTCGGCGACCAGGCGCACGTTCGCGGTGAGGGCACCGGCGGTGACGCGGATGTGCGGCGTGGTCGACTCGTCGGTGGGGGCGCGATAGGGGATGCCGGGGGAGACCGCGATGCCCGAGGCGGCGAGCCGCATCCGGGTGGCGCGCTCGTCGACCACGGGGACCCAGAGGTTGAGGCCGTCGGGGTCGCCGACATCGACCCCGAAGCGGCGGAGTGCGGTCGCCATGCTGTCGAGGCGATCGCGGTAGATGAGTCGCGCGGTGCGCACACGCGCGACCGCGCCCGGGTCGGTGAGAAGACCCAGCAGCACCGTCTGCAGCAGGCGCGAGGTCCACCCGGGCCCCAGCATCCGTCGGGCGACGAGCCGTTCGACCACGCGCGCCGGCCCGCCGAGCGCGGCGATGCGCAGGTCGGGCCCGTGCGACTTCGAGAAGCTCCGCACGTGCACGACCTGGTTCGGGATCCAGCGCGCGAGGGTCACATCGGGCGCTGTCGAGATGAGCGCCGAGTGGTCATCCTCGATCACGGTGACGCGCCTTCCGTCGGGCGCGTTCATGATGAGCTGCGCGAGGGCGCGCGCGCGCTCGACGGTCATCGAGATGCCGGTCGGGTTCTGCGCCCGCGGCTGCAGCACGACCGCGGCGGGCTTTCGGCCGAGGGCATGCGAGAGGGATGCCGGGGTGACGCCGTCGCGATCGAGGGCCAGAGGCACGGGCTCGGCGCCCAGTGCTTCGAGCAGGTCGAAGAAGTAGGGGAAGCCGGGGGATTCCACCGCGACGCGGTCACCGAAACGGACGACCTGTTCGAGCGTCCGTGAGATGCCGTCGAGCGCGCCGTCGACGACCGTGAAGGTCTCGACGCCGGGCGCGGGCCACGTCTCGGCGATGTGCGCGTGCAGCTCGGGGAGCACCGGCAGGTCGTGGTACCGGCCGGTGTCGGCGCGTGGCGCGACGTGCGCGAACGCGTTCTCGAGGGCGGGGAGCATCGCCGGGTCGGGGGTGCCGTGCGACAGGTCGAGGCGCATCGGCTGCGCGCTGCCGGCGAGCCCCTGCACGCGCGGGCTCAACCACTCGCGCGGCTCGGCGCGCACGAAGCTGCCGGCACGGCCCCGCGAGACGATCGTGCCGGCATCCGACAGGGCGCGCCACGCGGCGGCGACGGTACCGGCCGAGACGCCCAGGGCCGCGGCCATCTCGCGCACCGTCGGCAGGCGCTCGCCCGGCTCGAGCGAGCCGTCGGCCACGAGTCGAGCGATCTCGCCCGCCATGCCCAGCGGGGTGCGGGACTCGAGCGACTCGGGGCGCAGCATCCGTCTCCTCGGGTGAGCGAGGTGTCCGGAGGATTAACGGCCGCGACACACTCGGAAACTGTCGAGAAATGTTCAAGCAGGACAGTAACAGAACCGAGGGAAGGAAGGCCGACATGGCAACGGTGAGGGCGGCGATCACGCAGACGACGTGGACCGGCGACAAGGAGTCGATGCTCGACAAGCACGAGCAGTTCGCTCGGGAGGCCGCAGCGCAGGGCGCCCAGGTCATCTGCTTCCAGGAGCTGTTCTACGGCCCCTACTTCGGCATCACGCAGGAGAAGAAGTACTACCGCTACGCCGAACCCGTCGACGGCCCCATCGTGCAGCGCTTCGCCGCGCTCGCGAAGGAACTCGGCATGGTGATGGTCCTCCCCATCTACGAAGAGGCGCAGACCGGCGTGTACTACAACACGGCGGTGGTGGTGGATGCCGACGGCACGATCCTCGGCTCGTACCGCAAGCACCACATCCCGCACGTCGAGAAGTTCTGGGAGAAGTTCTACTTCCGTCCGGGAAACCTCGGCTACCCCGTCTTCGACACCGCGGTCGGCAAGGTCGGCGTCATCATCTGCTACGACCGCCACTTCCCCGAGGCGTGGCGCGAGCTCGGTCTCAACGGCGCGCACCTCGCCTTCAACCCGAACGCGACGAAGCCCGGTCTGTCGAACCGCCTGTGGGAGGTGGAACAGCCCGCCGCCGCCGTCGCCAACGGGTACTTCGTCCTCGCCCCCAACCGCGTCGGCCGCGAGGACAACGAGTACGGCGACGAGGCGGTCACCTTCTACGGCACCAGCCAGATCGTCGACCCGCGCGGCAACTACGTCGGCGAGCTCGGCTCGGGCACCGACGAGGAGATCCTCATCCGCGACCTCGACATGGACCTCGTCCGTGAGATGCGCGACGACTGGCAGTTCTACCGCGACCGCCGTCCCGACTCCTACGCCGAGATCGTCGCCCCGTAAGGAAGGCGGAACCATGCCCACCACCCTCATCACCGGCGGCACCGTCGTCTCGTCGACCGGCCGCGGCCCCGCCGACGTCCTCATCGACGGCGAGACGATCGTCGCCGTGCTGACGCCCGGCTCCACCCTGCTCGGGCACGACCTCGCGGCATCCGTCGACACCGTGATCGACGCGACGGGGAAGTACGTGATCCCGGGCGGCATCGACGCGCACACCCACATGCAGCTGCCGTTCGGCGGCACCTCGGCATCCGACACCTTCGAGACCGGCACGCGCGCCGCCGCCTGGGGCGGGACGACCACGATCGTGGACTTCGCGGTGCAGCGCCAGGGCGAGCGGGTCGAGGACGGCCTCGCCGCCTGGCACGCGCTCGCGGCGGGGGAGTGCGCGGTGGACTACGGCTTCCACCAGATCATCGGCGGGGTCGACGAGCACTCGCTCGCCGCGCTCCCGACCCTGATCGACGAGGGCATCACGAGCTTCAAGATGTTCATGGCGTACCCGGGGGTCTTCTACGCCGACGACGCGCAGATCCTGAAGGCCATGCAGGTCTCGGCCGACACCGGACTGCTCACGATGATGCACGCCGAGAACGGCCCCGTCATCGACGTCCTCGCCGAGCAGCTCGTGCGCGCCGGCAACACCGACCCCTACTTCCACGGCAAGGCACGCGTGTGGCAGGCCGAGGAGGAGGCGACGCACCGCGCGATCATGCTCTCGAACATCACCGGCGCCCCGCTCTACGTCGTGCACGTGAGCGCGAAGCAGGCCGTCGAGCAGCTCGCCTGGGCGCGCGACAGGGGGCAGAACGTCTTCGGCGAGACCTGCCCGCAGTACCTCTACCTCTCGCTCGAGGAGCACCTCGGTGCCAAGAGCGAGCAGTGGGGATCGTTCGAGGGCGCCAAGTACGTGTGCTCGACGCCGCTGCGCTCCCGCGCCGAAGGCCACCAGGACCACATGTGGCAGGCGCTCCGCACGAACGACCTGCAGATGGTCTCGACCGACCACTGCCCGTTCTGCATGAAGGACCAGAAGGAGCTCGGCCGCGGCGACTTCCGCGCGATCCCCAACGGCATCGGGTCGGTCGAGCACCGCATCGACCTCATGTATCAGGGCGTCGTGACCGGCGAGATCACCCTCGAGCGCTGGGTCGAGCTCACGAGCACGACTCCCGCGCGCATGTTCGGCATGTACGGCAAGAAGGGCGTCATCGCCCCCGGCGCGGACGGCGACGTCGTGATCTACGACCCGAACGGGCACACCTCGATCGGGTACGAGAAGACCCACCACATGAACATGGACCACTCCGCGTGGGAGGGCTTCGAGATCGACGGGCACGTCGACACGGTGCTCTCGCGCGGCAAGGTCATCGTCGACGACGGCGCCTACCTCGGACGCAAGGGCGACGGTCGCTTCGTCAAGCGCGGCCTCAGCCAGTACCTCATCTGACCCGAACCCCCGAAAGAGGACCCATGGACTTCGGCGTCGTCCTGCAGACGAACCCACCCGCCTCGCGCACCGTGCAGCTGTCCACGCTGGCCGAGGCCCACGGCTTCAGCCACGTCTGGACCTTCGACTCGCACCTGCTGTGGGAGGAGCCCTACGTTGTGCACTCGGCGATCCTCAACGCCACCAAGCGGATCACGGTCGGTCCGTTCGTCACGAACCCCGCCACCCGCGACTGGACCGTCACGGCATCCGTCTTCGCGACCCTCAACGAGATGTACGGCAACCGCACGATCTGCGGCATCGGCCGCGGCGACTCGGCGGTGCGGGTCACCAACGGCAAGCCGGTGACGATGCGCGAGCTGCGCGAGTCGATCCACGTCATCCGCGAGCTCGCGAACTCGCGGCCGGTCGAGTACAAGGGCGCGACGCTGCAGTTCCCGTGGAGCCGCGGCTCCGAGCTCGACGTCTGGGTCGCGGCCTACGGCCCCCTGGCGCTGAAGCTCACCGGCGAGGTCGGCGACGGCTTCATCCTGCAGCTGGCCGATGTCGACATCGCCGCCTGGATGATCAAGGTGGTGCGGGATGCCGCCGAGGCCGCCGGGCGCGACCCCGATTCGATCGCGTTCTGCGTCGCCGCCCCCATGTACATCGGCGATGACTGGGAGCACATGCGCGACCAGTGCCGCTGGTTCGGCGGCATGGTCGGCAACCACGTCGCCGACATCGTCGCCAAGTACGGCGCCGACGGCGACGTGCCGCAGGCCCTCACCGACTACATCGCCGGCCGCACCGGTTACGACTACAACAGCCACGGCAAGAGCGACAACGACCACGTCGACTTCGTCCCCGACGAGATCGTCGACCGCTTCTGCCTGCTCGGCACCGCCGAGGACCACATCGCCAAGCTCGAACAGCTGAAGGCGCTCGGGGTGACGCAGTTCGCCGGCTACCTGCAGCACGACAACAAGGAGGAGACGATGCGGGTCTACGGCGAGACCGTGATCCCCGCCCTCTCCGACCACATCACGGCCAAGTCATGACGCGTCGCGCGGCAGCCGGATGGGGGTGGGGCGTCGTCGGCGTCCTCGCCCTCGTCGCGCTGTGGGAGGCGTACAAGTGGCTGGGGCCGGCCGACGGGCTCGTCCTCGGCGGCGAGGGCGGCCTCCGCATCCTGCCCCGCACCCACGATCGGGCGATGCCCCACGTCGTCGACATGATCACGCGCCTGTTCGACCCGACGAGCGGCGCGGCGACCCCGCCGCTGTGGGCGACGGTCGCCGGCGCGGGCCTGCTCACCCTCGGCATCGCCCTCGTCGGATGGGTCATCGGCGTCGTCGTCGGGGTCGCGTTCGCCCTCCTCATGCAGCGCTGGCGCATCGTCGAGCGGGGACTCCTGCCCTGGATCGTGGTCTCGCAGACCGTGCCGCTCATCGCCTTCGCACCGCTTGTCGCCCGCATCGGATCGCAGATCGACCGCGCCGGCCTGCCGTGGCCCGAGTGGCTCTCGGTCGCCGTCATCGCGTCCTACCTCGCGTTCTTCCCTGTCTCGATCGGTGCGCTGAAGGGGCTGGCCTCGCCCGATGCGATCCACCTCGACCTCATGCGCAGCTACGCCGCGGGCTACGGTCAGACCCTCCGGCGTCTGCGCGCACCCGCTGCGGTGCCCTACCTGATCCCCGCCGCCCGTCTCGCGGCGGCGAACGCCGTCGTCGGGGCGATCGTCGCCGAGGTCTCGATCGGCATGCGCGGCGGACTCGGACGCCTGCTGCTCCAGGCCGCCCAGTCCGCCTCCGCCGACCCCGCCCTCCCGTGGGGCCCGATCTTCGGTGCCGTGCTCCTCGGCCTCGTCGTCGCCGGGGTCGTCGCCCTGCTCGCAGCGGGCCTTCGCCGGTACCGCCGCGGAGAGGCATCCGCATGATCCCCCGCCCTCACCCGAGAGGAACCTCCGCATGAGCGAGATCGCCGTCCGCGCCACCGGTGTCGGCCGCACCTTCGGGGGCCGCCGTACGACCGAGGTCCACGCCCTGACCGGAGTCGACCTCGAGATCGCCGCGGGCGAGTTCGTGTCGCTGATCGGTCCGTCCGGATGCGGCAAGTCGACCCTGATGCGACTGATCGCCGACCTCGATCAGCCCACCGCGGGGTCGCTCGAGGTCTTCGGCAAGACCCCCAAGAAGGCGCGCCTCGACCAGGACTACGGCATCGCCTTCCAGCAGGCCGGCTTGCTGCCGTGGCGGACCGTCCTCGAGAACATCGTGCTGCCCCTCGAACTCCACGGCGTCGCCGCGCGCGAGCGGCGTGCCCGCGCCGCCGCGCTCGCCGAGATGGTCGGCCTCACCGACTTCAGCACCCGCTACCCCGACGAACTGTCGGGCGGCATGCAGCAGCGCGTCGCGATCGCCCGGGCGCTCGCCTCGCGTCCCAAGCTGCTCCTGATGGACGAGCCGTTCGGAGCGCTGGACGAGATGACCCGCGAGCGGATGCAGACCGAGCTGACCCGCATCACGGGCGAGACCGGAGCCGCCGTCGTCTTCGTGACGCACTCGATCCCCGAGGCCGTCTACCTCTCCGACCGGGTGGTCGTGATGTCGCCGCGACCCGGCCGCATCACCGATCTCGTGTCGGTGCCGTTCGGGCACGACCGCCCCGACCTGCTGCGCGAGTCGCCCGAGTTCTTCGAGAAGGTGACCGAGGTGCGCGAGGCGCTCCACGGCGCCCCCGTCGCCCGCGCGAACGAGCGGTGAGCGCACCATGACCGTGACCGAGCGGATCTCGCGCGTCGCCGCGCCGGTGGCCACCGGCATCCTTCTCCTGCTCCTGTGGCAGGTGCTGTCGGGCGTCAAGATCGGCCGACTGGCGCTCATCCCCGCCCCGGCCGACGTGGCCGAGACGGCCGGGCGGATCGGCGGCGTCGTCGCCGAGGACGCCCTCGTGACCGGAGGCAACACGCTCGTGGGCCTCGTCGCCGGTACGGTCCTCGGCATCGCGCTGGCGGCGCTCGCCGCGTGGCTGCGTCCGGTGGACGGCATGGTCGCGCCGCTCGTCGCGGCGATCGCAGTCGTGCCCATCGTCGCCCTGACTCCGCTGCTCAACACGATGTTCGGTGCCTCGGCGCAGACGGGCCGCCAGATGGTCGCCGGCGTCGCCGCATTCGTGCCGGTCTTCGTGAACGTCCTCCGCGGGCTGCGGCAGTCGCGTCCCGTGCAGCGCGACCTCTTCCTCGCCTACGCCGCGACCCCCGGCCAGCTCTTCCGCGGGCTGACCCTGCCCGTCGCGCTGCCCTACCTCGTCACCGGCATCCGCATCGCGAGCTCGGTCGCCGTCATCTCCGCGCTCGTCGCGGAGTACTTCGGCGGCCCCACCGACGGACTCGGCACGGCCATCGCCAGCTATGCCAAGACCGGCAACGCCGCCGTCGCCTGGACCTACGTCGGCGCCGCGATCGCCGTCGGCCTCGTCTTCTTCCTCGTCACCGTGCTCGTCGAGCGCGTCGTGACCAGGCGGAGGCCGGTCTGACACCCGTCGGACCGGTTTGCTCCACCCACCGCACCACCCGCACCATCCGACTCCCGAAAGGAACACCATGCGTCACAGCACCCGACGCCGGTTGGCGGTCGTCACGACCCTGACCGCCGGCGCACTCGCCCTGTCCGCGTGCGCGGGCACCACGAGCACCACCCCGACCGCCGACGGCGACGCGGACTTCACGCCCATCACCGACATCAAGCTGCAGCTGCAGTGGCTGCCGCAGGCCCAGTTCGCCGGCTACTACGTCGCACAGGAGATGGGCTACTTCGAGGAGGAGGGTTTCGACAACGTCGAGATCGTGCCCTCGGGCGGTGACATCGTCCCGCAGGACGCCCTGGCCGCGGGCGACGTCGACTTCGCGGTCGCGTGGGTACCGAAGGTGCTCGGCACCATCGAGTCCACCGGCGTCGAACTCACCGACATCGCTCAGGTCTTCCAGCGCTCGGGCACGACGCAGGTCTCGTGGAAGGGCGACGGCATCACGGACGTCGCCGACTTCGAGGGCAAGCGCATCGGTTCGTGGGGCTTCGGCAACGAGTGGGAGATCTTCGCCGCGATGGCGGCGGACGACCTCGACGCGTCGACCGTGTCGATCACGACGCAGGACTTCTCGATGAACGCCCTGCTCGACGGCGACGTGGATGCCGCGCAGGCGATGACCTACAACGAGCTCGCCCAGGTGCTCGAGGTCGTCAACCCCGACACCGGCGAGCTGTACACGCTCGACGACCTCGACGTCGTCTACTACGAGGACACCGAGGGGGCCATGCTGCAGGACGCCATCTGGGCCGACACCCAGCGCCTCGACGAGGACCCGGCGTACGCCGACGCCGCGGTGCGCTTCTTGAAAGCGGTCGCCAAGGGATGGCTGTACGCCCGTGACAACGTCGAGGATTCCGCCTCGCTCGTCTGGGACGTCGCCTCGAACGCCGAAGCGGCCTTCCCCGTCGGCCCGGTCCACCAGCTGTGGCAGCTCAACGAGGTCAACAAGCTGATCTGGACCGACGCGCCCTTCGGCACCGTCGAGCAGGACAAGTGGGACCAGACGGTCGACGGCGCCCTCGCCGCGGTGAACCAGGACGGCATGAACCTGATCACGCAGGAACCGCCGGCATCCGCATTCTCGAACGAGTACATCGAGAAGGCGATCGCGGAGCTGGAGGACGAGGGCGTCAGCCTCGATGGGGAGTACACGCCTATCGACGTGACCCTCACCGAGGGCGGACAGTAAGAGCACCATCCCGGCGGTCCCGGGCCGCGAGCCCCGGGACCGCCCCCGACAGAGAGCACCTCAGATGACCTCCGACGACCTCGACCTCCGCACCCGCGAACTCGACCGTGCCCACGTCTTCCACTCGTGGTCGGCGCAGGCGCTCATCGACCCGTTCCCGCTCGCCGGCGGTTCGGGGTCGACCGTCTGGGACCATGCCGGACACCGGATGCTGGACTTCTCGAGCCAGCTCGTGAACGTCAACATCGGCCACCAGCATCCGGCCGTCGTCGACGCCATCAAGGCGCAGGCCGACCTGCTCACGACCGTCGCGCCGTCGACCGCCAACCTCGCCCGCGGCGAGGCGGCGAAGCGGATCACCGATCTCGCTCCCGACGGGTTCTCGAAGGTGTTCTTCACGAACGGTGGGGCGGATGCGAATGAGAACGCGATGCGGATGGCGCGGTTGCACACGGGGCGCGACAAGGTGTTGTCGCGATACCGGAGCTATCACGGCAACACGGGGGCGGCGATCGTCGCGACGGGGGATTGGCGTCGAATCCCGAACGAGTACGCGCGCGGTCACGTGCACTTCTTCGGTCCGTACCTGTACCGGTCGGAGTTCTGGGCGAGCACTCCGGAGGAGGAGTGTGCGCGGGCGTTGCATCATCTGCGTCGGGTGATCGAGGCGGAGGGTCCGAGCTCGATCGCGGCGATCCTGTTGGAGTCGGTGCCGGGGACGGCGGGGATCATGGTGCCCCCGCCGGGGTATCTCGCGGGGGTGCGCCGCCTGGCGGATGAGTTCGGGATCGTGTTGATCCTGGACGAGGTGATGAGCGGGTTCGGGCGCACGGGCCGGTGGTTCGCGTTCGAGGGGCACGATGTGGTGCCGGATCTGATCACGTTCGCGAAGGGCGTGAACTCGGGGTATGTCCCGATCGGCGGGGTGATCATCTCGGACGAGATCGCGGCGACGTTCGACGAGCGGGTGTTCCCGGGCGGGCTCACATACTCGGGGCATCCGTTGGCGGCGGCATCTGTGGTCGCGGCGCTGGACGCGATGCGGGAGGAGGGGATCGTCGACAACGCCCGCCGGATCGGGGAGGACGTCCTCGGCCCAGGGTTGCACGCCCTCGCACAGAAGCACCCGATCATCGGCGAGGTCCGCGGAGAGGGCGTGTTCTGGGCGCTCGAACTGGTCGCCGACCCGGTGACCCGCGAACCCGTCGCTCCCGCGGTGGTCGGCGTGCTGAAGAAGGACCTCATGGCGCGCGGGCTGCTGCCCTTCGCCGCCGACAACCGCATCCACGTCGTCCCGCCCTGCGTCGTCACCGACGACGAGGTGCGGCGCGCCCTCGACATCTACGACGCGGCCTTCGCCGCGCTCTGACCCCACACCTTCGGAGGAACCATGACCGAACAGTCTTCTGTCGCCGTGCTCGAGCACTGGGTCGACGGTGCCGCGTGGAGCGGCGACTCGGGCCGCACCGGCCCGATCCACAACCCCGCCACCGGGCGCGTGAGCGGACAGGTCCGTCTCGCGAGCACGGCCGACGTCGGCGTCGCCGTCGACCGGGCCGCCGCCGCCCTTCCCGGCTGGCGCGACGCGAGCATCGCGAAGCGGCAGGGCGTCATGTTCTCGTTCCGCGAGATCCTCAACGCCCGCAAAGACGAGCTCGCCGCGATCCTCACCGCCGAGCACGGCAAGGTCCTCTCCGATGCGCTCGGCGAGATCGCCCGCGGCCTCGAGGTCGTCGAGTTCGCGTGCGGCTCCGGACACCTGCTCAAGGGCGAGTACTCCGAGAACGTGTCGACGGGTGTCGACGTCTACACGCTGAAGCAGCCGGTCGGCGTCGTCGGGGTCATCAGCCCGTTCAACTTCCCCGCGATGGTGCCGCTCTGGTTCCTTCCCATCGCGCTCGTGGCGGGCAACACCGTGGTCCTCAAGCCGAGCGAGAAGGACCCGAGCGCGTCCGACTGGATCGCCCGCGCGTTCGCGGAGGCGGGTCTTCCGGCAGGCGTCCTCAACATCGTCCACGGCGACAAGGACGCCGTCGACGCGATCCTCGACCACCCGACGGTCGGCGCGGTCTCGTTCGTCGGCTCGACGCCGATCGCGCGCTACATCTACGAGCGCGCGAGCGCGCAGGGCAAGCGGGTGCAGGCGCTGGGCGGTGCGAAGAACCACATGCTGGTGCTGCCGGATGCCGACCTCGACCTCGCCGCCGACGCCGCCGTCAACGCGGGTTTCGGCTCGGCGGGAGAGCGCTGCATGGCGATCTCGGTGCTGCTCGCGACCGAGGCGATCGCCGACACGCTCGTCGCGAAGATCGCCGAGCGCGTCGCGACGCTGCGCACCGGCGACGGCACGCGCGGCTGCGACATGGGTCCGCTCATCACCCGCGAGCATCGCGACAAGGTCGCCGGCTACCTCGCGATCGCCGAGACCGACGGCGCCGAGATCGTCGTCGACGGTCGCGACGTGGTCCCGGATGCCGACGGTGACGGCTTCTGGCTCGGTCCCACGCTCATCGACAAGGTGCCGACCTCGTCCGCCGTCTACACCGACGAGATCTTCGGGCCGGTCCTCTCGGTCGTGCGGGTGAGCGGATACGAGGAGGGCCTCGGCCTCATCGAGGCGAGCCCCTACGGCAACGGCACCGCGATCTTCACGAACGACGGGGGCGCGGCCCGTCGCTTCCAGCGCGAGGTGAGCGTCGGGATGGTCGGCGTCAACGTCCCCATCCCGGTGCCGGTGGCCTACCACTCGTTCGGCGGCTGGAAGGCATCGCTGTTCGGCGACGCGAAGGCGTACGGGCCGCAGGGGTTCGCGTTCTTCACCCGTGAGAAGGCGGTGACCTCGCGCTGGCTCGACCCGTCGCACGGCGGCCTGAACCTGGGCTTCCCGCAGCACGACTGAGAGCGCCGCCATGCCCCACCTCGACGACACCCTCACCGACCCGGTTGAGGCCGAGCGCCTGCTCGGCGCGACCGGGCGTGAGCTCGACGCCCTCCTCGCCCGCGCCGCGGCGATGCGCGACGCCGGCCTCGCCGCGGCGGGGCGTCCCCGCGTCGTGACGTATTCGCGCAAGGTGTTCCTGCCGCTCACGACGCTCTGCCGCGACCGATGCCACTACTGCGCCTTCGTCGACACCCCCGCGCAGCTGCTCCGCAAGAAGGCGCCCGCCTACCTCGACGACGCCCAGATCCTCCGCGTCGCCCGGGCGGGTGCCGCGCAGGGCTGCAAGGAGGCGCTGCTCACCCTCGGCGACCGGCCGGAGGACCGATGGCCCGAAGCGCGGGCGTGGCTCGACGCGCACGGCTTCGCCTCGACGATCGACTACGTCGCCCACGCGGCGCGACTCGTGACGGCGGAAACCGGGCTCCTCGCCCACGCCAACCCGGGCGTCATGACGCCGCGCGAGCTCGCCACCCTCCGACCGGTCTCGCCGTCGATGGGGATGATGCTCGAGACCACGTCGCGCGCCCTCTTCGAGACACCCGGCGCCGCGCACTACGGTTCGCCCGACAAGGACCCCGAGCTCCGTCTCGCCGTGATCGAGGATGCCGGGCGCGCCCGCATCCCGTTCACCACCGGCATCCTCGTCGGGATCGGCGAGACCCTCGCCGATCGTGCGGCCTCCCTGTTCGCGCTTCGCGACGTGCACGCCCGGCACGGCCACCTGCAGGAGGTCATCGTCCAGAACTTCCGTGCCAAGCCGAGCACGGCCATGCAGGGGGAGCCGGATGCCGCCCGCGACGCGTACCTCGCGGCCATCGCCGTCGCCCGCCTCGTGCTCGGACCCGACATGCGCATCCAGGCGCCGCCGAACCTCTCCGACCCGGGCGAGCTCGCCTCGCTGCTCGCTGCAGGGATCGACGACTGGGGCGGGGTCTCGCCCCTGACGGCCGACCACGTCAACCCCGAGCGACCGTGGCCGCACCTCGACGACCTCGCCGCCCACACGGCGGCAGCGGGTTTCGAGCTCGTCGAGCGGTTGACCGCCCACCCCGAGTACGTGCGAGACCCTGCCGGATGGATCGATCCCGCCCTCCACGCCGCTGTCGCGCAGCTCGCCGACCCGGCGACGGGTCTGGCGCGCCAGGCGAGGGCCCTGCCCTCCCGCCGTCGCCGCGGCACGATGCTCCTCGAGACCGCGGCATCCACCCCGCGCGAGCTGGATGCGGCCGATTGGGAGCACCTGCTCACGGCGACCGGTGGCGACCTGGAGCGCCTCGTGCGCACGGCCGACGACGTCCGGCGGACGACCATCGGCGACACGGTGAGTCTCGTCGTCAACCGCAACCTCACCTCGTCCGGACTGCGGCGCGTACCCACGGCGGCGGGGTCGTTCGGCCTCGCCGACGCCGAGGCGATCGCCCGGGATGCCGCGTCTCTCGGCGCCACGGAGCTCTGCATCCAGGGCCGCCTCGACCACACCGAGGACCCCGCGCTCTACGTTGAGCTCGTGCATGCCGTGCGGGCGGTCGCGCCGTTGCTGCACCTGCACGCGTTCCGCCCGCAGGACGTCGCCGATCTGGCGGATCGGACGACCATCGGCGTTGCCGCCGCCGTCGCGACGCTCCGTGGCGCAGGCGTGGGCACGATGCCGGGCACGGGGGTGAAGGTCCTCGACGACGACATCCGACGCCGCATCGCTCCGGGCGACCTCGAGGTCGATCGGTGGCTCGAGATCATCCGCACCGAGCACGCCCAGGGCGTGCGCACGAGTTCGGTGCTCTTCTACGGCCACGTCGAGTCGGCCGCCGAGCGCATCGCGCACCTGCTGACTCTCCGCGGACTGCACGATGAGACCGGCGGATTCACGGAGTTCGTGCCGAGCCCGATCCCTGGTGGAGGAGCGCGGGTCGCCGACCGGTCGGACCTCGATGAGCACCGCGCGATGGTCGCCGTCGCCCGCCTGCTGCTGAACGACGGCATCCGTCACATCCAGATCCCGTGGACCCGGCACGGCCGCGCCGTCACCGCCGAGCTGCTGCGCAGCGGCGGCGACGACCTGGGCGGCACGCTCCTCGACGGGCGCGTACGGCCCGACACCGGCGTCGAGCAGGGGCTCGAACTGCCTTTCGCCGAAGCGTCCCGGCTGGCGGGTTCGCTGCGGCGCCGACTGCGGGAGCGCACCACCGTCTACGGCACACCGGCCGAGGCGGCTGCATGAGCGGTCACGCCGAGGTCGTCGTCGTCGGCGCGGGCTTCGCCGGCGTCCTCGCGGCGATCGAGCTGCGCGAGGCCGGCCACGACGTCGTCGTGGTGGAGCGGGCGGACCGGGTCGGGGGAACGTGGCGCGAGAACGTCTACCCGGGTGTCGCGTGCGACGTGCCCTCCCATCTCTACAGTCTCGAACGCCACCCGAACCCCGCCTGGTCCGCCGAGTTTGCGCCGGGCGCGGAGATCGCCGCCTACCTCGATGGCATCGTCGACCGCGAGGGTCTGCGAGACGCGATCCGCTTCGGGACGGCGTTGACGGATGCCGCCTGGGACCCCGTCTCCGAGCGCTGGCGACTCGGCTTCTCAGCGGGCGGTCCCGACACGGCCGACGTGCTGGTCCTCGGCTGCGGTCGGTTGTCGCAGCCGCGCATCCCGGACGTCCCGGGACTGTCGTCGTTCCCGGGCCCGGTCGGCCACACGGCGCGGTGGGACCCGACCGAGCCGGTCGCCGGCGCCCGCATCGCGGTCGTCGGCACCGGATCGAGCGCGGCGCAGCTGGTGCCCGAGCTCGTCCGTTCCGGCGCCGAGGTCGTGCTCTTCCAACGGTCGCCGGCGTGGGTGCTCCCGCGCGGCGGTCGCCGGTACGACGAGTCCGACGCGGCGCGGTTCGCGGCGCCCGGGGCGGTTGCGCGCGAGCGGGTGAGGCTCGCCGCCGGCGACATCGAACGGTTCGCCGCGCGATCGGGGCGGGGGGCTGCATCCGCCCGGGCACGGCGCGCGGCACTCGCGCACCTGGCGACGAATGTGCCCGATCGCGGCCTGCGCCGCGCGCTGACACCGGCCTACCCCTTCGGCTGCAAGCGCGTCGTGCTCTCGGACACGTTCTACCCCGCCGTGGCGGGGGAGGCGGTGACGCTCGAGGCGTCGGCCCTCGCATCCGTCGCGGGGCGCCGGCTCGTCGGGGCATCGGGTGCGGTCCACGACGGGATCGACCGGATCGTGCTCGCCACCGGGTTCGAGACGACCCATCAGGCCTACGCCGGGATCGTCCGCGGCGAGGGCGGGCGTACGCTCGCCGAGCACTGGGCGGGCGGTATGAGTGCCGTCGCCTCGACCATGGTCGCCGGCTTCCCCAACCTGTTCGTCATGAACGGCCCCCATTCCGCGCTCCCGCACGCGTCGTCGCTGCTCGTCCTCGAGCAGCAGGCCGCCTTCGTCCGCCGGATGATCGCGGGCGGCGGCGTGGTCCGGGTCGAGGCGGATGCCGAGGCGCGAGCGACGGCCGACGTCGCCGCCCGCGCGGCGGGCACAGCGTGGCTCGGCGGCTGCGACAGCTGGTACCTCGACGACCGTTCCGGCGGACTGGGCGTCCTCTGGCCCGGGACGGTCGCCGATATGGCGGCGGCGATGGACGTCGCGGCACGCACCGCGGTGTCGCGGACCGAGCGGTCCGCACTGACAGGAGGATCACGATGAGCGTCCCCATCCGTTTCGGATACAAGGCGTCGGCGGAGCAGTTCGGACCGATCGAGCTGCTCGAGAACGCCGTCGCGGCCGAAGCGGCGGGCTTCGACAGCGTCTTCATCTCCGACCACTTCCAGCCGTGGATGCACGACGGCGGGCATGCTCCCGCCGCCCTGCCGTGGCTCGGCGCACTCGGCGCCCGCACCTCGCGCATCCTCATGGGGACCTCGGTGCTCACCCCGACCTTCCGCTACCACCCCGCCGTCGTCGCACAGTCCATCGCGACCCTCGCCGTGCTCAACCCCGGGCGCATCGTGCTCGGCGTCGGCACCGGCGAGGCGCTCAACGAGGTGACGCTCGGCCTCGACTGGCCGGACCCTCCCGAACGCTTCCAGCGGCTCAAGGAGTCCATTTCGCTCATGCGCGAGCTGTGGGACCACGAGCGCGTCACCTTCGACGGATCGTTCTGGAAGGTCGAGGACGCCACCGTCTACGACCGGCCCGACCAGCCGGTGCCGATCTACATCGGCGCCGCCGGTCCTGCTGCCGCGCGACTGGCCGGGCGGGTCGCGGAAGGGTTCATCACGACGAGCGGCAAGGA
This sequence comes from Microbacterium sp. NPDC077663, assembly GCF_044542795.1. Classification (NCBI taxonomy): domain Bacteria; kingdom Bacillati; phylum Actinomycetota; class Actinomycetes; order Micrococcales; family Microbacteriaceae; genus Microbacterium; species Microbacterium sp. NPDC077663. The sequence goes on along the minus strand of NZ_JBITVE010000003.1, from coordinate 525,359 downwards.
TCGCGGCCTCTACACCGACACCCTGCTCCCGGCGGTTGCCGACGGCGTCGCCAAGGGCGAGCGGGCCGACGAGATCGACCGCATGATCGAGGTCAAGGTGTCGTACCACCCGAACCTCGAGACGGCGCGCGAGCGCACCCGGTTCTGGGCTCCCCTCGCGCTCTCGGCCGAGGAGAAGATGGGCATCCACGATCCGCGTGAGATGCAGCGTCGGGCGGCGGCGCTGCCGGTCGAGCGTGCGGCATCCCGTTTCATCGTGTCCGACGATCCCGACGAGCACGTCGAGCGGATCGCGGAGTACGTCGACATGGGGTTCCGCCACCTCGTCTTCCACGACCCGGGGGGCGACCAGCAGGCGTTCCTGCAGCGGTACGCCGACGACATCCTGCCCCGACTGCGCCGGAGGTTCACGTGAGGGAGCGGGGGTGGGCCGTGATGATCCCGGTCAAGCCCGCCGTCGATGCGAAATCACGTCTCGGTGAGGACGTGCCGCGCGGAGACATCGCCCGCGCGCTTGCGCTCGATACGGTCGACGTTGCGACGCGCACCCCGGGGGTCGCCCGCGTGCTGGTGGTGACGGCCGACGCGGCGCTCGCCGATCTACTTCCCGGCGGTGTCGAGCTGATCCGCGAGCGCGCGGCGGTGGGTATCGACGCCGCGCTCGCTGCGGCATCCGCTCGCGTCGGTCTGCGGCGGCACCGGGCGTCGCTGCCGGCCGACCTCGCGGCGCTGTCGCCGTCGGAGCTCTCGGCGGCGCTCGCGATGGCCGCGATGGTGCCGCGAGCGGTGATCCCGGATGCCGTCGGTGCCGGCTCGACCCTCGTCACCGCACGGGCGGGTGTGCCGTGGACCTCGGCGTACGGCCCCGATTCGTTCTCGCGTCACGTCGCGCTCGGCTGCCAGCCGCTGCCGGTGCGGGCGACGTCGGGTCTGCGGTGGGACCTCGACACCCCCGACGATCTGGCGGGCCTCCTGCCGCGAGCGGGGGAGCGGGTGCGGGGCGTAGCGTGAGCACATGGTCACCATCCCCACGGTCACGCTCAACGACGGCACCGCCTTCCCTCAGCTCGGTCTCGGCACGTACAACCTGCGCGGCGAGGAGGGGACGCAGTCCATCGTCGCCGCGATCGAGGGCGGGTACCGCCTGCTCGACTCGGCGGTCAACTACGAGAACGAGCGGGAGGTCGGCGAGGCCGTGCGGCGGAGCGGCATCCGCGACGACCTCATCGTGACGACGAAGGTCCCCGGTCGCGACCACGGCTACGACGAGGCCCGGCGCAGTGCCGAGGGCTCGCTCGAGCGGCTGGGGCTGGACCGCATCGACCTCTATCTCATCCATTGGCCGAACCCGAGCGTCGACAAGTACGTCGACACCTACCGGGCGATGGTCGACCTGCAGAAGGAGGGGCGCGTCGGATCGGTCGGCGTCTCGAACTTCACCGAGCCGATGCTGGCCCGCATCATCGAGGCGACGGGTGTCGTCCCAGCGGTGAACCAGGTCGAACTGCACCCGTACTTCCCGCAGGCAGCGCTGCGCGCCTTCCACGTCTCGCAGGGCATCCGCACCGAGAGCTGGAGCCCGCTCGCGCGCCGTTCCGAGCTCCTGAACGAAGCGGTCGTGACCGAGACCGCCGCCGCTCACGGCGTGACGCCGACGCAGGTGGTGCTGCGCTGGCACGTGCAGCTCGGCAGCACCCCGATCCCGAAGTCGGCCGACCCCGCCCGTCAGGCCGAGAACGCCGACGTCTTCGGGTTCTCGCTGACCGACGACGAGATCTCGGCGATCTCCGCACTCGAGCGCGGCCGGCTGTGGGACGGCGACCCCGACACCCACGAGGAGATGTAGGGCCGCCGCCCGCGTCAGTCGCCCTTCACGTTGACGACCTGGCGCAGCGTGTGCCGGATCTCGACGAGGTCTGAGGCATCTGCCATGACCCGGTCGATCGGCTTGTAGGCCTGCGGGATCTCGTCGATGAAGGCATCCGTGTCACGGAACTCGATGCCCGCCATGGCCTCCCGCAGCTGCTCGTGCGTGAAGGTCCGCCGAGCCGCGGACCGGGAGTACTCCCGTCCCGCACCGTGCGGGGAGGAGTTCAGCGACACCGGGTTCCCGAGTCCGGCCACGACGTACGAGGCCGTTCCCATCGATCCCGGGATGAGGCCGGGCCGGCCCCTGTCCGCCTGGATGGCGCCCTTCCGCGACACCCACACCTCCTTGCCGAAGTGCTTCTCCCGCTCGGTGAAGTTGTGGTGGCAGTTGATCCGCTCGTGCTCCACGACGTCCTCGCCCATCGTCTCGGACAGCTGCCGCGCGACCCGGTCCATCATCTCCTCCCGGTTCAGGAGGGCGAAGTGCTGCGCCCACCGCAGGTGGCGGATGTACGCCCAGAACTCCTCCGTCCCCTCCACGAGGTACGCGAGGTCGGAATCGGGCAGGTCGATCCACCACTGCTTCGCGAGCCGCTGAGCGACGCCGATGTGGTGCGTGGCGATCTTGTTGCCGACACCCCGGGACCCGGAGTGGAGGAACATCCACACCGCATCCGTCTCGTCGACCGAGATCTCGATGAAATGGTTCCCCGATCCGAGCGAGCCGAGCTGGTTACGCCAGTGCCCCGCGTACGACGCCGGGTCGAACCCGTTCTTCGTCGCGAGCTCCTCCAGCTCGGCGACGCGCGGCTCGGCGGTCGCGACGATCTTCCGGTTGGCGTGGCCCGCCGACAGCGGGATCGCCCGCTCGATCTGCTCCCGAAGCTCAGCGAGCTCGCGTGCGACGAGCTGCGACTTCGTGAACTGCGTGCGAACGGCGATCATGCCGCATCCGATGTCGACGCCCACGGCAGCCGGCATGATCGCACCCAGCGTCGGGATGACCGATCCGACGGTCGCCCCCTTGCCGAGGTGCGCATCCGGCATGAGCGCCAGGTGCGGGTAGATGAACGGCATCCGCGCCGAGGTGCGAGCCTGCTCGACGGTCTTCTCGTCGATGATGCTCGCCCAGGACATCAGCCTGTTCGAGAGGTTCTGCATGGTTCCTTTCCTTCGTGGAGGGCCCGCGGGCCCACGTGTGGAGAGGAACACACGAGAAGACGCCCCGGACCTGTGCGGTGCGGGGCGTCGGACGGTGATGGCGTCAGACGGCGCGCGCCGGAGGGTACGGCTCGTAGCGGAACGGGAGGTGGGTCTCGTTCCGCTGGAGCAGATCACGCTTCTGCGTGGTCATGGCGTCCTCCGGGTTCTCGCCGTGCCGGTTGGCACAGCTTTGCCACGTTAGCGGCCCGGGCGTGTCGCGTCAACGAAGGCCCGTGCGGCGGGGCTCTGCGTGTGGCAGGGTGGCGGAATGAGCGGACTCTTCGGCTGGCACCTGATGATCATCCTCGCGGTGCTCGTGCTCATCGCCCTCGCGGTCTTCGGGATCTACTGGGTCGTCCGTCTGGCGTGACGACATGGCAGCGATGACTCGGCAACCCGTCGCAACTCCGGCGTCGGCTGACGCATTCCGAGGGTGGCGTCACCCGACGCGCAGCACGGCCCGCATCCGATCGAACGCGGCGTCGAGGTGATCGGTCAGCGGCACCTCATCGACGTCTGACGCCCAGGCATCCAACGCGCTCTGCAGAGCCTCCACCGTGATGCCGGCCACCGCCGCGGCCGTGCGTTCGTCTTCGCCCCGCGCGGTGAAGCCGCGTCGGATGGCGTCGCGGAGGTCCGCCTGTTTGCGTAGATCGCGTTCGCGAAGCGCCGGCTCCGCGGCGATAACACTGCGGGCGAAACAGATCTCGGCACGGCGGGGCTCGAAACGTTCGCGGGCGAGCGAGTGCAGCCCTTGAGCGACGACGGTCATGGGCGCGAGGTGTGCGGGTGCGGTGGCGATCATCCGAGCGGCGAGCTCGGGGATCTCGTCGCCGTCGAAGAACACCTCTCGCTTGTCGGCGAAGTGGCGGAAGAACGTGCGCCGTGTCACGCCCGCTCGCGCGACGATGTCGGGGACGGTCGTCGCGGCATAACCCCGCTCTTCGAAGAGGGCGAGGGCCGCGGCGCGCAGTCGTTCCCGGGTGTTCGGCGCCCATCTGGCCATGCTCACAGCCTAGTGATGGCACCAGGTGTCATGAAAGGGCGTACAGTGATGGCACCCCGTGCCATCATCGACCGAAAGAGCTGCCGTGACCGATCGACAGAACACCGCCGCACTCATGCGCGCACCGCGTGCCCGATTGACGGTGGAGCGAATGCCGATGCCCGAGCCGGCGGCCGACGAAGTGATCGTGCGCGTCCGCGCCGTCGCGGTCAACCCGGTCGACTGGGTCATCCAGGGCACCGGCGCGGTCACCTACCGGTGGCTGCCCGCTCCTGCCGTGCTCGGTTCCGACGTCGCGGGAGAGGTCATCGCGGTCGGTTCGCAGGTGACCCGATTCCACGTCGGGGATCGGGTGGTCGGGCTGGCGACGGGCACCGACAAGGGGCGCGACTCCCGCCACGAGGGCGCATTCCAGCACTACACGGCACTCCTCGAGCGGCTCACCGCCCCCATCCCGGACGCGATCAGCGACGCGCAGGCCGCCGTCCTCCCGCTGGGGGTGTCGACCGCGGCGTGCGCGCTGTTCCAGCCGCAACACCTCGGCCTCGCCGTCCACGACCCGGTCGAGCCCCGCACCGCCCGCGGCGTCGTCGTGATCTGGGGCGGGTCGACGAGCGTCGGCATGAACGCGATCCAGCTGGCGCGCGCCGCGGGGTACGACGTCGTGGGCACCGCCTCGCCGCGGAATGCGGACCTGGTGTGCTCGCTCGGCGCTGACGTCGTCGCCGATCACGGGTCGTCCACCGCGGTCGACGACCTCGTTGCAGGCATCGGTGGCCGTCCGGTCCTCGGCGCGGTCGCGTTCGGCGAGACCTCGGCGGCCCCCTGCATCGAGGTCCTCCGGCGCACCGGCGGATCGGTTCTCGTGATGGCGAGCACGCCGGTGTCGCTGGCAGATCTCGCCGGACGTCGTCGCCTCTTCCCCGCGATGGTGCCGGTCTTCACGAGGCTCGGGCTCCGCATGGTGGCGCTGATGCTGCGCGCCCGACGGGCTGGCATCCGCGCCGGCTTCGTCTGGGGCACGAGCCTGCGCGACGACGGCCTCGGCGACCGGGTTTGGGGCGGACTGCTCCCGCAGTGGCTCGCCGACGGTACGGTGCGCCCGTCCCCCGAGCCGCTCGTGACCGGGCACGGCCTCGAGGCGATGCAGGACGCGCTCGATCGTCAGCGCGCCGGTGTCTCGGCGCAGAAGGTCGTCGTCACGCTCTGACGCCACGCTCAGTGCGGAGCGTGGTATTCGGCCTCGCCGCTCTTCCAGTAACCCTTCACGACGATCTGATCGGATGCCAGGGCCCACCGCTCCAGCAGCAGGCGCCGCCCCGACTTGACGACGCCTTGCTCGGCCGCGACGAAGCCGAATACGTCGCCCTCGGGGCGATCCGCCGGCGACAGCGCATCGAGCGCGGCGGCCAGCGCCGTGCCGGGGAACGCCGCGCCGCGGTGGACGAAGCCGACGTCCACTCCGCCCGGTGCGGTCACCGGCAGCTCGTGGGCACCATCCGTCACCTCGACGAGGATGCGGCCCACCGCGTCGGCGTCCATCAGCGCGGCGAACCGACGGATCGCGGGGACGGCGGTCTCATCGCCGGCGAGGAACCACGCGTCGGGGCGGCCCGTCACGAGCATCGATCCACGGGGTCCGCCCACGCCGATCGTCGAGCCGAGGGGAGCGGATGCCGCCCACGGCGCCGCGACACCCATGTCGCCGTGGAGGGCGAACTCGACCTCGAGCCAGCCGGCCTCGGCATCCCAGACGAGCGGGGTGTACTCGCGGCTGGGTGACTGTCGGATCCCGTCGAGGTCGTCGGTGGGCTCCGTCGGGAAGAACAGGCGCATGTGGTCGTCGCTGCCGAGCGAGGTGAAGCCGCGCAGGTCGCCGCCTTCGAGACGGACGCGCACGTAGGTCGATGTCTCCCAGGTCCGTGCCGCGAGGGCAGCGCGACGGAAGCGGAGGTCGAGCGGCTGTCGCTCCAGTCGGAAGGAGGAGGCGGATTTGACGGAGCTCACACAGGTAAGGCTAACCTAAAACCGCCAGGCAATCGCCGGCGATCCCCTACCGACCGACGGCGCCAGCGTGCTCATACGCGCCCGCTCCGTCGACGACAGGAGCAGTCACATGCGCAGCATCCGTCCCCTGAGCGCCACCCCACTCGTCGCCCTCGCGGCCCTCGCCCTCGCCGGGTGCGCCGGCGGAGCACCCGACGCCGAGTCGGTCGCCGAGACCGAGACGGTCACCGTCGAGGACAACCACGGCGAGCAGACCGTCACGACCCCGCCGCAGCGCGTCGTCGCCACGGACAACCGCACCATCTCGATGCTCGATTCCTGGGGAGTCGAGGTCGTCGGCGCACCGCTCGACATCTTCCCCGCGGGACTCTCGTTCAAGGACGACCCCGACGTCGCGAACCTCGGCAACCACAACGAGCCGGACCTCGAGGCGGTCGTCGCCGCCGATCCCGACCTCATCGTCAACGGACAGCGTTTCTCGAGCTACTACGCCGACTTCCAGACGCTGGTCCCCGACGCGACCATCGTCGAGCTCGACCCCCGCGACGGCGAACCGCTCGACGACGAGCTCCGCCGGCAGGTCACGACGCTCGGCGAGGTCTTCGGCAAGCAGGACGAGGCGGCCGCCCTCGTCGCCGACTTCGACGCCGCGATCGCGCGGGTGACCGCCGCGTACGACGACAGCGAGACGGTCATGGGCGTCATCACATCCGGCGGCGAGGTCAACTACGCGGCACCCACCACCGGCCGCACGCTCGGACCCGTGTACGACATCCTCGGGCTGACCCCGGCGCTCGACTCCGACGGCTCGACCGACCACCAGGGTGACGACATCTCGGTCGAGGCGCTCGCCGCCGCGGACCCGGACTGGTTCCTCGTGATGGATCGGGATGCCGCGGTCAGCGTCAACACCGACGAGGCCTACACCCCTGCGAACGACATCATCGCGGGCTCCGAGGCGCTGCAGAACGTCACCGCCGTGCGCGAGGGCAACATCGTCTACATGCCGCAGGGCACCTACCTGAACGAGGGCATCGAGACCTACACGGCGTTCTTCGAGGACCTCGCGGACGCCCTCGAGAGCCGGTGACCCACACCCTCGGACACCGGGTGGACAGGCGCTCCCCGGGGCGCCTGTTCACCTGGCCGCTCCTGCTCGGCGTGGTCGTGGTCGCCGGCCTGGTGGTGCTATCCCTCTTCGTCGGCGTCTACGACGTGGTCGGGGCGGCCGACGGCGCGGAGATGTTCGCGATCACGCGCATCCCGCGCACCGCGGGGCTCGTCCTCGCCGGCGCGGCACTGGCGATGTGCGGACTCGTGATGCAGTTGCTGACCCAGAACCGCTTCGTCGAACCCACGACCACCGGCACCACGGAATGGGCGGGACTCGGGCTCCTGCTGATCATGCTGCTGGTGCCCGACGCGCCCCTGCTCGTGCGCATGCTCGGCGCCGTCGGCATGGCCTTCGTCGGGACGATGCTCTTCTTCCTGTTCCTGCGTCGCGTGATGCTGAGCTCGTCGATCATCGTCCCGATCGTCGGGATGATGCTCGGCGCCGTCGTGGGCGCGATCTCGACCTTCCTCGCGCTGTCGACGAACATGCTGCAGAGCATGGCGATCTGGTTCACAGGCTCGTTCACCTCGGTGCTGCGCGGGCAGTACGAACCGCTCTGGATCGTGCTCCTCGTCGTCGTCGCCGTCTTCGTCGCCGCCGATCGCTTCACGATCGCGGGCCTCGGTGAGGACGTGGCCACGAACGTCGGCCTGGACTACCGGCGCATCGTCCTCCTGGGCACGGTGCTGATCGCTCTCGCCGCCGGCGTCGTGACGGTCGTCGTGGGCAACCTGCCCTTCCTCGGACTCATCGTGCCGAACGTCGTGTCGCTCATCCGGGGCGACGATCTGCGCTCGAACCTGCCCTGGGTCGCCCTCGGCGGCATCGCCCTGATCACCGCCTGCGACATCCTCGCCCGCGTCGTCAACGCCCCGTTCGAAGTGCCCGTCTCCCTGATCCTCGCGATGGTCGGCGCTGTCGTCTTCATCGCCCTCCTGTTGAGGCAGCGCCGCCGTGCCTGACATCGTCGCCCTCTCCGGCCCGTTCCCGACCACGATCCGGGCGCGTCGGTACGCGCTGACCGTCGTGGTGCTCGGCGTCGTCGCCGTCGCGGTCGCCGCCGGCATCCTGCTCTGGGACAACCCCGCTCCGGCCGGCAGCGACGGCTTCTGGCGCATCGCGCAACTGCGCGTCACGAGTGTCATCGTCATCGCGATCGTCGCAATCTGCCAGGGCGTCGCCACGATCACCTTCCAGACCGTCACCGCCAACCGCATCGTGACCCCGTCGATCATGGGGTTCGAATCGCTGTACACCGCGATCTCGACGGCTGCGATCTTCTTCTTCGGCGCCGCCGGAGCGCTGCTCGTGCAGGGGCCGGGGCCGTACCTCCTGCAGGTCCTCACGATGCTCGTGTTCTCGGGAGTCCTGTACGGGTGGTTGCTGTCGGGGCGGTACGCGAACGTGCAGATCATGCTTCTCGTGGGCATCATCCTCGGCGGTGCGCTCGCCGCCTTCTCGACCTTCCTGCAGCGGCTGCTGACGCCGACCGAGTTCGACCTGCTCACGGCGCGACTGATCGGCAGCGTCGCGAACGCCGACGCGGCCGTCCTGCCGATCGCGATCCCGCTGGTCGTCCTCGCCGCAGGCCTGTTGACCTTCGGCGGTGGGCGCCTCAACCTGCTCGGCCTCGGACGCGAGGTCGCGCTGAGCCTCGGCTCATCGCAGCGTCGCGACTCGATCGCCGCGCTTCTGCTCGTCTCGGTGCTGATGGCCGTGTCGACGTCGCTCATCGGGCCGATGACGTTCTTCGGCTTCCTGGTCGCGATGCTCACCTATCAGCTGGCGGACACGTACGACCACCGTCGCATGTTCGCCCTCTCCGCGCTCGTCGGCTTCGTCGTGCTCGGCGGCGCGTACGTCGTGCTCAAGCACGTCTTCTACGCCGCGGGGTCGGTCGGGATCATCGTCGAGATCGTCGGCGGCACCCTCTTCCTCATCCACCTCCTCCGAAAGGGTCGCCTGTGATCTCGCTCACCGCCGTCGAGAAGCGCTACAGCACCGAGGTCGCGATCGGCCCGGTGACTCTCTCACTGCCCGCCGGCGGCATCACCGCCCTCATCGGGCCCAATGGCGCCGGCAAGTCGACGCTCCTGACGATGATCGGACGCCTCCTCGCGGCCGACGCGGGGTCGATCTCGGTGGGAGGGCACGACGTGGCGGCCACGAAGTCCCGTGAGCTCGCGAAGGTCCTCGCCATCCTGCGCCAGGAGAACCACTTCGTCACCCGGCTCACGGTGCGCCAGCTCGTCGGCTTCGGTCGTTACCCGCACTCGCAGGGGCGCCTCACCGTCGCGGACGAGGAGATCATCGACCGGTCGATCGACTTCCTCGGCCTGCGCGGGCTGGAGGGCAGGTACCTCGACGAGCTATCGGGTGGACAGCGGCAGCGCGCCTACGTCGCCATGGTGCTCGCGCAGGACACCGAGTATGTCCTGCTCGATGAGCCCCTCAACAACCTCGACATCCAGCATGCCGTGCAGATGATGAGCCACCTGCAGCGGGCGGCCACCGAACTGGGCCGCACCGTCGTCGTCGTCCTGCACGACATCAACTTCGCCGGTCACTACGCCGACCGGGTGTGCGCGATGAAGGACGGCAGGGTCGCCGCCGTCGGTACACCCGAGGAGATCATCCGCGCCGATGTCCTCACCGAGATCTTCGAGACTCCGGTCGACGTCGTCGACGGTCCGCGCGGCCGGCTCGCGGTCTACTACTAGATCTGCGCGCCGTCGTCGTCGCGGTCGTAGATCCCTTCGTTGCGGCCGCGGCGCGACTCGTACGCGATCAACCAGCCGATCGAGATCGCGGCGGCCAGCACGAGGCCGACCCACACGTTCTGCAGGACGAGACCGAACAGGATGCCGCCCGCGAACAGCAGCACGGTGCCGAGGAGCCAGAATCCGCGTCCCCGCTGCCGTCGTGTCATGTCCTCAGCCTAGGTCTCGCGCGCGGGGCCGGACCGCGTTAGCGTGGCGCGGATGAAGCTCGAGCTCCCCGATCTGCCGCATCACGTGGTGCACGCGACCGTCGCCCGGCCGGGTGAGCAGCGCCCCGTCCTGCTCTGGCACCACGGATCCCCGCAGACCGGGGCCGTCCTCCCGCCGGTCGCCGAGGCTGCCGGTGCTGCGGGCTTCGATGTCGTCTCGGTCGCCCGACCCGCCTACGGCGGTGCTCCCCGCCAGCTCGGCCGCACCGTCCGCGACGCCGCCGAGGGCCTCGTCCCCGTCCTCGAGACCCTCGACCTCCGCGACGTCGTCTCGGTCGGCGCGTCCGGGGGCGGGCCGCACGCGCTCGCGGTCGCCGCCGTCTCCGACCGTGTCGCCGGAGTGGTCACCCTCGCGGGCATCGCCCCGTTCGACCCCGGCGACCCGTCATGGTTCGCCGGGATGGCCGACCCCTCCGGCCTGCGCGCCGCGGTCGCGGGACTCGACGCACGGGCCGCCCACGTCCAGGTCGACGAGTTCGACCCGTCGAGCTTCGTCGACGCGGACTACCGAGCGCTCGAGACCACCTGGTCGTCGCTCGGCGAGGACGTCGCGGCAGCCGCCCGATGGGGTTCCGACGGGCTCGTCGACGACGACCTTGCGTTCACCCGCCCGTGGGGCTTCGCGCTCGCCGACATCAGGGTCCCGGTCGTCGTGGTCCAGGGCGGTCTCGACCGCGTCATCCCGCAGGCCCACGGTGCGGCGCTCGCCGACGGCCTGCCGCACGCGCTCCTGCACCGCGTGCCGGACGCCGGTCACGTCGCCGTCCTCGACCATCTCGCCGAGGCGCTCACCGAGCTGATGACTCTGCGCGCGGGCTGAGTCAGCGGGCCCGGTGATCCTCGGGCGCGAGCCGGGGACCGCGCCGCGGCTCGACCACCCCGCACACCTCGATCAAGCGGATGACGCGCTGTCGGTGTCCCCTCCACGGCTCGAGGAGTTCCCGCATCCCGTCGTCGTCGACCCGTGACCCGGTGAGTGCGTATCCGACGCGGTGGGCGACGTGGTAGTCCCCGAAGCTCACGGCGTCGGGATCGCCGAAGGCGCGGATGCGGGTCTCGGCGCTCGTCCAGATCCCGACGCCCGGCAGGCTCATGAAGACGCGGTCGCGCTCGTCGCCCGTCACCGCGGCGACCGCGGCACGCTCGATGGACGCGCGGCGGCGGGCGGCGTCGACGATCGTGCGTGACTGGGGCGGCTCGAGCCCCGCGCGGTGCCACGACCAGCTCGGGATCATCCGCCAGTCCGCCGGCGGCGCGAACATCGGCCGCGGGGTCGGCCCGGGGGCGGGCTCGCCGTAGTGGGCGAGGATCCAGCGCCACGCGCCGAACGCCTGCAGCCCCGTCACCTTCTGTTCGAAGACGCTGCTCGCGAGGGCGTCGAAGACGAGATCGGTCGCGCCGATCCGCAGGTCGGGACGCCGGTGGTGGGTCGCGGCGATGACGGGATGCCGCGACGAGTCGAACCCCTCGGGATCGTCGTCCGCGCCGCACAACCGCGGCAGCTGGTCGAGCGTCCACGCCGCGCCCGGCCCCCAGGCGGCTGCGCGGACCGTCCGCAGCCCCGGGCGGATCGCGATCGTCGCGACGCCCTCGGGCGTGCGCGTGGCGCGCCAGATCACGCCGTCCACGGTCGTCTGCGATGGATCGTGCGCGCCGCGCTGCTGATAGCGGACCGCACCCATCACGTCGACGGGCATAGGCGGTCGGTACTCGGCTTCGAGCGGCTTGAGGGACGAGGGCGGCGGCGGATGCGGCATCCGTTCGCGCAGTCCCGACCTCATGCCGACACCCTACGTCCGGGCGCCGACAGCCTGCTGATCAGAAGCGGTCGGGCGAAGGCGTGCCGTGACCGTAACGGATGACGACGTCGGCGTGCCGGTCGAAGCGGTAACCGATGCCGCGGACGGTGCGCACGATGTCCTCGTACCGGCCGAGCTTGGACCGCAGGCGACGCACGTGCACGTCGATCGTGCGCTCGCCGGGCGCGTCGTCGCCGTCGGCGTGGCTCCACAGCGACGAGACGAGCTCGGTGCGCTCGATCGTGCGGCCCTCGCGCAGCACGAGGTACTGCAGCAGCTCGAACTCCTTGAAGGTGAGCGCGGCGCTCTCACCGTCGATGTGCACGCGGCGGCGGGAGATGTCGATCGTGACGCCACCGGGCACGTGCTCGGTGAGCGGCTCCTCGGGCTTCGTGCGAGCGACGGCGGCCGGCTCGTGCAGCGCGAGACGCACGACGTCGACGTCGCGGCCACCCGCGCCGACGGGGGCGAGGGCCACGGTCGCGTGCGTCTCGGCGGAGGGTGCGAGCTCGGCGATGGTGCGGCGCAGGGCGTCGACGATGACCGAGAGGCTGACGCCGTCGGCGGCGGCCTTCAGCTCGTCGAGGCCGACGTAGAGGGCGAAGCCGCGCGGCGCCGTCCCGGCGGGGAGGCCGCTCGAGGACGGCGCGGGGCGCGGGGCGACGGGACGTGCCGGAGCGATGTCCTCGACGGCGCGGAGATGACGGGGGGCGGTGGGGGCGGAGAGGAGAGCGGAGGTCGACATGGCGATGTCCTTCGAAGGGGGAACCCGGAGCGGGACGCGGGGTTCGCGAGTGTTGCGCGGATGGCCTCACTGGGGCCGATGTGCGAGGCCACCGGCATCCGCGTTGTGGGCGGAGGAGCCGGAGCCTCGGGGGTCGGACGACGCCGTGTTCAGAAACGGCGGCGCGACCCGGCGGGGATCACCGTGTCAGCGACACATTCGGCAACACATGACAGCACGCTGCGGCATCATGATGCCGGCAGTTCCGTTCGCCTCCCGGGCGGACAGAGTGCGTGCGAAGTCAGTCATGAGGCCGATTATGACGAAACGCGTCGCCGTGTGTCAAACCGCCCGCCCCCTGCGCCGTCCGCATGACGGAATGTGACAGATTGCTCAATTCGCTGGGCATCGTCCGCGCGGGCGCCGGATCGGCGTAGCGTGAGCGCATGAGCGAGCTGATGTTCACCGATGAGAAGGATGCCGCGCGCTACACGCTGCACCGCGGCAAAGACCTCGTCAGCGTCCTCGACTACAACGACGATGGTCGCACCGTCGCGCTCACGCGCGCCTACACGATCCCCACATTCCGGGGATCGGGGTACGCCGGTGAGCTGGTGCGTCGCGCGGTCGACGACCTCGAGCGGCGCGGCGACCGACGTGTCATCCCGGTCTGTTGGTACGTCGCCGACTGGTTCGAGGCGAACCCCGGTCACGAGGCGCTGCTGCAGGAGCGCCGCACGGCCTGACCCGATCAGGCCTCGCCCGGTCGCGGGTCGCGGATCCGCCAGCCGAGTCCCTCGAGTGCGCCTCGCAGGCGGACGGCCGCCGCGCGGGCGACGTCGATCGATTCGTCCGAGCAGACGTCGACCGCGAGCGGTGGCGGATCGCCGAACTTCGGGATCTGCACCTCCGCCCATGCGCCGGGGGAGAGGCTGACGCGGGGGTAGGCCGTGCGCGCGTGCTCGACGACCCCGTCGCACGCGAATGCGATCGTCTCGAGCGCGTCGGGCTTGGCGATCGGCAGGTCGACGACGAGGGTCACCACGAACGGTCCTCCCGCCGTGTCCCGCCCGTGTCCCGACATCCCGTTCCCTTCCCTCCGCCCTTCGTTCGTAGTCGCCGTGAACCGGCGCGGTCAAGCCCGTCGACCCTCACCGCGGCTCGGTGGACGATGGGCGGACGATCACGAGCGAGGAGACGGCCATGGACCGCGATGAGAACGACCGCACGAGCGAGGCCGCACCTGCCGGCGGCTGGTCGGAGGACGAGTCCGCCATCGTCGCCTCGGGCGCGGTGACGAACGAGGAGAAGGAGCAGCAGGATGCCGCCGACCGCGGTCGCGGCGAGGGCGCCCCGATGCCCGAGGCTGCTCCCGACCCGTTCGTCGAGAGCGCCGAGATCCAGCAGGGACTCGACCCCGACGTGCTCACCGACGAGCAGGCGCAGCGCCGCGCCGAATGACCCTGGTGGCGCCTCGGGTGGCGGCGTACCGTGGCGGCCATGTGCCGCAACATCGTGCCGCTCCACAACTTCGATCCCGCCGCGACGGACGCCGAATGCCACGACGCCGCCCTGCAGTACGTCCGCAAGATCAGCGGGATGACCAAGCCGTCGCGTGCCAACCAGGAGGCGTTCGACCTCGCCGTCGAGCAGATCGCCGCCGCGACGCGTCGGCTGCTGGACGATCTGGTCTCGGCCGTGCCGCCGAAGGACCGCGACGAAGAGGCCGAGAAGCGGCGGGCGCGATCGGCCGACCGTTACGAGGCACTGCGCGAGTTCCAGGAGCGCAAGAAGGCCGAGCGCGCCGCAGCATCCTGAGCCCGGCCCCCGCGCGTCTGGCGGGCCGGTAGCGTGGGACGGTCATGACCTCGCCTGCCACCGCCAGCATCCCCCTGTCCTCCTCGCAGCGTTGGCGGGCCTTCTGGGTGTGCGTCTCGGTGGCTGCCTTCACGATCCTCGACCTCAGCAAGGTCAACGTCGGTCTCCCGGCGATCGAGGCGTCGCTTTATGCGACCTCGACCCAGCTGCAGCTCGTCGTGTCGGGCTACATCCTCACGTTCGGTCTTGCGCTCGTGCCCTTCGGACGACTCGGCGACCAGCGGTCGCGCAAGGTGCTCTTCATCGTCGGGCTGAGCCTGTTCACCGTCATGAGCGCGGTGTGCGCCCTCGCGCCGACGATCGAGGTGCTCATGGCGGCGCGCCTCGTGCAGGGCATCGCCGCCGGCATCCAGATGCCGCAGGTCATGGGCACGATCCAGCAGCTGTTCACGGGCAAGGAGCGCGGTCGGGCGTTCGGCCTGTTCGGCGCGACGATCGGCATCGCGACCGCCTTCGGCCCCACGCTCGGCGGTCTGATGATCGCGCTCGGCGGCCCGACCGACGGCTGGCGCGGCATCTTCTGGTTCAACGTGCCGCTGTGTCTTCTCGTGCTGGCGGGCGTGATCTGGATCCTGCCGCAGACTCGTCAGGCCAGCGGCCGCCCCCTGCAGCTCGACCCAATCGGCATCGTGCTCTTCGGGCTGATGATCATCTCGCTGATGTGGCCGTTCCTGTTCACGACCGGCTCGCCCGACGACGACCCCAACCGGTGGTGGCTGCTGACCGCGTTCGTCCTGTTCGCGACGCTCTTCGTGTGGTGGGAGCGGCGGTACGCGGCATCCGGACGTCAGCCCCTCATCCCGTTCCGGATGTTCCGCATCCGCTCGTTCCGCAACGGCACGTTCGTCGTCGTCGCGTACTTCACCGCTATCCCGCCCATGTTCCTGCTCGGCACGCTCTTCCTGCAGCTGGGCGTCGGGCTGGAGCCGGTGTTCGCCGGCATGGTCTCGATCGGGTTCGCTGTCGCGAGCGCCGCGAGCTCGTACTACGGCGGACTGCTCGTCAACCGGCTCGGTCGTCAGCTCGTCACCATCGGTCTCGTGACGGTGCTCGTCAGCGTGATCGCGCTGACGATCATCGCCTACACGATGTCCCGCGAGACGGTCGCCTACGGGATGGCCGCGGCCCTGCTGGTCGCCGGGGCCGGCGGTGGCCTCGTCGTCTCGCCGAACCAGACCCTGACGCTCTCCGAGATCGCGGTGCGAGAGGGCGGACTCGCCGGCTCGGTCGGTCAGCTCGGGCAGCGAGTCGGGACGGCGGTCGGCACCGCGATCGGACTGTCGCTGTTCTACGCGTCGATCTATCGCGAGAAGGATGCCGGGCTCGACTCGCTGGCGGTGTACCACGACGCGTACGCCTACGGCATGGCCGCGGTCGGAGTCTTCCTGGCGATCGCCACCCTCGTCTCGGTGATCGACCTCATCGGTCTGCGCCGCCGCGGCACGCGGGTGCCCGGAAGTGAGGTCCCCTCGGCGGACTGACGCGGCACCGGCACGCCTCGGCGGCGATGTCCGAGGCCCGATCTACCGTGTGAGCATGCGCATCCTGCACACCTCGGACTGGCACATCGGGCGGACCTTCCACGGTCACTCCACGCTCGACGCGCTCCGCGACGTGCTCGACGAGCTGATCGCGCAGGTGCGCGCGCGCGACGTCGACGTGGTCATCGTCGCGGGCGACGTCTTCGACTCCGCGACCCCCGCCGCCGCCTGCTACTCGCTGCTGTCCGACGCGCTCCGCGGCATCGCCGACGCCGGCGCCCGGGTCGTCGTCACCAGCGGCAACCACGACTCGGCGGCTCGGCTGGGCTTCCAAGCGGGGCTCTTGCGCGACGGCATCCACGTCCTGACCGATCCGGATGCCGTCGGTACCCCGCTCACGATCGACGACGACCACGGTCCGGTCCACTTCTACGGCATCCCCTACCTCGAGCCCGCGCTGCTGCGACACCGCTGGGAGGGCGTCCGCACCCAGGCCGCGGTCCTCGGTCGCGCGATGGACCTCGTCCGCACCGACCTCGCCGAGCGGGGCGGGCGCTCGGTCGCGATCGCACACTGCTTCGCTGCGGGCGTCGAGCCGACGCCGCATCTCGAGCGCGACATCCAGCAGGGCGGCCTCGACGTCGTCCCGCTGTCGACCTTCGACGGCGTCGACTACATGGCTCTCGGGCACATCCACGGGCGCCAGCGGCTGGCCGAGAACGTCCGCTACGCCGGGGCGCCGCTGCACTACAGCTTCGGTGAGGGCGACAAGCCGCGCGGGTCGTGGCTGATCGACCTCGATGCCGACGGACTCTCCACGGTCGAGTGGCTCGCGCTCCCGGTGCCGCGGCGGCTCGTGACGCTGCGCGGTCCGTTGGCCGAGATCCTCGAAGACGCGGGTTACGCGACCGCCGAGGACGCGTGGGTCTGCGTCGAGTACACCGACGACCTGCCCGAGGCCGACCCGTTGCGCCGCCTGCAGCAGCGGTTCCCGTTCTGCGCGAAGGTCGTGCACGCGCCCACCCTGGTGCGCACAGCGGACCCGCGGAGCTACGTCGAGCGGGTGCGCGCGGCGCGCACCGACCGCGAGCTCGTCGAGGCCTTCCTCTCGCACGTCCGCGAGGGCCAGGGGGCGTCCGAGCGTGAGGCCGAGATCCTCGAGGACGTGCTCGACGAGCGGGTGCGTCAGGAGGCCCTCGCGTGAAGCTGCACCGCCTCGAACTGACGGGATTCGGCCCGTTCCGCGAGCGTCAGAGCGTCGACTTCGACGCGTTCGACGACGACGGACTGTTCCTCATCTCGGGGCGTACCGGCGCCGGCAAATCGAGCATCCTCGACGGGGTGAGCTTCGCGCTGTACGGATCGGTTCCGCGCTACGAGGGGGGCGATCGACGGCTGCGCAGCGACCACAGCTTCGTGACCGACCCGACCGAGGTGCGTCTGGAGTTCACGGTCGGCGGCACGCGCTGGCGGGTGACCCGTGCGCCGGAGTACGAGCGTCCGGCCAAGCGCGGCGGTGGTCTCACGCTCGAGCCTGCGCGCGCCGAACTCGAGGAGTGGGTCGACGGCGTGTGGGTGGGGCGGGCGGCCAAGCAGCGCGAGGTCGGGATCGCCCTCGACGAGGTGCTCGGCCTCAGCGCGCAGCAGTTCCAGCAGGTGATCCTGCTCGCGCAGAACAAGTTCTCCCGCTTCCTGCTGGCCCCCAACGCCGAGCGGCAGCACCTGCTGCGCACACTGTTCGGCACGCGGCGCTTCGAGGCGTACAAGGAGGCGCTCGAGGAGCGCCGCCGCGAGGCGCAGAAGCAGCTCGACCAGAGCGGCACCCGCGTGCGCACCCTGCTCGACGTCGCGGAGCGCGAGGTCGCGGCGCACTCCCTGCATCCCGCCGACGCCGGCGACCCGCCGGCCGAGGCCGACGTCCTGGGGCGCACGGCCGCCATCGAGCGGGCCCTCTCCCGCGCCGAGTACCGGGTCGAGGCGCGCGGCAACGAGCGTGCCCTCGCGACGGCCCGCGCCGAAGCCGCCCTGGCCGAGCATCGACGTCTCCTCGAGGTGGCTCAGCGTCTCGCCGATCTGCAGTCGGCGCGCGCCGACCTCGCCGCCCGAGAGGCGGGGGCCGCGGAGATCGACGCCCTCCGCGCGAAGGTCGGTCGGGCTCGCACCGCCGAGGCGCTGCGGGCTCCCGTCGAGACAGCCGTGCGCATCTCGGCGGAGTGGTCGGCCGCGCAGCAGGCGCTCCGCGCTGCGGAGCGGGAGTGGATCGCTGCCGGCGGCTCCACGGCGGATGATCCGAGCGCCGTGGTCGAGGAGCTCACCGGCCGCATCGCGCGCGCTCAGGCCGCAGCCGATGCGGAGCGCGAGGCCGCGGCGCTGACGGAGACCCAACGCCTCCGCCGGGAGGAGCTCGAGAAGGTCGAGGACGCGCTCCGCGATCTCGATGCCGCCCTTGCCGCCGTGCCGGAGCGGCGTCGCCAGGCGACGGCCGACCTCGCGCGGACTCGCGCGGTCGCGGACCGGCACGACGACCTATCGGCCGCACGAGAGGAACTTGCGCCGCGCCTCACGGCGGCTCGCTCGCTCAAGCGGGTCACCGTTGCCGCGACGGACGCCGAAGCGGCCTACGCCGAGGCGAACGCCCGCTCCGCCGCCGCCTCCACCCACGTGGGGGAGCTGCTGCGACGACGCCTCCGCGGCTACGCGGGCGAGCTCGCAGCATCCCTCGTCGACGGCGAGCCGTGCGCGGTCTGCGGCGCCACGGCGCATCCGCGCCCCGCCGCCCACGACACCGCGCACGTCACCGACGACGACCTCGCCGCCGCGGAGCGAGCCCGCGACGAGGCGTCGGCAGCGGAACGGGATGCTGCGCAGGCCGCCGCCGCTGCACGCGAGGCGGTCGCCGCCGCCACCGCGTCGTCGGGTGGTCGGGACGTCGATGACCTCGTGACGGCGCTGGCGGGTCTCGACGCGGACCTCGCGGCGGCCCGCGCCGCGCGCGACCGGCTCGACGGTCTGACGAAGGCCGTCGACGACATCGACACGCTCGAGGCCGCTGCGCTGGGCGAGGCGACGCAGCTGCGTCGGCGCGCCGGAGTCTTGCGTGAGGAGCTCGCTGCCGCCGAAGGAGCGCTCGAGACCGCGAGGCGGGCCGTGGAGGTCGCGCGGGGCGATCACGAGAGCGTCGCGGCGCGGATCGAAGCAGACGACGAGCACCGACGGCTCGCGGCCCGTGTGCTCGACCTGCGCCGCAACCAACAGACGCGACGCGAGGCGGCGCAGGCTGCGGAGCGTGACCGTGACGACCGCCTCGAGGCATCCACCTTCGAGAGCCCCGGAGACGTGCTCGACGCGCTGCTGCCGGTCGCCGAGGTGACCAGGCTCGCCGAGCGCATCGACGCGCACGCGGCCGCCCTCGCCGCAGCGCAGGCGCGGACTCTCGAGCTCGAACTCGCCTCCGTCGACGAGACGCTCGACCCCGATGCCGTCGCGGCAGCAGCAGAGGCGGCGACGGCGGCCGACGAGGCGCGCACCGTCGCCATCACGGCCGAAGCCGACGCGGCGAAGGTCGCCGCGGGGCTGCGCGACCTCGTCGCCCGCGTCGCCGCCGTGAGCGAGGAGGTGGCCACCCAGGCGGAGGATGCCGCTGCCGTCACCCGTCTCGCCGACACCGTCGCGGGACGGGCGCCGAACACGATGAAGATGGACCTCGAGACGTTCGTCCTCGCCGCCGAACTCGAGGAGATCGTCGCCGCCGCGAACCTGCGGCTCTCGGAGATGTCGTCGGGCCGCTACACGCTGCGCCATTCCGATGCGCGCCAGGCTCGGGGCGCGGCATCCGGTCTGTCGATCGAGGTGCTCGACGCTCACACCGGTCGGCTCCGCTCGCCGCAATCCCTGTCGGGCGGCGAGACGTTCCTCGCCTCGCTCGCCCTCGCCCTCGGGCTCGCCGAAGTGGTGACCTCACGGGCCGTGGGCATCCGCCTCGACACCCTGTTCATCGACGAGGGGTTCGGCTCGCTCGATCCCGAGACCCTCGAACTCGCCATGCGCACCCTCGACGAGCTGCGCGCCGGCGGAAGGGTCGTGGGGGTGATCAGTCACGTCGAGGCGATGAAGGATCAGATCCCGGCGCAGCTCGTCGTCGAGGCGACACCGGAGGGGCCGAGCGTCGTGCGGCAGGGGGCGCTGAGCCCCGCGGCTCACACCATCCGGTAGCCGACGCCGCGGACTGTCTCGATGCGGTCCGAGCCGAGCTTCTGCCGGAGGTATCCGACTTACACGTCGGCGACATTCGAGCCCGGATCGAAGTCGTACCCCCACACGCGGCTCAGCAACTGCTCGCGACTGAGCACCTGCCCTGCGTTGCGGACGAACTCCTCTGCGAGGGCGAACTCGCGCGCCGAGAGCTCGACGCGCTTTCCCGCCACGCGCGCCTCCCGGGTGCGGATGTCGAGGGTCAGGTCTCGGTGCGAGAGGGCGGGGGCGCCGCCGCTGTCGTCGTCCTTCCGCATCCGCAGCCGGATCCGTGCGAGCAGTTCGTCGAACCGGAACGGTTTGCCGAGGTAGTCGTCCGCCCCGCCCTCGAGGCCCGCCACGGTGTCCTGCAGCTCGACGCGTGCCGTCAGCATGATGATCGGCATCCGCGACCCGCTGCCCCGCAGCTGCTCGAGAACCTGGAATCCGTCCATCCCGGGCAGGTTGACATCCAGCACCAACAGGTCGAACTCGTCGGTCTGCGCCAGGTGAAGGGCATCGGGACCGGTCGCCGCGATCTGCGTCGCGTATCCCGCAGCCCGAAGCCCCTTCTCCACGAAACCGGCGATGCGCGCCTCGTCCTCTGCGATCAGGATGGATGCCACTCTCAGCGCTCCTCGGAGATGGTCACGGGTGTCGGCGGTCGATCCGGCAGCCTACCGTCATCGGCCATCGCACCCTCGTGGGGGATCGACAGGACGAAGAGCGCACCGCCGCCTTCGGCATCCGTCACCCTCACGGATCCGCCGTGCGCCTTCGCGATGACCTGCACGATGTTCAGACCCAGCCCGCTGCCGTGACCGTCGTCCGTCCCCCGGTGGAACCGGTCGAAGACGAACGGCTTCTGCTCGTCGGGGACACCGGGACCGTGGTCGCGCACGCGGAACTCCACCGCGCCGTCGGTCAGCCTGCTGCTCAGCACGATCTCGCCGCCGCCGTGCGTGACGGCGTTCTGCGCGAGCTGCAGAAGCGCCTGGGTGAGCCGCTCCGCATCGGCCGCGATGACGACGTCGACCGCCGGTCCCGTCGTCACCGACGCCCCCGAGAGAGCGCCGGCCTTACGGACGACCTGAGTCAGCAGGTCGGCCGCGTCGACGGGGGAGAGGGCCACCGGACGGGGGCCGTGCAGGGCGGCGGCGGCGCCGAGGTCGCGCACGAGGTTGTGCATACGGTCGAGCTCGTCGACGGCGAGGTCCCTCGAGCTCTCGACGTCGGCGACGTCGCGCGGGTCCATCACCTCGAGGTGTCCGCGGACGATCGTGATCGGGGTCTTCAGCTCATGTCCGACGTCGCTCAGCAGGCGGCGCTGCGAATCGAGGGCCTCGTCGAGCCGGTCGAGCATCGCGTTCATCGTCGCGGCGAGTTCGGAGACATCGTCCTCGCCCTCGACAGGGAGCCGCTCGGACAGCGACTGGCCAGAGACCCGCTCCGCCGTCTCGCGCATCCGCCGCAGGGGGCGCAGCAATCGCGTCGACACGATGAAGGCGACGGCGGTGATGATGATCAGCGCGATGCCGCTCGCGAGCAGATACGCCCGCGCCGGGCCGTCCATCTCGGCGAGCTCGGCCTCGACGTCGTAGACCAGGGCGAACACGACGTCTCCGGGGGTCGTGTCGCCTTCGATGGCGATGGGGACCGCGAGGTACCGCCAGGTGACACCGTTGCCGCTGTACGTGCGCACGACGGGGTCGCCGCCTGCCCCGGCCTCGGCAGCGGCGGCGATGAAGTCGCTGTCCGTGCTCGGGTCGACGTCCAACCGGATGCCGGGGGTGTAGCGGGCTTTGCCTGCCATGATGCCGACGGCCCCGGTGTTGTCGTCGGGACTCATGCGCTGGACGACCTGCCGCAACGCAGCCTCTGCACTGAGCCAGACCCCGGTGTCGTTGTCGCCCGCCGCGACGATGTAGCGCGCGGAATCGAGGTTGGCGCTCAGACGGCTCTCGATGCTCTGCAGATTGACACTGCGTTCGACGACGTAGACCGTCAAGCCCACCGAGGCGAGCCCGATCGCGGCGACCACGGTGATCGCCACGACGATGCGTGTGCGCACCGACACCAGGAAGCGGCGGCGGCGGGGGGCGGCATCCATGCCCTCCAGTATCGCGACGCGGCGCCACCCGAAAGTCACCCTAAGAAAGGTCTCACGCCCCCGGCGGGCTCATCGTGATGGGATCGAGGCATGCCTGCGCCCGCCGTGACACCCGAGGCCGCCCTGCTCGCGGACGCCCTCGACCTCGAGGAGTCGCAGCTGGTCCCGATCGGCCGGGAGCCGCTCGGCGAGGGGACCGTGGCCGGCTTCCGGCTGCCCGGTGAGACCGAGGTGCACGCCTACGTGGACACGTCCCTCCTCCCGGTCCGGGCCGAGACCGGTCTCGCGCTGGAGGGAGTCGCGCGCATCTGGATGCACCCGGCCGACCCGCACCTGCCCGCGCTCGCTCCCGTCGCATTCGGTGAGGCGTTGTCGATCCTCCTGGCGCGACTCGGTTCCCAGAGTGAGGGCACTCCGGTCCTGGTCGCCTACCGGCCGGGTCGCCGTGCCGTCGTCCGCGCGGACACCGACGGCGAGCCGGTCTGGGTCAAGGTCGTCCGCCCGCGGCGCGTCGAGCGCATCGTGGACCTGCACACCGCGTTCCGTTCAGCGGGCCTCCCGGTGCCCGGGGTGCGAGGGTGGGCGCCAGACGGCATACTCGTCACGACCCACGCCCCGGGGACACCGGCCATCGGCGCAGTGGCGGCCGGCGCCCTCGCCGCCGAGCCCCTCCTCGACCGGGTGGACGAGCTGTGCACGCGGATCGCCGCCGCGTCGCTCGAGGGCAGAGCGCGGATCTCGATCGCGACGCGACGGGGGTGGTACGAATCCCGCCTGCGCGGAGTCGACGCCGGCATCGACGTCCTCCTCGAGGAGATGCCCCGCGACGCCGGCCACACCGCCGCGGCATCCGTGGGTGTGCACGGCGATCTGCACCTCGGTCAGCTCTTCGTCGACGACAGCGGGCAGCTGACCGGTCTGATCGACGTCGACACCGCGGGGATCGGACACCCCGCGGACGACGTGGCGGCCTTCCTCGCCCACACGATCGCGAGCGCGACGCTGTCGGGTGCGGATGCCGCCGGCGCGCTGTGGGAGGTGGCGGATGCCGCCTGGGCCCGGTGGCGGAATGTCCCCGACAGCGCCTCCTTCACGGCCGCGCACCTCGTCGGGCACGCGCTGTCCGCGGTGGATGCGGGAGACCGGGCACGAGCCCGCGGGCTGCTGCGGGTGGCGGCCGCCCTGCGCGACGGACGCGGCGAACATAAGGGCGCTCTCATGAACGCCTTCGAGTCGGCTTAGCCCCGTCCGTCAGGCTGGTGCCATCGGGCGAGTACCCGCCCCTCGATCAGGAGACAGGATCATGAAGACCAAGAAGTGGATCGCGTACGGAGTGACCGGCATCGTCGGTCTGGGCCTCATCGCCGGCGGCGCGACCGCCGCCGCCACCGCCATGGATCTGCGTGACGCGGAGGGGACGACCCTCCCCGGTGGTCAGGTGACCGGCAAATCGACGCCGACCCTCGACGGCTCCACCCCCGTGAAGATGGACGTGACGGACGACACCGCGAAGGTCGTCACGGCCGTGACCCCGACGCCGAGTCCCGTCACCCCGCCCTCCGCGACCACTCCGGTCACGCCGCCGACGCCGGTGACGCAGGCCACACCGCCGTCGCCGCTCACACCCCCGTCGCCGGTGACGCCCGCGACGCCGGCGACGGCGGCATCCGCCCCGTCGAACTGACCCCGGAACCCCTCGCCTGCCCAGGCCCTTAGGCTGGACGTATGAAGAAGGGCATGATCTGGACGATCCTCGGTGTCATCATCGCGATCGTCATCGCATGGATCGTCGTGGACATCGCGCTGAAGGCGGTCTTCCTCGTCGGGAAGCTCATCCTCGTCGCGATCGTCGCGCTGATCGTCTTCTTCGTCCTGCGGTCGCTCTTCGCCCGTCGCGACGCCTGAGGCTCGCCGCGGCGCCCGGGCCTCCAGTCCTCAGACGCCGTAGAGCTCGGTGATGCGTTCGCGCAGCTGCACGCTGCACGCGGCGACCGCATCGCGCCAGTCGGTGATCGCGTCGTCCTGCGCGCTGTCCGACACGGCCTTGAGCACGCGGATGGGCACGCCGAACTGCTGCGCCACCCAGATGTAGGCGTACGCCTCCATGTCGACGAGCGTGCCGCCGAGCGCGCGGATCGCCTCGACGGTGCCGGCGTCGTCCACGAAATGGTCGCCGGTCGCGATGATCGTGCCGTCGCGTCCCGCGATCGACACCGTCGTCGGCAGCGACACGTGCTGCCCGGCGATGCCGTCGACGTCCGAGACGTCGTGCTGCAGAGCGGTGGTCACGTCGTGCACACCGGTCGCCGCGGGGTCGACCGAGCCCGCCGTGCCGACCACCACGATCTCGTCGTACTCGCCGCGATCGAGTGCCCGCGTCAGCGCGTAGGTCGCCTGCAGTTTGCCCGGCCCCGTCACGAGTCGGTCGAAGCCGGGGAGCTCCTCCGGGAAGGCGACCAGTTCGGAATCGAGGGCGGCGACGAGGAGCTTCACCGCTCCATCATCCCACCCGTGTGTCAGGCCGCCGGCCGCGGGAAAGCCGCATCGAGCTCGGCGAGCCACGCCGCCGCGTTGCCGTCCGAGGGCGCGCGCCAGTCGCCTCGCGGCGAGAGCGAGCCCGCGGGCGACACCTTGGGCGCGTTCGGGACGGCGCTGCGCTTGAACTGCGCGAATCCGAAGTAGCGCTGCAGGAACACCCGCAGCCAGCGCACGATCGTCTCGCGGTCGAAGGCGAACCGTTCATCCTCGGGGAAGCCGGGCGGCCACGCTCCGGCATCCGCGTCCGCCCACGCCTGTTCGGCCAGGAACACGATCTTCGACGGGCGGAAGCCGTAGCGCAACACGTGGAAGAGCGTGAAGTCGTGCAGCGCGTAGGGGCCGATCGTGCTCTCGGTCGACTGCACCTTGCCGTCGGCGCCGGCCGGCACCAGCTCGGGGCTGATCTCGGTGTCGAGGACCGCCTGCAGCACCTCCTTCGCCCGGTCGGTGAGGGTCGTGCCCGACTCGTCGCTGTGGGCGATGACCCACCGGATGAGGTGCTGGATGAGGGTCTTCGGAACGCCTGCGTTCACGCCGTAGTGCGCCATGTGGTCACCGACGCCGTAGGTCGCCCAGCCGAGGGCGAGTTCGGACAGGTCGGAAGTGCCGATGACGATGCCGCCGCGCTGGTTCGCGAGGCGGAACAGGAAGTCGGTTCGCGCGCCCGCCTGCACGTTCTCGAACGTGACGTCGTAGACCGGCTCGCCCTCGGCGAACGGGTGCCCCAGTCCCTTCAGCAGCTCGGTGGCCATCGGACGGATGTCGATCGTCTCGATGGTCGCGCCGATCGCCTCGGCGAGCGCGATCGCGTTCGACTTCGTGTGCTCGCCGGTGGCGAAGCCCGGCATCGTGAAGGCGAGGATGTCGCTGCGCGGCCTGCCCAGCCGGTCCATCGCCCGTGCGGTCACGAGCAGCGCGTGGGTGGAGTCGAGCCCTCCCGAGACCCCGATGACGGGCTTCGGCTGCCCGATGGCGCGCAGTCGCTGCTCGAGGCCCGACACCTGGATGTTGAACGCCTCGTAGCAGTCGAGGTCGAGGCGGGCGGGGTCGTCGGGCACGAAGGGGAAGCGGTCCATCGGGCGCCGCAGTCCGCGCACGGATGCCGCGGGTGCGACGGTGAACGGGATGCGGCGGACGGGCACCCCGACGGTGCGCCGGTTGTCTTCGAACGTGCCCTGCCGCAGCCGGTCCTGGCGCAGCCGGTCGAGGTCGACGTCGGCGATCGCGTGGCGCGGCCCGTCGGGGAAGCGCTCGGTCTCGGCGAGCGGGGCGCCGTTCTCGTAGATGATCGTCTGGCCGTCCCACGAGACGTCGTTGGTCGACTCGCCCTGACCGGCGGCGGCGTAGACATAGGCGGCGAGGCACCGGAAGGACTGCGACTGCGCCAGAATGCGGCGGTCCTCGGCGCGCGCGATCGTGATGGGGCTGCCCGAGAGGTTGGCGAGCACGGTCGCGCCCGCGAGTGCCGCGTGGGAGGACGGCGGCACGGGTACCCAGAAGTCCTCGCAGATCTCCGCGTGGACGACGAGGCCGGGGACGTCCGTCGCCTCGAAGAGCAGGTCGGTGCCCACCGGCACGTCCTCATCCCCGAGGGTCATGCGGGTGGGAGCGTCGTCACCGCGGGCATACCACCGGGATTCGTAGAACTCGCGGTAGGTGGGCAGGTGGGATTTCGGCGCGACGCCGAGCACGCGGCCGCGGTGGATGACGAGGGCGCAGTTGTACAACCGGTTCTCGATCCGCAGCGGCGCACCGACGATCAGCAGGGGTCCGAGATCGACGGATGCCGCGGCCAGCCGGTCGATGGCGACGAGGACGGCATCGAGGACGACGTCCTGCATGACGAGGTCCTCGATCGCGTACCCGGTCAGCCCCAGCTCGGGGAAGACCGCCACGGCGACGCCCTCGTCGTGGCAGGCACGGGCGCTCGCCAGGATCGCGTCCGCGTTGGCCGCGGGGTCGGCGATCGCCACCGGCACCGTGCACGCGGCGACGCGGGCGTAACCGTGCCGGTACGGGTTCTCGAAGGGCAGGTCCTGGGTCACGGCTCCAGTCTGTCAGGTGCCCGGCCGGCCGTGCCGGGCTTGTACGAGCCCGGCGGGCATGTCGGCGACCGCGGATAGTGTCGATTCCCGAGAGGGGATCATGCGATACATCGAAGACGACGGCCGGATCGTCTGGAGCGCGAGCGACCTGAAAGCCGCAGCCGAGTGCGAGTTCGCCTGGTTGCGGGCGATCGACGCGAAGCTCGGCCGGATCGCGGCGGTCGAGGACCCCGAGGACCTCACGCTCGAGCGCGCGGGCCGTCTCGGCACCCAGCACGAACTCCGCGTGTACGAGGCGTACCGAACGGCCCACCCGGGTGCGGTGGTCGAGATCCCCGAGACGCGGTCGTCGGACGCCGCGGGCCTCGCGGCTGCCGTCGCCGTGACGGATGCGGCCCTCGCCGACCCCGCCGTGCACGTCGTCTATCAGGCGGCCTTCTCGACCGACGAGTTCGTGGGCTTCGCCGACTTCCTCGTCCGCGCCGCCGACGGCCGCTGGATCGTGCAGGACACCAAGCTCGCCCGGCATGCGCGGGTAACCGCTCTGATGCAGCTCGCGGCATACGTCGACCAGCTCGACCGCCTCGGCGTCCCCCGGGCCGACGAGGTGCAGTTGCTGCTCGGCGACGGCACGGTCTCGACCCATGCCGTGCGCGATCTGCTTCCCGTCTTCGGCCTGCGCCGCGATCGGTTGCGCGCGCTCATCGCCGACCGCGACGTGCCCGCGGGCGCCTCGGGATCGCCGATCCCGTGGGGCGATGACCGAGGCGAGCTCCGTGTCGTCGCCTGCGGCCGCTGCGCGACGTGCGACCTCGAGGTCGTCGCGCACCGCGACCTGCTCCTGGTCGCCGGGATGCGTCCCGTCCAGCGCGATCGCCTGCGGGCTGCGGGGGTCGTGACGATCGACGATCTGGCGGCCTCCCGCGAGGCTCCGCCGCGGATGTCGTGGGACACCTTCTCCGGACTCCGCACCCAGGCGCGACTGCAGCTCGAGAGCCCCGCCGGCGGTGTGGACGACGGTCCGGCGCGGGTCGGCCCCGCGAGACCCACCTACGACGTCGTCTTCCCCAAGGCGCTCGGCGCCCTTCCCCGCCCCGACCATGGCGACCTGTTCTTCGACTTCGAGGGCGATCCGCTCTACACCGAGGGCGCTGCGGTGCAGTGGGGCATCGACTACCTGTTCGGCTGGGTGGACGAGACCGAGCAGTACTCGGCCCTGTGGGCGCACTCCTTCGCCGACGAGAAGCGCGCGCTCGAGGAGTTCCTCGAGTTCGTCGCCGTCCGCCGTCGCACGCACCCCGGCATGCACATCTATCACTACGCCCCGTACGAGCCGACGCACCTGCTCGCGATGGCGGCGCGGCACGGCGTGGGTGAGGCCGCCGTCGACCGGCTGCTGCGCGACGGCGTCTTCGTCGACCTCTATCCGATCGTCCGCCGTGCGTTGCGCGTCGGCTCCCGGTCGTACTCGATCAAGAAGCTCGAGCCTCTCTACATGGGCGAGGAGGTCCGCACGAGCGACGTGCAGCGCGGGGACGATTCGATCGTCCGCTACGTCGAGGCGCGGGCGCTGCAGGACGCCGGCGACGATGCGGCGGCGCGCCTCATCCTCGACGACCTCGCCGACTACAACCGCTACGACTGCGTGTCGACCCGCCGCCTGCGGGACTGGCTCGTCGAACGCGCCCGTGAGGCGAAGCTCGTCCCGTCGCGCGAGCCCGAGGCGGGTGAGGCCGTGTACGAGCCGTCGCCGCGCGCGGAGGCGCTCGCCCGATTCGCCGCGGATGCCGAGGACGAGGCGACCGCGCAGGCCCTCCGCCTGGGCGCGGCGGCCATCGATTACTACCCTCGCGAGGCCAAGACCTTCTGGGCCACGCACTTTTTGCGGCTGCGCGAACCGGTGTCGGTGTGGGAGGACACTCGCGACGTCGTGGTCGTCGATCGCGACCGCTGTCGCGTCCTGACCGACTGGCACCGTCCCGAGGGCCTCACCGCCGTGCGCCGCGTGGTCGAGATCCGCGGCGAGTTCGCCCCCGGTACCCGCCTCACCGTCGGCCAGAGCCCGTACGCCGTGTACGAGTTGCCGGCACCGTTCCCGATCGAGACGAGCCCGCGGTGGATCCACGCGGCGCGTTCGGTGTACGTCGTCGACGTCCTCGACGACGGCGTCGTGATCGAGGAGAGCGCCTACCAGGGCTTCACGTGGCAGGAGCTGCCCGTGGCCCTGACCCCGCCCGCCCCGCCTCGCGCGGGCAGCCAGCAAGCTGCGATCGACGAATGGGCGGATGCGGTCCTGGCGGCGGCCCCCGCGCTCCCCGCCGATCCGGCGACCGATCTCCTGACGCGGCGCCCGCCGCGGCACGAGGGTCCGCTTCCGCGCACGGGTGACGATGTCGCCGACATCGCAGCGGCGCTTATCGGCCTCGACGACGGCTACCTCGCGGTGCAGGGCCCACCCGGCACCGGCAAGACGTACGTCGGCTCGCACGTCGTGGCGCGGCTGGTGCGCGAGCGGGGTTTCCGCATCGGCGTGGTCGCCCAGTCGCACAACGTCGTCGAGCACATGCTCGAGCGCATCGTCGACGCCGGGCTCGACCCGGCTCAGGTCGCGAAGGCGCCCAAGGGGCCCGCGACCGGGGACGAGCGGTTCACCGTGATCGCGAAGAACCAGCTCGCGGCCTACATCGAGTCGCAGCCCGCCGGGTTCGTCGTGGGCGGCACGGCCTGGGACCTCACCCACACCGGTCGGGTCGCCCGTCGCTCGCTCGACCTGCTCGTCATCGACGAGGCGGGGCAGTTCTCGCTCGCCTCCACGATCGCGGTCTCCGCTGCAGCCCGTCGGCTCTTGCTGCTCGGCGACCCGCAGCAGTTGCCGCAGGTCAGCCAGGGCACGCACCCCGAGCCGGTCGACACCTCGGCGCTCGGGTGGGTGATGGACGATCACGCCGTGATCCCCGCCGACCGCGGCTACTTCCTCGCCCGCACCCGGCGGATGCGACCCGAGGTCGCCGAGCCGGTCTCGCAACTGGCCTACGACGGTCAGCTCGAGGCGCACCCCGACACGGCGCTGCGCCGGCTCGACGGAGTTCCGGCAGGCGTCATCCCCGTTCCGCTCGCGCACACGCGCAACGCGACGCAGTCACCCGAGGAGGCCGACGAGGTCGTCCGCATCGTCCGCGACCTCGTCGGCACCGGCTGGACCGACGGCGAGCGGACCCGTCCGCTGGGCGCGGAGGACGTCATCGTCGTGACGCCCTACAACGCCCAGCAGGTGCTGGTGGAGGAGACCCTCGCGGCAGCAGGGTTCCCCGGTGTCCGCGTCGGTACGGTCGACCGCTTCCAGGGTCAGGAGGCAGCCGTCGTCATCGTCTCGCTCGCGGCCTCGTCCGGGCGGGACGCGCCGCGGGGACTCGAGTTCCTGCTCTTGCAGAACCGCATCAACGTCGCCGTCTCCCGCGCGATGTACACCGCGTTCGTGGTCTACAGCACAGGTCTACTCGACGACCTGCCGCGCACGCCCGACGGGGTCGCGCGGCTGAGCGCCTTCGCCCGCCTGGTCGGTGTCGGTGGCATTTTGTCGGACGCCGTCACGGCCGACCCGCAGACCGTGCCGGCTCAGACCGTTCCGCCTCAGACCGTTCCGTAGAGGCGGTCGCCCGCGTCGCCGAGCCCGGGAACGATGTAGCCCTTCTCGTTGAGGCGCTCGTCGAGGGCGCCCAGCACGAGGGTGACGTCACGGTCGCCGACCTGCTTCTCGATCGCGGCGAGACCTTCGGGGGCGGCGAGGATGCAGACCGCGGTGACGTCCTGCGCGCCGCGGGCGAAGAGGAAGTCGATCGCCGCGCCGAGTGAGCCGCCCGTCGCGAGCATCGGGTCGAGGACGAAGCATTGGCGGTCGCTGAGGTCGTCGGGGAGACGCTCGGCGTACGTGTACGGCTCGAAGGTCTCCTCGTTGCGCGCCATCCCGAGGAAGCCCACCTCCGCCGTCGGCAGGAGCGTCGTCATCCCGTCGAGCATGCCGAGGCCAGCGCGCAGGATGGGGACCACGAGAGGACGCGGCTCGCTGATCTTGAGACCCGTCGTCCGGGTGACCGGCGTCTCGATTTCGATCTCCTCGACGCGGACGCCGCGGGTCGCCTCGTAGGCGAGGAGGGTGATCAGCTCCGCCGTCAGCTGACGGAACACCGGTGAGGTCGTGCGCTTGTCGCGCAGCACCGTGAGCTTGTGGGTGATGAGGGGGTGGTCGGCGACGTGCACACGCATGGGTCCAGGCTAGCGGGGCTACGCTGACGACGTGAGTCTGCCCGTCCCCGCTGCCGACGATGCGGCGATGGTGCGGGCCCTCGAGCTCGCCACGCAGGCGTCGACGCACGACGACGTGCCGGTCGGGGCGGTCGTGACGCGGGCCGGACGCATCGTGGGGGAGGGACGGAACCTTCGCCAGCGCGACGGCGACCCGCTCGCACACGCCGAGGTCGTGGCGTTGCGGGCGGCGGCATCCGCTCTCGGTTCGTGGAACCTCGACGACTGCACCCTCGTCGTCACGCTCGAGCCGTGCGTCATGTGCGCGGGGGCGATCCTGCAGACCCGCGTCGCGCGCGTCGTGTTCGGCGCGTGGGACGAGAAGGCGGGGGCGGCGGGATCGGTGCACGACCTGTTGCGCGACCGGCGGCTGCCGCACCGCGCCGAGGTGCTCGGCGGCGTCCGCGCTTCCGAGGCAGCAGGACTGCTGCGGGACTTCTTCGACGCGAAGCGCTGAGCGATCCGTCAGTCCGACGAACTGAGGATGATCGCCTCGGTCGGCGGTGCGGGTGAGGCAGGGGAACCGATGTACCCCGTCAGCTCCAGCAGCGCGCGCCGGAAGACCGCGGGGCGCTCGAGATGCGGCGTGTGGCCGACGCCCGGCAAGGCGAGCTCGGTGGCGATGCCCCCGGCATCCGTGTAGCGGCGCAGCACCTCGCGGGTCTGCGACACCATCGGCTGTGCGGGGGCGACGTCGGCACCGGGCCAGCCGGGGATGATCCCCAGGGCGCCGAGGTGGTTCGGGTCGGAGAACGACGTGTCGGAGATGACCGGGTCGAGCGCGCCCCGCACCCAGAGGATCGGGGGCTTCTCGGGCAGGTCGACGATGACCGAGACGTCGAAGTTCCGGGGCGCCAGGGCGTTGAGCACGCCGAATCGGCCGGGCGCGTAGCCGGGCCAGTGGGGGCTCGTCACGGACTCGCCGGGGTAGGTGCCCGTCGCGGTCGAGGTGGAGAGCATGGCTACGATCCACAGGTCCTCGTGCTCGGTCTCGAACCCCTCCGCGACGAAGGTCGCCCGGAAGACGCTCCGCGGTGAGGTGGATGCCTCGGTGCCGGTCTCGCGCGCGGTCAGCCGGCGGACGAACTCGGGATTGGCGGCGCCTGCGCCGCAGCCGGCGTCGTCGTCGGTCAGCCGGGAGCCGTCGAGCCGGGTGCCGCCCAGACCGAACGGGGAGATCGGGGACTCGAGCAGGATGCTGCGCACCGGGTGGTCGAGGGCGAACTGCAGCGCGACGGCACCCCCGACATCCCACCCCACGAGGTGCGGGGCCTCGATGCCGAGTTCTGCGAGGGTGGCGGCCACGTCGTCGCTCAGGTCTCGGACGCCGCGCGAGGCGTCGACCGGCATGTGCTCCGTGCCGCCGAATCCGCGCAGATCGACGGCGACGACCCGGAACTCGGTCGGCAGATCCTGCATGAGCTCCTGCCAGACGAGGGCGGATGACAGGGCGCCATGCAGCAGGACGACGGTGCGCTCGGGTGCGGCGTCGGCGGTGTCCCCGGCGCGCTCGAGGATGTTGACGCTCAGCCGGTCCGTGTCGATGATGCGGGACGTGATTCCGTCGAGGAGGGTCATGAGGCGATGATAAGCCGCGGGGGTGGATGACAGGATGGAACGCATGACGCACCACCTCCCGCCCGTCGCCATCCTCGGAGCCGGCTCGATGGGAGGTGCGATCGCGCAGGGCATCTCCCGCTCGGGTCAGGCCGCGTCTGTCGTGGTGACCAACCGCACGGCCGCCAAGGCGAGCGAGCTCGCGGGGCTCGAGGCGGTGACGAGCCTCGCCCTCGCGGACGACCCGTCGGCGAACGCGGATGCCGCGGCATCCGCTGACATCGTTCTCGTAGGCGTCAAGCCTGCGATGGTCCCCGACCTGCTGCGCGAGATCGCCGGCTCGCTGCGGCCGGGGACGATCGTCGTGAGCCTGGCGGCGGGTGTGACGATCGAGACGTTCGAGTCGATCGTGGGGCCCGAGATCCCCGTCATCCGGTCGATGCCGAACACGCCGGCCGTGGTCGGCAAGGCCGTCACCGGTCTCGCGGCGGGCTCGACCGTGACCGCCGAGCATGTCGGGCTGGTCCGAGCGCTGTTCGAGACGTGCGGTGTCGTGATCGAGGTGCCCGAAGCGCAGATCGACGCGCTCTCCACCATCTCGGGGTCGGGGCCGGCCTACGTCTTCCTGCTCATCGAGGCGCTCACCGAGGCCGCGCGGGGCAAGGGGTTCGACGAGGACGACGCGCGTCTCATGGCGGAGCAGACGTTCATCGGCGCGGCCGCTCTGCTCGAGGCGACGGGGGACGACCCGGCGGAGCTGCGCCGACGGGTCACGAGCCCGAAGGGCACGACCGAGCGCGCCGTCGGCGTCCTGCAGACGGCGAACCTCGACGGGCTCTTCTCGCAGGCGACGGATGCCGCACTCGCCCGCGCCCGCGAGCTCGCGAGCGGCGTCTGAGGCATCCGTTCAGGCGTCGCCGAGGGTGAGATCCTCTGCGGTCGTCCGCTCACTCAGCTGGGCGGTGTGGTCGGCGCGGCCGATGAGGCGACGCAGCGCGAACAGGAGCGCGGCGCCGAGCGCGGCCGAGATCGCGGCGGCGGCGTAGGGCGCTCCGACCCCGAAGACGGCCAGCGCGGTACCGACGGGGGCGCCGATCGCGCCGCCGAAGAAGCGGAATCCGGAGTAGGCGGAGCTCGCGACGGCGCGCGGCAGGGTGGTCGCCTCCATCGCCGCCTCGGTGAGGATCGTGTTCACCGCACCGATCTCGATGCCCAGCAGCACGACGCACACGATCAGCAGCGGCCGCGAGCCTGCGCTCAGCGCGGCGAGGACGTGCGTCGCGGCGAACGCGACGAGGAACCAGAACAGCACCGAGACGACCGAGAAGCGCCGGGTCAGCTGCGGGGCGATCACGACGCCCGCGATCGCGAGTCCGACGCCGAAGCCCATCATGACGAGGCCGATGCCGACGGCCGGCAGCTCGAGGGCGTACGGCGTGTACGACAGGGTCACGAAGAAGCCCGCGTTGTAGAGGAACGCGACGATGCTGATCGCGAGCAGGCCACGGTCGGCGAACGCGCGGAAGGGGGCGCCCACCGTGCTGCGACGGGCGGCGTGGCCCGGATCCCGGACGAGCGCGACCAGGGCGGCGACGCCGACGGCGAAGAGGGAGGCGGTCCCCCAGAACGGGGCGAACCAGCCGATCTCGCCGAGCAGTCCGCCCAGCAGCGGTCCGACGGCCAGGCCGATCCCGAGTGCCGCCTCGTAGAAGATCACGGCGTGCTCGCTGCGCCCGCCCGAGGCGGAGACGATCGAGGCGAGTGCCGTGGAGAGGAACAGCGCGTTGCCGAGGCCCCAGACGGCACGGAACCCGATGAGGGCGCCGATGGTCGGCGACAGGGCACAGCCGATGGCGGCGAGGCCGATGACGGCGAGACCGAGGATCATGACCGCCCGGGTGCCGATGCGGGTCGACAGCCAGCTCGTGAAGAACATCGCCGACGCGGTCACGGTGAGGTAGCTCGTGAACAGCAGCGAGGTCTGGACGGGGGTCGCCTGCAACGCGGACGCGACGGTCGGAAGGATGGGGCCGACGAGTCCGATGCCCATGAACGCCACCATCGCCGCGAACGCGATGGCCCAGACGGCCGCCGGTTGCGACAGCAGGCGGGGTGTGGGGGTGGCGGGGCGGGTTCGGGTGTCGAGCGCGGTCATTCCTCCGATTGTACACCGATAATTCACCAGTAAACTAAAGCGGATGCCTCGCTACAGTGGAACGGTGACCGAGCGCGCCGACTTCATCGATCGGATCCGCGCCGCCTGGGCGGCGGAGATGCCCGCGATGGACACCTCGCCCATCGACGTGTGGGGCAGACTCAACCGCGCCTCCGTGCTGGCGACGGCGCAGATCGAACGACTGCTCGCCGACAGCGGTGTCTCGCGTTCCGAGTTCGACGTGCTGTGCGCGCTCGCCCGCACCGGACGGCCGCTGCGGGCGAGCGAGGTGACCGCCGAGACGATGCTCAGCGGCGCGGCGACGACGAAGCTCACGAACCGGCTCGAGGCGGCGGGACTCCTCCGCCGCGAGCGATCCGACCGCGACGGGCGGGCCGTCCAGCTCTCGTTGACGGATGCCGGTCGTGCCGTCGTCGAGCGCGAGATGCCGCGCGCGCTCGCTCACGATCAGAGGCTCCTCGACGGGCTCAGCGACGCGGAGCGGCAGACCCTCGCCGACCTGCTCGCGCGGCTGCTCGCGAACGCGCAGCGCGAGCTCTGACCCGGCTCAGCGGTCGAGCGACGCGAAGCGCTCGATGTCGGAGTTGGTCCCCGACACGATGATGAGGTCGTGGTTGGTCACGACCGTGGTCGCCTCGGCGTAGCGGAACGGCTTGCCGGGGCTCTTCACGCCGACGACGGTCACGTTGTACTTCGACCGGACGCCCGACTCGTTGAGGCCGACGCCGCGGATGAAGCGGGGCGGGTACATCTTGGCGAGGACGAAGTCGTCGTCGAAGCGGATGAAGTCCAGCATCCGCCCGCTGACCAGGTGCGCGACGCGCTCACCGGCCTCGCGTTCGGGGTAGATGACGTGGTTGGCGCCGACGCGGGCCAGGATCTTGCCGTGCGACTGCGACACCGCCTTCGCCCAGATCTGCGGGACCTTGAGGTCGACGAGGTTGGCCGTGATGAGGACGGATGCCTCGATGGAGGAGCCCACGGCGACGACGGCGACCTGGAAGTCCTGCGCGCCGATCTGCTTCAGCGCCTCGATGTTGCGCGCATCGGCCTGGACGGCATGCGTGACCCGTTCGGACCACTTCTGAACGAGGTCCAGGTTGTCGTCGATCGCGAGGACGTCGCGGTCGAGGCGGTCGAGCTCGCCCGCGCACGCGGCGCCGAAGCGACCGAGTCCGATGACGAGGACGGGCGAATCGCTGCGCAACTGCTCAACCAACGATGGGCCTTTCCACGGGCAGCGCGTAGTGCTGCGTTCGGCTGGTCGCGGCCACCGCCGCGGCGAGTGTCACTGTACCAACGCGGCCCATGAACATCGTCAGCGCCATGACGAACACGGCCGGGTCGGGGAGCTCCTGCGTGAGTCCCGTCGACAGACCCACGGTGGCGAAGCCCGACACGACGTCGAAGAGCACCTCGTCGAGGGGTGCCTTCGTGAGGTGCGCGATCGCGATCGTCGAGAGGGCGACGATGGTGGCCCCCCACGCGACGACCGACAGGGCCACGCGCTGCACGTCGCTCGGGATGCGGCGGCCGAACGCCGAGACGCTCGGGCGGCCCTTGGCCTCCGACCAGACCGCCAGGGCGAGGACGGCGAGGGTGGTGACCTTGATCCCTCCCGCGGTCGACGCGGACCCGCCGCCGACGAACATGAGCATCGATCCGACGACGATGGAGGACTCGTGCAGCTCGCCGATGTCGATGATCGAGAAGCCGCCGGAGCGGGTCATCGCGGAGAGGAACAGGGCCTGGAACGTGGTGTCCCAGGCATCCATCGTCCCGAAGGTCTTGGGGTTGCCGTATTCCAGGATCACGAACGCGATCGCGCCGGCGAAGAACAGGACGACCGTCGTGATGAGCGTCAGCTTGACGTGGATCGACCAGCGTCGCACGTGCCAGTGGTGTTTCCACAGCGCGTAGATGACGGGGAAGCCGATCGACCCGAGGAAGACGCCCGCCATGAGCACGCTGAGCAGCAGGTAGTTCTGCGCGAACGGCGCCAGTCCCTCGGAGTTCGGCGCGAACCCCGTGTTCGTGAAGGCCATGGCCGCGTAGTACGGGGCCTCCCAGAGGGCGGTCAGCGGATCGATGCCGCTGGCCAGCAGCATCGGGTAGAGGAGGACGGCGAGGGCCGCCTCGATCACGAGGGTCGAGAGTGCGACCGTCGCCAGCAGCTGGCCCACCTCGCCGAGGCGCACCGCTTGTCCCTCGTTCACCGGACCGCCGTGGGCCCGCATGGGGTTGCTGTCGCCCGCCGCGAGGAGCTTGGCTCGAAGGCCCAGGCGCTTGGAGATGACCAGGCCGAGGATCGAGGCGAGGGTGAGGACCCCGAGGGCGCCCACGTTGACGCCGATGAAGACCACGACGTGACCCAGCGGCGACCAGTGGGTCGCCATGTCGACCGTCGAGAGTCCGGTCACGCAGATCGTCGACACCGCCGTGAACAGCGCGTCGGGGAGTGGGGTGACGCGGCCGTCCGAGGCCATCACGGGCAGCGAGAAGATCGCCGTGAAGAGAAGGATGAGGGCCGAGAAGATGAGGACGGCGAAACGCGAAGGTGACGCGGTGGCCAGGTCGCGCATCGCGGAGAATACCCGTCGATGCCACGCCGGTCCGCGCCGGGGAGCGCGCTCGTCGACGGTAAGGCCCGTCATCCGCGCCCCTTTCTCGTTCGGATCGTTGTCATGGTACTCCCGCGCGCGGGCGGGCTAACCTAATGCCATGGCGGACATCTTCGACGTGATCGCCGACGGGACCCGTCGGGACATCCTCCAGCTGCTGCGCGAGCGAGGGGCGTCGGGGGAGAAGGGGACGAGCGTCTCGCAGATCGTCTCCGCCCTGGGCGTCAGTCAGCCGACGGTCTCGAAGCACCTGAAGGTACTGCGCGAGGCATCCCTCGTCTCTGTGCGCGAAGAGGGGCAGCATCGGTACTACAGCCTCTCTCCGGCGCCGTTGGACGCGGTGGACGACTGGCTGTTCCCCTTCTTCGCGGTGGATGACGACGATCTGCCGGCGACGCCCGCCCTCCCGGACGGCGCGGCTCATGCCGCCGAGGTCGTGGGTCGCGCGGCGGCGTCGGCGAAGCATGCCGTCACGAGCGTGTTCAACAAGCTCCCCGGACGCTGAGGGGCCCGCAGCCACACGAGTCACACAGGTTTACACGCGTCCCAGCGACCCCCTAATGTGGAGGCATTCATGGGGGCAGAACACCATAAAGGGGACACCATGTCGGACATCTCGGATGTGCGCTTTCTCACGGTCGCGGAGGTCGCGGACCTCATGCGCGTCTCGAAGATGACCGTCTACCGCCTCGTGCACTCCGGCGAACTGCCCGCCGTGCGCTTCGGCCGCAGCTATCGCGTCCCCGAGACCGCGGTCACCGCAGCACTGCAACGTCCTATCGCCGACGTCGGCTAGACTGATCCGAGGCATTTTTCCGTCTTGCCGTTCCCGGACGCCGACACCGCGCGTCCAGACCCCGACTTAGTGAGGTTTACCGTGGGTTCAGTCATCAAGAAGCGCCGCAAGCGCATGGCGAAGAAGAAGCACCGCAAGCTGCTTCGCAAGACTCGCCACCAGCGCCGCAACAAGAAGTAAGCGGCATCGCACACAAGCGCCCCCGACCGGTCCGCCGGTCGTCGGGGCGCTTCGTGTTGCGTCCGCAGGGCGGATGAGCGGGGGAGAATGGATGCCGTGACCGCACTCACCCTCATCTCCAAACCCGACTGCCACCTCTGCGACGTGGCGCGCGAGATCGTCGACACGGTCGTGGCCGATCTCCCGGAGGGGCGGGTCGAGGTCGAGGAGCTCTCGATCGCCGAGGACCCGGCGCTGTACGCGACGTGGTGGGAGAAGATCCCCGTCGTCCTCATCGACGGCGAGCTGCACGCCCACTGGCGGCTGTCCGCCGACCGGTTGCGCTCCGCGCTGACCCAGAAGGAATCCGCATGATCCGTCACGTCGTCGTCTGGAAGATGGCCGCCGAGGATGCGGGCACCCGCGCCGAGCACGCGGCCGAGGTCGTGCGCCTGCTGCGCGGTCTCGAGACATCGGTTCCGGTGATCCGGTCGCTGAGCGTCGGAACCAACGTCGCCGTCCCCGAGGCGAACGCCGACGTGTCGCTGGTCATGGACGTCGACGACCTCGATGCGCTCGAGGCCTATCAGACCCATCCCGCCCACCAGGAGGCGGCGGCGTTCATCCGCCGCGTCGCGGGCGGCCGGATGGCCGTCGACTTCGAGGTCTGACGCCGCTCAGTCGCGCGCCTTGACCGGCACCGGAACCGGCGCCACCGCGATGCGGACGCGCTCGCCGTACTCCAGTCGGTCGTCGGCGGGATGCTGCAGCCGCACCAGGGCACCGTCGTCCGTGCGGACGAGGGTGCGGCGGATGCTGCCCAGGAAGGTGCTCTCCTCGACCACGGCGCCGATCCCGTCGCCCGCGCCGACGAGTCGCACGTTCTCGGGCCGCACGAGCGCGTCGACGGCGCCGTCGACAACGTCGCCGTGGACCGGCACGGAGGCGCCCCAGATCTCGACGGCACCGGCCGAGGCGACACCGGGGACCGCGCTGGAGAGCCCGACGAACCCCGCGACGTCGGGTGTGGCCGGCCGCAGGTAGAGGTCCTCGGGCGTACCGATCTGAGCGATGCGACCCGCCGCCATGACGGCGATGCGGTCGGACACCGCGAGCGCTTCCTCCTGGTCGTGGGTGACGAAGATCGTCGTGATCCCCAGGCGCAGCTGGATGCGGCGGATCTCATCGCGCAACTGCACGCGGACCTTCGCGTCGAGTGCCGACAGCGGCTCGTCGAGCAGCAGGACGCGGGGTTCGGTCACGAGGGCACGGGCGAGCGCGACACGCTGCTGCTGCCCACCGGAGAGCTGATGGGGGAAGCGGTCGGCGAGGTGGCCGAGGCCGACGAGGTCGAGGGCCTCGCCCGAACGGCGCCGGGCCGTGGCGGTGTCCACGCGTCGGCGGCGCAGGCCGAACGCCACGTTGTCGACCACGCGCAGGTGGGGGAACAGCGAATACGCCTGGAACACCATCCCGATGTCGCGCTTGTTCGTCGGCACCCGCGAGACATCCGTCCCGCCGAAGGCGACGATCCCGTCGGTGGCGTCCTCCAAACCGGCGACGACACGCAGAGCGGTGGTCTTGCCGCATCCGGACGGGCCGAGCAGCGAGACGAACTCGCCGGGCGCGACGTCCAGGTCGACACCGTGCAGCACACGGGTCGGGCCGTAGTCCTTCACGATGCCGCGCAGCTCCACACGGGTCCCCTCGCTCGCGCCGGCGAGCAGGGTGTTGTCGGCCGTCCGGGGGAGGGCCCGGGCGGTGGGGGTGGGGTCGAGGGTCACGGGGTCTTCCTTCCGGTGCCGACGCGTCCTGCGCGGCCGATGACGAGGAGCAGGACGAAGGCGAAGGCCAGCGCCAGCAGGGTGAAGATCGCTGAGGCCCAGGCATCCTGCTTGTTGATGACGACGAGGCCCGTCTGCAGCACCTGACGGTTCAGGAGCGACGCGATGGTGAATTCGCCGAGGACGACGGCGACGGAGATGAGGGATGCCGCGAGCAGCCCCTGCCGCAGGTTCGGCGCCACCACGCGCACCAGGACGGTCGGCCATCCCGCGCCGAGCGTGCGCGCCGCCTCGGTCAGCGTCGCGAGGTCGACGGCGTCGATCGCGGCCTGGATCGAGCGGTAGGCGAAGGGCAGGACCAGGACGCCGTAGGCGAAGGCGAGCGTCCACGCGCCGGTACCGAAGGTGCGGCCGATCTGCAGGTAGATCGGCGCGAGACCCACGACGAGGACGATCGCGGGGATCGTGATGGGAAGGAGCGCGAGGAACTCGAAGGTGCGGCGCAGCCGGGGGAACCGGAGGTTCACGAGGACCATCGTGGGCGCGAAGACGAACAGGACGACCCCCACCGTCACGGTCGCCAGGATGAGGGAGTTGACCAGGCCGGTCCACACCGGTCGGTAGGTCGCCGCGCGGGCCGGGTCGAACAATGCCGCCCAGCGGTCGAGGGTGAGGGAGCCGTCAGCTGCGGTGAGGGTGAACAGCGCCGTTGCGACGAAGGGGACGGCGAAGACGAGCCCGACGACGAGCCCGATCGTCCAGCGCGTCGCCCTCGAGGGAGCCAGCGTCGCCGGGCTCACGACCGCCACCGGGCGGCGCGGCGCTGGATGAGGGCGTAGGCGACCATCACGACCGCGACGACGACGATCATGCCGAGGGCGAGTGCCCCGGCGAGATTCTCGCGACCGAGCACGGTTTCACTTGTGAGGGCGGTGCGGATCTGCAGCGGGACGATCTGGGATCCCTGGCTGGCGAGGGCGGCCGCCGTCGCATAGGACGAGAACGCATTGGCGAACAGCAGCAGGAAGCTGGCGAGGAAGGACGGGGCGAGCACCGGCATCCCGATCTGCGGCCAGAAGCTGCGCAGCGTTCCGCCGAGTGTGAGGTGCGCCTCGAGCCACTGGGGCTTCAGCGCCGACAGCGCCGGCATGAACGTGATGACCATGAGGGGCACCTGGAAGATGACGTAGGCGGGGATGAGGCCGGGGAGCGCGTAGATCCAGGCGCCGTCTGCGAAGATCTGCAGCCCGAAGAGGTCGCTGAGCAGACGCGTCACGACCCCCTGCGTCCCGATGGTCGCGATGAGGACGAAGGCCAGCATCACGCCGCCGAACTGCGCGAGCACCCCGGATGCCGCATCCACCGTCGTGCGGACGATTCCGGTCTCGGAGAGACCGAGCATCGCGAAGCAGACGAGTCCGCCGACCACGGCGCCGATGGCGGCGGTGAGCAGCGAGACCCAGGTCGAGTTCGCGAAGGTCGTCAGGACCACGGGATCGACGAGCGCGGCGATGTTGTCGCCGGTGAGGGCTCCCGACCCATCGACGAACCCGGTCGCGAGTGCGAGGACGGTGGGCAGGACCAGGAACAGGGCCAGGTAGGCGGCGAAGGGGGCGAGCCCGAGCCACGACCAGTCGATGCGGCGCCGCCCACGAGGGGCCGGAGCGTGCTGCTCCGACCCCTCGGGTGCGCCGAGCGGGGAATCCGTCGCCGGGCCCCCCGCCGGTGCGGTCGTCGTCACTGGACCGCGGCGGCCCAGTTCGCGCCGAGCAGCTCGCCGGCAGCGGTCGACTGCGCCTCGGTCGGCACCACGGTCTCGGCCGGGGCCTCGGGGAGCGCGGCGGCGAGGTCGGCGTCGATCGTGCCGGCGTCGGTCATCGCCTCCATGCGAACGGGACGTGCGCCGCCCTTCAGCCACAGGTTCTGCACCTCGTCGCTGTACAGGAACTCCTGCCACAGTCGGGCCGCGGCCGGGTTCGGCGCGTCGACGTTGATGGCCTGGTTGTAGTACCCGGCGTAGCCGACGCCGTCGAAGACCACCGTCTCCCAGGTGGGGACGTCGGCCTTGTGCGCGGCGTTGAGGTAGTCCCAGTCGAAGACGACCGGCGTCTCGCCGCTCGCGACCGTCGCGCTCGTGACGTCGAGCTTGAGCATGTTGCCGGCCTTGTTCAGCTCGCTGAAGAAGTCGATGCCGGGCTGGAAGTCGTCGAGCGTGCCGCCGGACTGCACCGCCGCGAGGCCGACGGCGGCGAAAGCCGCGCCCGCCTGTGTGGGGTCGCCGTTGATCGCGACCGAACCGCGGTACTCGTCGCCGAGCAGATCATCGA
Source organism: Microbacterium sp. NPDC077663 (assembly GCF_044542795.1). Classification (NCBI taxonomy): domain Bacteria; kingdom Bacillati; phylum Actinomycetota; class Actinomycetes; order Micrococcales; family Microbacteriaceae; genus Microbacterium; species Microbacterium sp. NPDC077663. The sequence goes on along the minus strand of NZ_JBITVE010000003.1, from coordinate 482,644 downwards.
GCTCCGCGGGGGCGTCGAACTTCGCGGAGTCGTAGCCGACCGACATGTAGCCGCCGTAGTCGCCCACGAACAGGCCGGTGGGCTCCTTCAGCGCGTCGGGGATCTCGTCCCAGGTCTGCACCTTGTAGGCCGCGAAGCGATCGGTGTTCTGGAGGGCGACAGTGAGGCCGAGGTCGAAGACGTCCGGGGCGGTGTCGAGGCCCTCGTTCGTCTCGGCGGCCGTGATCTCCTCGGCGCTCGAGATGTCGGGGGACTGCTCGTTGATCGTGATCTCGGGGTACCGGTCGGCGAACAGGTCGAGGATCTCGCCGTAGTTCGCCCAGTCGCGGGGCAGCGCGATGACGTTGAGGTTGCCTTCGGCCTTCGCCGCGGCCTCGAGGTCGGCGAACGAGCCGAAGTCGGCGACGCTGGTCGCGGTGGCCGCCGCGGAGCCCTCGCCGGCGGCGTTCTCGGCGTCGGGGCTGCCGGCGCAGGCCGCCAGCGACAGCGCGGCGATGGTGGTGAGGCCGACGGCGACGGACGCGCGGCGCGGGAACAGACGGGACATGCGATTCCTCTCGGGTGGTCCTGCGCGTGCACATGAGCGCTGCGCGCAGGGGGACGAGGGGAAGCTACGACCGCCGGATGGACCCGCGGCCCCCGGCGGATGAACGGCCGGTGACCGTCGGGGAACGGGTGGGCGCTCAGTGCTCCGGGTCGGTCTGGCGGACGATCGGAATCGCGTTGGTGAACGTCGACGCGCGGCGCTCGGCCTCGACGCTCCCCGTGAACAGACCGTCGTGAGGGCGGGTCTCGGTGTCCTCGCCCGGCGCGGCACCAGCGTCATCCGTCATCCGCACCCGCTGCACGGGCAGCGCGTCGGGCATGGTGCGCTGCACCCACGTCACCATGGCCTCCCGGACCAGGCAGCGCAGATCGAAGAGCGTGGGCGCGTCCTTCGCGGTCACCAGGATGCGGACCCGCACGTAGCCGGCGACCGCGTCGGTCACCTGCAGCACAGCGGTGCGGCCGTCCCAGAGGTCGGTTCCCGCTACGATCTCGTGCAGGTGCTCTCGCATCCGCTCGGGCGAGACGTTCCAGTCGAGGTCCATCTCGACGGCGCCCAGCAGCTCCGATCCGCGGCGGGTCCAGTTCTCGAACGGGGTGGTCGTGAAGTACGTGCACGGCAGGACGAGCCGGCGGTCGTCCCAGAGGTCGAGGACGACGTAGCTCAGGGTGATCTCGCCGACGCGGCCCCACTCGCCGTCGGCCACGACCACGTCGTCGACGCGCAGCGAGTCGCTGAAGACGATCTGGAGCCCGGCGAACACGTTGGCGAGGACGGACTGCGCCGCCAGTCCCGCGACGACCGAGGCGATGCCGGCCGAGGCCAGGACGCTCGCACCGACCGCCCGCACCGAGTCGAAGGTCAGCAGGACCGCCCCGATCCCGATGATCACGATGATCGCGATCGCGAGGCGCCGCACGACGAGGGTCTGCGTACGGATGCGGCGGGCCACCCGGTTGTCGGGCACGTCGATCCGATAGCGGCCGAGCGCGATGTCGGTGGCGACGACCACGAGCGAGGCGAGCAGCCAGGCGCTCGCCGCGATGATCGCGATGGTGAGGATCCGCGACAGGATGCCGCCCCACGTCTCATCGGGGAATGCCACCCGGACGGCGACCCAGAGCGCTGTGACCAGCACGAGCATCCGGAACGGCGCGCGCGACTGCCGGCTGAGCACGCCGGCCCATCGCCGGCGGCGCGCGATGATCGCCAGCACGATCGACGCGATCACGGCGGCGACGGCGGCTGCGGCGACGGCGATGAGGACCGCGACCCCGAACTGCGTCCATTGATCCCACACAGGCTGATCCTTCCGATCGAGGAGTCAGCCACGATACGACGAGCGCCCGGCCGAAACCGAGCGCTTGCCGAACGTGCGGGGTGCCGTGTTAGGGGGCCAGGCGTGTCGGTCCGCGGAAGAGGTACGTGACCTCGCGGATCGACTCCTGGCCGAGCAGCAGCATCAGCACACGGGCGAGGCCCATGCCGAAACCGCCGTGGGGCGGCGCGCCGAAGCGGAAGAAGTCGAGGTAGAAGTCGAGGTGCTCGGGGTCGAGCCCCTTCTCCTTCGCCTGCTCGATCAGGACGTCGACGCGGTGCTCGCGCTGCGCACCCGTCGTGATCTCGACGCCGTTGAACAAGAGGTCGTACGACTTCGTCAACCCGGTCGCCTCGTCGCGCATGTGGTAGAACGCGCGGATCTCGGGGTGGTAGTCGGTGATGAAGACGAACTGGTGGCCGTAGGTCTCCTGCACGTGCGCCGCGATCTGCCGCTCGCCCTCGGGGTCGAGGTCGCCGTCGGTGCGGGGGATCTGGTAGCCGCGTGCCGCGACGATCTCGCGTGCCTCGGCGAGCGGGATGCGCGGGAACGGCAGTTCGGGGACGACCACGTCGATGTCGAAGAGCGCCTTGATCTCGTCGCCGTGCTTGTCGGCGACGGCGCGGATGGCGGTCTGCAGGAGCTCCTCCTGCATCCGGGCGACGTCCTCGTGCGAGTCGATCCAGCTGATCTCGGCGTCGATCGAGGTGAACTCGGTCGCGTGGCGCGAGGTGAACGAGGGGTCGGCGCGGAAGGCGGGGGCGATCTCGAAGATCTTGCCGAAGCCGGCGACCTGGGCCATCTGCTTGAAGAACTGGGGGCTCTGCGCGAGGTACGCGGTCTTGTCCTCGAAGTAGGGCACTTCGAACAGCTCGGCGTTGGACTCGGACGGCGACGCCATGAGCTTCGGGGAGTGGACCTCGATGTAGTCGCGCTCGACCCAGTACGTGCGCATCGCGTGCTCGAGGGTCGTCTGCACCCGGAAGACCAGGTTGTTGCGGCGCTGTCGCAGGTCGATGAAACGCCAGTCCATGCGCTTGTCGAGGCCGGAGTCGGCCGCGATGGGCGTCTCGGGCAGCGCGGCTGCGGCGATGTCGAGCCCGCCGATCTTGATCTCGACGCCGCCGAGCTTCACGCGCTCGTCGTGCTTGAGCTCGCCCGTCGCCGTCAGGAAGGTGCCGGTGGAGAGGTTCGAGATCAGGTCGGTCAGGGCGAGAGCCGCGGCATCCTGCTCGCTGCCGTCCTCGGCGGGGCGCGTGGCCGGGTTCACGAGCTGCACCGCGCCGGTCTCGTCGCGGAGGATGACGAACTGCACCTTCTTCTGATCGCGGACGGTCTCGACCCATCCGGAGACCGAGACGGGACCGTCTTCACGGGACTGCAGCTGCTGGACGAGGGTGCGTTCACTCACGAGGGACGAGTCTACGCGGCGCCCAGGAGACGCAGAGTCGGGTCCGCCTAGGCTGGAGCGACACAGGGGGCCCGGCCGGGCATCCGATCACCGAGCGCAAGAGAGCACCCGATGACCGACTTGTTCCACGCCGCGTCCGGTTCCGGCGGCGGCTCGTGGTTGTCCGCGCTCGCGGACTGGCTCGTGACCCTGATGGAGACCATCGGTCCGATCGGAGCGGCGATCGCCGTCGGTCTCGAAAGCCTCTTCCCGCCGATCCCCAGCGAAGCCGTGCTGCCCGTGGCGGGTCTCGCCGCGTCGCGGGGCTCGTTCACCCTCGCCGAGGCGATCGGCTGGACGACGGTCGGTTCGGTCGTCGGCGCCTACCTCCTCTACGGCCTCGGTCGGGTGCTCGGCGCGGAACGCCTCACCCGCGTCGCCGAGAAGATGCCCCTCATGAAGGGGGAGGACGTCACCAAGACCGTCGCGTGGTTCGAGCGCCACGGTCCCGCCGCCGTCTTCTTCGGTCGGATGCTGCCCCTGTTCCGGAGCCTCATCTCGATCCCCGCGGGCGTCTCGAAGATGCCCTGGTGGACCTTCGGACTCCTCACCGCGGCGGGAAGTCTCATCTGGAACTCCCTCTTCGTGCTCGCGGGATTCTTCCTCGGGGAGAACTGGCACATCGTCGAGGAGTACGCGGGCGTCTTCCAGAACGTCGTGATCGCCATCGTCGTCCTCCTCGTAGCCTGGTTCCTCTTCGTCCGCATCCGCGCCGCCGTGCGCGAGCGGCGCTCAGGCCCTGCATAGGAGGCCCGCACGTAGACTGGAGGGGTGCCCGCCGCCCGCCTCCATCTCGTGCGCCACGGGGAGGTCCATAACCCCGAACGCGTGCTGTACGGACGCCTCCCGGGCTTCCACCTGAGCGACGACGGCCGCGGCATGGCACGTGCCGCCGCGGAGCACCTCCAGGCGCAGGGGCGACCGGTGAAGTCGCTGGTGTCCTCCCCGCTCGAGCGCGCGCGAGAGTCCGCCGCCCCCGTCGCGGAACTGTTCGGCCTCACCCCCGTCATCGACGCGCGGGTCCTCGAGCCGACCAACGTCTTCGAGGGCAAGCGGATGCGGAGTGCCCTCCGCAATCCGCTCAACTGGTGGCACCTGCGCACCCCCGCCCTCCCGAGCTGGGGCGAGGCATACCTCGAGGTCGTCGAGCGGATGCAGGCGGCGATGCGCGACGCCTGGAACCGCACGCCCTCCGGTGACGCGGTCATCGTCTCGCACCAGCTGCCGATCTGGATCACGCACCTCTCCGTCGCGGGACTGCCCCTGCGGCACGACCCCCGTCGCCGGCGTTGCGAGCTGTCGAGCATCACGAGTTTCGAGCTCTCGGGCGACGTCTGGCGCGAGGTCGACTACGCCGAGCCGGCCGCGACCGCGGGCGCGGTGGACGTGGGGGCCGTATGAGGCGCCGCATCCTCGGGGCACTCGCGGCCGTGACGCTCGTCGTCGGCCTCGCCGCGTGCTCGGGCCAGAACGACGATCTCGCGAACCTGTACCGCGAGGGCAACACGCAGGGCTTCATCTCCAGCGACGGGCGCGTCGAGACGATCCCGGCCGCGGAACGCGGCGAGGCGCTTACGTTCACCGGGACCGCCGTCGACGGGTCGACGATCTCGAGTGATGACTTCGCCGGCGACGTCGTCGTGCTGAACTTCTGGTACGCCGCGTGCGGTCCGTGCCGAGCCGAGGCGCCGGTGCTCGAGGAGACCTTCCAGGACACGAAGGCGGACGGCGCGCAGTTCCTCGGCGTCAACATCTACGACGGACCCGAGCAGGCGACCTCGTTCGACGAGACCTACGGGATCACCTACCCCTCGATCCTCGCCCGCGGGGACGTCGACCTGAAGCTCGCTTTCGCGGACTGGACCTCACTGCAGGCGGCGCCGACGACACTCGTCGTCGACCGCGAGGGCCGCGTCGCCGCGCGACTGTTCGGCCAGCTGCCGGATGCGACGACGCTCCGCGACCTCGTCGAGGACACCCTGGCGGAGAAGCAGTGAACCCCGGCGCGGTCGTCGCCGACGGGGCGCTCTGGATCGCGATCCCGATCGCCGCGCTCGCCGGTCTCGTCTCGTTCCTCTCGCCGTGCGTCCTGCCGCTCGTCCCCGGCTACCTCGGGTTCCTCGGCGGCGCCATGACCCCGCGAGACGGTCGACGGATGCCGGTGGCCCGGGATGCGGCATCCGGTGCCGGCGTCGCCACGGCGACCGCGGCACCCGCCCGCCCCACCGTGGGACGGGGCCGGCTCCTGGTCGGCGTGCTGCTGTTCATCGCCGGCTTCACGGTCGTCTTCCTCTCGATGGGGGTGTTCGCCGGCAGCCTCGGACGACTCTTCCTGCAGTACGAGGAGGTCATCACGCGCGTGCTCGGCGCCGTCGTCATCGTCATGGGACTGATCTTCGTGGGCGTGTTCGGCCTCGCGCAGCGCACCTACCGACCGCAGTTGACGCAGAACCTGGGTCTGGTCGGGGCGCCCCTGCTCGGCGTCGCGATGGGCGTCGGGTGGGCGCCCTGCATCGGCCCGACGCTCGCGACGATCCTCAGCATGGCCTACAGCCAGGCCGATCCGACGCGGGCGGGGCTCCTGGCCGTCGCGTACTCGCTGGGCCTCGGCGTGCCGTTCATCCTGCTGGCGCTCGGCGCGTCGTGGGCGACGCGGTCGGTCGCGTTCATCCGTCGGCACATCCGCGTCGTGAACATCATCGGCGGTGTCATGCTCGTGCTCCTCGGCGTCCTCATGGTGACGGGTCTGTGGACCTCGCTGATGGCCTCGTTCCAGGGGGTGGTGGCCGGTGTCCCGACGTTCCTCTGACGCCCGCGCGGACGTCGTCGACGGCCCGCTCCGTCCCGGCGATCACCTCGACCGCACCGAGGACCGCCTCGACCCGGCTGTCCGGGGGCGCGACGAGTCCGAGGCCATGGCCCAGCCTGCGCTCGGATTCGTCGGGTGGGTGCGGTGGGGTTGGCGCCAGCTGACGAGCATGCGGACGGCCCTCGTCCTCCTGCTGCTGCTCGCGATCGCGGCCATTCCGGGCTCGCTGGTCCCGCAGCGCAGCGCCGACCCGAACGGCGTCACGCAGTGGCGGGCCACCAACCCCGATCTGTACCCGACGTTCGACGCGCTCCAGCTGTTCGACGTGTACACCTCGGTGTGGTTCTCCGCGATCTACATCCTGCTGTTCATCTCGCTGATCGGCTGCGTCCTGCCGCGGACGAAGCACCACTGGAAGGCGCTGCGCGCCCGCCCGCCCCGCACCCCCGCGCGGCTGTCGCGGTTGGCCGACCACGCCGAGACCACGGTCGCGGTCCCCGAGGGAGAGGATGCCGCGGGTCACGCCGCGCACGCCGTCGACCTCGCCGAGGCGCAGCTCCGCTCGGCGCGCTATCGGGTCGAGCGCTACGACAGGGGCGGCGTCGCCTCGGTCTCGGCCGAGCGCGGCTATCTGCGCGAGACGGGGAACCTGGTCTTCCACGGCGCGCTCGTGGGCGTGCTGCTGTCCGTCGGCATCGGGGGCGGCTTCACCTACACCGGGCAGACCGTGATCACCGAGGGCGACGGCTTCGTCAACTCCCTCGGTCTCGGGTACACGTCCTTCAATCCCGGCAGGTTCGTCGACACCGAGGCGCTGACCCCGTACTCCATCACCCTCGACCGGTTCGATGTGACGTACGCGCCGGGCTCGGGCCAGGCGGGCGACTTCGCCGCCCACGTGACCACCCGCTTCCCGGGCCAGGAGCCCGAGGACCAGGTGATCGAGGTGAACCACCCCATCACGATGGCCGGTGACCGCGTGTACCTGATGGGCAACGGCTACGCCCCGACGATCACCGTGCGCAACGGCGAGGGCGACGTGGTGTTCAGCGAGTCCGTCCCGTTCCTGCCGCAGAGCGCGACGATGACCTCGCAGGGCGTCGTCAAGATCCCCGACACCGGCGGCGAGCAGCTCGGCATGGTCGGGTTCTTCTACCCCACGGTCGCCGAGCTCGACACCGGCGCGCTGACCTCCGCCTACGGCGACCTGCTCGACCCCCGTCTCACCTTCTTCGTCTACGAGGGCGACCTCGGCATCGACGACGGCACGCCCCGCTCGGTCTACGCGCTCGACACCGACGGCATGACCGAGATCGCGGGCCGCAACGCCGACGCCCCGTCGCTCCAGCTCTCCCCGGGCCAGACGGTCGACCTTCCCGGCGGGCGCGGGACGGTGACCTTCGAGGACGCGCGGAGCACCGGCGCACCCGAGTCGGTCAAGCGCTACATCTCGCTGTCGATCCACAACGACTCCAGCGCGACGTGGGTTCTCGTCTTCGCGATCCTCGCGATGCTCGGCCTGTTCACGGCGCTGTTCGTGCCGCGCCGGCGTATGTGGGTGAAGGCGACGCCCGACGGCGACGAGGTGCGGATCGAGTACGCGGGCCTGGCCCGCGGTGAGGACCCCGCGATCGCCGTCGCGGTCGCCGACCTCGCCCGACGCCACGGTGACGCGCTCGGCGACCAACCGGCATCCGCCCCGGTCAGCCCGGCGAACGTAGACTGAAACCACCCATCTCCTCCGGAGGACCCCATGTCGTTCGATGACATCTCCGTCCTGCTGTTGTGGACCGCGATCGCGGTCTACACGCTCGGCTTCCTCGCCTTCACCGTCGACCTCGCGCGCCGTTCCGAGCTCGCGATCGTCGCGCAGGACGCCAAGGCGCAGGCGCGCACCCTCGTCGCGGCCGGCGGCGGTCAGACGATCGACGAGATCCGCGCCGAGGAGGCCGCCGCCAAGGTCGCCCTCGAGGCCGCCCCGTCGCAGCGCGGGCGGTTCCTGTTCGCCCGCCTCGGCGTCGTGCTGACGACGATCGCGTGGCTGTTCCACCTCGGTGCCGACATCACCCGCGGCATCGCCGCCGGTCGCGTGCCGTGGTCGAACAACTACGAGTTCGCCCTCACCGGCACCCTCCTTGTCGTCGCCGTCTTCCTCGGCGTGCTCGTGAAATACGACCTGCGCTTCCTCGGCGCCTTCATCAACGGGCTCATCGTCGTCCTGCTCGGCGGCGCCGCGCTCGCGTACTACGTCGAGGTCGTGCCGCTGTCCGACCCGCTCAAGAGCGTCTGGCTCGTCATCCACGTCTTCGTCGCGTCGCTCGCCTCGGCGTTCCTGGCGATCGCCTTCGCCCTGTCGGTGGTGCAACTCCTGCAGTCGCGACGCGAGCGGATGGCGCTGGCCGCGGTGGGGACGGATGCCGCGCCGCGCACCCGGCTGCCGTTCCTGCGGACCCTCCCGAGCGCCGACGTGCTCGAGTCGCTCGCCTACCGGTTCGCCATCATCGGCTTCGTCCTGTGGACCTTCACGCTGATCGCGGGCGCCATCTGGGCCAACGACGCGTGGGGCCGTTACTGGGGCTTCGACACCAAGGAGGTCTGGACCTTCGTGATCTGGGTCGTGTACGCCGGGTACATCCACGCCCGCGCGACGCGCGGCTGGCGCGGCACCCGATCGGCCTGGCTGTCGATCGTCGGCTTCACGGCGGTGCTGTTCAACTTCACGATCGTGAACCAGTTCTTCCAGGGCCTGCACTCCTACAGCGGCCTGCCCAGCTGACCCCGTGACCGAACTCGCTCCGACCGTCGTCACCTACCCCGACGGTGCGCTCACCGGTTCGTCCACCGTCACCCACGTCACGCCCCTCGCCGACGGGCGGACGGGGGTCGTGCTCGACAGCACACCCTTCCACCCCGTCGACACGGCGTGGCCCGACCAGCCCGCCGACACCGGCATCCTGAGCACCCCCGACGGGGATCTGCGCGTCGCGACCGTCGTGACCGGTGGAGTGTACGACGGCGACCTCGTCGTGGGTGAGGATCTGCCTGTCCGTACGGGGACGGAGGGATGGACCTTCGTGGTCGTCCACGTCGTCGACGGCGCCGCGCCGGCAGTGGGCACCGCCGTGGACGCACAGGTCGACGGCGGTCTGCGCGCCGCGGTGTCGGCCGGGCACACGGCGTGCCACCTCGCCTCGCTCGCCCTGGACGCGGCTCTCGCCGACGCCTGGAAGAAGGACGTCCCGACGGATGCCGCGGGTCACCCGGCGTTCGACATGCTGGCGATCCAGACCTCCCGCATCACGGAGTACGGCTCGACCGACGTGTATCGCATCGGCAAGTCGCTGCGCCGGAAGGGGTTCGATACCGCCGTGTTCGACGATCTGCGCGCCGTCGAGGCGCGGGCGAACGCGACGCTGGCCGGCTGGGCGGGAGCGCCCGGAGCCATCGGGATCCACCGTGAGGACACCACCCTCGCGGGGCGTCGCACGTGGCGATGCGAGCTCCCCGAGGGGACGGTCGAGCTGCCGTGCGGCGGCACCCATCTCTCCTCGCTCGCGGAGATCGAGGCGATGAGCATCGCGCTCGAGGCGGCCGAGGTCCCCGGCGGCGTCGAGCTGACGATGACCACCGTCATCCGCGTCGCCCCCTGACCCGCGCCGGCATCCGCACGCGGGTCAGGTCGCGGCTCAGGCGGGCTGGGTGAGCACCGCGCGGGCCGACGTGGAGCGGTGCCGTGCAACAGCCAGGACGCTCGCCGCGACGGCCAGGACGGTCCAGATGACGAGGGCGATCGCGGCGGGGGCGCCGCCCCCGGCATCCGTCAACGACGCCAGCATCGCGGTGTAGGCCGGAGCCGTCGGCAGGAGCCCGGCGATGTCGAGAAGCGTGCCCGGAACGGTCGAGACGATTCCCGTCGCGACGGCCAGGACCCCGACGAGGACCGACACCCAGCGGCCGACGCCGCCGAACAGGGCGACGAGCGCGTGGTTCACCGCTGCGAAGGCGACCCCGGCGAGGACGCACATCGCCGCGAACAGCGCCCACGCGCCCAGGTCGTACCCGGCGGCGAGCTGGACGACCGTGGCGACGAGCACACCCTGCAGGGCGCCGACCGCGGCTCCCGGCGCCAGTGCGCGCAGCGCGAGGGCCGCGGACGACCGCCGCGACGAGAGCGCCGTGCGCGGGATCGCCTGCAGCACGACGAACGATGCGAGTCCGCCGAACCAGAGCGCGAGGGTCGCCAGGAGCGGGACGGCGGACGCCCCGAAGATCGACGTCCCGGTGCCATCGGCGACGACGGGCTGGGCGACGACGGCCGCGAGGTCCTTCGCCTGCGAGTCGGTGTAGGTCGGCACCCCGTCGACGGCCTTGCCGAGGCCGCTCGCGAGGTCGCCGGTGCCGTCGGCGAGCTTGTCGACACCCGTCGACAGGTCACCCGCCCCCGTCGCCAGCGCACCCACGCCGTCGGCGAGCTGGTCGGTGCCGTCGGCGGCCGTGCCGGCGCCGGTGGCGAGGGCCTGGGCTCCCGTCGAGAGCTGCCCGGCACCCGAGGCGAGCTGGTCCGCACCGTCGGCGAGCTGATCCGCACCGCCCGCGAGCTGACGCACCCCCGTCGCTGCCGTCCCCGCGCCGTCCGCGAGGTCGGCGGCGCCCGTGGAGAGCTGCCCCGCGCCGCCGGCGAGCTGGTCGGCGCCGTCGGCGAGCTGGTCCATGCCGGTCGCGAGCTGCTGTGCGGCTGCGGCGGAGGTCTGCAGTCCCTGCGTCAGGGTCGGGCCGAAGTTCGCGAGCGTCTCGATGTCCTTCGCGAGCTGCTCCGCATCTCCGACGGTGTCCTGCAGGCCGGGGAGGGCGGCGGTCGCCTGGGTCGCGGCATCCGTCAGCGAGTCGCAGAGATCCTCGCCGGCGACCTCGGCATCGCAGGCCTCGGCGGCGGCGGAGATCGCCTGCACGGCGGCCGTCACGGCCTCGCGGTTCTGCGCGCCGTCGGAGGTCAGCGCCGTGATCCCGTCGACGATGTCGCTCGGGATGGCGGGGATCGCCGCGGTCTGCTGCGCAGCCTTCGTCAGGCCGTCGGCGAGCTCCTGCGTGCCGTCGGCGATCGGGCGGGCGCCGGCCGCCCACTCGTCGAGACCCTGGGAGGTCTGCGCGGCGCCGCCGGCGAGCTGGTCCGCGCCCTCCGCGAGCTGGTCGATGCCGTCCGCGGCGCTGTCCGCACCGTCGGCGAGGCCTCGGGCGCCATCGGCGATGCCGCTCGCGCCGGTGGCGAGCGACCCCGCTCCCGACGCGACGCCCGCCGCCCCGGACTGCAACTGCCGCACACCGTCGGCGAGCGAGTACCCGCCGTCGGCGGCGGTCGACGCGCCGTCGGCGAGCTGGGCGGCGCCGTCGGCCGCGCTGGTCGCGCCGTCGGCGAGCTGAGTCGCGCCGTCGGCGGCCTCTCCGAGCTGTTCGTTCAGGGTGGTGAACCCGAGGAACACGTTCTCGAGGTACGTCGTCGTGAGCTGTTCGCCGAGGACGGATGCCGCGGTGGTGGTCACCTGGTTGGTGATGGCGTCGTCGACGATGCGCGCGTCGGGGGAGGGCGTGAGCTCGATGGTCGCGCGTTCAGGGGTGCCGCCGGGGGCGGTCGAGGTGGCCGCAGCGGAGAAGTTCTTCGGGATGGTGACGATCGCGTCGTAGGTGCCGTCCTCGAGGCCCTCCGTGGCGTCCTCCGTGTTCGAGATGGTCCACGTCAGGTTGCTGTCGAGGTCGTCGGAGCCCTCGACGAGCCCGGCGGTGAGGAGCCGGCCGAGCGGGGTCGTCTGCCCGTTCACCTCCACCGGCTCGTCGTTGTTCACGATCGCGGTGTTCATCGCGTCGAGGCGCTCGGTCGGGTTGTAGAGCGCCGCGACGAGGATGCCGCCGATCACGGCCGGCAGCAGGAGCACGCCGAGGAGCGTGAGCCACGAGACGGGGCGTCGGGTCTGGGCACGTTCGATAGGGAGAGTCATGAGGGGATCACCTGGGTGTCGGCGTCGGTCGTGCGGGGGGTGGGGACGGTGAGGCGCAGCGTGTCGGGCTTCGGCCGGTAGGCGTCCGCGAGCAGGGCGCGGGCGGCGTCGAGATCGCGCGCCGAGGCGACGATCGTCAGTTCGCCGGCCTTGGCGGCGATCGCGTTCGCGGCGTCGCGCAGGAGGGCCGCGGCCTGGTCGCGGGACGCGCCCGTCAGGGTGTCGAGCCCTGCGATCACCACGAAGCGCGTGCGACCGGCGAGGGCGCGACGCAGCTCGGTCAGCGGGGCGTCGGCGCCGGCGAGGTCGGCGACCGACACGTGGGCGCGGACCCAGGCGGCGCGACCGGGCAGCAGGTGCCCCGAGACCCGGACGAGCCCGTCGGTCGGGTCGACGCGGCCCGCGACGGTCAGCAGGAAGGCGCGCGAGACGTGCGGGTCGTCGGCCGTCACGAGCAGCGTGCCGCCGTCCGCGAGCCGGGCGCTCGCACCCGAGAAGAGCACGAGGTCGCCGTCGGCGGTCTCGGCACGGACCTCGAGGTCGTCGGCCGCGAGTGCGCCGCGGTAGTCGGGCTCCGGCCAGTCGGCGTGGCTGCGTTCGTGCTCGACGGCCTCGCCCTCGATGTCGACCTTCGGGAGCAGGCGTCCGAGCCATCGCGGCATCCACCACGCCTTGTCGCCCAGCAGTGCCATCACGGCGGGGGTCAGCGTCATGCGGACGAGGAATGCGTCCACGGCGATGCCTACGGCGAGGCCCAGGGCGATCGGTTTGATCGAGCTGTCGCCTTCAGGGACGAACGCGGCGAAGACGGCGAACATGATGACGGCCGCGGCGACGACGACACGCGCCGAGGCGGTGAAGCCGCTCCGGACGGCGGCGACGGCGGTCTCGCGGTCCGCTCGCCCGCCGCGGGCGCGGACGGCGTGGACGAAGTCCTCCCGCATGCGCGAGACGAGGAAGACCTCGTAGTCCATCGCCAGTCCGAACAGCACCCCCATGAGGATGATCGGCATGAAGCTGATGACGGGGCCCGTCCGCGTGACGTGGAGGAGGTCGGCGAGCCAGCCCCACTCGAAGACCGCGGCGACCGCGCCGAAGGCGGCGAGGATCGACAGCAGGTAGCCGAGGGTCGCCTTGAGGGGCACCCAGATGGAGCGGAAGACGATCATCAGGAGGACGAAGGAGAGGCCGACGACGAAGATGCCGAAGGGCAGCAGGGCCGCGCCCAGCCGGTCGGAGACGTCGATGCCGACGGCGGTGTAGCCGGTCACCTTGAGGTCGACGCCGTATTCGTCCTGCCACTCGTCGTGGTGGGAGCGGAGCTCGCGGACGAGGTCGGCGGTCGCGGGGTCGTCGGGGGCCGTCGTCGGCACGATCTGGATGAGGCCGGTGTCGGCGGTCTCGTTCGGCGTCGCGAGCGCGACCCGCTCGACGCCGGGGATCGCCTCGACCTCCTTCTTCAGGTCGTCCATGAGGCCCAGCGGATCGGTCGACGTGACGATCGTCCCGGTCATGACGAGGGGACCGTTCGACCCCGCACCGAAGTACTCGGCGTTGAGGTCATAGGCCTGGCGTGCCTGGCTCGACGGGGGCTGGACGCCCGCGTTCGGCAGCGCGAGGTGCAGGCTCGCCGAGGGGATCGCCATGACGCCGAGACCGACGATGACCGCCACGGTCGCGATGATCGGATGCCGCGTCACGAGCATCACCCAGCGGTTCGGCGGCATGACCGCGGGCGCCGCGGGGGCGGCATCCGTGGTGCTCTCGGTCTCGCCCGCGTCGTCGGCGGCGTCCTCGGCGGTGTCCTTCGTGCGGCGGCGCGTCGGGATGCCGCGCTGCAGCATCCGTCCGCCCCAGCCGACCACGCGACCCTTTGCGAACCCGAGGAGCGCGGGTGTCAGGCTGACGGCGACGGCGACGGCGACCGCCACGGCGACGGCGGCGGCGATGCCCATGGTGGTCAGGAACGGGATGTTCGCGATGCTCAGACCGACGAGCGCGATCATGACCGTGACGCCCGCGAAGAGGACGGCCGAACCGGCGGTGCCCACGGCCCGGGCGGCGGATTCCTCGGGGTCCATGCCGGCACGCACCTGATCCTGATGGCGCGACACGATGAACAGTGCGTAGTCGATGCCGACGGCGAGGCCGAGCATCACCGCCAGCATCGGCGTGGTCGACGAGATCGTCGCGACGGAGGTCGAGAGGAAGATCAGGGCGATCGCGAGGGCGACCCCGATCAGCGCGCTGACGAGCGGGAACCAGGCCACGGCGAACGAGCGGAACGTCACGATGAGGACGAATAGCGCGACCAGCACGCCGACCACCTCGACGATCGACAGGGCGGGGATGGACGCCGCGAACAGGTCGCCGCCGAGCGCCGACTGCGACCCGTCGGGGAGCCGGTCGTGGAAGTCGGCCGCGGCCTTCTCGACCGCCGAGATCGTCGCATCGGACACCTCGGTCGACTGGCCGTCGAACTGCATCTGGATGAGAGCCGCGCGCTCGTCGTCGGAGACGAGGCCGTCGACCATCTCGTCGAACGGCGAGGTCGCCGAGGTGACACCGTCGATGTCGCCCAGCGTCGTCACGAGGTCGTCGATCTCGCCGCGCAGCGGCTGGTCCTCGACGGTCTCGCCCTCGGGCGCGACGACGATGAGCTGCGCGCTCGCGCCGCTGGCCTGCGGGAAGGTGCGGTTGAGCAGCTCGATGCCCTGCTGCGCCTCGGTGCCCGGGATCCCGAACGAGTTGTCGGTGCTCTTGGCGAACAGGGCGACCCCGCCGCCGACGATGCCGAGCAGGACGATCCAGGCGATGAGCACGCGCCACGAGTGACGGTAGGCCCATCGGCCGAGGGTGAAGAGGATGGTGGACACGGGCGCTCCTGGTCAGAGTCGGACGGTTTCGATACAGCGCTGTATCCAATACACATGTGTATCGTAGACCCGCACGTCGGTGCCGAGTCTGAGGGGTGGGTGTGAGATGGCGCGCAGTCGCGAGAACACGCGGGCCCGCCTGCTCGAGGCCGCTCACGAGGTCTTCGCCGAGGTCGGGCTCGATGCGGCATCCGTCGAGGCGATCTGCGAGCGTGCCGGCTTCACCCGCGGCGCGTTCTACTCGAACTTCGAGTCGAAGGACGAACTGTTCCTCGCGCTCATCCGCCAGCTCTCCGAGGACAAACTCGATGAGGTGTCGGTGCGGGTCCGCAGGCTGTCCGGTACCGACAGCCCTGTCGATCTCGTGCGGCAGATCGCCGACATGTCGCTCGCAGAGCGCATGGAACCGCAGTTGCTGAGCGAGGTCAGGACGCAGGCCCTCCGCGATCCGCGGCTGGCGGAGGCGTTCCTGGCGTGGCGTGCGCAGATGCTCGGGCGCATCGAGACGATCGTCCGCGACGTGAGCGAGCGCCACGGATTGCCCCTGCGAATGCCGGTGGCCGATGCGGCCGCGTTGCTGCTGGATGTGTCGGAGCAGTGCAGTGTGCAGGCGGCCCTCGAGCGGATGTCGGAGCGGCAGGCGAACCGCGCGATGCAGTCGCGCTTGGAGCAGCTGGTGCCGCTGCTGGTCGGCGCGACCTGAGTCCTCTCCGGCGTCCTATCCGGCGGCGAGGATCGCGTGGCAGCGTTCGAGCCGCGCGAGCCACCAGTCGCGCCGTTCCGGTGACGCGGCGTGAGCGCCGAGCAGCTCCGCGTCGGGGGTGACCCGCCCCACGGGCAACTCGCCGGAGCGGGGGCGGAGCGGGTCCGCCGTGACGTCGGCGGCGAGCAGCGACGCCGTGCCGAGTCCGCAGTCGAACTCGAGCTCGGGGAGCGCGGCGGCCAGGGCGACACCCATGGCGAGACCGACTGAGGTGTCGAGGGCGCTCGAGACGACAGCGGGCAGCCCGGCATCGGCCACCACCGCGAGCACGCGCCGCACGCCGCCGAGCGGCTGCACCTTCACCACGAGCAGGTCGGCTGCGCCGGCGCGGGCGACCGCGAGCGGGTCCGCCGCCTTGCGGACGCTCTCGTCGGCGGCGATCGGGATGTCCATGTAACGGATGCGGGCGCGCAGCTCCGCGAGCTCGGGCACTGTGGCGCACGGCTGCTCGACGTACTCGAGGTCGAACTCCGCGAGGGCATGGACCGCGTGCTCGGCCTCGTCGACGTTCCAGGCGCCGTTCGCGTCGACGCGGATGCGTCCCTCCGGACCCATCGCCGCGCGGACCGCCCGGACGCGGGCGACGTCGTCGGCGAGGGTCTGACCGGGTTCGGCGACCTTGATCTTCGCCGTGCGGCATCCGTCGAAGCGGGCGAGGACGTCGGGGACGGATGCCGCGGCCACGGCAGGCACCGTGGCGTTCACGGGGATCGTCTCGCGAACGGGGTCGGGTGCCTCCTCCCACCCGTACTCGATCGCGGCGGCCAGCCACGCGGCCGACTCGGTGTCGTCGTACTCCGGGAAGGGCGAGAACTCCGCCCACCCCTCAGGGCCCTCGAACAGCATCGCCTCGCGGACGAGGATGCCGCGGAACCGGGTGTGGAGGGGGAGGGCGACCACCCGCGCGCCGGTGCGCAGGTCGCTCAGCGGGGGCAGGTGCATGCCCCCATCCTGGTCCCGTCGCGGGTGATGACGCCCGTGGTCGGCGGGCGGGTCCGCGATGCCGCCCCGGAAGTAGACTCGCGCGGGTGAGCAGCCCCGTCGCCCTCCGCCATCCCCTCGACGTCGAATCCGTCCCCCGCCCCGCCCGTGCACAGGCGCTGCTGGACGCGCTCGGCGAACGGGTCGTCATCGCCGACGGGGCGATGGGGACGATGCTGCAGCGCCACGACCCGACGCTCGAGGACTACCGGCAGCTCGAGGGGTGCAACGAGATCCTCAATGTGTCGCGTCCCGACATGATCGCCGCGATCCACGACGAGTACCTCGCGACCGGGATCGACGCGATCGAGACGAACACGTTCGGGGCGAACTGGTCGAACCTGTCGGATTACGGCATCGACGATCGCATCCACGAGCTCGCCGCCGCGGGCGCCCGCATCGCCCGCGAGCGCGTCGAAGCAGCGGAGGCCGCGGATGGCCGCATCCGCTGGGTACTCGGGTCGCTGGGACCGGGGACGAAGCTCCCGAGCCTCGGGCACACGACCTACGACCACCTCAAGCAGACCTTCGCGCTGCAGGCCGAAGGCCTCATCGACGGCGGCGCCGACGCGCTGCTGATCGAGACCTCGCAGGACCTGTTGCAGACCAAGGCCGCCGTCAACGGCTGCAAGCAGGCGATCGTGGCGCGCGGCATCCGTCTGCCGATCTTCGTCGAGGTGACCGTCGAGACGACGGGGACGATGCTCATGGGGTCCGAGATCGGCGCGGCGCTGACGGCGCTCGAGCCGCTCGGCGTCGACGCGATCGGCTTGAACTGCGCGACCGGTCCGACCGAGATGAGCGAGCACCTGCGGCACCTGTCGAAGCACGCGACGGTGCCGGTCGTCTGCATGCCGAACGCCGGGCTCCCGGTGCTCACCGCGGACGGCGCGCACTACCCGCTGACGCCCGACGAGCTCGCGACCGCGCACGAGCAGTTCGTCCGCGAGTTCGGACTGGGCCTGGTGGGCGGATGCTGCGGCACGACGCCCGAGCACATGGCGGCTGTCGTCGACCGGCTCCGCCCGGTCGCCGCACCCGCGGCGCGCACGCCCGTCGTCGAACCGGGTGTGGCCTCGCTCTACCAGCACGTGCCCTTCGACCAGGACACCGCCTACCTCGCGATCGGGGAGCGCACGAACGCGAACGGCTCGAAGGCGTTCCGCGAGGCGATGCTGGAGGGCCGGTGGGACGACTGCGTCGAGATCGCGCGGAACCAGATCCGCGTCGGCGCCCACCTGCTGGACGTGTGCGTCGACTACGTCGGCCGCGACGGGGTCGCCGACGTGCGCGAGATCGTGTCGCGCTTCGCCTCGGCATCCACCCTCCCGCTCGTGATCGACTCGACCGAGCCCGCCGTCCTGCAGGCGGGGCTCGAGCTCATCGGCGGACGCCCGGTCGTGAACTCGGTCAACTACGAGGACGGCGACGGCCCGACGAGCCGGTTCGGCCGCATCATGCCGCTCGTGAAGGAGCACGGCAGCGCTGTCATCGCGCTGACGATCGACGAGCAGGGGCAGGCGCGCACCGCCGTCGACAAGCTGCGCATCGCCTCGCGGCTCGTCGACGAACTGGTCGATGTGTGGGGGGTGCGGGTCGCTGACATCGTCGTCGACTGCCTCACCTTCCCGATCGCGACCGGTCAGGAGGAGACCCGCCGCGACGCGATCGAGACGATCGAGGCGATCCGGGGCCTCGTGGCGAAGTACCCCGGCATCAACACGACCCTCGGCGTCTCGAACGTGTCGTTCGGCCTGAACCCCGCGGCCCGGTCGGTCCTCAACTCCGTCTTCCTGCACGAGGCGACGCAGGCCGGGCTCACCTCAGCGATCGTCGACGCGGCCAAGATCGTCCCGCTCGCCTCGATTCCCGAGGAACAGCGCACCGTGGCGCTCGATCTCGTGTGGGACCGGCGCGAGAGGGATGCCGAGGGGAACGTCACCTACGACCCGCTGGCCGTCATGCTCGACATGTTCGCCGGCGTCGACACCGCCGCCCTCCGCGATCAGCGCGCCGCCGAGCTCGCGGCGCTGCCCGTGGGGGAGCGGCTGGAGCGCCGCATCATCGACGGCGAGCTCAAGGGCCTCGAGGCCGACCTCGACCTCGCCCGCGCGAACGGCGTCGCCCCGCTCGACATCATCAACGACCACCTGCTCGAAGGCATGAAGGTCGTGGGCGAGCGGTTCGGAGCGGGCCAGATGCAGCTGCCGTTCGTGCTGCAGTCCGCCGAGGTCATGAAGACGGCGGTCGCGCTCCTCGAACCGCACATGGAGCGCACCGGCGCCTCGGGCAAGGGCACGATCGTGCTCGCCACCGTCCGCGGCGACGTGCACGACATCGGAAAGAACCTCGTCGACATCATCCTGACGAACAACGGCTACACCGTCGTGAACCTCGGCATCAAGCAGCCCATCGCCGAGATCATCGCCGCCGCCGAGGAGCACGACGCCGACGTCATCGGCATGAGCGGCCTGCTCGTGAAGTCGACCGTCGTCATGAAGGAGAACCTCGAGGAGCTCGCCTCGCGCGGCCTCGCCGGTCGCTGGCCCGTGATCCTCGGTGGTGCGGCCCTCACCCGCGCGTACGTCGAGGACGATCTGGCCGAGATCTTCCCGGGCGAGGTCCGCTACGCGAAGGACGCCTTCGAGGGCTTGGCGCTCATGGAGCCGCTGGTGAAGATCGCCCGCGGGGCGGACCCGGCATCCGTCGGCCTCCCGGCGCTGAAGAAGCGCATCCATTCCGCCGGGTCGAAGCTGACCCTGACCGAGCCCGAGGCGATGCCCGGGCGGTCGGACGTGGCATCCGACAACCCCGTGCCTGCGCCGCCGTTCTGGGGCACCCGCATCGTCCGCGGCGTCGCCCTCGCGGACTACGCCGCGTTCCTCGACGAGCGCGCGACCTTCATGGGGCAGTGGGGCCTCAAGCCCGGCCGCGGCGCGGACGGACTCAGCTACGAGCAGCTCGTCGAGACCGAGGGGCGCCCGCGGCTGCGGTACTGGCTCGACCGCATCCTCGGCGAGGGCATGCTCGACGCCTCGGTCGCCTACGGCTACTTCCCCGTGGTGAGCGAGGGCGACGACGTCGTGGTGCTCCACCACGGGGCGGATGCCGCCGGTCGCCTGGGCGTGCCCGGGCTGCTCGCCCCCGACGGGGGTTCGGGCGGCGAGGTCGGCACGGACCGGCTGCGGTTCGCCTTCCCGCGGCAGCGACGCGACCGGCACCTGTGCCTCGCAGACTTCGTGCAGTCGCGGGAGTCCGGGCAGGTCGACGTGCTGCCGGTGCAGCTCGTGACGGCCGGCGCCCGTATCGACCAGGTGACGGCGAAGCTGTTCGCCGAGGACCGGTACCGCGACTACTACGAGCTCAACGGCCTCGTGATGCAGCTGACCGAGGCGCTCGCCGAGTTCTGGCATGCACGCGTCCGCGCCGAGCTCGGCTTCGCCGACGAGGACCCGGCCGACACCGCCGGGCTGTTCAAGCTCGAGTACCGCGGCGCCCGCTTCTCGCTCGGGTACCCGGCGTGCCCCGACATGGAGGATCGGCGCAAGGTCGTCGAACTGCTGCGACCCGAGCGCATGGGAGTGGAGCTCAGCGACGAGCTGCAGTTGCACCCGGAGCAGTCGACGGATGCCTTCGTCTTCCACCACCCCGAGGCGAAGTACTTCTCGGTCTGAGCCGTTCGCTCACAGGCGCGTGTACCGGGCGCGGAAGAAGGCATAGACGCCGTAGGCGATCCACCCTGCGCCGACGAGGACGAGCAGGATCTTGCCGGCGGGGAGGCCGGCGATGGTGCGCAGGGCACCGTCGAGACCGCTTGAGCGTTCGGGGTCGTTCGTCGCGGCGGCGACGAGGAAGAGGATGCCGACACCGGCCATCGCCACGCCGCGGGCGATGTAGCCGACCGTCCCGAGGATGCGCACACCCCGACCGGCGGCGCCACCCGGCATGCTCAGGTCGCGCTCGAAGCGACGCGTCGCGCCCTTGAACACGAGGTATCCCGCGATGGCGATCAGCACGATCCCGACGGCGACGACGAGGAAGACCCCGCCCGGGGTCGACAGCAGGCCCGCGGTGAGCGAGGTCGTCGACCCGGACGAGCTCGACGACCCGCCCGCGGCGAACGTCCCTGCCGTGACGGCGATCGCCAGGTAGACGACCCCCTTGGCGCCGTTCTTCACGATGTGCACGGTGCGGTCCTTGCTCGAGGAGGCGCTGCGGTCGAGGATCGCGCTCAGCAGGTGCCACAGTCCCAGGGCGGCGAGCCCGATCGTCACCGCCCAGAGCAGGAAGACGCCGCCGGGTGCGGCGGCGAGCTGCGCGAGGGCACCGGACTGGTCGGCCTCCTGCCCCCCGGCGGCGCCGAGGGCGATCGAGATCGCGATGACCCCGATGAGGATGTGGACGACGCCGCTCGCGGCGAACCCCGCCCGCGCGAGAAGGTGCACCGCCTTGCTGTTCTTCGCGTCGTGCGCCGCGTTCTTCGCCGTAGAGGTCATGGCGTCAGCCTAGGGAGGACGCTCGTCGTCCGCGCAGGGGTTGCGCCGCGCTGTACAGTGACGCCGGGAGGGCGGATGACACCGACGCTGCACGACGTCGCACGGCTGGCCGGCGTGTCGATCAAGACCGTGTCGAACGTGATCAACGGGCTCCCCCATGTGCGTCCGGCGACGCGGGAGAAGGTGCAGCGGGCGATCTCGGAGCTCGGCTACACGCCGAACCTCACGGCGCGGAGCCTGCGCAGCGGGCGGACCGGGGTGATCGCGCTCGCCGTGCCGGACCTGTCCTTCAGCTACTTCGCCGAACTCGCCAGCATGGTCATCGCCGCCGCCGAGGCACGCGGGGTCGTGGTCCTCGTCGAGCAGACCGGCGGAGAGCGCGACCGGGAGCGCGAGCTGCTGCGCAGCCCGCGGCTCGGCCTGACGGATGGCTTGATCCTGAGTCCGCTGGGACTCGAGGCGTCCGATCTGTCCGACCGCCCGACCGCGTATCCGACGGTGCTCCTCGGCGAACGGGTCTACGACGCGCCCGTCGACCACGTGACGATGCGCAACGTCGAGGCGGCGCAGGCGGCGACGGCGCACCTGCTGGGGACGGGTCGTCGACGCATCGCCGTGCTCGGCGCGCACGACGCCGACGCCGAGGGCGCGTCCGGGCTGCGGCTGCAGGGGCATCGCGCGGCTCTCGCCGACGCCGGTGTCGCGCTCGACCCGGACCTGGTCGTCGCGACCCGCTTCTGGGACCGCGCCGGCGGCGCGCACGCGGTGCGCGACCTGATCGCACGGGGGGTCGCCTTCGACGCGGTGTTCGGGCTGAACGACATGCTCGCCCTCGGCGCGATCCGCGCGCTGCAGGAGGCGGGGCGCCGCGTGCCCGACGAGGTGGCCGTCGTCGGCTTCGACGACCTC
This sequence comes from Microbacterium sp. NPDC077663, assembly GCF_044542795.1. Lineage (NCBI taxonomy): Bacteria > Bacillati > Actinomycetota > Actinomycetes > Micrococcales > Microbacteriaceae > Microbacterium > Microbacterium sp. NPDC077663. Next base: position 460,505 of record NZ_JBITVE010000003.1, on the reverse strand, counting down.
GACGAGGCGCGGTACTCGATCCCCTCGCTCACGACGATCGACCCCGGCCGGCGCTGGATCGCGCAGAACGCCGTCGACACCCTCCTCGGTCGGGTGACGGATGCCGCAGGCCCGGCGCACGTCGAGTCCGCACCGTACGAGCTGCGCGTGCGCGAGTCGGCGCCGGGTCGCTGACGCGGCATCCGTGCGCGGGTGTCGCGGGGCGGCATCCGCTCGTCCCGCGCTCGCGGATGCAACAGATCTCGCCCGACACGCCGGTCCCGGGCTGCCCGCATCGGCGTGTCGCCCCGGATCCATTGCATCGGTGATCGCCGGAGGTGCGCGCAAAGGTCTTGACGGACCGGCATCCGGCTCGCCATCATGAATTACAACGTTTACCGGTTTGACCAAGAAAGCCCTACATGACCTCCGCACGCCTCATCGTCGACGCCGCAGCCCCCATCGGCGAGGTCCGCCGCAAGATCTTCGGCGGCTTCGTCGAGCACCTCGGCCGACACATCTACGACGGCATCTTCGAGCCCGGTCACGAGAGCGCGGATGCCGAGGGTTTCCGCACCGACGTGATCGACCTGGTCAAGGAGCTCGGGGTCGACACGATCCGCTACCCCGGCGGCAACTTCGTGTCGGGCTTCCGCTGGGAGGACTCGGTCGGGCCCGTCGCCGAGCGTCCGCGCCGCCTCGACCTCGCGTGGCACTCGACCGAGACCAACGAGGTCGGGTTGCACGAGTTCTCGTCGTGGCTCGACAAGGTCGGCAGCGACCTGATGATGGCGGTGAACCTCGGCACGCGTGGCACACTCGAGGCGATCGACCTGCTCGAGTACTGCAACATCCGCTCGGGCACGGCGCTCAGCGACCGGCGCGTCGCCAACGGTGCGACCGCACCCTTCGACGTGCGCATGTGGTGCCTCGGTAACGAGATGGACGGACCGTGGCAGCTCGGCCACCGCTCGGCGGAGGACTACGGCAAGCTCGCCTCTCGCACGGCGAAGGGGATGCGGCAGCTCGACCCGTCGATCCAGCTCGTCGTGTGCGGCTCGTCCGGTGCGACGATGCCGACCTTCGGCGAGTGGGAGCGGGTCGTCCTCACCCACACCTACGACGACGTCGACCTCATCTCGTGCCACGCGTACTACGAGGAGAAGAACGGCGACATCGACAGCTTCCTCGCCTCGGCGGTCGACATGGACCGCTTCATCGAGACGGTCGTCGCCACCGCCGACCACGTGGGCGCGGTGAAGCGCTCGACGAAGAAGATCGACATCTCGTTCGACGAGTGGAACGTCTGGTACCTGTCGCGATGGGAGAACGTCGAGAAGATCGACGGCCTCGACAACTGGCCGGTCGCGCCGCGCCTGCTCGAGGACGTGTACTCGGTGGTGGATGCCGTGGTCTTCGGCAGCCTCATGATCTCGCTGCTCAAGCACGCCGACCGTGTCGCGAGCGCGTCGCTGGCCCAGCTGGTGAACGTCATCGCGCCGATCATGACCGAGCCGGGCGGACCGGCGTGGCGCCAGACGACGTTCTTCCCGTTCTCGCTGACGTCACGTCTCGCGCAGGGGACCGCGATGCGGGTCCTCGTCGATGCGCCGTCGTACGAGACCGCCGTCTTCGGCGAGGTGCCGCTCGTCGACGCCGTCGCGACGCACGACGACGCCACCGGCCGCAGCGCGGTCTTCCTCGTGAACCGCAGCACGACGGATGCGATCGAGGTCACCGTCGACGTGTCGGGCCTCGGTGCGACCTCGATCGTCGAGACGCACACGCTCTCGGACGACGACGTCTACGCGAAGAACACGCTCGCCGACCGGGAGCGCGTCGCGCCGCGCGCGAACGACTCCGCCGTCGTCGACGGCGGCACGCTGACGATCACGCTGCCGCCGGTGTCGTGGACGGCGGTCGGGCTGGGCTGAGACGGGGGTCGTCGTAACGTGGTGCCGTGAACCTCGTCTTCCACCAGCGGGTCGACCTCGTCGGCGACGGGCTCGTCCCGGCATCCGCGCTGGCGGCGATCGATCCGACGGCGCACGCGCGGGCGATGGCGAAGTACGACGACACCCCGGAGCGGCGGCGGTTGCGCGAGACCGCGATCCCCGGCACGGGGCGATCGTGGACCGAGGTGGTGTTCCTCAGCCCGGTACACCCGCACGCGGTCTGGCGCGCCTGGCGGGAGGTCCGTGGCAAAGAACTGCCACGGACGGAGTTCTGGGCGATCCCCGCCGCGGACCTGCCGCCGGGGACCGTCGTCCTGGACCGCACGGTGTCGGCGGTCGGCGACGCGCTCGACCCGTCGGAGGTGGTGCCGTTCGAGGCGGCATCCTTCGTCACCGTGACCGAGATCCCGCCGGCCAACCGTGCGTGGCTCGAGGAGATGGTGCGGCGCGGCGTGAGCGGGGCGTGGTTCCACGGCATCCCGCACGTGCTCGCACCGGGCACGGTGCCGCTCGGCAACGCCCGGGTGATCAGTTGGGACGAGCCGATCTGACTCAGCGCCGGTAGGCGTCGACGACCAGGTCGCCGCGGATCCCACGCAGCGCGTCGATGATCGCCGGAACCGTCTTCGTGCCCGCCGTCCGCAGTACGACATCGTGCGGGCCGAGGGGCTCGAGCCCGCCGGTGCGCACCCGCACGACCTCCCAGCCGGCGGCGCGCAGCAGGGCGTCTTTCCGCCGATCGGATGCCTCCCGCTTTCCCACGTGCTCGAGCCCGTGACGGCCCGGAGTGTCGTACTCGATCGCGACTCGCAGTTCGGGCAACAGGATGTCGGGCCACACCTCGCGGTGCCGGAAGAACGGTCGCCCGACGCGCACCGCCGTCATCCCCTCGGTGAACAGGAGCGCCTGCGAAAGCTGTTGTCGCAGTCGGCCTTCGGCAGCGGATGCCGGTCGTGGCGCGCACTCGCTGACGAAGGGTTCCCCGACGGCAAGGTCGGGGGTCTTCTCGCAGACCGCGGGCGCCGCCCGCTTCGGTCGCGGGGCCGGAGCGGGGGCCACCGGCATCCGCACCGCCTTGGCGCGGTCGACGGCGGCGAGCACCTGCGCGGCATCCACCCGCTCGACGACCTTCACCGGTCGCGGCGCCGCGAGGGCGGAGCACTCGGGACACCACGCCGACCGCCGCCGGACGCGTCCCGGTCGCTCGCGCTGTTCGGAGGGGGTCGCCGCGAAGCGGTGGCCCGCCGTGCACTCCCAGCACAGCAAGACGTCGGCCGCCGGCGGGATCTGCGACAGCGAGATCCCCTCGTTGAGGTCGGGGTGGTACTGCCGCACGAGCTCGGGGTAGGCGGCCCACGCCGACCGGTACGTGCCGACGGGGTAGGGCACGTCGACGCCGCGCGAGAACTGGCGCCGCTGCCACCACCACCGCACCGGTTCCGTCACGGTGCCGACGGTAGGCGAGGGCTCGGACACGGCATACTGCGAGGATGCGTCCCCTTCGACTCGCGCTCGTCCTGCTCTCCGCGATCGCGCTCGCGGGGTGCGTCTCCACAGCGAGCCTCGAATCCGAGCGGTCCCCGATGCCGAGCGCCGAGCGGACACCGGCCGCGTCGGCCGAGGACGTCACCGAGCCGCCGCGGTGCGCGGAATGGGCCGGCGACACGACGATGCTCATCAACCTCGACGAGGTGCTCGGCGTGATCGAGCCGGCGGACCCGATGGCCGGGTGGACGGCGTCCGGCGATGACCTCCTGAGGGGTGACGGTGCCTGCGCGCCGGTCTCCACGCAGCCGGTGGGCACCGTCGAGACCTGTGCGGCGCCGACCGCTCCGCTCGACGACGTGTCGCGTGCTCTCTCGGGCGCCCCCGTCGAGTACATGTTCGCCGCGGGAGCGCAACGGCAGATCGCGGGTTACGTCGTCGGGCGTACGACCGCCGAGGAATACATGGTCATCGGGATGCAGGCCTGGCGGTTCGCGACGACGGCGGAGGCTCTGGACGCGCCGATCCTCGAAGCCCTCGCCGCCTGCCCGGGGTCGCAGACCGACGACGACGGTCGGGTGCGTGTCGTCGACGGGAGGGAGCCCACGGTCACCGCGTCGGTGAAGGGCCGCGACGTCTTCGTCGTCCGCAGTGCGCGCCCCGTCACCACGGAGGGGGAGGACGCGGGGCTGACCGCCACGGAGTCGTCGCTGCTCCCGGAAGCGAGCGTTAACGCGGCCGAGGAGTGGTGGCGTGTGCAGGCCGCGACGGCGTTGAGCCGCGAGCCGCGGAGCTGACCTGCGCTCAGGCGACCTGCTGGCCGCACATCCCGCACACGCCGGTCGCGGAGACCTCGACGAAGCAGTCCGGGCACATCGCCCGCACCACGTCGAGCGACGCCGCGGGCCGCTTGGGGGCGACGGTGCGCTCGGGCCGTGCCTTGGCCGCCGAACCGCGGGCCCGCCCGGGGCTCGCGACGGACGGCGGGGGCGGGGGTGCGGTCTTCGGGGAGTGCTCCGCGCAGTAGTACCGCACGAAGCCGGCGTGGTTGTTCGGATGCCGGTGCTTCACGACCCACAGCTCGGTGCGCTCACGCGGCTCGCTCCCGGTGGGGCAGCTCACGCAGCGGGTCGGTTCGCCGGGCACGGCCTCGGCGGCGAGAACGGGCGTCTCGAACGGAAGAGCGTCCCGCCAGTCGGATGATCTCGTGATCTTCATGCGGGGTCCCTCCGCGGCGCTCGTTTCGGGGGTGAGGGCCGCCCTACAAGCTTCGCACGGTCGCGACAGGTTCGGGTGCTGCCGACGGCGCGACCGGCAGGGACACCGGCTTCACCCGCCGCAGCGATCGGAGCACGGGGCGCGCGACGAGCACGATCCCCACGACGGTCGTGACGGCGCGCACGGTGTCCCACCCGGCCGTCGACGTCACGAGGGAGTACAACAGGAAGCTCGCCAGGTTCTCGCCCATCGGTGCGCCGGCCTGGTACGAGATCGTCGTCCCGCCGCCGACGGCGAACGGCCAGAACCAGAGGTTCATGACGAGACCGAACAGATACGACGCCACCACGCCGTAAATCGCGAGCAGCACGATCTCGCCGCGCCCGCGCACCCTCGTCGGCAGCAGCGCGGCGCCCGCCGCCACCCACCCGCACGCGAACATCTGGAACGGCAACCACGGTCCGACACCGCCCCACACGAGCGACGAGAGCAGCAGCGACGCGGCGCCCAGCAGCATCCCGAACCTCGCACCGTAGGCGCGGCCGGCCAGGATCAGCAGGACGAACAGCGCCTCCACCCCGCCGACCCCGGTCGAGGCGAGACGGATCGCGCCGCCGATCGCGGCGAGCGTCGCGAGCAGGGCGAGGGTGTGGGCCGAGCGGATCGACGCGTCGACGGCGGTCGCCACGAGCAGAACGGCCAGCGGCGCGAGGGCGAGGGCGATGACGGGTGCCGCCGCCTGCGCCTGCGACGGGAGCGCTGCCGCGACCAGCGGCCAGGCGAACGCACCGGCGGCGAGCAGGTTCGCGGCGAGCAGCACGAGTCCGCGCGAGCCAGGGCGGGCGGGGGCGGCATCCGCTCGCCCTCGGATTGGGACGACGCCGTCGGAATCTGATGCCGGGGGCACGAAGGGTCCGGATCCGGTGACGGTCTCCGGATCCGACGCGACGACGCCCGCGCGCAGGACGCCCGCCTCGATGCGCAGCGCGCGGTCCGCGAGCACCCGGGCGAGCTCGGCATCGTGGGTCGCGAACACCACGGCGGTCCCGGCCTCGGCGGTGCGCACGAGGGCGGCGGCGACGAGCGCGCGGGCCGCGGGGTCGAGCCCCCGCGTCGGCTCGTCGACGAGCAGCGCTGCGGGGCGCCGGGCGCACTGGATCGCGATCGCGAGGCACCGGCGCTGCCCGGTGGACAGGTCGAGCGGATGCCGCCGACGCACCGCGTCTGCCGTGGGGGAGTCGGGCGCGACCCCGAGCAGGTCGAAGAACAGCGCGGCCGTTCCCGGCACCCGCGCGCGCCGGTCGGCGTGGCGGCACTCGGCCTCGACCGTGTCGCGCACGAAGAGGTCGTCCGAGGCATCCGGGACGAGCGCGATGCTCCCGGTCGCCTGCACCCCGGCTGCACCGAGCGCGAGCGCCGTCAGCAGGCTCGACTTGCCGGCGCCGTTCGGCCCCTGCACCGCGACGATCTCGCCGGCCGCGATGCGCAGGTCGGCGCCGTCGACCGCGGTCCGCGCGCCGTGCCGGACCGTCACCCCGTGTGCGTCGAGGACCGCCCCGCCGATCGCCCTCGCCGATGGGCGGGGCAGCGGCACGTCGTCCCGCGTGCCCACACTCACGACGTCGTCGACGACGTCGGCGAACTCGCGGACGCGATGCTCGGCGACGACGACGCAGACGCCCGACCGATGCGCGAGGTCGGCCAGCACGGCGGCGATCCGGGCGCGGGCTGCCGTGTCGAGATCGGCGAGGGGTTCGTCGACGAGCAGCAGCGCGGGCTCGTCGACGATGGCGGCGGCGATCGCGACGAGCGTCGCCTCGCCCGCCGACAGCTCGGCGACCCGCCGGTCCAGCAGGGCGTCGACCCCCGTGCGCATCGCGACCTCGGCGACCCGTGTGTCGATCTCGGGCGTCGCCGCACCCCGCAGCTCGAGTGCGAGGCCGATCTCGTCGCGCACCTGTTCGGCCGCGAAGCCCTGACGCGGATCCTGCAGCACGGTCCCGACCGACCGGGCGGTGTCGCGGGGGAGCCGGGTGTCGCGCGGCATCCCGATCACATCGATCGTGCCGGTGCTCCACCCGCCGTCGGTCGTCGTGTGCAGCCCGGCGAGGCCGCGCAGCACGGTGCTCTTGCCGACGCCGGTGGGTCCGACGACGAGGGTGAGCGTCCCGGCTGCGAGGTCGAGCCGTTCGACGGTCGCGACGGCGCGGTCGCCGAATCCCCACGCGGCGCCCGCCAGCTGCACGACCGGGTCGGCGCGCAGGGTCTCGCCCGCCCCGGCGTAGCCGCGCAGCTCGAGCGCGGTTCCGAGCGCGACGGCCCGCTGGAGGGTGCGCTCGAGCACCGGCGCGAGCAACCTCACACCGGGGCGCTCGCCGCGCAGGCGCGCCGCCCGTCGCGTGGCGCGGACCGCGTCGGCGAGTGCGGGCAGTGTCGCCCACGCCAGAGCCAGCGCGCGGGCGAGGCCCTGCAGCGGACCCCGCCGCGCCCCGCGCGCGAGCAGGCGCGGCACGTCGAGCACCGCGACGAGCGCGCCGACGATCAGCAACGGCACCGCGATCGGCAGAGCGGATGCCGCGGCCGCAGCGATCCCGCCCGAGGTCACCGGGCCGAGCACCTCGACGTGCGCGAACGGTGCGGGCAGGCGCCAGGACGGGAGATCGAGGAGGACTGCTCCGTCGCCGTCCGCGCCGCCGAACAGGATGCGGTACAGCACCCGGACCACGACGAACCCGGCCGCGACGGCGGCCGCGGCGCGCAGCGGTCCGGGTCGGAAGGTCACGACGTCGGCGCCGCCGGTTCGCCGTCGAGCGAGAACAGCAGCTCGAGGCTCTCGCCGGGTGCGAGCTGCAGGGTCTCGATGCCCTCCTGCGCGAAGCCCCACTCGCCGTCGGCGGACGGCCGGACCCACAGGCCCCAGTACGCGAAGCCGGCGGGCATGCTCTCGCACGACTCGACGTAGTCGGGGTCCTCGGTCGACCCGACGGGCTCGTCGGCGGAGGGCTGGCCGTCCACGCGGCAGACGATCGCGTCGCCGTATTCGGTCGTCCCCTCGAGCTCCACGCCGGCGGCGGCGAGGGCGTCGGTCGCCGCGATCGGCTCATCGGTGGCGACGCACGTATCGAGGGCGACCTCGTCCGCTCCGGACAGGCCACCGCCGTCGACGATGACCGTCACCCCGGAGTCGGCGGTGCACGTCGCGGCGGACGGCGTCGGCGACGCCGGACCGGGGTCGGCGTTCGGAGCCACCGGCGCGCAGGCGGAGAGGGCGAGTGCCAGCACGGCGGCGGCGAGGGCGGGAAGGGCGCGGGACGTCACCGCTCCAGGGTAGGGGCGCGCGGGCGGTGGCGACGCGGTGTGTGACGCCGCGCGGCATCCGCTCGGATCGGCCCCGCGCGTAGGCTTGCCCGGTGACCGTCTCCGAGCTCTTCGACCCGGCGGAGTGGACCCCGGCGCCCGGCGCCGAGGCCTACACCGACATCACCGCGCACGTCTCGAATGACGGGCGCATCGCGCGCATCGCGTTCGACCGGCCCGAGGTGCGCAACGCCTTCCGCCCGCACACCGTCGACGAGCTGTACCGTGCGCTCGACATCGCGCGTCAGGACCCGAAGATCGGCGTCGTCCTGCTCACCGGCAACGGGCCGAGCCCGAAAGACGGCGGGTGGGCGTTCTGCTCCGGCGGCGATCAGCGCATCCGCGGGCGCGACGGGTACAAGTACTCCGACGACGAGACCGCGGTCCACGATCCGGTCCGCGCGGGACGCCTGCACATCCTCGAGGTGCAGCGCCTGATCCGCTTCATGCCGAAGGTCGTCATCGCCGTCGTCCCGGGGTGGGCGGCAGGAGGCGGCCACTCGCTGCACATCGTCTGCGACCTGTCGATCGCGAGCGCCGAGCACGGGCGGTTCAAGCAGACCGACGCGGATGTCGGGTCGTTCGACGCCGGCTACGGCTCGGCCTACATGGCGCGTCAGGTGGGACAGAAGGTCGCGCGCGAGGTGTTCTTCCTCGCGGAGGAGTACTCGGCGCAGCGCGCGTACGAGATGGGCGCGGTCAACCGCGTCGTGCCGCACGCGGACCTCGAGCGCGAGGCGGTCGCGATGGCGCGCACCATCCTCGGCAAGTCGCCGACCGCGATCCGCATGCTGAAGTTCGCCTTCAACGCGATCGACGACGGCATGGTCGGCCAGCAGGTTTTCGCCGGCGAGGCGACCCGGCTCGCCTACGGCACCGACGAGGCCGTCGAGGGCCGCGACGCGTTCCTCGAGAAGCGCGACCCCGACTGGTCGCCCTACCCGTACCACTTCTGAGTCCCGCGATGCAGCTGCGCCCGCTCGACTCCGCCGATCCGCGCGATGTGCTGCGCGCGCTGCGGGCGGCCGTGCTGGGGGCCGGGCCGGCTGTCGCGCTCGGTGCCGCGGACGGCTTGCCCGACGAGGTTCCTGCGGGCACGGCGGTCGTCGTCACCACGAGCGGGTCGACGGGGTACCCGAAGTCCGTCGCGCTCAGCCGATCCGCGCTGACGTCGTCGGCGCTCGCGACCGCCGACCGCATCGGGAGCGGCAGCTGGCTGCTCGCCCTGCCCGCCACTTACGTCGCCGGGGTCCAGGTCATGGTGCGGGCGCTCGTCGCCGGGCGCGACCCGGCGATCCTCGCGGGGTCGTTCACGGCGCAGACCTTCACGGCGGCCGCGTCGGCCATGGCCGCGAGCGAGGGCGGACTCCGCATCCCGACCTACACGTCGCTCGTGCCGGCGCAGGTGCAGACCCTGGTCGAGGCGGGGGAGTCGGATGCCGCTGTCGCCCGCGCGTTCGCGTCGTTCGAGGCCGTGCTCGTCGGCGGGCAGGCGCTGCCGCCCGCGCTCGCCGAGCGGGCCGCCGCCCTCGGCGCGCGCATCGTCCGCACCTACGGATCGACCGAGACGAGCGGAGGCTGCGTCTACGACGGCCGACCGCTCGAAGGCGTGCGCGTGCGTGTCGCCGACGGCGAGGTGCAGCTGAGCGGCCCGACGCTCGCCGACGGCTATCTCGGCGATCCTGAGCTCTCCGCCGAGGCGTTCGTCCGGGACGAGGACGGGGCGCGCTGGTACCGCACGGGTGACGCGGGATCCTTCGACGACGGCGTGCTGCGGGTGACGGGGCGCCGCGACAATGTCATCGTCTCGGGCGGTGTCAACGTGTCGCTCGATCGGGTCGAGCAGGCGGCGCGAACCGTGCCAGGACTCGACGGCGCCGTCGTCGTGCCGACGACGGACGAGCGGTGGGGCGCGGCATCCGTCGTCGTCCTCTCACGGGCAGCGCTCGCCGGCCGGGGTGAGCCCGGCGTGCTCGAGGAGGTGCGCCGGGTCGTCGCGGCCGCGATCGGCGCGCCGGCGCGCCCGCGCGAGCTGCTCGTGCTCGACGCCGTGCCGCTGACGGCGAGCGGCAAGCCCGACCGCGCGCTGCTCCGGCGGCTACTCGCGGAGGACGCCGTCCCCGGCGCCTGATGCGAACGGACCGGTCTGCACGACGCAGAATCGGTTGCCTTCGGTGTCCTCGAGGACGATCCAGTCCGCATCGTCCGGGTACCCGTCCCAGTCCACCTCGCGCGCGCCGAGGGCGAGCAGACGGGCGACCTCCTCGCCCTGATCCTCGGCGTAGAGGTCGAGATGGATCCGCGGCGGGTAGTGCTGCGGGTAGCCGGTGACCGAGAGGGCGAGGCTCGGCAGCGGGTCGCTCCACCGGGTCTTCTCGGGCGAGTCGAGGAGAGCCCAGTCGACGTCGGTCTTGCGGGCGGTGTAGCCGAGTGCCTGCGTCCAGAACGTGATGGCGCGATCGATGTCCTCGACGGTGAGCACGATGTTCCCGATGTGCAGCATGCGCCCAGTCTCCGCCTGCGGCGCCGTACGCGGGAGGGGGTGGCGCGGGGGAGCGCGGATAGGATTCTTGCTCGTGGCCGCATCCCGAAAGACCTCACGCAAGCCCGCCGCGAAGCGCTCCGGTTCGCGCGGCAACCCGGCGAAGGCGCGCGTCTCGTCCGCCCCGCCGAAGCCCGCCCCGGTGACGGCGCGAGACTGGATCGGTGCCGCCCGGCTGCGCACCCTGCCGCTTGCGATCAGCCCGATCCTCGTGGGTACCGGCGCGGCGATCGCCGTCGGTGCGGGCTTCCACTGGGTGCTCGCCCTGTGCTGCCTCGTCGTCGCGGTGTCGTTGCAGATCGCGGTCAACTTCGCCAACGACTACAGCGACGGCATCCGCGGCACCGACGACCACCGCGTCGGGCCCACCCGCCTGACGGCCTCGGGACGGGTCGCCCCTCGCGCGGTCCTGATCGCGGCGCTCATCTTCTTCGGCATCGCCGCGGTGACCGGGGTCGCGATCGTCGTGCGCACGCAGTTCTGGTGGCTGCTCGCGGTCGGCGCCGTCTGCATCGTCGCCGCATGGTTCTACACCGGCGGCAAGCGCCCCTACGGTTACCACGGGCTCGGCGAGCTGTTCGTGTTCGTCTTCTTCGGTCCCGTCGCCGTCATCGGCACGACTTTCGTGCAGGCGGGGTCCGTGCCACAGGAGTCGTGGATCCCCTCGATCGCCGTCGGTGCCCTGGCGTGCGGCGTGCTGGTGACGAACAACCTGCGCGACATCGATCAGGACCGGGTCGCCGGCAAGCGCACCCTCACGGTCCTCATCGGCAAGCGCGCATCCCAGGTGCTCTACACCGTGTTCATGTTCGTGCCGTTCGCGATCGTGCCGATCCTTGCCGTCTTCTACCCGGTGGCGTGGCTCTCGCTGATCGTCCTGCTCGCGACCCTCTCGGCCACGCTCATCGTCTGGACCTACCGCACGCCGCGCGAACTCATCGTCGCGCTGCAGCTGAGCTCGCTGGCATCGCTCGCGTGGAGCGCGTTCATCCTCTGGGCGTTCGTCGCCTGAGCGTCAGTTCGCTGCGTCCTCGACCGCTTCGTCGCTCTCGGCTCGCTTACGCGCCGCGCGGGTCTCGGCGATGCCGGCCGAGACCTCGTCCAGCGGACGACGGAGGAACAGCATCGAGAGGCTGAGACCGATGAGGGCGGCGAAGATGGCGGCGAGCCAGTACTGCTCGCGCAGGACCGGGAAGAGCATCATGATGCCGAACGGGACGAAGAAGGCGAGCAGCCGCAGCAGCGCGAAGACGAGGGCTGAGCGGGCACGCATATCCCCATTCTACGACCGTGCCCTCGTGCCGTCGCCCGGCAGCCTCGGGGTGCGAACGCGCGCCTAGGATGGAGGAATGGCGCGCGTGTACCTCGTTCTGGCGCTGCTGCTGGCCGCGTTCTGGGTCTACAGCGTCGTCGATTGCGCCGTCCAGTCTCCGACCCGTCACCGCGGGGTCAGCAAGCCGATCTGGCTGCTGATCGTCATCCTGCTGCCGGTCGTGGGCGGCATCCTCTGGTTCGTCATCGGCCGCGCTCGTGCCTCGTCGAACCGTGTCACCTTCCGCGCCCCCGACGACGACCCGGAATTCCTCGGGCGCCTCACCACCAGCAGCGACCAGGACGAGCGCATCCGCCGTCTCGAGGAGGAGCTCGCAGCGCTCGACTCCGAGGCTCCCGACCCGCGTGATCGTCCGATCGACCCGCCGGCGGACGACGACTCAGACGAGCAGTCGCGCGGGTCGCGTTCCTGACATGACCCTCGACCGATCCGGTCGCGCCCCCGCGACCGACGCCGCGTCCGCGCTGCTGAGCCGACTGATCGAGAGGGGTCTTCGGCACGTCGTGCTCTCGCCGGGATCGCGGTCGCAGGCGCTGGCCCTCGTGGCGGCGGAACTCGAGGCGCGAGGCGTCATCCGGCTGCACGTGCGCGTCGACGAACGCGTGGCGGGCTTCACCGCCCTCGGCATCGGTCGTGAGGATCGGATGCCGGCGGCCGTCATCTGCACCTCCGGCACCGCGGTCGCGAACCTCCTCCCCGCCGTCCTCGAGGCACATCATTCCGGGGTGCCGCTCGTGCTGCTGACCGCGGATCGGCCGCCCGAGCTCCGCGGTGTCGGGGCGAACCAGGCGACGAGACAGCCGGGGATGTTCTCGGGTTTCGTCCGACTCGGGTCCGACCTGCCGGTCGCCGAGGCGCTTGCGGACGCGATCGACGGTGATGAGGTCGCCGCGTTCCGTGCCGCCGCCGATGAGGGATGGGATGCCGCGATCGGCGCGGGTTCGCGCGTGGCGGGCCCCGTGCACCTCAACGTCCCGTCTCGTGAGCCGCTCGCCGGTGGCCTGCCGGAGTGGCTGCCCACGTCGACCGCTGTGGTCGCGGCATCCGGTTCCGTGGAGCCCGCCGACGAGATGGCCGAGGCCGAGTGGGGTGCGCACTACCAGGGTGGCGGGGGCGTCGGTGCGGCGCTCGAGGTCGTCGGGGCGGAGTCGGTGACGCTCGAGCCGGGGCCGCGGACGGTCGTCGTCGCCGGGGCCGACGCCGGAGCGGATGCCGAGCAGCTGGCGCACGAGGGCGGGTACCCGCTGATCGCGGAGATCGTGAGCGGCGCCCGGTTCGGACGGCATCTGGTCCACGGGTACCGGTGGCTGCTGTCGGACCCGGATCTCGGAGGACGTGTCGAACGGGTCGTCGTCTTCGGGCACCCGACGCTGAGCCGGGAAGTCACGCAGCTGCTGAGTCGCGACGACGTCGAGGTTTTGGCGGTGCGCGGGCCGGGGGAGCATCTGAACCTCAACGGCGCGACGGTGGCCGTGGACCGTGTGACGGCGTCGTCGGATGCCGCGGACCGGGAGTGGCTCGGTGCCTGGATGCGGGCGTCGCGGAAGCATGTCGTGGACCTCAGTCCCGCCGCGCCGGATGTCGACGCGCTCTCGTCGGCGGTGCCGGCGCAGCGCCTCGGCGCGATCTCGGCGGAGCTGGGGGCGATCCGCGCGCCGGTGGACCGGACGGTGCTCGTGGATGCCGTCTGGCGGGCGACATGGCCGCACGACCGGTTGCTGTTCGGATCGTCGCGACTCGTGCGGGTGGCCGACGAGGTGCTCGGCGGCAAGAAGGTGCCGGTGCACGCCAATCGCGGCCTGGCCGGCATCGACGGCACAGTCGCGACAGGGCTGGGTATCGCTGCCGCATCGCAGCGCGGCGCCGCACCGGGCGTCACCCGCGTGCTCCTCGGCGATCTCGCGTTCCTGCACGATGTCGGAGCGCTGCTGCATCCGTCGGCCGAGAATGAGCCGCGGGTCCAGGTGATCGTCGGCAACGATGGCGGAGGGACGATCTTCGACGGTCTCGAGGTGGCGGGGATCGCGGGTGCCGAGGCGTTCGACCGGGTGCAGTTCACGCCGCAGACCGCGCGGATCGAGGAGATCGCGCGCGCGTACGGGTGGGAGTACCAGCGGGTCACGACGCGCGGTGCGTTGGACCAGGCGTTGACGTCGCCCGCGGGTGGCCGACAGATCATCGAGGTCCCGCTGGCGCGGTAGACCGCAAGACCGTCGCGCGGGCGTCTGCGACGCGGCAGGATGTGCCGCATGAGTGCTGACGATCAGTGGACCGGTTCACCGTCGACCCTGTTGCGGGTGAGCCCGGGCTTGCGCCTCGCGGATGTCGACCCGGCTTCGACGCCGGGGTACGACGGGGGCAAGAAGTCGGGGCGGGCGGACCTGGCCGCGGCGGCCGAGACGTTCGACCAGCTGCAGGAGCGGTTGTATGCGCAGAGCCGCACGCAGCCGGACTCGCCGGCGGTGCTGCTCGTGCTGCAGGCGATGGATTCGGCGGGCAAGGGGGGGATCGTCCGGCACGTGATCGGGGCGACCGATCCGCAGGGTGTGCACCTGAAGGCGTTCAAGAAGCCGACGCCCGAAGAGCTCGCGCATGACTTCCTGTGGCGGATCGAGCGAGAGGTCCCCGAGCCGGGTTATATCGGCGTGTTCGATCGCTCGCACTACGAGGACGTGCTGATCGGTCGGGTGCGCCGGCTCGCTCCTCCCGAGGAGATCGAGCGTCGGTACGGGGCGATCGCCGACTTCGAGGCGGGCCTGGCGGAGCGGGGTGTGCACATCGTGAAGGTGATGCTGCACATCTCCGGCGACGAGCAGAAGGCGCGCTTGAGCGAGCGCCTGGAGCGGCCCGACAAGCACTGGAAATACAACCCGGGTGATGTCGATGAGCGTGAGCTGTGGCCGGCGTACATGGACGCGTACCAGGCTGTGTTCGATCGCACCTCGACGGAGCAGGCACCGTGGTTCGTCGTGCCGGCCGATCACAAGTGGTACGCGCGGTTGGCGGTGCAGGCGTTGCTCATCGACGAGTTGGAGCGCATCGATCCGCAGTGGCCGGCCGCGGATTTCGATGTGGAGGCCGAGAAGGCGCGCCTCGCGGCCACCTGATGCGGTCAGCGAAGGTGTGATCGGATCGCCCGGACCATGGCGTCGGGGCGTTCGACGGGGATGAAGTGCCCGCATCCATCGATCACGTCGAGGCGGGCGTCGACGAAGTGGTCGTTCAGGGCGTCGCTCCATTCGACGGGGAACAGCGGGTCTGCCCCCGGCCACAGCATCGTCGCCGGAACGGTGATGCGTGGGGTCTCGCCGGCGTAGCCGCGGTTGGCGACGTACCACTGCAGGCCGGCCGCGAACGCGCCGGGCCGCGCGTAGGCGGCGATGATGTCGTCGAGATGCGGAGGAGGAGCGGGATCGGCGCGCCACGAGTCCCAGACGCGGGTCAGGTAGGTGCGGACGGCGCGTTCGTCGCCGTCGATGAGCTGCGCCGCGACCGGATCGCGGTGGAAGTGCTGGTACCAGAAGATCGACGCGAGGGCAGGGGATGCGGCGCGGTCGCCGATGCCCGGATAGCCCGGCGTCAGCACCGCGCCGTCGAACCGTTCGGGGTTGATGCGGAGCGTCGCCTGGGCGATCCGGCTGCCGATGTCGTACCCGACGATGACGACGTTGCCGGCGATTCCGGCGTCATCGAGCCGTGCGAGGACGTGCTCGGCGTGTGCATCGGCGGTGGATGCCTCGGCGCTGGGGATGCCGTCGAAGCCGGCGCCCAAGCCGAGCAGGTCGGGCGTGATGACGCTGACCCCCGGCAGGCCGTCGATGACCGCGTCGTAGTCCGAGGGGAGACCCGGCCACCCGTGCAGAAGGACGACGGTCTGATCGCCGTGGGTGTCGGTGGTCATGGCGGCACCCTATAGATCGTCGCGGACGTCGCCGATGACGCGGTCGATCCAGCCGCGGCGCGGAAGAGAAAAGATCGCGTCGCGGGGGAACCACGCGATCTCGAGCAGCTCGTCACCGTCGGCCGCGGCGTCGCTCGTGAGCTCGCAGTCGTAGGCGGTCGTGACGTATCCGACCCGATCACCGTTGGGGTAGGTCACCATCATCGGTTCGCCTGCATAGACCCCGACGATGCGACGGATGCGGACGCGGGCGCCCGTTTCTTCGTGAACTTCCCGCGCGAGGGACTCGGCAGGCTCCTCTCCGGGCTCGACGCCTCCACCGATCAGGCTCCAGAGGCCGGAATGGCGATGGCGGGCGAGGAGGAAGTTCTGCCCGTCCCTGATGACGGCTGTCACGCCCGGCAGGAGGAGGAAGTCCGTGCCGATGCGCGAACGGAGGGAGGCGACGTAGTCGGACATCGGCATCCGTCGAGTGTAGGCAGGGGGCCTCAGAACGGCGCAGGTTTTGCCGCGGCGGGCGGTGGTGGTGCGGCAGGGCTGAAGGCGACGGCCGGGGTGGGTGCGTCTTCTCTGTAGGTCCTGCCGAGGGGTGAGGTCCATTCGAGGACGCCACCCTTCAGTTGTCGGACCCGCCAGGCGGTGAACTGCTTCATCGAGTGATGCCGTTGACACAGGTGCGCCAGGTTCCCGAGCTCTGTCTTCCCGCCGAGGGCGTGATCGTGGGTGTGATCGATCTCGCACCGGATCGCGGCGGTGCGGCATCCGGGGAACCGGCAGTGCTGGTCGCGGGCTTGCAGGAACCGTCGCATACCCGACGGCACCCGGTACGAGTCGGTGGCGATCGTGACCCCGGTGGTGGGGTCGTGGAGAAGCCGCTCCCACATCCCGGCGCCGCCCGCGAGGGTGCGAGCGGTGGCGGGGTCGATGGGGGAGCGGCCGGCGAGGTCACAGGGTCCGTCATCCTCACCCGTCAACGTCGCCGCGGGGACGAGGATCTGCACGCGTGCGCGGATCGCGCCGAGGGGCCCCGCGGTGGTGTCACGCGTGTCGTCGAGCGCCGGAGTCCCGGAGAGGAGGAGGTCGGCGAACACGTCGGCGCGCACCTGATCGGTCGAACGGGTGTCGGTCGCCATCACGGCGGCGTCGGCGTTCCCGGCGCGCGCAGCGGCGCGTTCGTCGCGGGTGTCGATGATCGCGCGCGCCTGCTGCGTGAGCCGGTCGTGGATCCCCTCGGCGATCACCGTCGGCAGGGTCGCGATCAGGTCGCTCATCCCGTCCCGACCCGGAACCAGTCGCACGCAGCGCCCGGCGGCGGCTTCCTCGTGCCGTTCGGCGAACGACCGCGGATGCATCCGGTGCGCGAGAATCTCCAACTCGCCGCGCACCCGGTTCGGCGTGTCCTGTTGGCACCGGGTGATCGCCGCTGTTTCGAACTCCGCCCACATCTCTGCCGGCAGCGATGTCCCGGTCTCGACGATCAGGAACGCATGCCCGCGCACGATGCGTCCCTGCTCCCACGCCTCGACCGTCGCCGGGAACCCTTCGATGAGCGTCCGCGCCTCCCCGATGCGGCGTTGCACGGTCCGGTCGGTGACCCGCATCACCCCGCCGACTTCCGCGGCGATCGACCGCAAGGCCATGTCGTGGACCTGTACGCGGGCGTTGCGCTGGGCGGTCTGCGCTTCCGCGAGACGTCCCGCCGCAGCCAGCACGCGCAGTTCCTCGATTTGCGCCGCTGCGATCCGCCGAGCGACGGAATCCACGTTCGCGACGATACCCGCCAGGGTGGCGAGATAGTCGTCGCCACCGGGGGTTTCCGTCGCGTCCGCCATACCTGCACTCTGCCACCGACCACCGACATCGACGCCTCAAAAACCGGTCGAGGACACTCGCTGTGCACACCGCGAGTATGAGAGTCCTCTCATCTGAGGGAAGCACGAGGGGGTGCGCCCACAGAGCGGCCAGGGCACGCGGGTTCCGCTCCCGGTCAAGCCCCGCGTCGGCCCGCGGCTACCCCGCTACCGTGAACTCTCAGGCTGAGGAAAGGACCGTGTGACCCAGCACCGAGACGAGTCGTCGACCCGAGAGGTCGCGATCGGAGACCTGCACTTCCGTGTCATCCAGTCACCGCGCGTAGACGCGGCTCGCACGTATCTCCTCGTACACGGCATCGGCATGTCGCACCGATATCTCCGCCGCCTGCACACCTCTCTGGCCCCCGATCACGCGGTCCTCTCGATCGATCTGCCCGGGTTCGGTGGGCTCCCGAAGCCCGTCGAACAGCTCGACGTCCCCGCCATGGCCGCGGCGATCGCCGCTCTCCTCGACCGTCTCGACCTCGCCCCGATCGTGGCGGTCGGCCATTCGATGGGCAGCCAGTGGGTCATCGAGCTCGCGGTGCAGCGGTCTGATCTGGTCAGCCACGTTGTCGTGATGGGCCCAGTCGTCGACGATCGTCATCGCACCCCCGGCGCTCAGGCACGGGCGCTTGCGATCGACGTCTTCCGCGAATCGCCGCGCGCGAACGGGATGGTCTTCAGCGACTATCTGCGGAGTGGCATCCATTGGTATCTGCGGCAGCTGCGCCACATGCTCGCGTACCGCACGGAGGATCGGGCGCGCCTTCTCACACGACCGCTGCTCGTCGTCCGCGGCTCCCGTGATCCGGTCGCGGGTGCCGAGTGGTGTCGCCGGTTGGCGGAGGCTGCACCGGATGCCGCGCTCCTCGAGATACCGGGGAGCCCTCACGTCGTGCAGCACACCGCTCCACGGATCGTCGCCGACGCGATCGTCGCCTTCAGCGGATCGCGGAACGCGCGGTGATCGGCGCTGTCCGTAACGCCGTGTGGTGGGCGCGCGACTACCTCTACGCGCTGCGCTGGCAGGTCGCCGCGATCTTCCCCCGCCTCGATCCGCGAGAGCTCACGAACGGCGACCGCACACCCATCGTCATCCTCCCCGGCGTGTACGAGACCTGGCGGTTCATGACACCGCTCATCCGCGTGATGCACGACCGCGGGCATCCCGTCCACGTCCTACCGGTGCTCCGACGCAACCGGCGACCCGTCGACGAGGCCGCCGCCCGGGTCGTCGAGTACGTCGAGGAGCGCGACCTCCGCGGCTGTGTGCTGCTCGCGCACAGCAAGGGCGGACTGGTCGGCAAACGCGCCATGGTCATCGACGCGCCCACCGGCCGGGTGCGCGCGATGCTCGCCGTGGCCACCCCGTTCGGCGGATCGCGTTACGGCCGCCTCATGGTCCTTCCATCGCTGCGAATCTTCTCGCCGCGCAGCGCGACGATCCTCGCGCTGTCGCGCGAGCACGAGGTCAACGCGCGCATCGTGTCGGTCTACGGCCGGTTCGATCCGCACATCCCTGAGGGCAGCGAGCTCCCCGGCGCCGCGAAGAACGTGCGTCTCGAGACGGGCGGTCACTTCCGTGTGCTGGCTCACCCGCGGGTCATCGCGGAGCTGATCGGCCTGTCCGAGGAGCCGCCGGCCGTACCCTGAACCCGTGCGACTGTACGTTCACAGCACCGACCGCGACGGGGTGTCCGCGTGGCCGTCTTCGGCGCAGTCCGACGCGGAGCACCTGCCTCTCGATCTCACCCGCCCGCTGGATGAGCTCTCCCTCACGTTGGCGGATGCCACGCCGCGGGGCGCTGTCGTGTTCGCCCATTCCGCGGCCGCCGTCCCGGTCGCGCTCCAGGCGGCCCGGCTGTCGCCCCGTGCGCTCGTCCTCGTCGAGCCGGCGCTGTACGACATCGCTCGCGGTCAGCCGGCGATTGAGGCTCACATCACTGAGATCTCCCGCGCGAGAACCGTCGCCGACGCCGGCGACCTCTTCGGCTACTGGTCCATCGTGCGCCCGCTGATGTTCGGAGGGCCTGCCGACCGTGCGCGCTGGGAGTCTGAGCGACCGGGGGTCGAACTCTTCGCCGCGCGGCGCCCGCCGTGGGGATTCGGCGTGGACGCCGCGACGCTGCGCGGCAGCCCGACTCTCGTCGTCACAGGCGGCTGGAACGCCGAGTACGACGGGATCGCGGACGTCCTCGAGCGTCACGGAGCGCGCCGCCTGACCCTGCCGGGGCACGGTCACCGTCCGCAGGACCACCCCGAGTTCGCCGCGGCGGTCGAGGCGTTCCTCGCGGGAGAATGACCCGTCCCGTGCTCAGGCGAGCGCGTCGACGATGGGACGGAACTTCACGCGGGTCTCGAGCATCTCGGTCTCCGGGTCGCTCCCCGCGACGATGCCCGCGCCGGCGTGGGCGGTGAGCGCGATGTCGCCGTCGCCGTGCACGTCGAACTGCGCGCAGCGCAGCACGATCGCCCATTCGCCGTCGCCGTTCGCGTCGATCCAGCCGACCGGGCCCGCGTAACGTCCGCGGTCGAACGGCTCGACCCGCCGGATGACCTCGAGCGCGGCCGACGTCGGGGTCCCCGCCACAGCCGCCGTCGGGTGCAGGACCTCGACCAGACCGAGTGCGGATGCATGCCCTGACAGGGTGCCCTCGACGTCCGTCGCGAGGTGCCACACGTTCGGCAGCTTCAGCATGAACGGCTCGGGTTCGGCGACCAGCGCGGTCGTGTGCGCCCGCAGCGAAGTGAGCACGCTCTGCACGGCGTACCGGTGCTCGTCGAGATCCTTCGCGCTGGTGGCCAGGGCGACGGATGCCGCGGTGTCCGCGTCGGCGTCGGCGCCCCGCGCGGCGGTGCCGGCCAGGACACGCGCCGTCACCGTGCCGCCCGACACCGTGACCAGCGTCTCGGGGCTCGCCCCGATCGCGCCGTCGACGGCGAAGGTCCAGGTGTCGGGGTAGGCCGACGCGAGGGCGCGCACGAGTCGTCGCAGATCGGAGCCGGCGGGCACCGAGCCGACGAGGTCCCGCGCCAGCACGACCTTCGCGACCTCACCCGACGCGATCGCGGCGAGACCCGCCCGCACCTCGGTCTGATAGCCGTCGGGTGTGCAGGCGCCCGGTCCCACGATCGCCGACCAGTGCGGACCGAACGGGATGGACTGCGGCTCGGGGCGCTCGGGCTCGCCGTCGGTGAACACGTGCGTCACCCAGCTCGTGTCGCCGCGACGGCCGATGACCATCTTCGGCACCGTCAGCGTCGCGCGCGACGAGCTGTGGGCCGGGTCGAACGGCAGCGCGCCGAACGCGACGAGCCCGGACCCCGGCATCCGCACCTTGTCGTCGACCTCGGCGACCTCGGACACCGCCCGCCACCAGGCGACGGCGGACGCACCCGCCGGCAGTTCGGCGGCGCGACCCCAGCCGACGAGCATGTCGCCGCGTCGCGACCAGACGGTCGGGTCATCGGGCGAAGCGTAGGAGAGGGGGTCCTCGACCGGCTCGATCCGGCGGGTGACGGACCGCAGTCGGGGGGCGCTGAGCGCAGACGAGGTCACCGTCTCAGCCTAATCCGGCGGTGGCCGCGTCGGCCTCGCGCACGGGTCCGCGCTATCCCGCCACGATTAGGCTCGACACGTGACCGAACAGCCCTCCCGCACCCCGTCCACCCGCGCGGACCTCGGCAAGGATCCCGCGCGCGTCAGCGGCATGTTCGACGAGGTCGCCGCGGGCTACGACCGCACCAACACGATCCTCAGTCTCGGCAACGACAAGCTGTGGCGCATCGCGACGACGCGCGCCATCGCGCCGCGACGCGGGCAGCGCATCCTCGACCTCGCCGCGGGCACCGGCGCGAGCTCGGTCTCGCTCGCCCGTTCGGGTGCCGAGGTCGTCGCGGGCGACTTCTCGGCGGGGATGATCGCGGAGGGTGAGCGGCGGCACGGCGGCATCCCGAACCTCTCGTTCGTTGAGGCCGACGCGACGGCGCTGCCCTTCGACGACGAGGAGTTCGACACCGTCACGATCTCGTTCGGCCTGCGCAACGTCAACGATCCCGAGAAGGCCCTGCGCGAGATGCTCCGCGTCACCAAGCCTGGCGGCACCCTCGTCATCTGCGAGTTCTCGCACCCGCCGGCAGCGCTCATGCGCGGGCTCTACCGCTTCTACAACGACCGCGTCCTGCCCGTCGTGGCGCGCGCGTTCAGCTCGAACGCCGACGCGTACGACTACCTCAACGAGTCGATCCGCGACTGGCCCGACCAGCAGACCCTCGCCGGCCGCATCCGCACCGCGGGGTGGGAGCAGGTCGCGTGGCGCGACCTGAGCTTCGGCATCGTCGCCCTGCACCGCGCGCGCAAGCCCGTCACCCCGGGCCGGGCGTAGAGCGCGACGGGTACGCTGGAGGCATGACCCCCCGTCCCGGTACTCCGGGCTCGCAGATCGCGAGCCGTCTCGGTGTCACCGAGCGCATCTTCGTGGGACCGCGCATGCGGAATCTCCTCGCCACGGTCGAAAAGGGTCTCGACCTCGTCGAAGCCCGCCTCGCCGGCGAACTGAAGGTCGGGGACTCGCTCGCCGATGTCACATCGCGCTACCTCTACGAGGCGGGCGGCAAGCGGATGCGGCCGATGCTGGCCATCCTCACCGCGCAGCTCGGCTCGGGGGTGACCGACGACGTCCTCGCGGGCGCGACCGCGCTCGAGATGACGCACCTCGGCTCGCTGTACCACGACGACGTCATGGACGAGGCCGACCGCCGCCGCGGCGTGCCGAGCGCGCACGCCGTCTGGGGCAACAGCGTCGCCATCCTCACCGGTGACCTGCTGTTCTCGCGTGCGAGCCAGCTGATGGCGCAGGTGGGAGAGCGCGCCATCCGCCTGCAGGCCGACACCTTCGAGCGACTCGTGCTCGGTCAGATGCACGAGACCGTGGGCGCCCAGCCGGGTGACGATCCCGTCGACTTCTACCTCCAGGTGCTCAGCGACAAGACGGGCTCCCTCATCGCCGCCGCCGCCGAGACCGGTGTCGTGTTCTCCGATGCGTCCGACGAGTACGCCGCCCCCGTGCGCGAGTTCGGTGAGCGCGTGGGCGTCGCCTTCCAGCTGCTCGACGACGTCATCGACCTGTCCGCCGACGCACAGGAGACCGGCAAGGTCCCCGGCACCGATCTGCGCGCGGGTGTGCCCACGATGCCCTACCTGCTCCTCGGGCGAGCGACCGATCCGGCCTCGCAGGCGCTCAAGGTCACGATCGACGAGGGCGTCGCGCGCATCTCGGACGGTGCCGACCCTGCGATCCTCGACCGTCCGCTCGCCCAGCTGCGCGAACACCCCGCGACCGAGGCGACGCGGCGGCTCGCGCACGAATGGTCCGACCGCGCCGTGGCTGCCCTCGCGCCCCTGCCGGACGGTCTCGTCCGCGAGGCGCTGACCCGCTTCGCGCAGGTCGTCGTCGACCGCTCCAGCTGATCACCGGCGGAATCGCCGCTTCTTCGTCACGCCCGTGCGCGGGCTCTCGGAAAGGACACCCATGACCAAGCTTCGGCTGGCCATCGTCGGCGCAGGACCCGCCGGCATCTACGCGGCGGACATCCTCCTCAAGGCGGAGCGCAAGTTCGACGTCTCGATCGACCTCTTCGACCACCTCCCGGCGCCGTACGGCCTGGTCCGCTACGGCGTCGCCCCCGATCACCCGCGCATCAAGGGCATCATCAACGCCCTGCGCGACGTGCTCGACCGTGGCGACATCCGCATCTTCGGCAACGTCCGGTTCGGTGTCGACATCACCCTCGCCGACCTGAAGAAGCATTACAACGCGGTCATCTTCGCAACCGGCGCGATCAAGGACGCCGACCTCGACATCCCGGGCATCGACGCCGAGGGGTCGTACGGCGCGGCCGACTTCGTCAGCTGGTACGACGGGCACCCCGACTTCCCGCGGGAGTGGCCGCTGGAGGCGAAATCCGTCGCCGTCCTCGGCAACGGCAACGTCGCGCTCGACGTCGCGCGCGTGCTCGCCAAGCACGCCGACGACCTGCTGCCCACCGAGATCCCCGCGAACGTGTACGAGGGTCTGAAGGATTCGCCCGTCACCGACGTGCACGTGTTCGGTCGACGCGGCCCCGCGCAGGTGAAGTTCACCCCGCTCGAGCTGCGCGAGCTCGGCGAGCTGCGCGACGTCGACATGGTCGTCTACGACGAGGACTTCGACTACGACGAGGCCTCGAAGGCGGCGATCGCCTCGAACAAGCAGGTCATGGTCATCGACCGTGTGCTGCAGTCGTGGCGTCAGCGGCCGAGCGTCAACAACGCCGGCGGCGAGGCGAGCCGCCGGCTGCACCTGCACTTCTGGGCGCGTCCGGTGGAGATCAAGAAGGATGCCGACGGCCGGGTCGCGGCGATCGTCACCGAGCGCACGCGTCCCGACGGCTCCGGCGGGGTCGAGGGCACGGGCGAGCTCCGCGAGGTCCCGGTCGGCCAGGTCTACCGCGCGGTGGGCTACTTCGGCTCGCCTCTGCCCGATGTCCCGTTCGACAAGCGCCACGGCGTCATCCCGAACCACGAGGGTCAGGTGCTGAAGAAGGGCTCGAACGAGCGGGTCCCCGGTGTGTACGCGACCGGCTGGATCAAGCGCGGACCGGTCGGCCTCATCGGGCACACGAAGTCCGACGCGATGGAGACGATCCGTCACCTCATCAACGACCAGGCCTCGTGGTGGAACCCCGAGGACTCGTCTGACGAGGCGATCATCTCGCTGCTCGCCGAGCGTCAGGTCGCGTGGACCGACCTCGACGGCTGGCACCGGCTCGACGAGCACGAGGTCGCTCTCGGTGCGCCGCACGGACGCGAGCGCGTCAAGGTCGTCGACCGCGACGAGATGGTGCGGGTCTCGCGCGGCGAGTGAGCTCGCGGGTCACGCCGAGCGGTGCGCGGCGCGGTTGGAGGACAGCCCGAGCGTCAGGCTGATCACGGCGCCGGCGAGCATGACGCACGCCATCGGAACCGCGGTGTCCTCGCCCCAGAGGCCGACGACGGGTGTGACCAGCGCGCCGGTCGCGAACTGGCAGGCGCCCATCAGCGCAGCTCCCGCACCGCGGTTGCTCGCATTCGCGCGCGCGAGCGCGAGTGCATTCGCGTTGCCGAAGGTGAGCCCTGCCGCACCCATCGTCGTGAACGCGCACCCGAGGAAGAGCGGGATTGACAGGATGCCGGTGGCCGCCGACACGGTCATGACCGTCGCGGAGACCACGCCGAGCGACGCGCCGACCATCAGCATCCGCTCGGGCCCGACGCGCGGCGCGTACGTCGCGTTGATGAGGTTCGCGACCAGCAGCGCGACGCCACCGCCGGCGAACCCCAGACCGTAGAGGAAGGGCGGCATCCCGAGGATGACCTGACCGACGAACGGGGATGCCGCGACGTAGGCGAACAGGCCGGCGAACCCCGAGACGTAGGCGCCGGTGTACCCGAGGTAGGTCCGGTCTCTCAGGAAGTGCGCGAACGAGGAGCGCATCGCGCCGAGCCCGCCGGTGTGCCGGAGTTCGCGGGGAAGGGACTCCGGGACGACGAGCCAGGCGAGCAGGAGCATCAGGACGGCGATGACCGCGAGGGCGGTGAGGACGCCGCGCCAGCCCGAGAAGGATGCGACGAGACCGCCGATGGGAGGGGCGACGAGAGGGCCGAGGCCGCCCACCGTGGCGATGAGGCTGAGTGCGCGGACGGCGGTGCGCCCGGTGCTGAGGTCGACGGCGATGGCGCGCGCGATCACGACGCCCGCCGCGCCCGACAGTCCCTGCAGCAGCCGCAGGCCGATGAACACCTCGATGGTGGGCGCCGCGATGAGGGCGACGCTCGTGAGGGTGAACGCGCTCGTCGCGAGCAGCAGGACGCGACGTCGGCCCCACATGTCCGAGAGCGGACCGAGCAGCAGCTGGCCGACGCCGAGGCCGAGCAGGAACGCCGTCAGGGTCAGCTGCACCGTCGCGGGCGCCGCGTCGAGCTCGCGCGAGATCTGCGGCAGCGACGCGAGGTACATGTCGATCGCGAACGGACCGACCGCCGACAGGAAGCCGAGGACGACGACGAGTCCGCGGGTGAGCCGGGGCGGGGTCATGCCTGCGGGCGCAGCAGCGCGCCGAGCGTGCGGAGGGTCGACTCGAGTCCGACGGCAGGGTCGAGCAGCCATTGGATCTGCAGACCGTCGGAGGCCGCGATGAGCAGCGACGCGAGGTGCTCGGCCGAGACGTCGCCCCGCACGACGCCCTCGGCCTGCTGCTGCTTCAGGCTGTCGGTCATCGTCGCCCGGAGCCCGGTGAAGCGTGCCGTGAAGAAGTCCCGACCCACACCGGAGTCGCCCTCGAGCGAAGCGGCCAGGAGCGTGGAGTACAGCGTGACGAGGCCGGGGACCTCGACGTTCTTTATGGCCGCCTCGATCATGGTGTCGATGCCGGGGCGGAGGTGGGGGGAGTCGACGCGGCTGTCCTCGGCGTGCTTGTAGACCGCGACGAGCAACTGCTCGCGGGAATCGAAGTAGTGGAGGAGGGCCGCGTGCGACACCCCGATCGATTCGGCGATCTTGCGCAGCGACGTGCCGCTCGCACCGCGTTCGCGGAAGACCTCGATCGCACGATCGAGGATCTCCTGGCGTCGGGCGACCCCCTTCGGCCGCAGTCCGCTGCGGCCGATGACGGCGTCGTCGTCCTCGCTCATGGGGACAGAGTAGGGCCGTCGGCGCAAAACCTCCAACTGGAGGTTATTTCTGCTATCGTCGTGGCCACGCCGCCCCGCGGCATCCGACAACGACGTACGAAGGAAGGCCCATGGCTCTGCCACTCGCCTCTGTCCAGCTCTACACGCTCGCCAAAGAGTTCAGCGAGGACATGTCCGGATCGCTCGACAAGCTGGCTGCGATCGGCCTGCGCAACGTGGAGGCGTTCGACTTCGTGCGGCGCCCCGACGAGATCCGCGCGGCGCTCGACGCCAGCGGTCTCGCCTCGCCCACCGGCCACGCGCCGCTGCTGTCCGACGAGCTCTGGACGCCGGACGGATCGATCCCCACGCCCGCGCCCGAGGTCGTCTTCGAGGCGGCCGCCAAGATCGGAATGACGACGGTCATCGACCCGTTCGTCCCCGCCGAGCGCTGGTTCACCGAGGAGGGCGTCGCCGACATCGCCGAGCGGCTGAACCGCCTCGTCGAGACCGCCGCCGGATTCGGCATGACCGTCGGCTACCACAACCACGCGCAGGAGTTCGTGAAGTCGTTCGGCGGGCAGACCGCCTACGAGCGCTTCCTCGAGCTCACCGACGACCGCGTCGAGATCGAGCTCGACCTGTTCTGGGCGCTCACCGGCGGGCAGGACGTGCCTGCACTGGTGAAGAGCCTCGGCGACCGCCTCGTCGCGGTGCACGTCAAGGACGGCATCGTCCCGGCATCCAACCCGTGGGCGCCCGGGTCCGAGAGCTTCGGCTCCGACTCTCTCGAGCAGCTGCGTGCCGGGACCGGCGCCGTGCCGCTCGCCGAGTCGCTGAATGCCGGAACGGGCATCAAGTACGCCGTCATCGAGTACGACAAGGCACCCGGTGACGTGTTCGAGGACATCGCCGCCTCCTACGCCTTCCTGAAGGACGGCGGTTTCATCGCATGACCGGTCCCGTCGGAGTCGGCATCGTCGGTGCCGGTGTCATCAGCCAGACCTACCTCGAGAACCTGACGTCGTTCCCCGACGTGAAGGTCGTCGCGATCGGCGACATCATCCCCGAGCGGGCGAAGGCGAAGGCCGAGGAGCACGGAGTGCCGTCGTGGGGCACTCTCGAGGATGTCCTCGCCAACCCCGAGGTCGAGCTCGTCGTCAACCTCACGATCCCCGAGTCGCACATCGCGGTGTCGTCGCAGGCGGTCGCCGCCGGCAAGCACGTGTGGACCGAGAAGCCCCTGGGCCTCGACCGGGAGGGTGCGCGACAGCTGCTGAAAGACGCGGATGCCGCGGGTGTGCGCATCGGCTCCGCTCCCGACACGATCCTCGGGCCGGGCTTCCAGAGCGCGAAGCGTGCGATCGCCGAAGGTGTCATCGGGACCCCCCTGTTCGTGCAGACCGCGTTCCAGACGCAGGGGCCGGACCTGTGGCATCCCGAGCCAGCCTTCCTGTTCGCCAAGGGCGCGGGACCGCTCCTCGACATGGGTCCGTATTACTTCTCGGCCCTCGTCAGCCTGCTCGGCCCGATCGCCGGCGTCGCCGCGCGCGGATCGCGCTTTCGCACGGAGCGTCACATCCACACCGGGCCCCGCGCCGGCGAGACCTTCCCCGTCGAGGTGCCCTCGTCGGTGCAGGTGCTCTCGACGTTCGAGGGTGGCCAGCACGGCACGCACCTGCTGAGCTTCGACTCGGCACTCGAGCGTCACGGCGTCGTCGAGATCCACGGCACCGAGGGCTCGATCGTGCTGCCCGACCCCAACCGGTTCGACGGCCCGACCCGTTACGTGAAGCCGCTGGGCGTCTTCCGCGACGGCATGAAGACCGAGCAGGAGTGGATCGACGTCGAGCAGCAGGGCACGGTCGTCGGCCGCGGCCTCGGTGTGCTCGACATGGTGCGCGCGGTAGCCGAGGACCGGCCGCACGTCGCGACCGGTGAGCTCGGGTTCCACGTGCTCGACGTGCTGCTCTCGGCGCAGGACTCGGCCGAGACCGGCCAGTATCTCGAGATCGACAGCACGGTCGCGCCGGTCCCGCCGGTGCCGGTCGATTTCGACCCCTTCGCCAGCACGCTCTGACCCGCTGACACGACGACGGCCCGGATCCCTCAGGGGTCCGGGCCGTCGTCGCGCGGTCAGCGCTGCGTCGACCGGACGCGGAACCAGAAGCTCAGCTCCCGCGCGGCGCGCAGGGTGGCCGAGGGGTCGCCGTGGGCTTCGAGGTCGTCGAACGTGTCACGGAACCCCTCCGGTGCGGCGCTGCCGGGTACGTCGATCGGCTCGTACCCCATGGTCCATTCGGCGAAGTTGCGCTCCTCGATGAACTCGTCGATCAGGACCCGCAGGCGGTCGTGTCGGGGGTCGCGTTCGATCTTGCCCATCGTGTCGCGGACAGCCTGCTCCGGCCCTTCGAGGATCTGGATGAAGCGGCCGCCCCGATACAGCAGCATGCCCGTCACGTCGCGCTCGGCGTTCGAGGAGCGGCTCTGCGTCAGAAGCTCGCGCAACGCGGCGTCGTCGAGCGGCGCCGTCGCCATGCTCGAGTAGACGACGGAGAAGACGGCAGGGGAGTCGGTCATCGGTTCTCCCTGATGGTGAAGATGCCGGATGCCGCGGGGGCCTCAGTCGGCGCCGAGAGGATGCGCATCGCGGCGACGAGGTCGGTGAAGGTGCCCACGACTGCCGAGCGCATGTCGAACGCGACGTAGCGTCCGTCCGTCCGCTGCTCGATGTAGCCCAGGAAGTTGCCGCCCCGGCTACCGACGTGGAAGCCGTCTTCGACGCGCGCCCAGACCGTTCCGGGGGTGTGGTGCTGGTTCGGCACAGGGTCCTCGCTTGATCGTGGTGCTGACCTGCCACGGTAGGTGAGGCGCGAGTCGGTCGCGCGGGCTTGACAACCCCACCGCGCGACCGCGGTGCTCAGCGGTAGTTGACGAATCGCACCCCGCGTATCGGGTGTGATTGACATCCGTTGGCTGGCCCGGAATCTCGCGGGCATGTGTTCGTCGTGTGTTGGTGGTTCAGCGCACTCGCAGGCATTTCCGCGGACTCAGAGCGGACTCGGACTATGTCTTGTCGGATTGTTTGGCTCGCTCCGCGGCAAGTATCCGTCGAGTCTCGGCGGCCTTCACCGCTCCCGCTGATCTGGCGAGGTTCCCGGATGGCAGAGCCCAGAGATCCTCGGGCTCGGCTGCTTTCGCTTCTAGGTGTGCGATTACCCGCGAGGGGAAGAAGCGGAACCGCTCGCCGACCTTGATAGCGGGGATCTCCCCATCTCGCACCATCCGCGAAACGGTGACCACGGAGACACCGAGGATCCGAGCCATCTCCTTAGTGTCGACCGCGGCCTCGTGCTGCTCGTTCGCCATGGTGTGAAGCTACAGGCATGTCTAGCGTGCTGAGAATAGAGTTCCCGCCGGCCCTGATGACACGCGAGTTGACGGCCTACTATCTGTCGATGTCGCTCCGCGAGGTCGATGAGCTGCGCGCGACGGGGAAGCTGATACCCGTCGGTGACGGTAAGCGTGTGAAGTTCTCCAAGGCCGAGCTAGATCGATACGTCGCCAACCTGCCGGAGCGAGACACGCCCTAGGAACAGGTTCAAACAGTGGAACGTGCCGGGCTGGGTTCTCGTCACTCTCATCACCGCCGGCCTACAAGAGTGGATACAAGTGGTGTGATCGTGTCGAAGCTCTTTGATCCGCGCAGACGCTCCTAGTGTTGCTGCCGTGCAGGTGTTCAGACCTTGGGATGCAGATGACGAGGAATACGCCGAGCGCCGACTAGTACGGGAGCAGATCCCAGCGACGCTTGTGGCGCCTCTCCTTGTGTGGCTCAAGGCTGAATTGGGGGAGGGATACAGCTACGTTCCATCGCGCGTTGTCCACCACATCGAGTCCGCACTCCAGTTCTCCCTCGGGTTCCCCAGTTTCCAGCACGAACCGGAACCGGTTCACGTCATCACGAAGGTCATGGAAAAGTACGGCCGCGACAAAGGGCTCCTGCGACTGACCGACCTGATGCTTTCTACCTACAGGGTGGCGACGCCTCAGCCGCACGAGGTCGTAACGTTGGGCACGCATATGGATT
The DNA here is from genome assembly GCF_044542795.1 of Microbacterium sp. NPDC077663. NCBI lineage: Bacteria > Bacillati > Actinomycetota > Actinomycetes > Micrococcales > Microbacteriaceae > Microbacterium > Microbacterium sp. NPDC077663. The sequence continues at coordinate 430,100 of NZ_JBITVE010000003.1, read as the reverse complement.
TGAACGCCTCAGCCGTTCAAGTGGTTGAACTCGACGGGGTCTACCGACTCGGCCACCGGTCCGTGGACGGCGTTCCGCAAGCGGCCGAGTCTGCGGCGACGAGTCATATCGAGGCCGGCGTTCATCTCGTGAGAGCGTGGAGTGAGGCACAGCTGGCGAGCCCCAACGTGAACGTCGTGATGGCGGAGTCGATTCTCGCCGTCGAGAGCGCCGCCGGCCCCAAGGTGACCCCCGCTGCAAAGATGTACAAGCTCGGTCAGATTCGGAGCGCCCTCGAATCCCAGCGAGGTTGGGGTCTGGCTTTCGCTTTGCGAGACGACTCCAAGCCCGATCATCTCGCGATGCTTCTCGGGATGCTCGACACACTCATCGTGGCCCAGACGGGTCGCCATCCTCAGCCGAACGCAGCCGCCGAAGCTGACGCGCAGCAAGCCCGTGGACACGTCCAGCTGGCCGCCACTCTTGTGCAATGGTTCTCAACTGACGTTGTGCGGCGGCTGCAGGAGAAATGACGGTGATTCTAAATCTCGCCGGCTGGGCGATCATCGCGTACGTCGCACTCTTCTTCCTGCTGTTCGGGCTCGGGATCGCCTACCATCAGCGGCACCCTCAGGATCGCCCGCGGCGGAAGGTCGTGCTGTGGAGTGGAGGTGGTGGGCTCGTTGCACTCCTGCTGACTATTGGCGCCGCAGTTTGGTGGGCACCGGACGGGAGAGAGCAGGACACGGTCGTGGCCGGCTTCGTCTTGTTTGGATCGGTTTTCCAAGTCATCGCCATCGCTACTCGCGAGCCGAAGGTCGAACTCGATTTGACCCACACGAGCAACGAGCAACAGCGGCCTCGGGCCCAGGCGTTGCTAGTCGGCGCGGACAAAGATTTCGTCGAGTCGATCGGTTGGGCGCTGGTTATCAGCGGAGCGATCTGGGCGATCCTTGCGATCTGGGTTCCCGGCTCGTGAGTTGATACTCAGCCTTGGGGGTCCGTCATGTCGGTGGTCGCGCTGATGCTTCAGCTGTGGCAGTTCGATGGCATCCCTTCATGGCCACCATCGAGCGCCCCGCGGGCACCTGGACCCTGGCCACACCGGACGGCGACCCCTACGGGCGTGTGGAGATCCGCCGGCAAGGCGAGCTCGTCTTCTATCGGTGTTGGCTTCGGGATGTCGAGCTGAACCCACAGCCGACGCCTCGGGCCGCGACGGTGTTGATCCACCGCGCGTACATCGCGACCCTCTCACCTGGCCCACCACCGGGCGGTCCTGCGGACTAAGGTCAAAAAACCCCAGGTCAGGGTCTCCAGTTAGCGGTAGTTGACGAACTGGAGGTCGACGTCGAGGTCGGCGGCCTTCAGCATCCGCTGCACTTCCTGCAGGTCGTCGCGCGACTTCGACTGCACCCGAAGCTCGTCGCCCTGGATCTGCGCCTTGACCGACTTGGGGCCCTCGTCGCGGATCATCTTGCTGATCTTCTTCGCGTCGTCGGAGGAGATGCCCTCCTTGAGAGTCGACACGATGCGGAACTCCTTGCCCGAGGGTTGGGGGTCGCCGGAGTCGAGGCTCTTCAGCGAGATGCCGCGCTTGATCAGCTTGGACTGGAAGACGTCGAGTACCGCCTTGGCGCGCTCGTCGCTGTTCGCCTTGATGAGGATGGACTCGCCGCTCCACTCGATCGAGGCACCGGTGCCCTTGAAGTCGTAGCGCTGCTCGACCTCCTTACGCGCCTGGTTGAGCGCGTTGTCCGCCTCCTGGCGATCGATCTTGCTGACGATGTCGAATGAGCTGTCGCTGGCCATGCGTTCGAGGGTACCGCCGGTCGATCGTTGCGCGCCTGTGACCCGAGCGGGATAGCGTCGAGGCATGGATCGTCGGGGGAAGATCATGGTCGGCATCGCTGTGGGCTCGGTGGTGGGGCTCCTGGCTCTTGCTGCGCCCGCCGTCATCGGGATGATCCCGACCGACGAGGTGGTCGCCGAGGCGCCGCGCACGTCGGCACCGCCGCAGCGGACGGTGACGCCCACACCCACGCCGACGGCGGTCGCCCCGTCTCCGACTCCCACACCCGTGCAGACGACCCCGGCTCCCGAGAGCAAGTGTCTCGGTGTGCCGGCCGGCAAGGACCGCGGCGACATCTCCCCGGGTGCCACGGGCGTCGTCGAGCAGTCCAACAGCACGGGCCTGGCGACGGTGTACCGGGTGGTGCCGGGCGACTCGTACTGGGCGATCGTGGAGCGCTTCTGCCTGAACAGCGGCGACTTCAACAGCGCGAACGGCTTCGGTGGAGCCGGCGAGATCTACGCCGGCGACTACCTCGCGATCCTCGCCGAAGGTCAGTCGACCGCGCTGGCGCTCAACGAGGCGGCCAAGGGCGGGTACCGCACGCACCAGGACTGCGACGCCATCGCGCGCATCTCGCTCGCCGACCCGAACGCCGAAGGGCGGATCCCGGTCGGCATGTCGGGGACGGTCGTCGACACCGGCAAGGGCGAGTACGCCGAGGGTCCGGTCGAGAAGGTCGACGGCAAGCCCACCTTCTACACCGTGCAGCCGGGCGACACCTATCGCGGCATCGGCGACCGCTTCTGCGTCGACGCGATCACCGTGCAGAAGTTCAACGAGGCGGGCGGACCCGAGCGCATCCTGCAGCCGGGTGATCGCGTGCAGCTGCGGCCGACGAGCCGCACGATCTCTTCACGCGGCTGAGCCACCGCGCGTCACCCGGGCGCGGGATGCGACCGCGCCTACGCTGGCGGGGTGACCACGCCCGCCACACCCCTGCTCGCCCAACGCGCGTGGGGCATCGCCGCCCTCGCGATCGTCGTCCTGTCGATACTGCCGACCCTCTTGGTCCTGCTCGTCGTCGCGACCGTGGACGAGCAGTACGGCTGGCTGCTGATCTTCACTTTCGTCCTGCTCGTCGCGGGCGGTTCGGCCGGGATGCTGGCGGGCATCGTGGGTCTAGTCTTCGCGGGCATCCGCCGCCGCGGTTTCCTCTGGCCCGCCATCGGCACGGTGGCCGGCGTCGGCCTGGTGGGCGTGTCGTCGCTGATCCTGGCACTCGGCGCCTGACCGACGCCGGCGGAGCCACGGCATCCGTCGCTTCGTACAATGGGCTGATGCGGCCGCTGACAGAGGACCAGTTGCGCGACGTGCTGGTGAATGCGACGAGGGACGAGCGCGAACGCCTCGAGCCGCCCCACGATTTTCCGATCCTCGAGTGGGATCACCTCGACTTCCTCGCCTGGCGCGACCCCACCACGCGCAGCCGCGGGTACGTCGTCGCCGAGATCGACGGCCGGCCGACCGGCATCGTGCTGCGTGCGGCGAACGGCGCCACGCAGGGCCGCTCCGCCATGTGCAACATCTGTCACACGATGCAGCCGGGCAATCAGGTCACGATGTTCACCGCCCGACGGACAGGGGATGCCGGTGACCGCGGCGACAGCGTCGGCACCTACGTGTGTGCGGATCTGACCTGTCACGACAACGTCCGCATCGCGGGTCCGCTGGCCCCGAGCGAGATCCGTGCGAGCGTGGACCGGCGGATCGACGGCACGCGTCATCGCCTCGAATCCTTCGTCGAGCGCGTGGCCACCGCAGCCTGACGCCGCGGTTTTCGTCCTGCCCGCCGGGAGGGTAGAGTAGGTGATCGCGCCTCCGGTCGACTGCACAAGCCGGGCGGGTGCGCACTTGGCGAGTTACCCAAGCGGCCAAAGGGATCTGACTGTAAATCAGACTGCATTGCATTCGGGGGTTCGAATCCCTCACTCGCCACCACCCAGGGCTGCGGAGACATCCGCAGCCCTTTCTCGTTGGCGGCGCCGGTCAGCGAGTCGATAGCCTGCGGTCAGTATGCCCAGCCACCGCTCATTCGTCATCATCACCGCCGCCGCTGCCGCCCTCACCGTCGCGCTCGCGGGATGCACCCCGAACACGACACGTTCGATCGCCGTCCGTGCGGATCAGGTCGTGGCGATCGAATACTTCGAGTAGCCGTCGACGGCGGTGCCCGACACCATCGAGCGGCTGACGATCCGGAACCCGGAGATCATCACGGAGTGGATGCGCGGCTTCACGGACATGCCGCTGCAGGAGTACACGCCGGGTGAGCCGGAAGAGTTCGACGAGGCGCAGACGCAGTCGAGCCGGCTGATCCTCGCCGACGGCCGAGAGATCGAGGTCACCACGATCTGGATCGGCCCGCACGACAACGTCGTCCTGTGGCCCGACGCGACAGCGTGGCGCACGGAGCGGGGGTCGCCACACGTCGCTCGGGCGTACGACGACGCCGCCGAGATCGACGAGGTGGATGCCGAGGAGCGACCCGTCGTCGTCCTTCCCGGTTGACCCCTCCACAGCCCGTGCCACGGCCGCAACCCCTGTGGACATCCGGCGTGCTCGTCGGCCCGTCTGACAGGATGGGGGCGAGTGCGGGGGAGGCCTCCGCCGAAGGGATGTCGAGGATGAGCGAACCGATCACCGCCCCCCGTTCGAGCAGGATCTTCCGAGCCGCGATCTGGGTCGCGATCGGCGCACTGATCGCTGCGGCGGTCGTCTGCGTCGTCTGGGTCCTGATCGGCGACTCGAACGGCATCGTCGGCCGGGCGTTCCTCACGATTCTGCTGCTCGCCGGGTTCGCCGGGATCTCGATCCTCGAGGCATCCCTTGCCAGCCGTCGACCGGCGTGGTTCGCCCTCGCGAGCATCGTCTCGTGGGTCGTCGCGCTCATCATCGGTGCGTTCATGATCTGGATGCCCGAGGCCGCGGGCGACTACGGCGTCGGCGCTGAACGGTTCTTCAAGTTCCTGCTCATCGTGCTGATCCTGCAGGGAGCGCTGCTGCACATCCGTCTCTACGCGAAGGCCTTCGCCCGCTATCAGACCACCTTCACGAGCATCGTGACGTACGTCACGATGGGGCTCGTCGTGATCCTCGCGGTCATGCTGATCATCCCGCTGATGCTCGAGGAGTTCATCGAGTTCCGCGACATCTACTGGCGTGTGTTGGTGTCGGACGCGATCCTCGCCGCCGTCGGCACCGCCCTCGTCCCGCTCGTGAACGCCCTGTTCGCGCCGAAGAAGGAACAGCCTCAGGTCGCCGCAGCGTACGGTTCGCAGGGCTACGGCGCCGCAGCGCAGAACGACGGCGCTGCGCACCTGGCAGCGGCCACCGCCCCCGCGCAGGCATGGCCGACCTACGCCGACGGTCGCACCCCCCTCCCCGTGATGCCCGACGGCAGCCCGGACTGGAACGCCTACTACACCGGCTGGCCGACCTACCCGCAGCAGCCCTACGGTGCCGTCACGCCCGACGCCGCTCCTGCAGCCGGGGCCACGCCGCCCGCCCCGCCCACGGCTCCGCCGTCGCCCGAGTCCGCGCCGGCCGCGCCGGAATCGGCCGCCCCGCCGGTCCCGCCGGTGCCCCCGCTTCCGGCCGCCCCGCCCATACCGGACGCCCCGCCCGCACCGGACGCCCCGCCCGCACCGCCAGAGCGGTGACGGTCAGCCGGCCAGCATCTCCAATGCCGCCATGGCGGCGTTGTGGCCGCCGATTCCACTGACCGCGCCGCCGCGTCGCGCGCTCGAACCGCACAACAGCACACCGTCGACACCGCTCGAGACACCCCACCGTTGCGCGGGGGTCTCGAGCGGTTCGTCGTCCGCGGCCCACGGCCACGACAGATCGCCGTGGAAGATGTCGCCACCCAGCATCCCCAGGTCGCGTTCGAGGTCGCCCGTCGTCCGCGCCTCGACACAGGGCTCCCCGTCCGGAGTGCGGTACAGCACGTCGGCGATCGGCTCCGCGAGCACCGAGTCGAGGGAGCGCCGCGCCGCCTCCCACAGCGCGTCCCGGTCGGCGGTGCCGTCTGCGACGAGCCGATGGGGCACCTGCAACCCGAACAGCGTCAGCGTCTGAGCCCCCGAGGCCCGCAGCTCGGGCCCGAGGATGGACGGATCGGTGAGGGAGTGGCAGTAGATCTCGGCGGGCAACGGGTCCGGGATGCCACCGCTCGCCGCCCGATCGTAGGCGGCATCCACCTGCGTCAGCGTCTCGTTGATGTGGAACGTTCCGGCGAACGCGGCGCGGGGGTCCACCGAGGCATCACGCAGACGCGGGAGCCGGGACAACAGCATGTTGACCTTGATCTGGGCGCCCTCCGGGAGCGGTGCCCCGGTTCCGGCGGCGCCGCCCGCGCGGAGCAGCCGATCGAGGAGGGCCGCGCCGACACCGCTGAGAACCACCCGGGCACCGACGCGCTCGCCGTCGGCGAGATCGACTGCGCCGTCGGGTGAGACGGCGACGACCTCGGCGCCGGTGCGGATCTCGGCGCCGGCGGCGCGGGCGGCTCGCTCCAGCTCGCCGCTGACCGCGCCCATGCCGCCGACCGGAACGTCCCAGTCCCCGGTGCCGCCGCCGATGACGTGGTAGAGGAAGCACCGGTTCTGACGGAGGGTGGCATCGTCCGAGCGTGCGAACGTGCCGATGAGCCCATCGGTGAAGGCGATGCCACGGGCGACGTCGGTCCGGAGTCCCTCGCTGATGAACTCTCCGAGCGGTCGCGCCGTCATCGCCTCCCACAGCGCATCGTCGCCGACGGCCGCGCGGGCGTCGTGCTCCCGCCGGAGCGGAGCGGTCACCGTGGGGAACAGCGTCGCGGCGAGGGGAGCGGTCCGCTCGGAGAACCGCGCGAACCGACCCGCTTCGTCGGTGTCGCCGGTGGCCCGTGCGAAGCTCGCGGCGGTGGCCGCGGCATCCGCGTTGTCGATGAGGATGCCGCGACCCGGGTCGTCGGGCAGCGGTGTGTACGACGAGTAGCGGCGGCGTTCGAGGCGGATGCGCAGACCGAGGTCGTCGATGACGGTGCGGGGGAGCAGGCTCACGAGGTAGGAGTACCGCGAGAGTCGCGCGTCGACTCCCGCCCACGGCCGCTCGGACACCGCCGCGCCGCCCACGTGGTCCTGGCGTTCCAGCACCGTCACGGTGCGCCCGGCGCGGGCGAGGTAGGCGGCGGCGACGAGGGCGTTGTGTCCTCCGCCGATGATGACGACGTCACGGATGGCGCTCATGGTGCTCAACCTAGCGGCGTAGCGTGGAGGGATGGATGCCGCTGCGCTCGCCGACCTCGCCCTCGACATCGCCCGCGAAGCCGGCGCGCTCGCCCGGCGGCGCCGCGAGGAGGGTGTGGCGATCGCCGCGACGAAGTCGGCGATCGCCGACATCGTCACCGAGGCCGACCGCGAGGTCGAGGCCCTCATCCGCGCGCGGTTGGCCGCCGAACGCCCGGACGACGGCTTCCTCGGCGAGGAGTCCGGCGCGGAGCGGGGGACCTCGGACATCACCTGGGTGGTCGATCCGATCGACGGCACCGTGAACTACGCGTACGGGATGCCGCACTACGCCGTCAGCATCGCCGCCGTCTCGGGGGAGCCCACCGCGCCGACGTGGACGGCTCTCGCCGGTGTCGTGCACAACCCCGCCGTCGGCGAGACGTTCCACGCCGTCCGGGGCGGTGGCGCGTGGCGAGGGAAGCACCGGCTGGCGGTCTCGCAGGTCGGTGAGGCCGGCGGGCTGGTGGCGACCGGATTCGGTTACGACCCGAAGCACCACGAGGGCGACCTCGCCCGTGTCGCGGCGGTCATGCCGCTCGTGCGGGATCTACGCCGTGCGGGGGCGGCGTCGCTCGACCTCGCCTACGTCGCGGCGGGGCGTCTGGACGGCTACTTCGAGCGCGGTCTGCACCCCTGGGATCACGCGGCCGGCGCGCTTCTGGTGACTGAGGCCGGGGGGGTCGTGACGGGAGCGCCGGACGGCTTTCCCGGGCGGGACATGACCATCGCTGCGGGGCCGGAACTCTTCCACAGGCTCGTCGACAGGATCGGTCTGTGAACGGACATGCCATTCTCAGCCCCGTCGTGTAGCTTGTTTATCTGATCGTTACCTTCGCTGCCCGAGCGGAGGGATTGTGACCTTGAAGCCCGCGGCCCCCGCCGCTCTACCCGAGAGCCCGCAGTTTGACTTTCGAGACCTCCCCGAACGACGCGCCCGCAACGCGTCGCGACCGGCATTCCGCAACGTCCGGCGCCACGCCGTTGACCCGTGCGGAGCTCCGTCGCCGCGCCGCCGCGACTCCCGTTGCGAGCGACGCGGAGGTCACCGTCACGCAGGCGGCCGCAGCGATGGGCGAGGTCATCGCGATCGTCCAGGCGGCTCCGGCGCCGCGTCGCCGCCGCTCCCGCACCGCTGCGGCCGAGGTCTCGCCCTCTGCTGAGGCGTCGGCCGGTGCCGAGACCCCGATCGCCGAGTCCGCCCCCGCATCGATCGCCGAGTCGGTCGTCGCCGAGACCCTCGCCGAGGCGATCTCCGATACCGCCACCCCGCTTCCTCTCCGTCGTCGTTCGCGCTCCTCGCGAACGACGACTGTCGTTTCGGCCGTTCCCGAAGCCCCCGGAATCCCCGAGTTCCTCGACGAGACGATCGTCCTGCCGTCCGCCTCCTCGACGCACACCTCCGCCGAGGACGCCGGGCCGACCATCGATGAGTTCGAGCTGGCGGCGAAGGTGTTCTCCTTCACCGGCGAGACGCCCGTCCAGGTCGCTCGGGCCGCCGTCGACGCCGACGAGCACGCGCGGCGCACGACCCGCGTGCGGATGGCCGAGCAGCAGCCCCGTCGCCCGCGGCGCGGACGCGTCCTGCTCAAGCGTGCGGCCGCGGCATCCTTCTCGATCAGCGTCGTGGGTGTCGTCGGGCTGCTGGCCATCGGCACGACGACCCCCGTCACCGCCGTCGGCGCGTTCGGTCAGGAGGTGAGCGGCGACATCTCGCTCGCCGCCGAGGCCACCGACGCCGATGCTCCCGAGATCCAGGCCTACGTCGCCAACTCCGACGCCGGCGCGACGATCCTCTCCCGCTCGGGCGAGTACGACATCGAGTCGATGACCGACGTGGCCGCCGAGTCCGGTGTCACGCAGTTCGCCGGCACCTGGGTCAACGACGAGACGGCCGACGTGCAGTGGCCCTTCCCCGTGGGCGTGCCGATCTCGGCGCAGTTCGGCTCGACGTCGTACCTGTCGAAGTTCTCGCGCGCGCACCACGGCACCGACTTCACTCCTGGAGCGGGCGCCGAGGTCCACGCCGTCGCCGGCGGCACCGTCCGCATCGCGACGGAGGCGGGCGGCGACTACGGCGTGACCGTGGTCATCGACCACATCATCGACGGCCAACTCGTCTCGACGCGCTACGGGCACATGCAGTACGGATCGCTCCGTGTCTCGGCCGGTCAGACGGTCGACGCGGGCGATGTCATCGGTCGCGTCGGCAGCACGGGCAAGTCGACCGGCGCCCACCTGCACCTCGAGGTGCTGCTCGGCGGCACGACCCGGATCGACCCGCTGCCGTGGCTCAAGGAGCACACGCAGGGCTGACCCGTGACATGAAGGATGCCGCGACTCTGGTATCCTCTTCTAGTTGCCCGCGTGCGGGCAGCACGCCCCGATAGCTCAGTGGCAGAGCACTTCCATGGTAAGGAAGGGGTCGTCAGTTCAATCCTGACTCGGGGCTCGCAGCATCCCTCGGATGCTCGTGGCGGGGTAGCTCAGTTGGTGAGAGCGCACGACTCATAATCGTGAGGTCGCGGGTTCAAGCCCCGCTCCCGCTACGCAAAACCCCCGGCTCCACCCGGGGGTTTTGTTGTTCCCGGGGTTCTGCTGCTCGTCGGCCTCAGGCGGGCGGATCGCCCAACCGGTCGCTCATCGCCACGGTGCTGCGCCGGATATCGAGATAGATCTCGCGAACGCTGACCGCGGTACCCCCCTCGGCGCGCCGAGCCCACTCGTCGAAGGCGAGTCGCACGATGAGGAAGACGATCCCGATCGCCGCCCGCGCACTGAGAGCGTCGGCGCCTGTCCCGGCCGCCGACTGCACGGCGGTGTCGGTCAGGGCATCGACCTGCTCGGCTTCGGTGCGCAGGGCCAGGGCGAGCAGCGTCGGCTCCTGCCCCACCAGCCGCCGGATCCGGAGGACCCGCTGGTGCTCGCCCGGCTCGGCGTCGAAACGCGAGATCTGTGTCAGCCAGGCGCTCTCGAGCGCGCCCAGAAGCGGCTCGCCCCCGCTCACTGCATCGGCGACGGCTCTGAGCATCGCCTCCGACTCGTCTGTCGGTTGCAGAACGGCTGCCTCCTTCGTGGCGAAGTAGCGGAAGAAGGTGCGTGGCGAGGTGCCGGCGAGGTGAGCGATGTCGTCGACCGTCGTGCCGGAGACGCTGCGGGTCTCGAACAACTCGAGGGCGGCGTCCGACAGTTCGCGCTGGGTTTCGCGTCGCCGTCGCTCGCGAAGGCCCTCCGTCGGGCGGCTCGCCTCGGATGCGTCATCGCGGGAATGCAGCTGCATGCGGCAATTGTTGCACCGATCGTCAACTCTGCAGTTAGCGACATATTGGCAGTGACTGTCATATAGTGTCGATAGCCGCCCGCCGCACTCCGACCCCGAAGGCATCCGATGACCCTCAGTGACTCCCGACCCGACACGGCACCCGTTTCCACGCCCGCCGCCGCTGGCGCGAAGACGGGGCCGGTGATCGCACTCCTCGTGGTCGCCGCGTTCGTCGTCATCCTCAACGAGACGATCATGGGCGTCGCCCTGCCGAGTCTCATGGTCGACCTCGACATCTCCGCGGCGACGGCGCAGTGGCTGACGACGGGGTTCCTGCTCACGATGGCGGTCGTCATCCCCCTCACGGGATCGCTGCTGGCGCGCTTCACGGTGCGGCAGGTGTTCTTCACGGCCATGGCGCTGTTCGCGATCGGAACGCTGATCGCTGCGCTCGCCCCGGGATTCGGGATGCTGCTCGTCGGCCGCGTCGTGCAGGCTTCGGGGACGGCGATCATGATGCCGCTGCTGTTCACGACCGTCTTGAACGTCGTCCCGCCGACCCACCGCGGCCGCATGATGGGCGTGATCAGCATCGTGATCGCCGTGGCGCCGGCGATCGGCCCGACGGTGTCCGGCCTCATTCTCTCCGCCCTGGACTGGCGGTGGATGTTCTGGCTCGTGCTCCCCATCGCCCTGATCGCCATCGGACTCGGCGCCGTCTGGGTCCGCAACGTCACCGAGACCCGTGACGCACGGTTCGACCTCCTCTCCGTCGGCCTGTCGGCCGTCGGCTTCGGCGGGCTCATCTTCGGGCTGAGTTCGATCGGCGAGTCCGCGTCGGGTCACACCCTGGTGCCCGTCTGGATCCCGCTCGTCGTGGGGACGGCATCCCTGGTCGCCTTCGTCGTCCGCCAGCTCGCACTGCAGAAGACGGATGCCGCACTGCTCGACCTGCGCACGTTCCGTTCGCGCTCGTTCAGCCTCGCCGTGGTCCTGGTCATCGTGGTGATGTCGGCGCTGTTCGGTTCGCTGATCCTGTTGCCGATCTACCTCCAGCAGGTGCTCGGTCTCGACACCCTCACCGTGGGCCTCATGCTGCTGCCCGGCGGCGTGCTGATGGGGGTCATCGCACCGATCGTCGGTTCGCTCTTCGACCGCTTCGGCCCGATGCCGCTCGTCCTCCCAGGGATGATCGTCGCGGCTGCGGCGCTCTGGGGGATGGCATCCTTCGGCGAGAGCACCTCCGTCGCCTGGATCGTCGCCGTGCACATGGCGCTCAACCTGGGGCTGGGCTTCGTCTTCACGCCGTTGCTCACCTCCGCCCTCGGTTCGCTGCCGCAGACCCTCTACTCGCACGGCAGCGCGACCGTCAGCACGCTCCAGCAGGTCGCCGGTGGCGCTGTTCATCACGCTCATGTCGGTCGGCGGGGCGGCAGCCGCCGCATCCGGAGCAGATCCGGTCGGCGCGGTCGCCTCCGGCGCGCACACGGCGTTCCTCGTCGGTGCCGTGATCGCGACACTGGCAGTGATCCTCGCCGCGTTCGTGCGGCGACCCGAGGTCGGCACCACAGCTAAGGGCGGGTCGCCGTCCGCTCGATGATCCCGGTCCGGTAGGGGATCAGCCGCGCGGCATGCTCAGAGGTCTTCGGGGGCGAGTTCGCCGTCGCCGTCCTCGCCCATCTCGGCGATGAGCGGGTCCTCGCCCTGCGACTCCGGCTGGATGCCGCTGTCGGCATACGGTTCCTCGGGCGCCTCGCCCGCGTCGTCGTCGAGCGGCCGCCCCTCGAATTCGGCGTCCGCCGCCTCGGTGTCGCCGACGGTCGTGTCGCCGAGAGGAGCGTCGGCGGGGTCGAGCCGGATGCCGTCGGTGTCGGGGGTGCTCATGTCGTTGTCCTTCCGTCGTGATTCCCGGCACGATCGCACCGGAGCCTCCACCCTGCGCTCACCCGGTCCGCGCCCGCAGGGGCTGTCGCGTCCGACGCGCCTCGGCTACCCTTCCGCGGTGACGACCCGACTGCTCCTGATCTCCGACACCCACATCCCCGGCCGCGCGCGCCGCCTACCCGACGAGGTGTTGCGCGAAGCGGATGCCGCCGACCTCATCGTCCATGCGGGCGACTGGGTCGCCGCATCCGTCCTCGACGACCTGGCGACACACGGCGACGTGCTCGGCGTGTACGGCAACAACGACGGCGACGATCTCCGTGCGGTGCTGCCCGAGGTCGCGCGACGCGAGGTGGACGGCGTGCGCATCGCCGTCGTCCACGAGACCGGCCAGAAGCAGCGCCGGGAGGAGCGGATGGATGCCGCGTACTCGGATGCCGACCTGCTGGTCTTCGGCCACAGTCACATCCCGTGGGACACGACGTCCCCGCGAGGAATGCGCCTCCTGAACCCGGGCTCGCCCACGGATCGGCGGCGCCAGCCGGCGCACACGTTCATGACGGTCGAGCTCGCTGACGGCGGCATCCGTTCTGTCCGACTCCACCGCATCTGACGGCTTGCCCTCCGCGCGCAGAGGAGTACTATCGCTGTCGGATTGCTAGAAAAGCGAGGTAAATCTCATGGCGCAGGACTCCCGGCGGTGGTTCGGACTCGTCTTCATCAGCGTCGCCGTCTCGCTCATCATCGTCGACTCGACGATCGTGAACGTCGCGGTGCCCTCGATCGTCGAGGAGCTGAAGATCAGTTCGACCGAGGTGCAGTGGGTGCAGGAGGTCTACACCCTGGTCTTCGCCTCGTTGCTGCTGCTGTTCGGTGCCTTCGCGGACAGATTCGGCCGCCGATTCATCATGCTCCTCGGCGTCGCGATCTTCGCCGCCTCGTCGGTGCTGGCGAGCTTCGCACCGACCGGTGAGCTGCTGATCCTCGCCCGATTCGTGCAGGGCGTCGGCGGCGCGATGATCCTGCCGACATCCCTCTCGCTCATCAACTCGACCTTCCGCGGACGCGAGCGCGGCATCGCCTTCGCCGTATGGGGATCCACGATCGGCGGCATGGCGGCCGTCGGGCCGCTGCTGGGCGGATGGCTGACGACGGCCTTCTCGTGGCGCTGGGCCTTCGGGATCAACGTCCCCCTCGGCATCATCATCGTGGTCGGCGTGCTGCTGACCGTCGCGGAGTCCCGCGAGACACGCAAGCGGTCGATCGATGGCGTCGGAGCACTCCTGTCGGTCATTCTCTTCGGCTCCCTCGTCTTCGGCCTCATCGAAGGGCGCAGCTTCGGCTGGTGGACGGCCGAGGACGGTCTCACCATCGGCGGCTGGGAGTGGCCGCTGACCGTCTCGCCGATCCCGTTCGCCTTCGCGATCACCCTCGTCGCGCTCGTGCTGTTCGTCTGGTGGGGACTGCGCCGCGGCCGCCGTGGGCGGGACCCTCTGATCGACTTCTCGCTGCTCCGCATCTCCTCGTTCCGGAACGGCAACATCGCCGCCCTCGTCGTCTCGCTCGGCGAATTCGGCCTCATCCTGGCGCTGCCCCTCTGGTTGCAGTTCGTCCTCGGCTTCGACGCGCTCCAGGTCGGCTTCCTCCTGCTCGCCCTGGCCGGCGGATCGTTCGTCGCGAGCGGTGCCGCGGGAGCGTTCAGCGGCAAGGTCCCGGCGGTCGTCGTCGTACGGGTCGGCATCCTCGCCGAGATCATCGGCATCGCCTGGGCGGGCTTCATCATCGGACCGGATTCCGCCTGGGGCTGGCTCATCCCTGCGCTCGCCGTCTACGGGTTCGGCGTCGGACTCGCGACGGCGCAGCTCACGGGCGTGATCTTGCAGGACGTGCCGGTCGAGAAGTCCGGTCAGGGGTCGGGCATGCAGTCCACCGCGCGCCAGGTCGGCTCGGCACTCGGCGTGGCCATCCTCGGCACCGTCCTGTTCACGACGACCGGAGGCGTGCTCGCGTCCGCGCTCGACGACGCCGAGGTGCCCGCCGCTCAGGCCGACAAGGTCGTCTCGGCCGTCGTCGACTCCGCCGGCGCCGCGATCGCCGGTCTCGAAGCGGACCCGTCGCAGGCGCAGGTGGCGGATGCTGCGCGCACCGCGTTCTCGGACGGCACCCGGGCCTCGGCGCTCACCGCCGCGGGCTTCCTCGTCATCGGCCTCGGCGCGACCTTCGCCCTCGGCTCCGGGCGCAGGCCCGAGGAGTCTCAGGAGTCCGAGCCGGCGGAGCGGGTCCAGGGGTCGTAGTCGACCTCGAGCGGCTCTTGCGGGGGCCGCTCGAGGTCGGGCACGTGCTGCAGGTTGACGCGCACGCGGTACCACAGCGAACTCGAGCCGCGCATGCCGTCGACGAGGACATCGGCGGGGGAGAGGTGCCGCACGACCTCCCCGTGCCGCCCCTTCCAGCGATCGAGACCGGCGAGGGCCTCCTCCTTGGTCGCGGCGCGCGAGATCTCGACGAGCGGCATCGTCGACTGCCGTCGCCCCGAGCCGTCACCGCCGCGCGGTGCGCGTTCGGCGGGCCCGAGTCGCTCGGCGAGCTCGAGCAGTCGGTCGAGCGAACCGGCGGCCTCGTCGATGCCCGCGTGCGCGTCGCCCCGCTCGGCGTAGAGCGCCGGAACCGTCTGCACGGTGAACGCCCCCGGCCGGATCTCCCGCAGCTCCTGCCACCCGACCGGCATCGAGACACGGGCATCGGGGAGGGGCCGCACCGAGTAAGCCGAGGCGACCGTGCGGTCCTTCGCGTTCTGGTTGAAGTCGACGAACACGCTCTCGCCGCGCTCCTCCTTCCACCAGTGCGCGGTCGCGAGGCCGGGCGCCCGGTTCTCGACCTCCCGGGCGAAGGCCTGGGCGGCGAGCCGCACCTGCGCGTAATCGTGCGCCCCGTCGGTGCGGACGAGGATGTGGATGCCGCGGGACCCCGACGTCTTCGGCCACCCCACCAGTCCCACCTCGCCCAGCAGGTCGCGTGCGACGAAGGCGACGTCGACGATCTGCGACCACTCCACGCCGGGCATCGGGTCGAGGTCGATGCGCAGCTCGTCCGGATGGTCGAGGTCGTCGGCGCGGACCGGATGCGGGTTCAGGTCGAGGCATCCGAGCCCCACCGCCCAGACGAGACCCGCGGCATCCCGGATCACCGCTTCTTCGGCGCTCGTCCCCGATGCGTAGTGCAGCGTCGCCGAGGAGACGAACTCCGGGCGGTTGTCGGGGACGCGCTTCTGGAAGAACGCCTCCTGTCCGATGCCCTTCACGAAGCGTTTCAGCACCATCGGTCGGTTCGCCACGCCCCGCAGGGCGCCGTCGGCGACGGCGAGGTAATAGTCGGCGAGATCCCGCTTGGTGATGCCCGACTCGGGGAAGACCACCTTGCCGGGGCTCGACAGCCGCACCTCGTGACCACCGACCTCCAGCGTGACCGCGTCGTCCTTCTTCGCCATGCGCCCGGTCTACCCGGTCCGGTCCGGGGGCGCCACGGGGTTGCGCTCGGGCGGGGTGTCTACGATCGGAGGGTCCCGTCCGGCATCCTTCTTGGAGGTTCCATGTCCACGCCCGTGTCCGGCACGGCCGCGCTCGACCACGCTGCCGACCTGGCCGACTTCGTCGCCGCGTCGCCGTCCAGCTACCACGCCGCCGCCGAGGTCGCCCGTCGGCTCCGTGAGGTCGGCTTCCTCGAGCTCGACGAGCGCGACGCGTGGCCGGCGCAGCCTGGCGGCCGATTCCTCGTCGTCCGCGACGGTGCGGTCCTCGCCTGGATCGTCCCGGTCGGAGCGGATGCCGCGACCGGAGTGCACGTCTTCGGGGCGCACAGCGACTCGCCCGCGCTCAAGCTGAAGCCGCGGCCGACCACCGGAAGCCACGGCTGGCTGCAGGCCGGTGTCGAGGTCTACGGCGGTCCGCTACTGAACTCCTGGCTCGACCGCGAGCTGCGCCTCGCGGGCCGACTCGTCCTCGACGACGGCACGAGCGTCCTGACCGCGACCGGTCCGCTCCTGCGCCTGCCGCAGCTCGCGATCCACCTCGACCGCGAGGTGAACGACGGCCTGGCCCTCGACCGGCAACGGCAGACCCAGCCGGTGTGGGGCTTGGGCGACGCCGATGCGGCCGACCTGCTCGCCGAGCTCGCCGCGCAGGCCGATGTCGATGCGAGCCGCATCCGCGGGTACGACGTCGTGACGGCGGACGCCGCTCGAGGCGCCGTGTTCGGCAAGGACGACGCCTTCTTCGCCTCGGGCCGCCTCGACGACCTCGCCTCGGTGCACGCGGGTGTCGTCGCCCTCGCGCGTGCAGCCGAGGGCTTCGACGGGGAGCGCATCGCGATGCTCGCCGTCTTCGACCACGAGGAGGTCGGGTCCGCGACCCGCTCGGGCGCCGCGGGGCCGTTCCTCGCCGACGTGCTCGAGCGCATCCAGTTGAGCCTGGGGGCGGATCGCGAGCAGCAGCTGCGCTCGCTCGCGTCGTCGTGGTGCGTCTCGAGCGACGTCGGCCACGCCGTGCACCCGAATTACGCCGAGAAGCACGACCCCGTCGTCCAGCCGCGGCTCGGGTCGGGCCCGATCCTCAAGATCAACGCCAACCAGCGCTACGCGACCGACGGTGCCGGGGCCGCCGCGTGGCACCGCTGGTGCGACGCGGCCGGTGTCGGCTCGCAGGAGTTCGTCTCCAACAACGCCGTGCCGTGCGGTTCGACCATCGGCCCGATCACGGCGACCCGTCTCGGCATCGCGACGGTCGACGTCGGCATCCCGATCCTGTCGATGCACTCCGCGCGGGAACTCGCCGGCGTCACCGACCTGCACGACCTCGCCCGCGTCGCCGAGGCGGTGTTCACCGCCTGAAACGACGGATGCCGCGGGTCCCCGACGAGGTGTCGGGGACCCGCGGCATCCGAGGCCCTGCGGGGATCAGTACCAGCCGTTGGACTGCGAGTGGCTCCACGCGCCGCAGGGGCTGCCGTAGCGGCCGTCGATGTAGCCGAGGCCCCAGGCGATCTGCGTGGCGGGGTTCGTCTTCCAGTCGGACCCGGCGCTGCCCATCTTGCTGCCGGGGAGTGCCTGCGGGATGCCGTAGGCGCCGCTCGAGGAGTTGTACGCCTGGTAGTTCCAGTGCGACTCCTTGTTCCAGAGCGAGACGAGGCACGAGAACTGGTCGTCGCCCCAGCCGTAGCTGCCGATCATGCTGCGGGCGGTCGACTGTGCGGCGCCGGCCGAGGTGCCGGATGCGGCGCGCTTCGACGTACCGGCGGAGCTGGACGAGCTCGACGAGGAGCTGGACGAGCTTGAGCTTGAGCTCGAGCTCGAGCGGGCCTCGGCTGCCGCGGCGGCCTCCTCGGCGGCCTTCTTCTCGGCGGCGGCCTTGGCGGCTGCTTCAGCCTTGCGCTTCTCCTCCGCCAGGCGCTCCTTCTCCTTCTGGACGGCCGCATCGAGGCGACCCTGCAGTGCGCCGGTCTGCTCGTTCACCTGGGCGACCTCGGCCTCGACGGCGGTGGTCGCGTCGCGCGTGTCGAGGAGCAGCGGCAGAGCGGAGACGGTCTCGAGGTCCGCGACGGCATGCGCGAGGTCGTCGGTCTCAACCGTGGTGTCGGCTGTTCCGACGTCGAGCTTCGAGGCGGCGATGTCGGCCGTGACCTTCTTCGACGCGGCGACCGCGTCGTCGGCCCGGTCGAGCGTCGACTCGATCTTCGCGGCGGGCACCGAGGTCGCGACTCCGGCTGTCAGCGAATCCGGCAGAGCCTCGGTGAAGGACGCCAGCGCGATCGCCGGGGTCGATTCCGGCTGTGCCGTGGCCGGCGCGGGGGCCATGGCCGTCGCGCTCGCGGCGATCGCGAAGGCGGTGGTCAGCGTCGTGAGGACGAGGACCGGACGGCGCCGGAGGCGGCGGGCATCAGCGCGGGTGGTGCGGATGGAGCGGCGGGTGGGGGTGGATGAAGTGTCTGTAGGCATGCAGAAAGATGTGGTTCCGTGTAGCGAGACACGCCCCGATGGAGCGCGCGTGACCGTTCGGGCGGGCACGAGTCGCCCACTCTTTCCCACGTTCCTGAGCGTTACCCGAACGTTACCTGGGCGATCCCGGACTCGAGCCCTCCGGAAAAAGTCCTGATCACGATCCCTGGGAACTTCCCGACCCCGAGCCCGAGGTGTCGTCAACGATATATCGTTGGGTATCGGTCACCATCTGGAGGAGACACCTTGAACAGCTCATTCGGCTCGCAGGGTTTCGGTTCGAGCGGCTTCGGCGGCGGCGGGCGCGGCTTCGGATCGGGGGCGCAGGGCTTCGACCTCAGCGGCCTCGGCGCCAATCTGATGGAGGCGTTCGAACAGTTCCGTACCCAGTTCGATCAGCGTCCCGCATCGCCGAGGATGAGCCGCGGCGATGTCCGTACCGCCGTGCTCGCCCTCCTCGCCGAGAAGCCCATGCACGGGTATCAGATCATCCAGGAGATCGACACGCGTAGCGGCGGTTCGTGGAAGCCCAGCGCCGGTTCGGTCTACCCCACCCTGCAGCTACTCGCGGACGAGGGCCTCATCGTCGCGGAGGAGGCGAACGGTCGCAAGACCTACTCCTTGACGGATGCCGGTCGGATGGTCGCCGAGGAGGCTGCGGCATCGGCTCCGTGGGAGTCCTCCTCACCGCACAAGGAGCACACGCACCGCGCGACGGCGCTGCCCAAAGCCGGTGTCGAGCTCGCTCAGGCTGCTGCGCAGGTGGCGCGTTCGGGCTCGCCGGAGCAGGTCGCGCAGGCCGTCGAGATCCTCGACGAGGCCCGCCGCCGGCTCTACGCCCTGCTCGCGCAGGGCTGACCCGCGTGGCAGCACGCCGTCGGGAGGGCGAGAACCTTCCCGACGACCGCGACGCGCGGGCGCGCTACCGACGCATCCTCCGGTTCGCGGCGAGAGCCCTCGCCGCCACGTGGTGGTTCGAGTTGTTCCTGCCGAGGATCGGTCTCGGGTGGATCGGCGTGCGCGGCCGGTCCGCACGGATGCAGCGCATCGCCCGACGGTTCCATGCGCTCGCGATCGACCTCGGCGGCCTCATGATCAAGGTCGGCCAGTTCATGTCGTCGCGCCTCGACGTCCTCCCTCCCGAGATCACGAAGGAGCTCGAGGGGCTGCAGGACGAGGTGCCCGCCGTGCCGTTCCCGCTCATCAAGGCGGAGGCCGAGGGTCAGCTCGGCGTCACCCTCGATCGCGCGTTCGCGGTGATGGAGACCGCACCTGTGGCGGCGGCATCCCTCGGTCAGGCGCACCGCGCCCGGCTGTCGGCGGAGGATGCTGCCCTGACCGGGCTGGACGCCGTCGTCGTCAAGGTGCAGCGCCCCGGCATCCAGGGCATCGTCGACACCGATCTCGCGGCGCTGCGGCGCGTCGGCCGCTGGCTCAGCCACGTGCGCATCGTGTCGGATCGTGTCGACGCCCCTCAGCTCGTCGAGGAGTTCGCCGAGACGAGCCTCGAGGAGATCGACTACCTGCACGAGGCGGCGAACGGCGAACGGTTCGCCGCGGATTTCGCCGGCGACCCCCGAGTCGGCGTGCCCTCGGTCGTCTGGGAGCGCACGTCGCGGCGCACCCTCACCCTCGAAGACGTCACGGCGATCAAGATCACCGACCACGAGTCGTTGCGAGCGGCGGGGATCGACCCCGCCGAGGTGGCGCAGGTGTTCGCCTCGGTCATGTTCGACCAGGTCTTCACGCATGGCTTCTTCCACGCCGATCCGCATCCGGGAAACATCTTCGTCACCCCGCTCCAGGCGACGGATGCCGCAGACTCAGCGACCCCGCCGTGGCGGCTGACGTTCATCGACTTCGGCATGATGGGCGAGGTCCCACCGAGTCTGCGTGCCGGTCTCCGTCGGCTCATGATCGCCGTCGCCGCGCGCGACGGGGTCGCCCTCGTCCAGAGCATCCGCGACGTGGGCGTCCTGCTGCCGAGCGCCGACACGAGCGAGCTCGAACGCGCCATGACCCAGCTGTTCGCGCGGTTCGGCGGGATGGGGTTCGCCGAGCTGCGAGAGGTCGACCCCCGGGAGTTCCGCGCCTTCGCGATCGAGTTCCAGGACGTCGTGCGGTCGCTGCCCTTCCAGCTGCCGGAGAACTTCCTCCTCATCGTGCGCGCCATGTCGCTCACGTCGGGGGTCTGCAGCGCGCTGGATCCCGCGTTCAATCTGTGGGACGCGGTCGAACCGTACGCGTCGCGCCTCGTCCGCGAGGAGGGCAGGAACGCCGTGACCGACGTGCTGCGTCGCGCCGTGACCTCGCTCACGACCGCCTCGCGCCTGCCCGGTCGCGTCGACGAGCTGATCACCCGGGTCGAGGATCACCGCATCACGCTTCCCGATCCCGCGCTCGAGCGTCGCGTCGCGCGCCTGGAGCACCTGGGTCGGCGCACGCTGTCGGGGCTGCTGTTCGCCGGGCTCCTCGTGGGTGGTGCCGTCATCCGGCCCGACGATCCGGTGCTCGGCGGGGTGCTCATGACGGGGTCGCTCCTACCGCTCGCGCACGCGGTGCTCGCGGGGGTCCTCGGCCGCCGCCGGTGAGCGGGATCGGTGCGGGGCTCGCCGCCTAGGATGAGTCGGGCGCACCGGCCCGACGATGGCGGCGCGCAGAGGAGGCGGCATGGCCGGCAATCGCAGGACCTGGGTGCTCGTCGACGGCGAGAACATCGACGCGACCCTCGGCGGATCGATCCTCGGACGGCGTCCGCAGCCCGATGAGCGTCCGCGCTGGGACCGGATCCTCTCCTTCGTCGCGGAGCGCTGGAACCAGGAGGCCCGCGGCCTCTTCTTCCTGAACGCCTCGATCAACCTGCCGATGTCGTTCGTGCAGGCCCTCCTCGCACTCGGTTACCAGCCCGTGCCGCTGTCGGGCGACCCCGACGAGAAGGTCGTCGACCTCGCCATCCAGCGGACCCTGCGCGCCCTGCAGGATCACGGTGACGATGTCGTTCTCATCAGTCACGACGGAGATTTCGTCGACGACCTCGGTGTCCTCGCCGACGGCTCGCGCCGCATCGGCGTCCTCGGCTTCGAGGAGTTCCGCAACGCCGGGTTCGCTCAGATCCCCGGCATCCGCTTCTTCGACCTCGAGTACGACGCGGGCGCGTTCGATGCGCAGCTGCCGCGTGTGCGCATCATCCCGATCGACGAGTTCGACCCGGAGCAGTTCCTGCGCTGAGCGCGGTCAGGCGAAGCGGACCCAGTTCGCGCCGCGACCGGTCTCGTACCGGCCCTGCAGGTGCAGGTCGGCGCCGTCGACGCGGTAGAGCGACACCGTCGTCGACCGTTCGCCGGCTACCACGAGCAGCGTGCGGTCGTCACTGACGGCGAATCCGCGCGGCTGGTCCTCGGTGACGACGAACCCGGTCGGCTCCGAGAGCGAGCCGTCCTCGGCGATGCGAAGGGCGGCCAGCGTGCTCGCGGTGCGCTCCGACGCCCAGACGACGCCGTCGGTGAGGTGGATGTCCGCGCCCCACACGTAGTGGTTCTCGCGGGGGTCCTCGTCGATGACGCTGTGGCGCAGCTTCTCGGCCGGGTCGTGGGCGGGCGTCGACGACAGCAGGTCGAGGGTGCCGGTCTGCGGGTCGCGACGGTAGCGCAGCACCTCGCCGGTGAACTCCGTCAGGACGTACACGATCTGCTCGTCGTCGCTGAAGGCGAGGTGACGCGGACCGCTGCCGGTCGGGGCCGCGGCCGTCGCCGGGTCGAGCGGCGCGAGGGTGAGGTCGTCGCCCAGCGCGCACTGCGCGATGAGGTCGCTCTCGAGCGAGACGAAGTACGCGTGGCGACCGTCGCCGCTGGCGAGCACCGAGTGCAGCCGCGGAAACCGGAGCTCGGCGGCGGGCGGGCTGACCACGCCGTAGGCATCGACGGCGCACACGATCCCGTACCCGCCGGAGTACGCCGCACCCAGCAGAACCGAACCGTCCCGCGTGAGGGTGAGGTAGTTCATCGCGCCGTCCGGCAGTGACATCCGGGTGAGCGGTGTGAGCTCACCCGTCTCGCGATCGAGGGAGAGGGTGAGGATGCCGGCATCCGGGTTCTCGTCATCCGCCTTCACCGACGCGTAGACGAGGCCGCGCTCGGGATCGACCGCGAAGTTCGAGCAACCGGTGGTGCCCGCGGTCACCGCGAGCCGGTCGAGGCCGGCCTCCGTCACGCGGAACGTGCTGATCGACGATTCACCGGCATTGGCCACGAGGACGAGCGAAGGGGACATACCTCGATCGTAGGCCGACCCGACCGGGCGCCCCGCGGCCCGGGAGTAGGGTCGAGGCATGCGCTTCGTGTCGGACCTCGCCTCGTGACCACGACGCCCCCCGTCTCCCGCACCCCCCGCTACTACCTCGGCGCGTTGGGCATCGGCCTGATGGCCGGCCTCATGTCGGGCATGTTCGGTGTGGGCGGTGGGACGGTGATCGTCCCCCTCCTGCTGACGCTGCTCGTCTTCGATCAGAAGCGTGCCGCGGGCACGTCGCTGGCGGCGATCGTCCCGACCGCAGCCGTCGGCGTCGTGTCGTACGCGGCCGTCGGGGCCGTCGCCTGGGTGCCCGCGCTGATCCTCGCGGCCGCTGCCGTCGTCGGCGCGCAGATCGGGACCTGGCTGCTCGCGCGGCTGCCGCAGAACGCGATCCGCTGGGGCTTCATCGCCTTCCTCGTGGTCGTCATCGTGATGCTCTTCATCGTGGTGCCCTCCCGCGAGGCCGAGTTGCCCCTGACCTGGGTCACAGGATCGGGACTGGCCGTGCTCGGTGTCGTCACGGGTGTGATGGCGGGGCTGCTCGGCGTCGGCGGTGGCGTCATCGTCGTGCCCGCGCTGATGTTCCTCTTCGGCACGAGCGACCTCGTGGCCAAGGGCACGTCGCTGCTCATGATGATCCCGACCGCGATCTCGGGGACGATCGGCAACCTCCGGCGCCACAACGTCGACCTCGTCGCCGCGGGCGTCATCGGCGTCGCCGCGTGCACCACCACCGCCCTCGGTGCGTGGCTCGCCACCCTCGTCGACCCGTTCACCGCCAACGTCCTGTTCGCCGTCTACCTCACCTTCATCGCCGTGCAGCTGGCGATCAAGGCGGTGCGGGCCCACCGCGCCGGTCGCACCCGCTGACCCGGGACCCCGGCGAGCCCGGGCGGTAGGATCGACCGGTGCCCGTGAATCCCGAGTTGCAAGGTCGCGTCTTCCCGCCGACCACCCCGTACCTCGTCGGACGAGAGAAGGTGCGCGAGTTCGCCCGTGCCGTCTTCGCGACCGACCCGCAGCACGACGACCCCGACGCGGCCCGTGCCCTCGGCTACGCAGACGTCGTCGCGCCGCCCACGTTCGCGATGGTGATCCAGGATGCCACGCTCCAGCAGCTGCTCAGCGAGCCGGAATCGGGCATCGTCCTCGAGCGCGTGGTCCACGCCGAGCAGCGCTTCCGGTACACCCGTCCGATCGTCGCCGGCGACGAGCTCACCGGACGGCTGACGGTCACCGGCATCCGCGCCTTCGGCAAGGGCGCGATGGTGACGAGTGAGGCCGAGATCACGGATGCCGCCGGCGACCACGTCGTCACCGCGACATCCGTCCTGCTGGTGGGAGGCGACGAATGACCGACGTGGAGATCGGCCAGGTCGTCGCCGAGCGCACGGTGCACCTGACCCGCGCCTCGCTCGTCCGCTACGCCGGGGCGTCGGGAGACTTCAACCCCATCCACTACAACGACGCCGTCGCCGAACGCGTGGGGCTCCCCGGCGTGCTCGCGCACGGCATGCTGACCATGGGTCTCGCGGTCGAGACGGTCGTCGGGTGGCTGGGCGACTCCGGCCGCATCCTCGACTACGGCGTCCGTTTCACCCGCCCCGTCGTCGTCGACACGGACTCCGGCGCCGACGTCACCGTCGTCGCGAAGGTCGGCGCCGTGGACGACGACGCCGTGCGCATCGACCTCACCGTGTCGCACGACGGCACGACCGTGCTCGGCAAGGCGCAGGTGCGCGTCCGCGCGGCATCCTGATGCCCGAGATCGCCCCCGTTCCGCTGTCGCAGCTCACGACGCTGCGCGTCGGCGGTGCCCCGCGCCGGATGGTCGAGGCGACGACGACGGCGGAACTCGTGGACGCCCTCCGCGACGTGTGGGAGTCGGGAGAGCGCTGGCTCGTCGTCGGCGGCGGTTCGAACCTGCTGTTCGGCGACGACGAGTTCGACGGCACCGCCATCCTCATCCGCACGAGCGGCATCGAGCGGCTGCCCTCGCCCACGCCGGGGCGCGTGCGGCTCAAGATCCAGGCGGGCCACGCCTGGGACGACCTCGTGGCGCAGACCGTGACTGCAGGTCTCAGCGGCATCGAGGCCATGTCGGGCATCCCCGGCACGACGGGGGCCGCTCCCATCCAGAACGTCGGCGCCTACGGGCAGGAGATCGTCGAGACGCTCGTCGAGGTCGAGCTCATCGACGAGGCGACCGGGGATGTCTCGGTGGTTCCGGCATCCGATCTGGGGCTCGGGCTGCGCACCTCGGTGCTGAAGAAGCACTACGGGTCGGTCCCCGAGCGCTCCGCCGTCATCCTGTCGGTCACGCTGGAGCTGACGCAGGTCGGTCACGGCGACGTGCCGGTGCGCGGCGCGCAGCTGCGTTCGGCGTTGGGACTCGAGCCGGATGCCGCGGTCTCGCTCGCGTGGATCCGCCAGACGGTCCTCGACATCCGGTCGCGCAAGGGCATGGTCCTCGACGACGACGATCACGACACGTGGAGCGCCGGTTCGTTCTTCCAGAACCCGATCGTCTCGGCGCAGTTCGCCGCGACCCTGCCGCCCGAGGCGCCGCGCTGGTCGATGGCGCCCGAGCAGGAGGTCGACCGGGTGATCCCGCTCGACCGCTTCGACGGATTCATCCCGCCGCGCGCGGCCGGACCCGCTCCCGTCAAGATCAGCGCCGCGTGGCTCATCGAGCAGGCCGGCATGCGCAAGGGGTTCGGGCTGCCGGGGTCGCAGGCGTCGCTGTCGACGAAGCACGCGCTCGCGCTCACCAACCGCGGACGGGCGCGCGCGGAAGAGGTCGCCGCGCTGGCGCGGCTGATCCAGCAGCGTGTGCAGTCCGAGTTCGGGGTGCTGCTGCAGCCCGAGCCGGTGCTCTTCGACGTCGAGCTCTGACCCGGGCCGCCGCCGGCGTCAGCCGAAGAGGCGCTGCAGGCGCTGGACGCCTTCGAGGAGCTGGTCCTCGCCGAGGGCGTACGACAGCCGCAGGTAGCCGGACGGGCCGAAGGCCTCACCCGGGACGACGGCCACCTCGGCGCGCTCGAGGATGAAGTCGGCGAGCTCGAGCGACGTGTCGATGCGGACGCCGTCCCATTCGCGGCCGAGCAGGCCCGTGACGTCGGGGTAGACGTAGAACGCGCCGAGCGGGTTCGGCACCGCGACGCCGGGGATCTTGGCGAGCTCCGACACGATGAGCCCGCGGCGACGGTCGAACGCCTGCCGCATCTTCTCCGCCTCGTCCTGCGGCCCCGACAGGGCGGCGAGGGCGGCGCGCTGGGCGATGTTGTTGACGTTCGAGCTGAGGTGCGACTGCAGGTTGCCGGCGACCTTGATGGCGTCGGCGGGCCCGATCATCCAGCCCACACGCCATCCGGTCATGGCATACGTCTTCGCGACGCCGTTGACGAGGATCGTCTGGCCGGCGAGCTCGGGCACGGCCTCGACGATCGACACCGAACGGGCGCCCTCGTAGACGAGGTTCTGGTAGATCTCGTCCGTGATGACCCAGATGCCGTGGGCGAGGGCCCACTCGCCGATCGCCTTGGTCTCGTCGGCGGTGTACACGGCACCGGTCGGGTTCGAGGGCGACACGAACACCAGGGCGGTCGTCTTGTCGGTACGTGCGGCCTCGAGCTGGTCGACCGTGACCTTGTACTCCTGGTCGGCGCCGGCGAACACCTCGACGGGCACACCGTCGGCGAGGGCGATCGCTTCGGGGTAGGTGGTCCAGTACGGTGCGGGCAGCAGGACCTCGTCGCCCGGGTTCACGACCGTCTGGAAGGCCTGGTAGACAGCCTGCTTGCCGCCGTTGGTGACGATGATCTGCGAGGGCGACACCTCGAGGCCCGAGTCGCGCTGCGTCTTCGCGGCGATCGCCTCGCGCAGGACCGGCAGACCGGCCGCGGGCGTGTACCGGAAGTTGGCGGGGTCGCGCAGGGCCTCGGCCGCGGCATCCACGATGAATTGCGGCGTCGCGAAGTCGGGCTCTCCCGCGGCGTAGGAGACGACCGGCCGTCCGGCGGCCTTCAGCGCCTTGGCCTTGGCATCGACCTTGAGGGTCGCGGATTCGGCGATGGCGGTCAGTTTACGAGAGAGCGGGGCGCGTTCGGTCACCCTCCGAGCGTACCGTCGGGCCCGTTCCCGCGGGATGCCGACGGCACCGCGTGACGCGGACTCAGCGCGTCGGGCGGGTCAGGATCTCGTTGCCGGATTCGAGGATGGCCACCGTGTGCTCGGTGTGCGCGGTGCGGCATCCGGTCGCGCTGCGCAGCGTCCAGCCGTCCTCGTCGACCTTCAGCTCGTCGGTGTCGACCATGACCCACGGCTCGATCGCGAGCATGAGGCCCGGCCGCAGGCGGTAGCCGCGTCCGGCGCGGCCGGTGTTGGAGACGTGCGGGTCCTGGTGCATCGTCGTGCCGATGCCGTGGCCGCCGAACTCGGTGTTCACGGGGTAGCCGGCGCCGGTGAGCACCTCCCCGATCGCGGCGGAGATGTCGCCGATGCGGGCGCCCGGCTGCGCGGCCTCGATGCCGGCCGCGAGCGCCTCCTGCGTCGCCGTGATGAGCGGGTCGTTCTCGGCGTGCGACCCGCCGCCGACGGTGAAGCTGATCGCGGCGTCGGCCGCGACCCCGCTCGTCTTGATCGCGAGGTCGAGGGTGAGCAGGTCGCCGGCGGCGACGCGCTGGTCGCGCGGGCGACCGTGCAGCACGGCGTCGTTGACGGCGGTGCAGATGTAGTGGCCGAACGGACCGCGACCGAAAGACGGGGCGTAGTCGACGTAGCAGGACTCGGCGCCGGCGCCGAGGATCATGTCCTTGGCCCACGCGTCGATCTCGAGGAGGTTCGTGCCCGGCTTCACGCGCTCCTTGATGCCGTGGAGGATGTCGCCGACGAGTCCGCCCGTCGTGCGGGCGCGGTCGATCTGGTCGGGGGTGAGGATCTCGATCACGAGGCAGTCCGTTCGGTCGTCAGGCGCAACCTCTGATCCTACGCCCGCCCGGAGGGTTCCCAGCCCGACTCCACTACGGTGGATAGGTGAGTGACCCCCAGACCCCGACCGAAACCGCAGACACCCCCGCCCTCCCCGGCTTCGACGAGCTGGGTCTGACCGGTCCCGTCCTCGCCGCGATCAAGGACCTCGGCTACGAAACCCCCTCCGCGATCCAGGCCGCGACCATCCCCGTCCTCCTCGGCGGCCGCGACGTCGTCGGCATGGCGCAGACCGGAACCGGCAAGACCGCCGCGTTCGCTCTGCCGATCATGGAGAACCTCGACCTGACGCAGAAGACCCCGCAGGCGCTCGTGCTCGCCCCCACCCGCGAGCTCGCGCTCCAGGTGTGCGAGGCGTTCGAGTCCTACGCCGCCCGCATGAAGGGCGTCCACGTCCTCCCCGTCTACGGCGGTCAGGGCTACGGCGTGCAGCTGTCGGCACTCCGTCGCGGCGTGCACATCGTCGTCGGCACTCCCGGCCGCATCATGGACCACCTCGAGAAGGGCACCCTCGACCTCTCGCAGCTGAAGAACCTCGTCCTCGACGAGGCCGACGAGATGCTGAAGATGGGCTTCGCGGAGGACGTCGAGCAGATCCTCGCGCAGACCCCCGAGGACAAGCAGGTCGCCCTGTTCTCGGCGACCATGCCGGCATCCATCCGCCGGCTCGCGCAGCAGTACCTGCGCGACCCCGAGGAGATCACGGTCAAGACCAAGACCTCCACGAACACGAACATCACCCAGCGGTACCTGATCGTGTCGTACCAGCAGAAGGTCGACGCCCTCACCCGCATCCTCGAGGTCGAGGACTTCGACGGGATGATCATCTTCGTCCGCACGAAGAACGAGACCGAGACCCTCGCAGAGAAGCTGCGCGCCCGCGGGTTCAGCGCCGCCCCCATCAACGGCGACATCCCGCAGCCGCAGCGCGAGCGCAGCATCCAGCAGCTGAAGGACGGCAAGCTCGACATCCTCGTCGCCACCGACGTCGCCGCGCGCGGCCTCGACGTGGAGCGCATCAGCCACGTCGTGAACTTCGACATCCCGACCGACACCGAGTCGTACGTGCACCGCATCGGCCGCACCGGCCGCGCCGGCCGCACGGGCGACGCGATCAGCTTCGTGACCCCTCGCGAGCGGTACCTGCTCGCCCACATCGAGCGCGCCACCCGTCAGGCGCCCACCCAGATGCAGCTGCCGACGACCGACGACATCAACTCGACGCGTCTCGCCCGCTTCGATGACGCCATCACGGCGGCGCTCGCCGAGAGCGACCGGATCGCGGGCTTCCGTGACGTCATCGCCCACTACGTCCGCAACCACGACGTGCCCGAGCAGGATGTCGCGGCCGCACTCGCCATCGTCGCGCAGGGTGAGACGCCGCTGCTGCTCGACCCCGAGAGCGATCAGCTCGCCAAGGCGCTCGCCGCCGATGCCGAGCGCGGGACGCGCAAGGACCGTCAGGCGCGCACCGACGGTCCGCGCGAGCGACGCGGCAAGGGTGACTTCACGACGTACCGCATCGCGGTCGGTCGCCGTCAGCGCGTCGAACCCCGTCAGATCGTCGGCGCCCTCGCCAACGAGGGTGGTCTCGGCCGCGACGACTTCGGCGCCATCACGATCCGACCCGACTTCTCGCTCGTCGAACTGCCGACGTCGATGGATGCCTCGGTCCTCGAGCGTCTCAAGGACACCCGCATCTCGGGGCAGCTGATCGAGATCCGCCCCGACCGCGGCCGTCCCGGCGGTGAGCGGCCGAAGCGTTCCTTCGAGGACCGTCCGAAGCGCGCGTACGGCGACCGGCCGGAGCGCTCGTACGACGACCGTCCCGCGCGCAAACCGCGCCACGGCCGCGACTGACGGCATCCGCTCGCGTCGGGGCGTTCGAGGATGCCCTTACCCGGCGGCCTCGCCCGTGATCGCCGCGCGGATGCGGTCGATCGGGATCTTCGGCGTGCGGTCGGCGGTCACGAGGCCGTTCGTCTCCTGCAGGGTGTCGCTCAGCTGCGTGTAGCAGAAGCCTGCGAGGGCCTCGCTCGCGTGCACGGCGGCCATGAGGCCCGACAGGCGCTCGGCGAAGTCCTCGGGTGAGGTCGCCGTCGAGTAGCCCCAGGCATCCTCCGCCGACTCGGTGTCGAACGAGATGCCGCCGAACTCGGTGAGCATGACGGGGGCATCCGACACGTCGCCGCTGAGGATGAGGGCCCGACCCGCCGGGCCCACCGAGTCGACGAGGCGGCGGATGTCGGCATCCGTCGCGTACCGCCGCTGCACGACCTCGGGGCGCCACTCATAGTCGTGAATCGCGACGATGTCGGTGTCGACCTGCTCCCAGCCGTCGTTCGACACGACGGGACGTGTCGGATCGAGCGCCTTGGTCAGCGAGACGAGGGCCCGGGCGAAATGCTGCATCCGCGGATCGGTGGCGATGTGCTGCACCCCCCAGCTCTCGTTGAGCGGCACCCACGTGACGATCGAGGGGTGCGACGCGTCGCGCCGCACGACCTCGAGCCACTCGCGCGTCGTGCGCTCGATCGCCGTCGGGGTGAAGGTGTACGTGCCGGGAGCCTCGCCCCACACGAGCAGGCCGAGCCGGTCGGCGGCGAACAGGAACCGGGGGTCCTCGAACTTCTGGTGCACACGCGCCGCGGTGAACCCGAGTGAGCGGATGAGCTCGACCTCCTCGCGCAGCGCCGTCGCGGAGGGGGCCGCGAGGTGGGTGTCGGGCCAGTACCCCTGCTCGAGCACCGAGCGCACGTAATAGGGGCGGTCGTTCAGCCAGAAGCGTCCGCGCGCGACGTGGGCGGTACGGATGCCGAGGTACGAGGCGACGGTGTCGTCGCCCACCCGGATGGTCGCGTCCACGAGCCGCGGATGCTCGGGGGACCACAGCAGTTCCTCGTACGCCTGTCCGTTGGCGAGCTCGGGGACGGCGACGACGACGGTCGTCTCACGCGCGCCAATCGTCACGCTCGCGGCACCGAGGCGGCGGCCCTCGAACGCCAGCTCGACCGAGACCGCGGTCTCGGCGACCGGGCCCGTCAGCTCCAGGTCGACGGTCACCGTGCCGGCGCGCGGGTCGGTCCACCACCGCAGCGCGCCCACGTGCACCTCGGGGACGCTCTCCAGCCACACCGGTTGCCAGATGCCCGACGTCCGGTGGTACCAGATGACGTGCGGGTGATCGAGCCAGTCCTGCTTGCCGCGCGGCTGGGCGATGTCGGTCGGGTCGTCCTCGACCCGCACCACGATCGTGCGACCCCCGGCATCCACCGCGTCCGTGACGTCGAATGCGAAGGGCGTGTGACCGCCCTCGTGCCGGCCCACCGACCGGCCGCCGATCCAGACCTCGCAGCGGTAGTCGACGGCCCCGAAGTGCAGGATCAGACGCCGTCCGTCCGTGTGACCCGCGGCATCCAGGTCGGCGTCGGTGATCTCGCGGGAGTACCACATCACCCGGTGCGGGCCCGTGTCGCCGACGCCCGAGGCGGCGGACTCGGGCGGGAACGGGACGACGATGCGACCCGAACGGATGCCGGTGCCCTCCCAGCCGAGGTGGGCACCGGCATCCTCGTCGTCGAACGCGAACCCCCACGTCCCCGTCAGGTCGGCCCACGCGGGGCGGACGAGTTGCGGTCGGGGGTAGGAGCCGTCCTGCGTGCTCGCGCGGAAGGTGACGTCGTCGTCGGTCATGCGCTCCAGCATGCCCGACGGCGGATCACTCCACGAGGAAGCGCGCGTACACGCCGAGCGTGAGGAAGGTCGGGAACTCCGGCCCGAGCGCGACCTCGCGGAACACGTCGGCCGCGTCGTCGAAACGGTCGTGGTCGTGACGGGGCACCTCGGCGAGCACCTTGTCGACGAGACCCTCGACGTACTCCCGCGTGATCCGCGTGCCGTCGTCGGTCGAGAGGTCCTGGTGGATCCACTGCCAGATCTGCGAGCGGCTGATCTCGGCGGTCGCGGCATCCTCCATCAGCCCGTCGATCGCGACGGCGCCCAGGCCGCGCAGCCACGCCTCGATGTAGCGGATGCCGACGGAGACGTTGCCGTAGACGCCCGCCGCCGTGATCGGCAGCCCGATGCGGCAGTCGATGAGCTGTGCGGGGGTCACCGTGACGTCGTCGCGCACGCGGTCGACCTGGTTCGGCCGCCCGCCGAGGACGGCGTCGAACTCGGCCTGCGCGACCGGGATCAGGTCGGGGTGCGCGACCCAGGTGCCGTCGAACCCGTCGCCCGCCTCGCGCCGCTTGTCGGCGGCGACCTTCTCGAAGGCGTTCCGCGTCGCCTCGGGGTCGCGGCGGTTCGGGATGAAGGCGCTCATGCCGCCGATCGCGAAGGCGCCCCGCTGATGGCAGGTCTGCACGAGCAGCTGGGTGTACGCCCGCATGAAGGGGACGGTCATCGTCACCTGGCTGCGATCGGGCAGGACGAACCGTGCCCCGCGGCCGCGGTAGTTCTTGATCATTGAGAAGATGTAGTCCCACCGCCCGGCGTTCAGGCCGGCTGCGTGGTCGCGGAGCTCGAAGAGGATCTCCTCCATCTCGAACGCCGCCGGCAGCGTCTCGATCAGCACGGTCGCCCGGATCGTCCCGTGCGGGATGCCGAGGTACCGCTCGCTGAAGGTGAAGACGTCGTCCCACAGCTTCGCCTCCTCGGCCGACTCGATCTTCGGCAGGTAGAAGTAGGGGCCGCGACCGTCGGAGATGAGGCGCTCCGCGTTGTGGAAGAAGTAGAGGCCGAAGTCGACGAGCGAACCGGATGCCGCGAGGGTCCGCCCCCGGCGATCGGTGACGTCGATGTGCTTCTCCATCAGGTGCCAGCCGCGCGGACGCATGACGATCGTCGGCGTCCGGTCGGCGGTCACCTCGTACACCTTGCCCTCAGGGCTCGTGTACCGCAGTTCGCCGCGGATCGCATCGCGGAGCGAGAGCTGGCCCTCGATGACGTTCTTCCACGTCGGACTCGTGGCGTCCTCCTGGTCGGCGAGCCAGACCCGGGCGCCGGAGTTGAGCGCGTTGATCGTCATCTTGGGGTCGGTCGGCCCGGTGATCTCGACGCGGCGGTCCTCGAGCCCCGGACCGGCGCCGGCGACCCGCCACTCGGCATCCTCGCGGATGTGGGCCGTGTCGGAGCGGAACGTCGGGTCCTGACCGTTGCCGATCTCGAAGCGGCGCCGCATCCGGTCGGCGAGTCGGTCGTGGCGCCGGCCGCCGAAGCGTTCGTGCAGCTGCGCGACGAAGTCCAGTGCGTCGGGGGTGAGGATCTCGTCGTAGCGCTCGCGGAGCGGTCCGAGGATCGTGAGGGTCGTCGTGGCGGTGGTCGGGCGAGGGGTGTCGATGAGGGTCATGTCGTACTCCTGAGGGAAGGGGATGCCGTGGCATCCGGTCATGTCAGTGGAACTGCGCCGTCTCGGTCGATCCGACCAGGGCGAGGGTGGCGCTGTCGGGGTTGAGCGCCGTGGACACGAGGTCGAAGTAGCCGGTTCCGGCTTCCCGCTGGTGCCTGGTGGCGGTGTAGCCGTCCTTCTCGGCGGCGAACTCCGCCTCCTGCAGGGCCACGTAGGCGGTCATGCCGCTCTCGGCGTAGCCCTTCGCGAGGTCGAACATCGAGTGGTTGAGGGCGTGGAAGCCCGCGAGCGTGATGAACTGGAAGGCGTAGCCGAGCTCGCCGAGGTCGCGCTGAAAGGTCGCGATCTGCTCATCGTCGAGGTGGCGCTTCCAGTTGAAGCTCGGCGAGCAGTTGTAGGCGAGCAGCTTGCCCGGGAACCGGGCATGGATCGCTTCGGCGAATGCGCGGGCGAGTTCGATGTCGGGCTCGCCGGTCTCGACCCAGAGCAGGTCGGCGTACGGGGCGAAGGCGAGGCCGCGGCTGATGACGGCGTCCAGCCCCGGCCGCACCCGGTAGAAGCCCTCGCTCGTGCGCTCGCCGGTCGTGAACTCCTGGTCGCGCGGGTCGACGTCGCTCGTGAGCAGGTCGGCGGCGAGGGCGTCGGTGCGGGCGATGATGACGGTCGGGACGCCGGCGACGTCGGCGGCGAGCCGGGCCGCGTTCAGCGTGCGGATGTGCTGCTGCGTCGGCACGAGCACCTTGCCGCCGAGGTGGCCGCACTTCTTCTCACTGGCGAGCTGGTCCTCCCAGTGGATGCCGGCGGCCCCCGCCTGGATCATCGACAGCGCCAGCTCGTAGGCGTTCAGCGGCCCGCCGAAGCCCGCCTCGGCGTCGGCGACGATCGGGGCGAGCCAGTCGCGGGTCGCACCGCCCTCGGCGTGCTCGATCTGGTCCTGACGGGCCAGCGCGTTGTTGATGCGTCGGACCACCGAAGGGACCGAGTTGGCGGGGTAGAGGCTCTGGTCGGGGTAGGTCTGCCCCGCCAGGTTGCCGTCGGCGGCGACCTGCCAGCCCGAGAGGTAGATCGCCTTGAGGCCGGCGCGCACCTGCTGCACGGCCTGGCCGCCCGTGTAGGCGCCGAGCGCGTTGATGTAGTCCTCGGTGTGCAGCAGGTTCCACAGGTTCTCGGCGCCGCGACGCGCGAGGGTCGCCTCCTCGCGGACCGAGCCGCGCAGCCGGATGACGTCCGCGGCGCTGTAGGTGCGCTCGACGCCGTCCCAGCGCGGGTCGGCGTCCCACTCCGCCTGCAGCTCGGCGGCGGTCTGCGTCTGGTCGCCGGCGCGCATCGGCCGGGCTGCGGGGGTGGTGGGGAAGGTCATGTCGTCCTCCTGACGGTCGGGAGCGGGTCGTGACACCACTGTGCGAGAAGAACACGACCTACTGAGGAGATTCAGTCGGTGAAGATTGCGCCTTCTTCTGTTCACGTGACACACTCCCGGACATGACGATCGACGAAGATCGGGCGGATGCGGCATCCGACCCGCCGGCACCGGGGCCTGACGCGCTCAGCATCGGCCGCCGGATCCGGCAGGTGCGCACCGCCCGCGGCATGACCCTGGACGAGCTGGCCGCGGCCGTCTCGCGCGCGCCGAGCCAGTTGTCCATGATCGAGACGGGCAAGCGCGAGCCGAAGCTGTCGCTGCTGCAGGCGATCGCGCGGGCGCTCGGCACCACGATCGACGCGCTGCTCGCCGCGGAGCCTCTCGACGAGCGCGCGACCCTCGAGATCGCCCTCGAACGCGCCATGAAGGGGCCGACGTTCCAGGCCCTCGGCATCCCGCCGTTCCGCATCGGCAAGTCCGTCCCCGACGGCGTGCTCGAGACGCTGCTGAGCCTGCACGGCGAGATCGAGCGGCTGAACGACGAGCGCTCCGCGACGCCGGAGGAGGCGCGTCGCGCGAACGTGGAGCTCCGACACCTCATGCGGCGGCAGGACAACTACTTCGAGGGACTGGAGGAGCAGGCCGAGCGCATCCTCGGCGCCGTCGACCACCCGGGCGGGCCGCTCACGCAGCGGACCGCCTCCGAGATCGCCGCCCACCTCGGGTACTCGCTGCACTACGTGTCGGACCTGCCGGCATCCACCCGTTCCGTCGCCGACAACCGCACCGGACGGCTCTACCTCTAGAGCACCATCCCGGGGCGGGGCGACTCGCGCACCCCTGTGCTGCAGGCGCTCGCCGGGCGGATCCTCGGCCACGCCGAGCCGCGGTCGTACGCCGAGTTCCTGCGCCAGCGCGTCGAGACGAACTACCTCGTCGGGGCGCTCATGGTGCCCGAGTCTCACGCCGCGGCGTTCCTGCAGGACGCGAAGGCGCGCCGCGCGATCTCGATCGAGGACCTCCGCGACGCGTACTCGGTCTCGTACGAGACGGCCGCGCACCGCTTCACCAACCTCGCGACGCGGCACCTCGGCATCCCGGTCCACTTCTTGAAAGTGCACGAGTCGGGGACGATCACGAAGGCCTACGAGAACGACGATGTCAACTTCCCCGCCGACCGGTTCGGTTCGATCGAAGGGCAGCTCTGCTGCCGGCGGTGGACGAGCCGGGTCGTGTTCGACATCCCCGACAAGTTCAACCCGTACTACCAATACACCGACACCGGCAACGGGACGTACTGGTGCACCGCGCGGGTGGAGTCCTCGAGCGACGGCGCCCATTCGGTGAGCGTCGGCGTGCGCTTCGACGACACGAAGTGGTTCATCGGACGCGAGACGCCGAACCGCGGAGTGTCGCGGCACGGCGTCGAGGTCTGCTGCCGGCGTCCCCCGGCCGAGCTCGAGCGCACATGGCGCGACCAGGCGTGGCCGAACGTCCGGACGCCCCGCACCCTGCTCGCGACCCTGCCGACCGGGGCCTTCCCCGGGGTCGACACGACGGACCTGTACGAGTTCCTCGAGGCGCACGCGCCGGAGTAGGCCTCGCCCGCGGGGCGTCGGAGATCCTGCCGGCGCGCCGTGGCGCGGTCACCGCGGTTGTGGAGGACCTATCGGCTCGGCCGTCCGGCGGAGATATGGGCCGACACGCCGTGCAGAGCGCCTCTGCCCCCGGCGTGTCGGCGGGATCTCCGCCGTTCGGCACGGCGCGGCTCCATACGGCCGCGCGCCCGAACCCTCAGCCCCCGAGTTGCAGGGCCGCCCACACCTCGGCGCGGCCGGCGAACGAGGAGAGGTCGACACCGAGCACCCGCTCGGCGGCGGCGAGTCGCGTGCGGACAGTGTGGCGGTGCACGCCGAGCGCCGCCGCCGCGGCGTCGTTCGAGCCGTCGGCATCCGCCCAGGCGCGCACGGTCTCCTCGAGTCGCCCGCCGTGGTCGCGGTCGTGCCGGCGCAGCGGCTCGAGGAAGGCCGCGGCCACCGTCGGCGCGGTTCCCGCCGACAGGGCCGAAAGGATGCCGCCGGCCCGCACCTCCGCGAACCGCACGACACCGGGGCCACCCGCCCGACCGCGTGCCGCGCGGGCTTGGTCCACCGCCGTCGCGAAGCCGGTGTACGGCGCCGGCTCCGAGACTCCCAGCCGCGCCTGGAAGCGATCGGCGAACTCGCCGAGTCCGGCGGCCGCGGATGCCGGGACCACGATCACGACATCGTCGTCGACGCCGCCGAAGAACAGTCCGCCGTGGCGCTCCTCGGCGCGGAGCTCGAGCAGGTCGAGCAGGGCGTCCGCGCGGCGACCGGCGGCATCCGTCACCGCGACGACCACCGGCGCGGCGGGCAGGGCGCCCCACACGTCACGGGAGATCTGTCGGGCGAGTGCCGGGTCGCCGGTGAGGAGCGATCGCACCATCCCCGAACGGAGCGCCTTGCGGGCGCGCGACAGGCGCTGGTGCTGCTCGAGCGCCAGCCCCGCCATCGCGATCACCGCCGTGACGACGTCGCGACCGGCGCGGTCGAGCTCGCCCGCCGCGATGGCGAGCACGCCGCGCAGCTCGCCGCCGCGTCCGAGGGTCTGCAGCGTGAACGCGTCGGAATCGGAGTGCAGCGACGACCCGGCACGGGCACCGCGCCGGAGCACTGCCCCCACTTCGGTGCGCAGCGTGTTCGCGGCGGTCGCCGACAACGCCCCCACCGGGTGCTCCCGCACGAGTTCACCGGCGGCGTCGTACATCCCGACCCAGGTGTCGAGCTGCTTGGCGAGCTCGGCGATCGTCGCGCCGAGTCCGTCGGGCCGGAGGGCCGCGAGGGCGAGGGCGCGCTGGGCCGAGAGCGCCCACGTGCGCCGCGCGTACGCCTGCGCGGCGACGGCTTCGGCGTTGGCGCGGGCGACGGCGATGAACGGTGTGCTGTAGGGGACCTCGAACAGGGGGAGCCCGACCAGGCGACAGGCCGCCGCCAGACCGGTCGGGATGCCGTCGCGCACGACCTCGGTCCCGAAGCCGAGTGCCGCGACGCCGCGGTCGACGAGGCGTCGCACGTACGCGTCGAACGGGTAGTCCTCGCCGGCGGGGAACTGTGTGCCGGTGGTCAGCAGCACGAGGTCCTCGGCGAGGAACGGGGTGGGGTCGTCCAGGTCGGAGCTGTGCACCCATCGGGTCGCCCGATCCAGTACTCCGGGCCGGAGCGCGTCCTCGGGATCGGCGAGTCGCAACTCGAGTTCGTGGCGCGAGAGCAGCGCGCGCAGGGTCGGGTCGGCGTCTCGGGTGACCATACCGGCTCCCTTCGGGTGTACGCGCTGTACAGCGCTGTCCCGAGAATAGACGCAACGGCGAGTGACCGCGCGTCCGCGTGCCTCTACGCTCGCCGCATGAGCACCTCGACCGCAGCCGTCACCACGCCCCTCGGTGGTCCGTCCCTTCCGCAGGAGCGCCGCCTCACGACCGCGATCCCCGGGCCGCGCTCGCAGGAGCTGCTCTCTCGCAAGGCCGACGCCGTCGCCGCGGGAGTCGGGCACACCGTCCCGATCGCCGCGGTCGCCGCCGGCGGTGGCGTGGTCGTCGATGCCGACGGCAACTCGCTCATCGACCTCGGCTCGGGTATCGCCGTCACGACCGTCGGCGTCGCGCACCCGAAGGTCGTCGAGGCGATCGCCGCGCAGGCGGCGCAGCTGACGCACACCTGCTTCATGATCTCGCCGTACGAGTCCTATGTGGAGGTGGCCGAGAACCTCAACCGGCTCACCCCCGGCGACCACGCCAAGAAGAGCGCGCTGTTCAACTCCGGCGCCGAGGCGGTCGAGAACGCCGTCAAGATCGCTCGCAAGTACACCGGCAAGCAGGCCGTCGTCGCCTTCGACCACGCCTACCACGGCCGCACCAACCTCACGATGGCGCTCACCGCCAAGTCGATGCCCTACAAGAGCGGCTTCGGTCCCTTCGCGTCCGAGATCTACCGCGTGCCGGGGTCGTACCCCCTGCGCGACGGTCTGTCTGGTGCGGATGCCGCGGCCCGCGCCATCTCGATGATCGAGAAGCAGGTCGGTGCCGACAACCTGGCCGCCGTCATCATCGAGCCCATCCAGGGCGAGGGCGGCTTCGTGGTCCCGGCCGACGGCTTCCTCCCCGCGGTCGTCGACTGGTGTCGCGCGAACGGGGTCGTCTTCATCGCCGACGAGGTGCAGTCCGGCTTCGCGCGCACCGGAGCGATGTTCGCGAGCGAGCACTTCAGCATCGTTCCGGACCTGATCACCACGGCCAAGGGCATCGCTGGGGGAATGCCCTTGGCCGCGGTCACGGGACGCGCCGACATCATGGACGCGACGCACACCGGTGGACTCGGCGGCACCTACGGCGGCAACCCCGTCGCTTGTGCGGCCGCGCTCGCCGCGTTGGACGCGTTTGAGAACGACGGCCTCATCGAGCGCGCGCAGCAGATCGAGGCTCTGCTGACGGCACGGCTCGGTGCGATGGCGGCATCCGACCCCCGTATCGCAGAGGTCCGTGGGCTCGGCGCCATGATCGCGATCGAGTTCGTCGACCCCACGACCGGCGCGCCCGACGGTGCGCTGACGGCGGCGGTCGCGAAGGCCTGCATCGCCGAGGGCGTCATCGTGCTCACCTGCGGCACCTACGGCAACGTCATCCGCTTCCTGCCCCCGCTGTCGATCAGCGACGACCTGCTGACCGAGGGCCTCGACGTCCTCGCGCGGGCGCTGAAGACGGTCTGAGTATGGCGGGGTCCGACAACTGGTCGCAGCCGGTCTCGCCCGAGACCTCGGCCGGGCTCGGCGCGGTCACGCAGGCACGCTCCAACAAGCTGCGCTCGCGTCACGTGACGATGATCACCCTCGGCGGGATCATCGGGGCGAGCCTGTTCGTCGGATCCGGCAACGTCATCCGCGAGGTCGGGCCTGCGGCGATCGTGTCGTACCTCATCGGTGGGCTGCTCGTCTTCTTCGCGATGCGGATGCTGGGCGAGATGGCGGCATCCCGCCCTGCCATCGGGTCGTTCATGGAGTACGCCCGCGTGGGCCTCGGCGACTGGGCGGCCTACCTCGTCGGGTGGTTGTACTGGTACTTCTGGGTCGGCGTGCTCGCCTACGAGGCGGTGCTCGGCGGTGAGACGCTGCACACCTGGCTCCCCGCCCTGCCGTCGTGGGCGTGGTCGCTCATCCTCATCGCGATCTTCGTGGGCACGAACGTCATCTCGGTGCGCACCTTCGGCGAGGTCGAGTTCTGGCTCGCCAGCATCAAGGTGCTCGCCATCGTCGTGTTCCTCGGCGCCGGCATCCTCTTCGCCCTCGGGCTCTGGCCGGATGCGACGTTCGCGGTGCCGAACCTCTGGGAGCACGGCGGGTTCGCCCCCAACGGCATCGGCGTCGCCTTCACCGGCGTCGCGCTCGTGATCTTCTCGTACTTCGGCACCGAGATCGCCGTCATGGCCTCGGCCGAGTCAGTCGACCCGGCGAGGGGCATCCGGCAGGCGACGAGCACGATCATCTGGCGCATCCTGCTCTTCTTCGTGGGGTCCGTCCTCGTCATCGTGACGGTCGTCCCGTGGGACGAGCTGCCGGTCCCGACCGACGTGGCGAACGCACCGTTCACGATCGCGCTGTCGCGCTTCGGCATCCCGTTCGCCGACGTGATCATGCAGCTGGTGATCTTCACTGCGGTCATCTCGGTGCTCAACTCCGGCCTGTACTCGGCGTCTCGCATGTTCGCCGCGCTCGCCGACAAGGGGTTCGCCCCGAAGGTCGTCGCCCGCCGCTCGCGCACCGGTGTGCCGGTCTTCGCGCTCTTCGCCTCGACGATCGGCGGGCTCATCGCGACGCTCGTGAACTTCGTCGCTCCGAGCTCGGGCATCTTCGACTTCATCATGAACTCGGCGGGCCTCGTCGCCCTCTTCGTCTACGTCTTCATCGCCCTCACGCAGATGCGGCTGCGGCAGAAGATGACGCCCGACGAGGTCGCCGCGCTCAAGCTCAAGGTGTGGCTGCACCCGTGGCTGAACATCCTCCTCATCGCGGCGATCGCGGCGGTGGTGGCCATCATGCTGACCTCCGAGTCCGGTCGTGCGCAGGTGTGGACGAGCCTCATCGCCACCGCCGTGCTGCTCCTGTTCTGGCCGCTCGTGCGGCGCAACCTCCGTCGCCGACCCGACCACGCGTCGACGACCGCCTCGCTGACGAAGGAGTCGTAATGAACGAGATCACCCGTGACGTCGTGATCGTGGGTGCCGGTGCCGCCGGCCTCACCGCCGCGAACGAACTGCGCAAGGCCGGCCTCTCCGTCGCCGTGCTCGAGGCGCGCGAGCGCGTCGGCGGGCGACTGTGGACCGACGTCGTCGACGGCGCCATGCTCGAGCTCGGCGGCCAATGGGTCTCGCCCGACCAGGACGCCCTCATCGACACGGTCGCCGAGCTCGGGCTCGACACCTTCAGCCGCTACCGCGAAGGCGACAGCGTGTACGTCGGCCCCGACGGCACCGTGTCGCGCTTCACGGGCGAGATGTTCCCCGTGAGCCCCGAGACCGAGCGGACGATCGACGAGATCACCCGACGGCTCGACGCGATGGTCGCCGAGATCGACCCGGACCGCCCGTACGCGCACCCGAAGGCCGCCGAGTGGGACACGATCACCTGGGACGCCTGGCTGCGCCAGCAGACCGACGACGACGAGGCGGTGCGCAACCTCGCCTTCGCGACCGGCTCCGCCATGCTGACGAAGCCGACCCACGCGTTCTCGCTGCTGCAGTCGCTGCTCATGGCCGCGAGCGCCGGCAGCTACTCGCACCTCGTCGACGCGGACTTCATCCTCGACAAGCGCGTCGTCGGCGGCCTGCAGCAGGTGCCCGTCCTCCTCGCCGAACGGCTCGGCGATGACGTCTTCCTGAACCGCCCGGTGCGCACCCTGGAGTGGTCGGATGCCGGGGTCACGGCGCACGCCGACGGGCTGACCGTCCGCGCCCGCAGCGCGATCCTGGCGCTCGCGCCGGTGCTGTACAACCGGATCTCCTTCGTCCCGCCGATGCCGCGCCTGCAGCACCAGATGCACCAGCACATCTCGATGGGGTTCGTCATCAAGGTGCACGCCGTCTACGAGACGCCGTTCTGGCGCGACAAGGGACTCTCGGGCACGGCGTTCAGCCCCTACGAGATCTGCCACGAGGCGTACGACAACACCAACCACGAGGACCCGCGCGGAACCCTCGTCGGCTTCGTGTCGGACCGCAACGCCGACGACATGTTCCGCCTGAGCGCGGAGGAGCGCAAGGAACGGATCCTCGAGTCGCTGTCTCACTACTACGGTCCCGAGGCCAAGGAGCCGGTCGTCTACTACGAGAGCGACTGGGGCACCGAGGAGTGGACCCGCGGCGCCTACGCGGCGAGCTTCGACCTGGGCGGACTGCACCGCTACGGCGCCGACGTGCGCACCCCCGTCGGCCCCATCCACTTCGCCT
Organism: Microbacterium sp. NPDC077663; assembly: GCF_044542795.1. Lineage (NCBI taxonomy): Bacteria > Bacillati > Actinomycetota > Actinomycetes > Micrococcales > Microbacteriaceae > Microbacterium > Microbacterium sp. NPDC077663. Next base: position 388,358 of record NZ_JBITVE010000003.1, on the reverse strand, counting down.
GCAGCGACATCGCCGGCGCCGGCTACCAGCACGTCGACGGGGCGATCCGCATGGGCCGCCTCGCCGCCCGGAACATCCTCGCGGACGGCCGGGCATGACCGGCCGCATCGTCGTCGGCTACACGGCGACGAAGGCGGGTCGCGACGCGGTGGCGGTCGCGGGCGGACTGGCCGCGGCATCCGGTGCGGAGCTGGACATCGTGCTCGTCCTGCCCGGCGAAGGGCGCAGCGTCATCACCCCGCCCGACGCGTCGTACGACCGCTACCTGCTCGGCCAGGCCGAGACGTGGCTCGCCGAGGCCGCCGGTGGTGTGCCGGCGGGCGTCGCGCACCACGAGCACGCCCGGTACGCCGAGTCGTTCGCCGAAGGGCTCGTCGAGGCCGCCGACGAGTTCGGCGCGTCGCACCTGGTGGTGGGAGCGGCCGACGGGGGAGCCCGCGGGCGCCATCGCCTCGGCTCGACCACGAGCCAGCTCCTTCACTCGTCCGACGTGCCCGTGGTCCTCGTCCCGCGCGGGGCCCGCAAGCGGGTGACGGATGCCGGTGTACCGCGACTCACCGTCGCCGTCGGCACGCGGGCCGGAGCCGACGTCCTCCTCGAAGAGGCGATCGCACTCGCGTCGGCGACCGGAGCGTCGCTCCGGCTCGTCTCGCTCGTGACGGTCGACCTGCCGGCATCCGTCGACACGGGCGTCATCCGCCTCGCCGGCGCAGCCCACGCCGAGAAGGTGCTCGACGATGTGCTCGCCGCGATCCCGGAAGGGGTCCGCGCCGACATCGTGACCGCGAAGGGCGACAGCATCGAAGACGCCGTGTCGCACCTCGACTGGCTGCCGGGCGAATTGATCCTCGTCGGGTCGAGCCGCCTCGCGCAGCCGCGGCGACTGTTCCTGGGGTCGGTCGCAGCGAAGCTGCTGAGCGAGATCCCGGTGCCGATGGTCGTCGTGCCCCGCACCCGCACGCCCGAACAGTCCCGCTGATCCGAAGGAGCTCGACGATGAGCCAGCACGCACCCGAGAAGGCGCCCACCGGGGACGCGGGTCTCTCGAACAAGGGCCTCAGCGCCGGGACGGTCGGCCTCATCGGCGCCGTCGTCATCGGCATCTCCTGCATCGCCCCGGCCTACACCTTCACGGCGGCCGTCGGTCCGACCGCGTCGGTCGTCGGGTCGCAGATCCCCGCGATCATCCTCGTCGGGTTCATCCCGATGCTGCTGGTCGCGTTCGGCTACCGAGAACTGAACAACCGGATGCCGGACGCCGGCACGTCCTTCACGTGGGCCGCGCGGGCGTTCGGACCGTGGATCGGCTGGATGGCGGGGTGGGGTCTCGTCGTCGCGACGATCCTCGTGCTCTCCAACCTCGCCGGCGTCGCCGTGGAGTTCCTGTTCCTGCTCATCTCCCAGATCACCGGCAACGCGGCCATCGCCGACCTCGCCTTCGTCCTTCCCATCAACATCGGCGTGTGCCTGCTGTTCATGCTCGCGGCCACGTGGATCTCGTACCGCGACATGCAGACCACGCAGAAGCTGCAGTACGTGCTCGTCACGTTCCAGATCGCGGTCCTGGTCCTGTTCGCGGTCATGGCGATCGTGCAGGCGACCAGCGGGGGCGGCTTCGACCCGCAGCCGTTCGACATCGAGTGGTTCAACCCGTTCGCCGTGACCTCGTTCGGAGCGTTCGCGGCGGGGCTGTCGCTGTCGATCTTCATCTTCTGGGGATGGGACGTCACCCTCACGATGAACGAGGAGACGAAGGACCCCGAACGCACCCCCGGTCGCGCGGCCACCGTCACGGTCCTCACGATCGTCTCGCTGTACCTCCTGCTCGCGGTCGCGATGATCATGTTCGCCGGCGTCGGCACGGGGGAGCTGGGACTCGGCAACGAGGACATCCAGGCCAACGTGTTCTTCTTCCTCTCCGACCCGGTACTCGGCCCGCTCGCGTTCCTCGTCTCGCTCGCCGTGCTCACCAGCTCCGCATCCTCGCTGCAGTCGACCTTCGTCGGGCCGGCGCGCACGCTCCTCGCGATGGGGCACTACGGTGCACTGCCGCCCGCCTTCGCGAAGGTCAGCCCGCGGTTCTTCACGCCGGGCTACGCCACCGTGGTCTCGGCGATCGTGGCATCCGCCTTCTACGCCGTGATGCGCGTCGTCAGCGAGGACACGCTGTGGGACACGATCCTGACCCTCGGCATGATGATCTGCTTCTACTACGGCATCACGGCCTTCGCCTGCGTCTGGTACTTCCGCAAGCAATGGTTCGACTCGGTGCGGAACGTGTTCTTCACGTTCCTGTTCCCCCTGGTCGGCGGCCTCATCCTCGCCGTGCTGTTCGTGACCACGCTGGTCGACTCGATGGACCCCGCCTACGGGTCGGGGTCGCAGATCTTCGGCGTCGGGATCGTCTTCATCCTCGGCATGCTGATCATCGTCGTCGGCATCATCACCATGATCTGGCAGTCCGTCCGACGTCCGGCGTTCTTCCGCGGGCAGACGCTCGCGATCGACGCACCCCCGAGCGCGCGGAAGCTGCGCGCAGAAAGCGAGAACATCCGATGACCTCCCGCGAGTCCGAGCTCCTCTCCGCCGTCCCGAACCAGCTCTTCATCGGTGGCCGGTGGGTGGATGCCGAGGAGGGCAGAACGCTCGACGTGTTCGACCCGTCCACGGGCGAGGTCATCCGCCGCATCGCGGACGCCTCGCCGGCCGACGGCATCCGCGCCCTCGACGCCGCCGTCGCCGCGCAGGAGGCGTGGGCGGCGACCGCGCCGCGCGAGCGCAGCGAGATCCTGCGTCGCGCTTTCGACCTCGTCCAGTCGCGCGAAGAGGACCTGGCCCTGCTCATGACCCTCGAGATGGGCAAGCCCCTCGCCGAGTCGCGCGGCGAGGTCGCCTACGGCGGCGAGTTCCTCCGCTGGTTCAGCGAGGAGGCCGTGCGGATCACGGGACGCTACGGCACGAATCCCGAGGGCACGGGCCGGATGGTCGTCTCGCAGCGGCCGGTCGGACCGTCGTTCTTCATCACGCCGTGGAACTTCCCCCTCGCGATGGCGACCCGCAAGATCGCCCCCGCGCTCGCGGCGGGCTGCACCGTCGTCGTCAAGCCCGCGGAGCTCACCCCCCTCACGACTCTCTTCTTCGCGCAGCTGCTGGCCGAGGCGGGGGTTCCGGACGGCGTCGTGAACGTCATCACGACGTCGTCGTCGAGCGCGGTGTCGGGACCGATCATCGCCGACCCGCGCCTGCGGAAGCTGTCGTTCACGGGCTCCACCCCCGTGGGGCAGAAGCTCATCGCACAGGCGGCCGAGGGGGTGCTCCGCGTCTCGATGGAACTCGGCGGCAACGCCCCGTTCGTCGTGTTCGAGGATGCGGACCTCGACAAGGCCGTCGACGGCGCGATGCTCGCGAAATTCCGCAACATCGGCCAGGCATGCACGGCGGCCAACCGCTTCATCGTGCATGAGTCGGTCGCTGCCGAGTTCTCCCGCCGCGTCGCCGAGCGCGTGAGCGACATGACCATCGGGCGCGGCACCGAGGACGGCGTGCAGATCGGACCGCTCATCGACGACCGCGCCGTCGCGAAGGCGACCGAGCTCGTCGGCGACGCCGTCGAGCGCGGCGCCCGCATCCTCGCCGGCGGCAACGCCCTCGAAGGACCGGGCACGTTCTACGAGCCGACCGTCGTCGAGGGCGTCGTCCCCGGCAGTGCGATCCTGCGCGAGGAGATCTTCGGGCCGGTGCTCGCCATCAGCACCTTCTCGGACGAGGACGAGGCCGTGCGCCTCGCCAACGACACCGAGTACGGCCTGGTGTCCTACGTCTTCACGCAGGACCTCGCTCGCGGCCACCGGATGATCGATCGGCTCGAGACCGGCATGATGGGGCTGAACGTCGGCGTCGTCTCGAACGCCGCCGCCCCGTTCGGCGGGGTCAAGCAGTCCGGCATGGGTCGCGAAGGCGGCCTCGAAGGCATCCACGAATACCTGAACGTGAAGTACACCCTGATCCCCGCCTGAGCGGGACGAAGAGGAGCATCATGAGTGATTACGCCGTCATCGACCCCGCCACGGGGCAGACCCACGCCACCTACCCGACCGCGACGGCTGACGAGGTCGAGAGCGCCCTCGCCCGCGCCGACGAGACCGCCCGAGGGTGGGGGCGCACCTCCACACCGGCCGAGCGCGCAGGCCTCCTGCGCCGCGTCGCCGAGCTGCACCGCGAGCGCCGCGAGGATCTCGCGGGGATCATCGTCCGCGAAATGGGCAAGCAGATCGACGGGGCGCTCGGCGAGGTCGACTTCGCCGCCGACATCACCGAGTTCTACGCCGACCACATCGACGAGATCACCGCCGACTCCCCGGTCCCGATCGACGGCGACGGCACCGCCGTCATCCGCAAAGCGCCCCTGGGTGTGCTGCTGGGTGTCATGCCGTGGAACTTCCCGTACTACCAGGTCGCCCGCTTCGCGGCGCCGAACCTGGCGCTCGGCAACACGATCCTCCTGAAGCACGCGCCGCAATGCCCCGAGTCGGCCGCCGCGATCGAGGCGATGTACCGCGACGCGGGGTTCCCGGAAGGCGCGTACACGAACGTCTACCTGACGAACGAGCAGGCCGCCGACGTGATCGCGGACCCGCGTCTGCAGGGCGCTTCGGTGACCGGCTCGGAGCGTGCCGGTGCCGCCGTCGCCGAGGTCGCCGGACGCAACCTCAAGAAGGTCGCGCTGGAGCTCGGTGGGTCGGACCCGTTCATCCTGCTCTCGACGGACGACGTCGACGCCGTCGCGCAGGCGGCGGTCGACGCCCGCCTGGACAACACCGGGCAGTCGTGCAACGCCGCCAAGCGCTTCATCGTCGTCGACGACCTCTACGACGCGTTCGTCGAGGCGTTCACGGCCAAGATGTCGGCGGCGAGCGTCGGCGACCCGTGGAGCTCGGACACCGTCCTCGGCCCGCTCTCGTCGGTCGCCGCCGCCGAGCGTCTCGAGAAGCAGATCCAGGATGCCGCGGCCCAGGGCGCGACGATCGTCACCGGCGGCACGCGCGACGGCGCGTTCTTCGCGCCGACCGTGCTCACCGGCGTGACGCCCGAGATGGACGTCTACCGCGAGGAGCTGTTCGGCCCGGCCGGTGTCGTCTACCGTGTCGCCGACGAGGACGAGGCCGTCCGCCTCGCCAACGACACCCCCTTCGGACTGGGGTCGTACGTCTACACGACCGACCCCGAGCAGGCGAAGCGCGTCGCCGACAAGATCGAGGCCGGCATGGTCTACGTCAACCTCGTCCTCGCCGACGAGCCGGGCCTGCCCTTCGGCGGCATCAAGCGCAGCGGAACCGGCCGCGAGATGGGTCTGCTTGCTGCGGACGAGTTCGTCAACAAGAAGCTCATCCGCGTCGGCTGAAGGTGCGACGAGGGGGCGGTGTCCGATCGGATGCCGCCCCCTCGTCGTGTCTTGTCAGACCGAGACCGTCGCGCGGACCTCGGCCGCCTCGGCGTGGCGGCCCAGGCTCTCGTAGACGTCGCCGAGTTCGAGCGCCGCCTGCTGACGGAGGGGCTCATTCTCACCGGCGTGGTCGAGGGCCGAGCGGTACACCGCGACCGCGTCGACGGGTCGCTCCGCGCCGACGAGCAGCCGCGCCGCCAGCAGCTCCGAGCCGGCGCCGGAGGGCGTGTCACCGGCCTCGGCGAACGCGTCCGCGGCCTGCAAGGCGATCGCGACCGCCTCGTCGGTCTCGCCGCGCGAGGCGGCCAGCCGCGCGCGGGTGTCGAGCACATCGGCGACGTACCAGTGCGCATCGTTCGCGCGGCCGAGGGCGAGCGCCTCGTCGACGGCGGCGACGGCGTCCTCGTCCCCGCGCTGCATCTTGGCCTGAGCGAGCAGGTGGAGAGCCTCGGCGAGCAGTCCCACCTGCTCCTCGCGGCCCCGGATCAGTCCGATCGCGGTGTCGAACGCGAGCACGGCGTCGTCGAACTCGCCGAAGTTGCCGAGGTGCCGTCCCTGCTGCACGAGCGCGTGCGCCTGCCCCTCGGCTTCACCGGCCTCCTCGTGCAGGTCGGCGGCGAATCCCCAGGCGCCGACGGCGCCTACGAAGTCGCCCGCGCCTTCGTAGGCGCGGGCGAGCAGCCCCACGGTGATCGCCCGCGACCCCGCCGGGACCTCGGCGGCGGTCTCCTCCTGCAGCACCTCGTGGAGTGCATCCGTCGCCTCCTGCGGCAGGTCCGCGGCGATGAGTGCCCGTCCGAGCCGGTAGCGCGCGTCGGCGGTCGGTGCGCCGGCGGACTCGAACCGTTCGGCTGCGGACCGGTAACGTCCGGCGGCGAGGGACGCGGCCCCGGCATCCTCGTGCAGCGCCCCCGCGAGCAGGAACGCCTCACCGACGCGCAGGTCGTCGGCGCCGAGCGACAGTAGCAGCCTCACCGTCTCGTCCGCGTCCTCGGCGCCCGCCTCAAACTCCTCGGCGACCCCGTGCAGGCGGGCCCTCGACGCGAGCGCGCGCGCACGGCGGCCGTCGCTCAGGGGTGCAGCCAGCAGTTCGGCGGCGAGTGCTCGCGCGTCGTCGAACTGCGCAGCGGATGCCGCGGCATCCACTTCGAGCAGCTGCACGCCCTGTTGCCGGGTCGTGTCTCCGGCCTCGGCGAACAGGCGGGCGGCCGTGCGTGCGTCCTCGCGGGCCTCGGCGAACTCGCCCTCGTACATCCGCGCCACGGCGAGCGTTTGGAGCAGATCGGCCCGCACCTCGGGGGGCGCGTCCTGTGCCGCGGCGACCTCCGTCTGCAGGAGAACGCCCGCCCCGGTGAGGTCCTTGCCGAACAGGAGCAGACCGAGTCGCTCCTCGAGCTCTGCCTGCGAGGTGCGACCCGCCTCGCGCAGCGCGGCGATCCGCTGCGGGAGGAACGCCTCCGCCTCGTCGATCCGGTCGGCGGCGACGAGGCCGCCCAGCAGGTGCGACGACAGTCTCACGCGTTCGTCCGGTCCGGCATCGGGCAGCAGTTCCCGGAGCGGGTCGATGCCGGCGACGGAGCCCGCGTGGGCGAGCGAGACGGCCCGGGCGAGACGCTGCTCCCGCGTGACGGCGGGGCTGGGGACCGCGACGGACGAGAAGTCGTGCGTGCGGATGGGCACGTCGTAGCGCTCGGCTCCGGTCTCGCGCAGACGCCGGAGGTTGCGCGTGTGCGCGTCGGTGCCGTTGCGGCGATCGAATGCCGCGGCGATCGACTCCGCTGCCGCCCATGCCGCGGCGGCCAGCTCGTCGACACGCCACGGTCCCTCGTGCGCGCCGAACACCGGCACGAGCGGCTCCGCATCGGAGCCGCGCACCGCGAGGTCCGGGTGGCCGGCCGCGGCGACGGCGTCGAGGGCGAGCGCGAACGCGCCCAGCGCGGCACCGTGCGCATCGGCGTTGAGGCCGTCGTGGACGAGCCAGGGGAGGTGCCGTTCGACGAGAGCGAGCGCGCGGGCCTCGTTGCCCGTCACGGCGCAGAACACGACGTTCTTCGCGACGATGGCGAGGTTGTCGGGGTTGTCCTTCGCGAGGCGGTAGCTGCGCAGGTGGGCGGTGCGGGCGTCGTCGAGCATGCCGGCGCGCAGGTAGGGGAGGAGGATGCGGGAGAGCGCGTGCTCGGGCTCCTCGCCGCACGAGAAGCCGTTCTCGATCATCTCGCCCACGAGCCGGATGGCGTCGTGCTCGCGGCCCGTCTCGATGAAGAACCCGGCGAACTGACTGCGCACGCATGCGTCGCAGTGGCTGTAGTCGTCACGGGGCGTCGCCTCGAGCGTGCGCTGCAGGTCGGTGGCCTCGTCCAGGCGTCCCGCGGCCCAGGCATCCTCGAAGCGCGCCATCAGCACCCCGCTGGGGCCGACGCCGGCGCGGTCGTAATGCGCCTCCATGTCGTCGAGCACGGCGGCGATCTGCTCGGGGGCGAACTCCGGCGATCCGCCGAGGGCGCTCGCCATCCATTTGTACTGCCAGAGCAGGTCCCCGGCCGGCTCCACCGTCGCGGGGAAGCGCTCCGGGTCGGCGTCGTGCTGGGCGAGGCACCACGCGAACGAGGTCAGCATGAGGTCGGTGTCGCCGCTCATGTTGGCGCTCGAGGTCTGCCGCAGACGCGCCTCGTACTCCAGTCGCTCGTCGCCGCTCTCCTGAGCGAGGGCGACCGCCTGCGCCACGAGGGCCTGCTCCTGCGGACCCCAGGGGGTGTTGTCGATCTCGTCGAAGAGGGATCGGATGCGGGTGGCGTAGCCGGTCATGGGGCTCCTTCGGTCGCGGGCGGGGTGTCGGCATCGATCGCGCGGTCGACGAGTTCGGACAGCGCCGTCGACATGAGGATGCGGTCGTCGGGTCCCAGGGGATGATGTCCCGCGAGCAGCGACTGCACGTAGAGCAGCTGCACACTCAGGTCGAAGACCCGGCCCGACGCGGTCGAGGCGAGTCTGCGGATCATCGGGTTGGTCCAGTTCAGACACAGTCGCGTCGCCGGTTCGGCGGCGCCCCGGCCGGCCGAGACGACGCTCGCGGCGCGGTCCAGCACGCCGCCCCACAGCGCCCCGCCGGCACTCCGGGCACGCCCACGGTCGAGGGCGCGGAGCACCTCGAGGTCGGCGACGAACAGTCCCGGCAGATCCGCCCGTTCGAAGCTCCGGACGGCGACGTCGACGTCGGTCAGCGCGCCCCGCGCGCGCTCCTCCAGACCGGTCGCGGCCGCGCGGTCGTCGAGCGGGGGCAGGTCGAGCCGGTCGATCTCGCCGACGACGTCCGCGCGCTCGACCTCAATACCGGGGAACAGTTCGGGGATGCGACGGACCAGATCGGCGTCGTACAGATATCCGCCGTTGACGAGGACACCGCCGGACGCGGTCATGCTCGCCACCTGGCGGAACTCGTCGACGGTCTCGGCGTAGCGGACGAGCGGGAACCGGCGCGCGACCTCCTCGATGCGCAACCGGCCGGCGGTCGTCTCGACCGAGAGCCAGCGCACGATGAAGCGGGCGAGCTCGTCATCGTGCCGGACGAGGGACTTGAGGGCGACCTCGTGGATCGACACGAACTGCGAGAGTCGGAGCGGATCCTGCAGGGCCAGCTCGAGGATCCAGCGACGGATCGCCTCGCCGATCTCCTGCCGCGTCTGCTCCAGCGCGTCGTCATCCACGAGGGACTCGCGGCTCGCCGTCGGGTGCAGGGCCCCCGAGTCGACGACGGCCCGCGCGAAGAACGCCCAGGCGGGCAGCAGGTCGTCGGCCCGCTCGGTCAGCAGCATCCGGCGCAGGTAGACGCGCGTGCTCTGACGGGCCCCTGGGGGAGGGGCGAAGGGCAGGACGAACGCCGCGCCGCGCGTCTGCGTGGCCGGCACGTGGAGCGGGATGACATCGAGGGGCTCCGATCCGATGAGGTCACGGCCGTAGGCGAGCCGACCTTCGAGGTCGCCGTCGAGGAAGGGCGCGCTCTCGGTCACGGTGGTCTCGCCGCCGCCCGGCAGATCGACGACGACGACGTGCGGCAGGTACCGCCCGAACGTCTCGGCGAGCTCGAGCACCGTGCTCGTTTCGAGGAGGGAGCGCGTGTCCGGCCGAGGGGTCAGGTGGACGCTCGTCCCCACCGGGATGTCGCCGGCGTACGCAGCGACCGTGAAGGTGCCGTCGGCGTGTCCGGTCCACTCCACGGCCGCACCGCCCGCGGCACTGCGCGAGCGGATGACGATGGTGTCGCACACCATGAAGCACGACAGCATCCCGATCCCGAACTGACCGAGGAAGTCGCCGCGCGGCAGGTCGAAGATGTCGCGCTTCGAGCTGCGCCCCACCGTCGCGAGCAGGTCGGCGACCTCGGTCTCGGTGAGCCCGATGCCGTCGTCGCGCAGGACGAACTCGGCCGACGCGTCGCTCGCAGGGGTGATCCGGATGCGGCCTCCGCCGCCGTCGAGCGCGCGTCGGGCCGCGATCGCATCCACGGCGTTCTGCAGGAGCTCGCGCAGGAAGACGCGCGGGCTCGAGTAGATGTGGCGGCTGAGCAGGTCGATGACCCCCCGGAGGTCGACCTGGAACTGATGGGCGGCGGAACTGTCGGTCACCGGGCTCCTCGAGATCGTTGATCGTCCGTGCGCCGGACCCCCTCCGGTGCTGCCGCGACGGGACGGCCGAACCAGCCTAGCCACGCGGTGCGGCGCCCGTGGGGGAGTGCCCGCGTTCGCCAGCCCCCGGGGCATGCCGTATGCTGGTGTGCGCAGTTGTCTGCATTCTTTTGCCGTGCCCATGGGTCGGAGAGGGTGCGGATCCCCGGGTCGAAAGACCTTAGGGCGGTAGCTCAATTGGCAGAGCAGCGGTCTCCAAAACCGCAGGTTGCAGGTTCGATTCCTGTCCGCCCTGCGCGTCAGCGTCAGCTGACTCGAACCGAGCAACAGGTGGGTTGAATGGTCCAGGATGAGCCGAACGGCGAGGTCGTCGCTGCCAGCAGCGGCGCCACCCGTGAGAAGAAGCTCAACTTCTTCCAGCGGATCGCCCTCTTCATCCGCCAGGTGATCGCCGAACTCCGCAAGGTCGTCACGCCGACCCGACAGGAGCTCGTCAAGTTCACGCTCGTGGTCCTGGGATTCGTCGTCGTCGTGATGGCGATCGTGTACGGGCTCGACCTGCTCTTCACCTGGGTCACGGACATCGTCTTCGACGTGCCGAGCTGACGAACGGACGACCACCCGCCGCGGTGACGGACGGCATCCCGGAGCACCGGAACAGCCCGCCGCGCCGCCGCCGAACATCGAAGCCGAACCTGCAGGGAAGTGAATGACGTGACCGAAAGATATGTCGACGACGCCGACTGGTCGACCGCCGCGGAGCAGTCCAGCGAGGACGACGAGGCCCAGGAGGGCAACGTCCTGGCCGACCAGGAGCGTTCCGCCGAGTCCGCCGAGCACGCCGCGCTGCACATCGAGGACGACGAACCCGCTGATGACGAGCCGACCGGAGAGGATGCCGTCGTGATCGAAGACCCCGAGGCCGACCGCATCGTCAACGACGCGCTCGAGATCGACCAGGCCGACGAGGCCGAGGCCGCTGCCGAGGTGCTCACCGAGTCGCTCGCCGACGAGGAGGCCGAGCGCGCCGCCGCCGCGGCCGACGAGGTAGCCCCGTACGACGGTCCCGAGCTCGGCGACGACGAGGACGAGACCCCCGAGGACCCGTACGAGGCGTTCCGTCAGGAGCTGCGCTCGCTCGAGGGCAAGTGGTACGTCATCCACTCCTACGCCGGTTTCGAGCGCAAGGTGAAGGCCAACATCGAGCAGCGCAAGTCCACGCTCGAGGTCGAGGACGACATCTACCAGGTCGAGGTCCCGATGGAGGACGTCGTCGAGATCAAGAACGGCCAGCGCAAGATGGTCAACCGCGTGCGGATCCCGGGCTACGTGCTGGTCCGCATGGAGCTCAACGAGGACACCTGGTCGGTCGTGCGCCACACGCCCGGCGTCACCGGCTTCGTCGGCAATGCCCACAACCCGACGCCGCTGCGTTTCGAAGAGGCCTTCAACATGCTGAAGCCTCTCGTCGAGGCCAAGGAGGTCGCCCCCGCGAAGGCCGGAGCCGCCAAGGGTTCCGCCACGCAGGCGCGTTCGGTGGTCACCGAGGTCGACTTCGAGATCGGCGAGACCATCACGATCAAGGAGGGCTCGTTCGCGGGCCTGCCCGGGTCGATCTCCGAGATCAAGCCCGAAAGCGGCAAGCTCACGGTCCTCGTCTCGCTCTTCGAGCGCGAGACCCCGGTCGAGCTCAGCTTCGATCAGGTCACGAAGCAGTAAAGACCGCAGCGCAGTAAGACGCATCGCGCGAAGGCCCCGCTCCGGCGGGGCCTTCGTCGTTGTGCCGACGGATGCCGGATGCGGTAGACTCATGTGGTTTGTGCGCCGTTTCGTCGTGCGCGCGAACACCACCACGACCCGGAACCGCCGGGACCGTGGGAGAACGGGGCATCTGTCCCGCTCGTGAAAGGAAGAGGAATGGCACCGAAGAAGAAGGTGACCGGCCTGATCAAGCTTCAGATCAACGCCGGTGCCGCCAACCCGGCGCCGCCGATCGGCCCCGCGCTCGGTCAGCATGGCGTCAACATCATGGAGTTCTGCAAGGCGTACAACGCCGCGACCGAGTCGCAGCGCGGCAACGTCATCCCCGTCGAGATCACCGTCTACGAGGACCGCAGCTTCACCTTCGTCCTGAAGACCCCGCCCGCCGCGGAGCTCATCAAGAAGGCCGCCGGCGTCGCGAAGGGTTCGAAGACCCCGCACACCGTCAAGGTCGCGAAGCTGACCAAGGACCAGGTCCGTCAGATCGCCGAGACCAAGATGCCCGACCTGAACGCGAACGACATCGAGGCCGCCTCGCTGATCATCGCCGGCACCGCCCGCTCCATGGGCATCACGGTCGAGAGCTGAGGGGAACAGAACAATGGCTAAGTCCAAGGCTTACGAAGCAGCAGCGGCGAAGATCGACCGCTCCACGTTCTACTCCTCCGAGCAGGCTGTCGCCCTCGCCAAGGAGACCGGCTCCGCGAAGTTCGACTCGACCGTCGAGGTCGCGCTGAAGCTCGCCGTCGACCCGCGCAAGGCGGACCAGATGGTCCGCGGCACGGTCATCCTGCCCCACGGCACCGGCAAGACCGCCCGCGTCATCGTGTTCGCGACCGGTCCCGCTGCCGAGGCGGCCATCGCCGCGGGTGCCGACGAGGTCGGTGGCGCCGAGCTCATCGAGAAGGTCGCCGGTGGCTACACCGCGTTCGACTCGGCGGTCTCCACCCCCGAGCTCATGGGCCAGGTCGGTCGTCTCGGTAAGGTCCTCGGACCCCGCGGCCTCATGCCGAACCCGAAGACCGGTACCGTGACCCCCAACCCGGCCAAGGCCGTCGAGGAGATCAAGGGCGGAAAGATCGAGTTCCGCGTCGACAAGCACGCCAACGTCCACTTCGTGGTCGGCAAGGCGTCGTTCACGGCCGAGCAGCTCAACGAGAACTTCACCGCCGCTCTCGAAGAGATCGTGCGTCTGAAGCCCTCGAGCGCGAAGGGCCGTTACATCCAGAAGGGCGCCGTCTCGACCACGTTCGGTCCCGGCATCCCGCTGGACGTCAACGCCCTCGTCTGAGGTCTCTGACAGCAAGGGGCTCCACCTCCGGGTGGGGCCCCTTCGTCGTCCGCGGGTTGGTAGCGTCGAGGCGTGATCGGTGATCTGCGGACTCTCCTCGGTATCGACGTTCCGATCGTTCTCGGCCCGTTCGGAGGGCTGTCGTCGGTCGCGCTTACGGCGAGCATCAGCGAGTCCGGGGGTCTCGGCTCCTTCGGTCTCTACGGCTACTCCGGCGATCGCATCCGCGAGACCGCCGCCGCGCTGCGCGCCGCGACCTCCCGTCCCTTCGCGCTCAACCTGTGGCTCCCCACGGGGGATGAGGTCACACCGGACGACGTCGACCTGACCGCTGCGCGGGCGGCCGCCGCCCCGCTGTTCGAGGCCGCAGGTGTCGCCGAACCCGCGCTGCCGGCCGCCTTCGTCCCACCCTGGGCGGAGCAGCTGGAGGCGGTGTGGGATGCCGCGCCCGCTGTCCTGAGCGTGGTGTTCGGCGTACCCGCGCCCGAGGTCGTGGCCGGAGCGCATCGACGCGGCATCCGCGTCGTGGGCACCGGGACGTCCGTCGCCGAGGCGGTGGCACTCGCGGACGGCGGTGTAGACGCCGTCGTGGCGAGCGGTGCCGAGGCAGCCGGGCACCGGGTGAGCTTCCTGCGGCGCGCGGAGGACTCACTCGTGGGAACCTTCGCGCTCGTGCCGCAGGTGGTCGACGCCGTCGATGTCCCCGTCATCGCGGCCGGCGGTGTCGCGGATCGCAGAGGTGTCGCCGCTGCCCTCGCGCTCGGAGCCGCCGGCGTGCAGGTGGGGACCGCCTTCCTGCGCACGCGGCAGTCCGCGGCGTCGGACGCGCACCGCGCAGCGCTCGCGGCGGCGGTCGACACCGACACCGTGCTCACCCGTGCGATGAGCGGTCGGCTGGCCCGCGGCATCCCGAATCGCGCGGTCCGTACGATCGAGCAGAGTGGGGCGATCGCGCCGTTCCCCGCGCAGAACTGGTTGACGGGTGCCTTCCGCTCCGCCGCACCGCACGACGGCGACCTGGTGTCGTTGTGGGCCGGGCAGGCTGCCCGGTTGTCGCGGCAGGACGACGCCGCTGCGGTGTTCGCGGAGTTGGCGGCGGGGCTGGCGCGCTGACACAGTCCGTCACCCGGGGAAGATCTCACGGCTGTGCGTGTTGTACTGAAGGGTCGCGCCGGCCACCGCTGCTGCGCGACCGCATCCCACCCCCTCACCAAGGAGATCCATGTCCCGTCGTACCGCTGCCCTCGGAGCCCTCGCCCTCAGCACCGTCCTGGCGCTGACCGCCTGCTCCACGAACTCGGGGCAACCGGCCGCCGGCGGCGAGGACCTCGGTCTCGCGAAGGCGGGCACGCTGACGGTCGCGACCGAGGGCACATACCGGCCCTTCACCTACCACGACGAGACCGGCAAGCTCGTCGGCTACGACGTCGAGATCATCGAGGCGGTCGCCGAGAAGCTCGACCTCGAGGTCGAGTTCCAGGAGACCCAGTGGGACGGCATCTTCGCCGGTCTCGACGCGGGCCGGGTCGACGTCATCGCCAATCAGGTCTCGATCAATCCCGAGCGCGAGGAGAAGTACCTCTTCAGCGAGCCGTACACGGTGTCGCCGAGCGTCGTCGTGGTGCAGGAGGACGACGACTCGATCTCGAGCTTCGCGGATCTGAAGGGCAAGAAGACCGCGCAGTCGCTCACGAGCAACTTCTTCCAGCTCGCCGAGGAGGCCGGTGCCGACGTCACCCCCATCGAAGGATGGGCCCAGGCCGTCGAGCTGCTGCGTCAGGGTCGCGTCGACGCGACCGTCAACGACAAGCTGACGTTCCTCGACTACGAGAAGACCAACGGCCCGACGGGTCTGAAGATCGCGGCAGAGACCGACCCCGCACAGAGCGCGGTCGTCGCCACGAAGGACAAGACGGCCCTGATCGAGAAGATCGACGACGCGCTCGACGAGCTGCGCGAAGATGGAACCCTCGCGAAGATCAGCGAGACCTACTTCGGAGCCGACGTCACCGAGTGATTCCGGCCCCGACGGGCTCGGCGCGGCGCTGTGAGGCGCACGTCGGGCCCGTCGCCCGTTCTGCGAAAGGATGCCGGTGGACGCCGATACATGGCAGCTGGTCCTGAGCTCGTTCTGGCCGATGCTCGTGGCCGGGGTGACGGTGACGATCCCCCTCGCGCTCGTCTCGTTCGTGGTCGGTCTCGTCCTGGCGATCGCCGCGGCATTGATGCGGATCTCGGGCAACCGGGTGCTGTCGGGGCTCGCCCGGTTCTACATCTCGGTCATCCGAGGCACACCGCTGCTCGTGCAGATCTTCGTGGTCTACTACGGGCTTCCGCAGATCGACATCCGCCTCGAGGCGTGGCCGGCCGCGGTGATCGCGCTCTCGCTCAACGTGGGCGGGTACGCGGCCGAGGTCATCCGCGCCGCGATCCTCTCGGTCCCGAAGGGGCAGTGGGAGGCCGCGTTCACGGTCGGGCTGCCGCGGGCGACGGCGCTCCGGCGCATCATCTTGCCGCAGGCGGCACGCGTCTCGGTGCCGCCCCTGTCGAACACGTTCATCTCCCTCGTGAAGGACACCTCGCTCGTCGCCCAGATCACAGTCGCCGAGCTGTTCCTCGCCGCGCAACGCATCGCCGCGTTCAGCTCGGAGTTCCTGGTCGTCTACATCGAGGCCGCCGTCATCTACTGGCTCTTCTGCCTCGTCCTCTCCTTCGGTCAGGACCGCATCGAACGGAGGCTCGACCGCCGTGTCGCACACTGACGCACCCCTGCTCGCCGTCGCCGGGCTCCGCAAGTCCTTCGGCGACAACGTCGTCCTGGACGGCGTCGACTTCGCCGTGAGCCGCGGCGAGGTCGTCTGCCTCATCGGCCCCAGCGGGTCCGGTAAGACCACGGTGCTCCGCTGCCTGAACGGTCTCGAAGCCCCCGACGCCGGCGTCGTGACCTTCTCCGACGGCCAGACGCACGACTTCGCCGCCCCGCTGAAGGGTGCGGCGGCGAGACAGCAGCGCGCCGCCTTGCGCGACCGCTCCGCGATGGTCTTCCAGCACCACAACCTCTTCCCGCACCTGACGGTCCTCGAGAACGTGATCGAGGGGCCGGTGCACGCGCGGGGGATCGCGAAGCAGACAGCCGTCGCCGACGCGGAGCGGCTGCTGGCCCGCGTCGGACTCGCCGAGAAGCGCGATGCCTATCCGCACGAGCTGTCCGGAGGTCAGCAGCAGCGCGTCGGCATCGTGCGGGCGCTCGCCCTCGCGCCGGACGTGCTGCTGTTCGACGAGCCGACCAGCGCTCTCGATCCCGAGCTGGTGGGCGAGGTGCTGCTCGTGTTGAAGGAGCTCGCCGAGGAGGGGTGGACGATGGTCATCGTCACCCACGAGCTCGGCTTCGCGCGGCAGGTCGCCGACGAGGTCGTCTTCTTCGACGCGGGCGTCATCGTCGAACGGGGCCACCCGCGCGACCTCTTCACGGCGCCGCAGAACGAGCGCACTCGGCGCTTCCTCGACCGGATCCTGCGACCGCTCGAGGACTGAGGCGTCAGGCGTCGCGGCGGATCTCGAAACCCGATTCGTCCTCGAGCGGGGTGATCTCGGTCAGCACGACATCGTCGACGACGCCGCCGCGAGGTCCCTTCGCCGCCCAGTCGACGAGGGTTTCGACGGCGGCCGCGTCGCCCTGCACCTCGGCCTCGACCGTGCCGTTCGACAGGTTGCGCACCCACCCCGTCGCCCCGGCCGCACGTGCGGTGTGCTGCATCGCGAACCGGAACCCGACGCCCTGGACGATGCCTCGGACGACGAGGCGGATGCGGCGCATCAGGCGTCCGCCACGCTGAGGACCACCTTGCCCCGCGTGTGCCCGCGCTCGAGCTCACGGTGCGCCTGTGCCGCCTCGGCGAGGTCGAAGACCCGGTCGATGTAGACCTGGATGGCACCCGAGTCGAGGAGGCGTCCGAGAGTCGAGAGCACGGAACCGTCGGGGATCGTCTTGTAGGACGTGGCTCGCACGCCGGCCGCAGCGGCGGCATCCGCGTATCCGTCCCACGCCCCCGTCGGCACCATGGCGTAGAGACCGCCGGGTCGCAGGACGGTCAGGGACCGTGTGCCGGTGTCGCCGTGGACGTTGCCGACGAGGTCGATGACGACGTCGACCTCGCCGACGACC
The DNA here is from genome assembly GCF_044542795.1 of Microbacterium sp. NPDC077663. Classification (NCBI taxonomy): domain Bacteria; kingdom Bacillati; phylum Actinomycetota; class Actinomycetes; order Micrococcales; family Microbacteriaceae; genus Microbacterium; species Microbacterium sp. NPDC077663. The sequence continues at coordinate 371,076 of NZ_JBITVE010000003.1, read as the reverse complement.
TCTTCGAAGCGGGTGGTCGTGTAGTCGATGGCGACGGATGCCCCGAGTTCGCGCAGCCAGCCGAGGTTGCGCTCCGAGCCGGTCGCCGTCACGTGCGCGCCGAAGTACGCCGCGAGCTGCACGGCGAAGTGGCCCACACCCCCCGCGCCGGCGTGGATGAGGACGCGCTGGCCCTCGTGCGCGTGGGCCGTCTCGACGACGAGACCCCAGGCGGTCAGGGCGGCGACGGGGACGCCGGCGGCCTCGACGTGGGAGAGCGAGGTCGGTTTGCGCGCCACCGACAACGAGGGCACCACGACGTACTCGGCGTAGCTCCCGCCCGAGCGGGGGAACGGCGCCATGCCGAAGACGGGGTCGCCCGGCTGGAGCGGGTGCGCCTCGAACGGGCTGGCCACGACGACACCGCTGAAGTCGAACCCGAGCGGCGTCGCGGGGTCGGCGATCAGAGCGTGGAGGCCGCGGCCGGCTCGGGTCTTGGCGTCGATCGGGTTGACACCCGCGGCGACGACACGCACGAGCAGCTCGCTGAGCGCGGGGCGGGGCACGGGGACCTCGGCGACGCGGAGGACCTCGGCGTCGCCCGGAGCGTCGTAGACCACTCCACGCATCGCCGGGGGAGGGGCGGTCACCTCGACGACCTCGCTCGCGGTGGGGGCTGCGGATCGCAGCGGCCGGAATCGCATCGGCTGCTCCTTCTCACCTGCGCTCGACGGCGAGCGCTGTAGGTGCTCGGTGGATGACCAGTCAATCGCGACATTGTCTCGACGGTGTTACGTCGGCATCACCGGAACGAGAAGCCCGGGCGGAGCGACCGGAGAAAGTGATCGTTGACATCTTCGCGCACCGTTCCTACTCTGGTGCGCATACGTAGAAGCACTTCTCCGCTACGTCGCGGATCCTTAGCTCATACGAATGCCCACCCCGTCGAAGGAGACAGGACATGCGCACACACAGACCTCTCGTCGTCGTCGCCGTCGCGGCATCCGCGGTACTGGCCGTCACCGGCTGCACCGCCGGGACGACGACCACCCAGACCGGCAGCACCCGGGCGAACACCATCATCTTCGGCAAGTCCGACGGCGGGACGACCTACGTCCGCAACTACAACGTGCTGGGGCCCGCGACCGAGAAGGCACCCAACGCGGAACTCATCTATGAGCCGCTCGCCCGCATCGACTACTCCAACGGCGCGGTGGTGGAACCGTGGCTGGCCGAGGAGATGACCTTCGATGCCGCCGGGACGACACTGACCATCGACATCCGCGACGACGTGACGTTCTCGGACGGCGAGCCGCTGACCGCCGACGACGTCGCCTATTCGCTGTCCCTCCCGCTCGACAAGCCGGAGCTCAACCTCGCGGGCGTCACCTACACGGGTGTCGACAAGGTGGACGACGACACCGTCGACGTGACGTTCGACAGCCCGTCGTTCGCCGCCCTCAACCAGTTCGCGTCGAGCTCGCTGCCCATGGTGCCCGAGCACATCTGGAAGGAGCAGGACCTCGCGACGTGGACGAACCCCGATCCCGTGGGGACGGGTCCCTTCACGCTCGACGCGTTCGCCGCGCAGCAGGTGACCCTCAAGGCGCGCGAGGACTACTGGGGCGGCACGCTCCCGATGGCCTACATGAAGATCCTCGCCACCAGCGGCGAGACGGTGAAGGCGCAGCTGCTCCGCGGCGACGTCGATTGGGCGCCCGCCGGCTGGCCCAACGCCGAGGAGGAGTTCGTCGCGAAGGACCCCGCGAAGAACCTCTACCAGCTCTACGCCACGGGTGGCGCCTACTCGATGATGTACAACACCGCACAGGCACCGTTCGACGACGTGGACCTGCGGCGCGCCTTCGCGCTGTCGATCCCGCGGTCGGACATCACGGCGACCTTGAACCGCCCCGGCACCGAGGCGGGCCCGACCGGGCTGGTCGACCAGATCTACAGCGACTGGATCGCACCCGAGTATCGCGGCGTCGTGCAGGAGGTCGACGCGGATGCCGCGACCGCGGCGCTGGCCGCCAGCGGGTACGAGGTGGTCGACGGCGCCCTCGTCAAGGACGGCAAGAGCTACACCCCGCGGATCTCGTTCAACCAGGACTTCGGATGGAACGCGTACGCGGACATCATGATCAACAGTTGGAAGAAGGTCCTCGGCGTGACGGTGGCACCGGCCGGTGCGCCGGGCGCGACGCTCTACGACCAGCAGAAGACGGGCGACTTCGACCTCACGATCGCCACCACCGGCGGTGCGGGTGTCTACGGCGTGTACGGCTTCCTCGACAGCAGGTACGTCGAGCCCCTCGGCACCGCCGCGGCGACGAACATCGGACGGTGGGACGACCCCGAGACCGACGCGATCCTGACGCAGATGACCGAGGCGTCGGACGAGGCGACGATGAAGGACCTCGGCATGCAGATGCAGCGGATCGTCGTCGACGAGGTGCCGTTCAGTCCGCTCTACAACTCGTACTGGTTCGTCGACGTGAATGCCACCAACTGGACGGGGTGGCCCACGCCGGACGACTTCGATGCCGTGCCGTTCCCGAGCCTCGGACCCGACACCATCCGGACCCTGCTGTCTCTGAAGCCGGCATCATGAGCCTCGCCCCCGGCGCGGTGACCTCCGCCACCGTGAGCGTGGCGCAGGCCACCGCGAAGAAGAAGTCGCCGAAGGGGCGCGGATCGTTCCTGCTGAAGCGTCTCGGGTTCTACCTGGCGGCGGCGTGGGCGGCGATCACGCTGAACTTCGTCATCCCGCGTCTCATGCCCGGTGACCCGTCGGCGGCGATCATCGACCAGCTCGAGCGGGTGAGCGGTCAGGCGCTCGCGCCGGCGACGCTCCAGTCGATCCAGGGTCTGTTCGGCAATCCGCAGGAGAACCTGTTTGAGCAGTACCTCGGCTACCTCGGGCAGCTGGCAAGGTTCGACCTCGGCGTCTCGATCGTGAACTTCCCGGTACCGGTGTCCGACCTCGTGGCGGCGGGCCTCCCGTGGACGCTGCTGCTGGTCGGGACGACCACCATCGCCGCCTTCGTCATCGGCACCGCGCTCGGCGTGGCGGCCGGGTGGCGTGCCGGCTCGCGGTTCGACACGATCGTCACCCCGCTCGTGACCTTCGTGTCATCGGTGCCCTACTTCTGGATCGCGCTCCTCGCGGTGTGGTTCTTCGGGTTCATCCTCGGATGGTTCCCCCTCGGTGGCGGCTACGACCCGAACCTCCCGGTGGGCGTGAACATCCCGTTCCTCCTCAGCACGCTGCAGTACGGCGCGCTCCCGGCGGCGACGATCGTCTTCTCCGCCTTCGGCGGCTGGATGCTCGGCATGCGCAACATGACGGTGACGACCGTCGGCGAGGACTACGTCCTGCTCGCGCAGGCCAAGGGGCTCTCGCCCGCACGGGTGCGGTGGCGCTACGCCGCCCGCAACGCGATGCTGCCGCAGTTCACGGGTTTCGCCATGGCCCTCGGCGGTGTCGTCGGTGGTGCCCTGCTCACCGAGATCGTGTTCAGCTACCCCGGCATCGGATACCTGCTGTTCTCGGCCCTGCAGAAGCGCGACTACCCGGTCATGCAGGGGGTCTTCCTCCTCGTGACGCTCGCGGTGCTGCTGGCGAACCTCATCGCCGATTCCGTCTACGCGACCCTCGATCCGCGGGTGCGGGAGGGGTCCTGAGATGAGATACCGGCTCTTCGGCAACGGCAAGGTCACCTTCGGGGTGATCGTGCTCTCCTTCTTCGTGATCCTGGCCGTCTTCGGGGGCGCCCTCCTCGACCTCGCCGGCCTCGACGCCCGCGCGAACGACATCGCCGCGATCGCCCAGCCCCCCAGCGCCGAGCACCTCCTCGGCACCACCCAGTTCGGGCAGGACGTGCTCGCTCAGGTGGTCGAGGGCGCGCGCGGCTCGATGTTCGTCGGTTTCCTCTCGGCGGCCATCGGCACGTTCCTCGCGATCGTCGTCGGTGTCCCCTCGGGGTACTTCCGCGGGGCGGCGGGTCAGTCGCTGAACTTCCTCACCAACCTCTTCCTCGTCATGCCGGTGCTGCCGCTCATCTTCGTCGTGGCCGGGTACCTGCAGGGCACGGGTCTCGTGATGATCGCCGTCATCATCGGCGTGTTCGGATGGGCGGGCGGTGCCCGCACCCTGCGAGCGCAGGCGATGAGCGTGTCGAGCCGCGATTTCGTGCAGGCCATGCGGATGCTGGGCGAGTCCCACACGCGGCTCATCTTCACCGAGGTCCTGCCGCATCTGTACGGGTGGATCGCGTCGATGTTCCTCGGCGGTCTCATCGGTGGCGTCATGGCCGAGGCGGGCCTCGCCTTCCTCGGTGTCTCCGACTCGTCCGCCGTCAGCTGGGGCACCATGATCCAGGCCGCCCAGCAGCAGAGCGCCGTCCTGCGTGGTCTGTGGTGGTGGCTCGTCCCGCCCGGGCTCTGCATCGCCCTCGTCGGCACGGCCGCGGCGCTCATCAACTTCGGCGTCGACGAGCTCGCCAACCCCAAGCTGCGCTCCGCCTCGCGGACCGTCGCCAAGCGCACCGCCCGCGTGCGCCGTGCCGCCCTCGTGAGCGAAGGAGTCTGAGATGAGCCTCACCACCGACGTCCGCACTCCCGGCATCCAACCGTCCGGCGGAGCGGGAGACGCACTCCTGGAGGTGAGCGGGCTGACCGTCGAGTACGCCTCGGCGGGAGCTCCCACCCGCGCCTGCTCCGACATCTCCTTCACCCTCGGCCGCGGCGAGATCCTCGGCGTCGTCGGCGAGTCAGGATCGGGCAAGTCCACGCTGATCACGGCGCTCACCCGGCTGCAGCGTCCGCCGGCGGTCACGACGGCGGGCAGCATCCGCTACCGCCCGCGCGACCGCGGGGAGGCGATCGACCTCGTCACCCTCACCCCGAAGGCGCTGCGGGGCCTCCGCTGGACCCGGATGTCGATCGTGCTGCAGAGCGCGATGGACGCCCTCAATCCGGTCATGCGCCTCGGGGCGCAGTTCGTCGACGTGCTCCGGACGCACGACCGTCGGATGTCGCGCGCCGCCGCGTGGGACGAGGCGCGTCGTCTGCTCGGCCTCGTCGGCATCTCGGCCGACCGGGTGCGGAGCTACCCGCACGAGCTGTCCGGAGGGATGCGGCAGCGCGCCACGATCGCCCTCGCCCTCGCCTGCCGGCCGGAGCTGATCGTCATGGACGAGCCGACGACCGCGGTCGATGTCGTCATGCAGCGGCAGATCCTCGCGCAGGTGCTGCGCCTGCGACGGGAGTTCGGGTTCGCGGTGGTCTTCGTCACGCACGACCTGTCGCTCCTGCTCGAACTCGCCGACCGTATTGCGGTGATGTACGGCGGACGGATCGTCGAGCTCGCCCCCGCGCGCGACGTCTACCACTCGCCCCGGCACCCGTACACGAAGGGGCTCCGGGACTCCTTCCCGCCCCTCCACGCCACATCGACCCGACTCGAGGGCATTCCGGGCACGCCTCCCGACCTGCGCGCACTGCCCCCGGGGTGCGCCTTCGCGGATCGCTGCCCCGCCGTCATGGACCGATGCCGCACCGAGCTTCCGCTGCTGCAGCCCGTGGGCGACACGATCGTCGCCTGTCATCTTCACGACGAGGAGGTGCCCGCATGAGCGAGGCGGTCCTGGAGGCGGTCGACGTCTCGAAGCACTTCACGGTCGCGGGGACCGTCGGGTCGTCGCAGGTGGTGCGCGCCGTCGAGGGTGCCAGCATCCGCCTGCGTCCCGGCCGCATCACGGCGGTGGTCGGCGAGAGCGGCAGCGGCAAGACGACACTCGCCCGCATGCTCGCGCGGTTCTACGAGCCGACCTCGGGCGAGATCATCCTCGACGGCACCCCGGTGCGGGCCGGCGGCGATGTCGAGAAGGCGTACCGCAAGGACGTCCAGCTGATCTTCCAAGACCCTTTCGGCTCCCTGAACCCGCTCCACCGGGTGCGCCACAACCTCGACCGGGCACTCCGGCTGCACCATCGGTCCGGCTCCAAGGCCGAGCACGAAGAGCGGATGCTGGCGCTGCTGGAGCGGGTGAGCCTCAGCCCCGCGCGGGACTACATCGACAAGTTCCCGCACGAGCTGTCGGGCGGACAGCGTCAACGCGTCGTCATCGCGCGCGCGCTCGCCGTCGAGCCGCGCGTGCTGCTCGGCGACGAGCCGATCTCGATGCTCGATGTGTCGATCCGTCTCGAGATGTTGAACCTCCTCGACAGGCTGTGCCGCGAGGACGGGCTCGCGATGCTCTACATCACGCATGACATCGCCAGTGCCCGCTACCTCTGCGACGACATCGTGGTCATGTACGCCGGTCAGATGGTCGAGGCCGGTCCGAAGGATGAGGTCATCTCGAACCCGCAGCATCCGTACACGAAGCTGCTCGTCGAGTCGTCCCCGGATCCCCACCGCGGGGTCACCGGCGACCGCGACGAGATCTTCGGCACGGCGGACGACCTGGGTGAGCCGCCGAGCCTCATAGATCCGCCGGACGGCTGCCGCTTCCACCCTCGCTGTCCGTTCGCGATGGCGCAGTGCCGCACCGAGGCGCCGCCGCGGATGCAGCGCGAGGACGGCCACTGGTCGGACTGCTGGCTCCATCCGGCAGGCCGAGCCGACCTGCTCCAGACCGCCTCGATGACCGCCCTCATCTCCCGACGCACCGCAGAGGACCCCTCATGACCGATCTCCCCGACCGTCCCGTGCGCGGGCGTCCCGCCCGACAGTCCGACGTCGCGCGGCTCGCCGGCGTCTCGCAATCTGCCGTCTCCCGCGTCATCAGCGGGGACGCGTCGGCCGCCCGGATCCCGGAGGACACGCGTCGCCGCGTCCGCGAGGCGATCGCGACCCTCGGCTACGTCCCGAACCCCATCGCGCGCAACCTCCGCGGCAAGCGGACCCAGCTCCTCGGTGTCCACACCTTCGAGGCGCTGTTCCCGCACGCGCGGGAGTCGTTCTACTTCGAGTTCCTCCTCGGCATCGAGGAGCGCGCCGAGGAGAGCCGGCACGACCTGGTCCTGTTCAGTTCGACCGGCGACGGCGCCGGCGGGCGGCGCATCTACCGCGACGAGACGAACCGGCTCACGATCGCCGACGGCAGCATCCTGCTCGGCATGGCGGCCGACCGCGACGAGCTCGCCCGTCTCTGGCACGACGGGTACCCCTTCGTGCACATCGGTCGACGCGAGGTGCCGGGGGCACCGTTCCCGTGCATCGTGCCCGACTACTGGGCCGCGGCATCCGAGATCGTCGAACGGCTGCACGGCCTCGGTCATCGCCGGCTCGTGTACGTGCGCGATTCGATCGGCGGCGAACCGTACGAGGACCGGCGTTCCGGCTATCGCGAGGCCGTTGAACGGCTGCGGATCCAGGACGACTCGCCGGGGTACTTGGCCGAGCAGGCGGGGCTGTCCGACGTCGTCGTCGACGCCCTCGCCGACGGGAGGGCCACCGCCGCGGTGGTGGAGTCGGAGCGCATCGCCGCGACCCTCCGCCGCCGACTCGCCGACCGCGGCGTGTCGATCCCCGGTGACGTGTCGGTCGCCGTCCTGGAGGACACCGCGGCATCCGAGGTCACCTGGAGCGACCTGCGCATTCCGCGCAAGGAGATCGGGCGCATCGCCGTCGACCGGCTGATCGCGATGATCTCGGATCCCGACGCGCCCCGCGAGAGCGCTCTCGTGCCGTGCACCCATGTGCTCGGGGCGACCGTGGCCCCGGTGCGAGGGAGTGTCGCCTGATGCGGCATCCGGACCTGCTCATCGTCGGCGGCGGGACGAGCGGCGTCGCCGCCGCGCTCACCGCACTGCGCCTGGGCCTGCGGGTCGTCCTGACGGAGGAGACCGACTGGCTGGGCGGTCAGCTGACGGCGCAAGCGGTGCCTCCGGACGAGAACGCCTGGATCGAGTCGGCCGACGCCCCGCCGGGCTACGCCGAGTTCCGGAACCGGGTGCGCGACTACTATCGCCGGAACTATCCGCTGACGGCGTCTGCAGCCGCCGACCCACGGCTCGACCCCGGTATCGGCATCGTGAGCCGGATGTGCCACGAGCCGCGCGTCGCCGCGGCGGTCATCGACGAGATGGTGGCGCCGTGGCTGACGTCCGGGCGCCTCGAGGTGATGCGCGAGCACCGCCCGGTGCACGTCGAGACGGCGGGCGACCGCATCCGCTCCGTCACCGTGCGCGGACCGCGCGGCGACCGAACCCTCACAGCCCCGCTCGTCGTCGACGCGACCGAGCTGGGGGAGCTGCTGGCGCTCGGAGGGATCGAGCACACGATCGGCGCCGAAGGCCGGGACGACACCGGCGAACTGCATGCCCCGGCCGAGGCCGACCCCGCCGATCAGCAGGCGGTGTCATGGTGCTTCGCCCTCGAGCACCGCCCGGGCGAGGATCACACCGGGGACAAGCCCGCCAGGTACGACCACTGGCGCACCCACGTCGACCCGTTCTGGCCCGGTCCGCAGTTGTCGTGGGTCGACGTCGAGCCGATCGGTCTGCGCGTGCGCACCCGACCGATCTTTCAGCTCCGGCCGACCCCGGACGTGCCGTTCGACCTCTGGCGGTTCCGCCGCGTCATCGCCGCGCAGAACTTCCGGGAGGGCACGATCGACTCCGACGTCTCGCTCGTCAACTGGCCGCAGATCGACTACTGGGAGGCGCCGCTGCTCGGGGTGACCGAGGATGCCGCGGCTCAGGCGCTCCGCGCGAGCAAGGAGCTCTCGGCATCCTTCCTCCACTGGATGCAGACCGAGGCACCGCGTGAGGACGGCGGGCAGGGATATCCGGGGCTCCGGCTGCGGGGCGATGTCACCGGGACCGACGACGGGTACGCGAAATCCGTGTACGTCCGCGAGTCGCGGCGGGCGCTGACGGAGTTCCGCGTGCTGGAACAGCATGTGGGCGTCGAGGCTCGCGGCGCGGGTGCCGGCAGTGCGCTCTTCGCCGACAGCGTCGGTCTCGGGCACTACCGCATCGACCTCCACCCGAGCACCGCCGGACGCACCTATGTCGACATCGAGTCGTATCCGTTCCAGATCCCGCTCGGCGCCCTGTTGCCGGTGCGCGTGGACAACCTGCTCCCCGCGGGCAAGAACATCGGCACGACGCACATCACCAACGGCTGCTACCGGCTCCATCCCGTGGAGTGGAGCATCGGCGAGGCCATCGGTGCGCTGGCGGCGTTCGCGACCGAGCGACGGATGCCGCCGCGCGCCGTGCGCGCCGACGAGACCCTGCTGGCGGACTACCAGCGCCTGCTCAGCGACACCCTCGGGATCAGCCTGCGCTGGCCCGAAGCGGTGCGCACCCACCACTGGGTCCCCGAGGCGGAGAGGACGCGGGTGTGAGGGGTCGCTGAGGCGACGGTGAGTGAGCTCCCGGCGACGGAGCCGGGGATGTCGGCGGCGACGAGGCCGCCGACGGATCGGAAAGGGAAGACCATGACACGATCTCCGCTCCGCGCGCGACGCGTGCGGGCAACGACCGGCGCCATCGCCGCCGCCCTCCTCTGGGCGCTCGGCGCGCCCGCGGTCGCCTCGGCGACGGCGGCGCCTCCGGGAGGTGAGGTCGCCGAGGCGGCGGCCGCGGCATCCGCTCCGCTCCCGGCACTCCAGGTGCAGGGCAACCAGGTGCTCGACGCGACCGGCGCGCCGGCGGACCTGCGCGGGGTCTCGATCCTCGCTCCCGAGCAGAACGACCTCTGCGAGTACTGCAACATCAAGCCGACGTCGGAGCTGATCGACATCGCGGCGGCGTGGAACACCCGTGCGCTACGGCTCCCGGTGACCGAGATCGGGGCGACGACGGACCTCGCCGCCTACGACGCCCAGTACATCGCCCCGTACGTCGATCAGGCCGTCGACCTCGGCATGTACGTCATCGTCGATCTGCACCTCGTCCGCGACTACGGGGATGCCGCCGGTGCCGTCCCGCGTTCGACGGTGGAACGGTTCTGGGACTACATCGCGCCGCGCTACGGCGCGAACCCCAACGTGATCTTCGAGGTCTTCAACGAGCCGATCAACCCGGCGAACTGGAGCACGTGGAAGGCCTACATCCAGCCGGTCGTGGACGGCATCCGCGAGACCGCACCCGACACGCTCCTGCTCATGGGTTCGCCGCAGTGGAGCACGATGCTCAACGGCGCGCTCACCGACCCGATCGACGACGACAACACCGCGTACGTCTATCACCTCTACCCCAACCAGGGAGCTCCCACGGCGACCCTCCTGGACGGGAAGTTCGGCACCGCCGCGCAGCAGCTGCCGGTCGTCGTCACCGAGTTCGGGTGGAACCCGCCGGGCGAGTTCTCCGACTCGATCACGGCCGGCACGACGACCAACTGGGGCGTCCCGTTCCGTGCGTACATGGACGCCCGTCCATGGATCAACTGGCAGGCCTGGATCCTCGACAACTTCTGGAAGCCGCAGATGTTCGACTACGACTGGAACGTCCTCGGCGGTGAGCACCAGGGGCAGTTCATCAAGGACTGGCTGGCGGGTGAGCCGAGTGTCTCGCCGTGCGCGACGCACGACGCCGTCGGCGCCGCGGTGAGCGTGTCGTCCACCTACAGCGCGGCGTACGGCGGCGACAACCTCGTCGACGGCGACTGCTCGGATGCCGGTCGGTGGCTGTCGGCCGTGGGCGACGCGACTCCCACCGCGACCGTCACGCTCGACGCCCCGCTCGATGTGACCTCCGTGGGGGTCTACAGCGGGTTCGGTGCCGGATCCGGGACGGTCCTCGTCGACTTCACCGTCGAGGTCCACACGAGTGCCGGGTGGCAGCAGGTGGCATCCGTCACCGGCAACACGCAGGCGGCTCGCGAGATACCGATCGGGGTGGCGGGCGTCGATCAGTTGCGCTTGACCGTCACCAACCCCTCGGCATCCACGACCGAGGCGAAGATCGCTCGCGTGTACGAGCTCGCGGTCCACGCGGGCTGACCGGGGGACCGGCCCGGCGGCGGCCTACGTGGTGGGGCCGCCGTCGGGTCGCGACCCGGCGACGAGGGCGTGGAGCAGCCGGGCGAGGTTCTCGATGTCGTCGACGCGCCAGTCCTCGAGGGCTGCGAGGAGCGCGCCCTCCTGGGGGCCGCGGGCGTCAGCCAGCCGTTCCCGTCCGAGGGCGGTCGCGCTCAGCAGGCTCGAGCGACCGTCGTTGGGGTCCGGCGTGCGTTCGATCAGTCCGAGGTCCGTCAGTTCGCGGACGCTGCGGCTGAGCTGACCCTTGTCGAGGAGGAGCATCTCGGCGAGAGCCGACTGGGTGACCGGTTCGTGACGCACGATCGTCGTGAACACCTTGTAGGCGCCGGGCAGCATGCCCGGGCTCACGCGGTTCGCGTTCTCGGTGATCTTGCGTCGGAAGAGCGTGATCAGGTCGCTGAACTCGCCCTCGAGGGCCCGCACCGCGCGGGTGCGGGCCTCTCGGTCGGTCGTGGCGGACATCAGGTCCATGTTATCGACGCGCCTCGACGGCGGGCTCGTCCTCGTCGGCATCCGTGTCGACGGTCGGGACGGTGCCGGTCGCCGTCACCGCGTCCATTCCGGCGGGGACCGAGACGGTGGCGAGGTCGGCCTCCGATGCCTGGCGACGTTCGGAGGTCGTCATGGTGCTGAGGCTCCGGTTCGGCAGGAAGATGACGGCCAGGATGCTGATCACCCCGAACGGCACGGCGATGAGGAACGCGGACGAGATGCCCTGCGCATAGATGTCCTCGACGATCACGCGGAGACCCTCGGGCATGGTCGCCACGCGCGGGAGGGCGCCGGAGGCGAGCTGCTTCGCCCAGGTCGCGCCCTCGGGGCCGAGGGCGGTCAGTGCCGCGGCGATCTTCTCCTGCGCGCCCCCGAAAAGGTCCGTGACCCGTGTGGCGAGCGCGGCGCCCATGAGCGAGACACCGACCGTGCCGCCGAGGCTCCGGAAGAAGGTGACGCCCGAGCTGGCGACGCCGATCTCGGAGGGCTTGGCAGAGTTCTGCACGGCCAGGACGAGGTTCTGCATCGTCATTCCGACGCCGGCGCCGAGCAGGAACATGTACACCGAGACGAGGAAGAAGTCCGTGTCGTAGTGGATGGTCGACAGGAGCCATGCCCCCGCGGTCAGCAGGATGCTGCCCACGACGAGGTACGGCTTCCAGTGGCCGAACCGCGTGATGAGCGCGCCGACGCCGACGGACGACAGGAGCAGACCCGCGATCATCGGGATCGTCATGAGGCCCGCTTCGGTCGGGGTCGCACCGCGCGCCATCTGCATGTACTGGCCGAGGAAGACGGACGCGCCGAACATGGCGATGCCCGTGGCGATCGAGGCGACGACGGCGAGGGTGAAGGTGCGGTCGCGGAAGAGGGTCAGCGGCACGAGCGGCTCGGCGGTGCGCAGCTCGACGATCACGAAGAGCACCGCGGCGACGAGGGCGCCCCCGACCATGAGGATGGTCTCGATACCCCACCAGTCGAAGCTGGAGCCGGCGCTCGTGACCCAGACGAGCAGGAGCGAGACCGCGGTCGACAGCAGCACGATGCCGAGGTAGTCGATCCGGGGACGGCGGGTGCTGGCGGTGGAGTGCGGAAGGGTGCGCTGCACCATGAGGAGCGCGGCGACGGCGACCGGGAGCGACACGAAGAAGTTCCAGCGCCAGCCGAACGCGTCGGTGATGACCCCGCCCAGCAGCGGGCCGCCGACGGTGGCGACGGCCATGACGGCGCCGAACAGTCCCATGTAACGGCCGCGCTCGCGCGGGCTGATGATGTCCGCCATGAGCACCTGGCTGAGGGCGGCGAGGCCGCCGGCGCCGAGGCCCTGCACGGCGCGGAAGGCGATGAGCGTGCCGGGGTCCTGCGCGAACCCGGCGGCGGCGGTCGCGAGCACGAAGATGACGAGGGCGATCTGGTAGAGCGCCTTGCGGTTCACGAGGTCGGCCAGTTTGCCCCAGATCGGCGTCGAGATCGCGGTGGTGAGGAGCGTCGCCGTCACCACCCAGGTGAAGGCGCCCTGGTCGCCCTGGAGGTCGTGGATGATCACGGGCAGCGACGTCGAGACGACGGTCGAGGCGATCATCGACACGAACATGCCGAGGAGGAGCCCCGAGAGCGGAGCGAGGACCCGGCGCGGTGCGGTGGGGGTCGAGGTGGACATACGACTCCTGTTAGATGATTCAGGTCAACAATTGATTGAAGTCAACTATATGCCTGAACTTGATACGCGTCAACTATCTGGATGAGAGCGCGCCGATCGTCGCCCGTAGCCGGGCGAGAGTGAGGGCGCGTCAGTCCGCGAAGGCGAGCGCGCGGAAGATGTCGCGCTCGCGCAGCTGCTCGCGACGGCTGACCGGCGCGGCCGTCTCGCGCACCGGCGGTGTCTTGCCCGTCGTGCGGCGGTAGAGCTCGTCGATCAGGGCGGTGGCCAGGCGCACGAGCGAGCCGATCTCGGCCTCGTCGCGATCGATCCACGCGCACCGCGGCTCGTCCCGCAGGGGAACGAAGTCCTGGTGCTCCTCCCAGACGACGAGGGTGCGCTCGGCGCCCAGGACGTGCTGCTGCCACCACACCTGACGCAGATAGGTGCGGGGGATCGACTTCCACGTCTTGTTCGTCGTCTTGATCTCGGCGAGCGTGACGCGGCCGGCGGCATCCACCATGATCCCGTCAGGGGTCGCGAGGTGCCGCTTCTCGATCTCCGCGTGGAACAGCGCAGACGAGGGGCGGATGCCGTGGGTCGCCGCAACCCACGCGGCGATCTCGGGCTCGCGACGCCGACCGTGGTCGGTGTAGGCGTTGCCGCTGAATCCGGAGCCGTTGAGTTTGGCCTCGGCTGCCCGCGCGATCGCCTTCTCGCTCGTGAGGGCGGCGACGTCGGTCGCAGTGATGCCGCGGGACCGTGCCCGCATCCAGGCCACCCGGTCGCGGGAGTCCGCGACGATCCGGGCGGCGAGTTCGGGGGTCACCCGTCGATCCTAAGTCGCCCCTCCCGCGCGACGGACCCGACCCGCCGAGTGCCCGCCCGTGCGGTCAGACGGCCGCGACGCCGGCGGCCAGCACGTCGCGCGAGAGCGCATGCTCGACGGCGAGGATGCTGGCGCCCAGCACACCGGCTTCCGCGCCCGTCGCGGACTGCACGATCGACAGGTGGGCCGTCGCCAGCGGTGCGGAGCGGGCATACACGACCTCGCGCACTCCGGCGATCAGGTGCTCGCCGACGCGCGCCATCGACCCGCCGATGGCGATGACCGACGGATTGACGAGGCTCACGCAGGTCGTGAGCACCTCGCCGATGTCGCGTCCGGCCTGCCGAACGGCTTGGATCGCGTGCACGTTGCCGTGCTTGACGAGGTCGACGACGTCGCTGCCTGTACGTGCCTCCACGCCGATCCCCCGCAGGCTCCGCGCTATCGCGGGACCGGAGGCGAGCGCCTCGAGGCACCCGCGGTTGCCGCAGGTGCACGGCACGTCCCCGCCCCGTGCGATGTGGACGTGGCCGATGTCGCCGGCGACCCCCTGTGCGCCCCGCTGGAGATGTCCGTCGGAGATGAGACCCGCGCCGATACCCGTCGCGATCTTGACGAAGAGGAGGTTGTCCACCGACGGCCACGCCGTCGCGCGTTCGCCGAGAGCCATCGTGTTGACGTCGTTGTCGACCAGCACCGGCACGGGGATGTGCGCCTGCAACCACCCGGGGATGTCGAACCCGTCCCACCCCGGCATGATCGGCGGGGTGGACGGCTTGCCGCTCGAATGCTCGACCGGTCCCGGCACACCGATGCCGACGGCCGCAACGGCGGCGTCGTCGCGACCGACCTGGGTGAGCAGGCGACGGGCTCCATCGAGGAGCCAGGACAGCACGGCATCCGGTCCGTCGGCGATGTCGATCGGCTCCGACGACTCCGCGAGGATCGTCCCCGCCAGGTCGGCGATCGCCACCGTCGCGTGGGACGCGCCCAGGTCGGCCGCGATGACCACCCGGGCAGCGGGATTGAGGGCGAACTGCGACGGCGGTCGCCCGCCGGTCGACACCTTGTCCGCGACCGCCGTGATCAGTCCCATCCGCATCAGTTCATCGACTCTCGCGGCGATCGTCGACCGCGCGAGCCCCGTGGACTTCGCGAGCTCTGCCCGCGTGCGCGGCACGCCGTCGCGGAGCAGTTGGAAGAGCTCGCTGACGCCGCTGGCGAGGGAGGGGGAGTCTGTCATCGGGCCACTTCTTCCAAGTCCTGCTGCGCGCGGTCGTATCTCCTGCGTCCGTCAATTGTCCCCCGGTGATCCTGCGGATCCGCTCATGTGACGCCGGGGGGCCGGGGGCTCAGGACGAGCGCCCGGCGGGCCGTGCGAATCGCTGCTGCAGGAGCACCGCCACGACGATGATGACGCCCTTCGCGACGGCCTGGACCGACGACGTGAGGTTGTTCTGGATGAACACATTGGTCAGCGTCTGGAAGATCAGGACACCCAGCACCGTGCCCGTGATGGTTCCGCGCCCGCCGATCAGGAGGGTTCCACCGACGACGACGGCCGCGATCGCGTCCAGCTCGTAGAGCTGGCCGTTCACCGAGGTCCCCGCGGTCGTGCGACCGAGGATCATCACACCGGCGATGCCCGCGCAGAGTCCGGACAACGCGTACAGGTACAGCACGTGACGCTTGACGTTGATGCCCGCCAATCGGGCCGCCTCGCGGTTGCCGCCGATCGCGACCGTGCGTCGTCCGAACGTCGTCCGGTTCAACAGGACCCAGCCGAGGACGGAGACCACCAGGAAGATCCAGATGAGCATGTCGACGCCGAGGATGTCGAGGTTCATGAAGGTGATGAACTCCCGCTGACCGCCGACCTGCAGGGTGCGGCGATCGGCGAGGATCTCTGCGAGACCCCGGGCGCCCACCAGCATGGCGAGGGTCGCCATGAAGGCGACGACGTTGCCGTAGGCGATGACGATGCCGTTGAGCAGCCCCGCGAACACGCCGACCGCGAGGGCGACGAGGACCATCACGATCCAGTGGGTCTGATCGGCGAGGTCCTGCACGGCGGCGAGGGCGCCCACCACGGAGGCGAGGCCCAGCACGGAGCCGACGGACAGGTCGATCCCGCCCGCGATGATGACGAGCGTCATCCCGATGCTGATCACCCCGACGATCGATGCCTGACGGAGGATGACCATGATGTTCGACAGGCCGAGGAATGTGTCCGGGGCCGTGACGGCCCCCACGATGACGAGGACGAGCAGGGCCAGGACGAGGCCGAGGTTGCGCCCGACGGATCCGGAGAGGATGCGGCGCCACATCGGTGCGTCCTCAGTGGTGACGGTCGAGGTCGTCGCCGCGGGCTCTGTCGGGGTGAGGGGAGTGTCCGCCCCCGTGGTGGTCTGCTCGCTCACGCGGCGGTTCCTTTCATGACGAGGTCGAGCACGCCGTGCTCGTCGATCTGGGTGGAGGGGGCGGCGGAGAGGATGCGTCCCTCCGCGACGACGAGGACGGTGTCGGACAGGCCGATCACCTCCTCGATCTCGCTCGAGACGATCACGACGGCGTTGCCGTCGGCTGCCAGCCGCCTGATGAGCGCATAGATCTCCGCCCGGGCGCCGACGTCGACGCCGCGCGTCGGTTCGTCGAGCAGGAGGACCCGGGTTCCGTGCACGAGCCACCGGGCGAGCAGGATCTTCTGCTGGTTCCCACCGGAGAGTGTCCGTGCCGGACGGTCGGGGTCAGCGGGTCGGAGCTCGAGGGCCTCGATCTGCTGCCGGGCGGCGGCCCGCTCCGCTCGGAAGTCCAAGAAGCCCGCGCGGGCGAATCGCGGGATGGAGGGAAGGCTCACGTTCATCGCGATCGGCTCGTCCAGGACCAGCCCCTGGCTCTTGCGTTCCTCGGGCGAGAGTCCGACGCCGGCCGCGACAGCGTCGACGACCGACCCCCGCCGAAGCCTCCGACCGGCCACCGAGACGGTGCCCGACGTCGCCCGGCGGGCGCCGTAGACGGTTTCGAGGATCTCGGAGCGCCCCGATCCGACGAGCCCGGCGAGCCCGACGACCTCGCCGGCGCGCACCTGGAACGACACATCCTCGAAGACACCGCGCAGCGACAGTCCCTCGACGTCGAGGATGACGGGGGCGTCGGCGGGGAGGGGAGCGGCGGGAGGGAACACGTTCGCGACCTCGCGGCCGGTCATCAACCGGATCAGCTCGGGGGTGGGGGTGTCCGCCACGGGGAGTCCGGTCGCGGTCGTCCGGCCGTCCTTCAGAACCGTGATCCGGTCGCCGATCTGGCGGATCTCCTCGAGACGGTGGGTGATGTAGACCACGGCGATGCCGGCGGAGGTGAGCTCGCGGACGACGCCGAACAGATTCTGGACCTCGTGCGTGTCGAGGACCGCCGACGGCTCGTCCATGATGATCAGCTTCACGTCGTGCGAGAGCGCGCGGGCCATCGCGACGATCTGCTTGTTGGCGGCGCTCAGCTGGCCCACCTCGAGGTGGGGCGAGAGGCCGCCGTGCCCCAACCGGCGGAGGAGCTCACGGGTCCGGGCGGCGGCTTCGCCGCGCCGGGAGAACCCGGCCCGGGACAGTTCGTGACCGAGGAAGATGTTCTCCGCGATGGTCAAGCCGTCGACGACGTCGAGCTCCTGATACATCGTCGCGATCCCCATCGCGAGCCCGGCATCCGGGTCGGGGATCTCGACGACCTCGCCTGACCACCGGATCTCGCCGTCGTCCGGTCGGTGCACACCCGCGAGCGTCTTGATGAGCGTCGACTTTCCGGCGCCGTTCTGACCGAGGATGCAGTGGACCTCGCCGGCACGGACCTGCAGGTCGACGCCGCGCAGCGCGCGAACGCCGGCGAAGGACTTCGTGACTCCGCGGACGTCGAGTAATGACGAATCATGGTCAACTTTGATCACGCGGTGAACATAACATGCCGCCTTCGTGGTGCGCGAGGTCCGTCGTGGACTCAACGCGGCGAAAGGGTCGAGCAGCTCGCGATGCGTGCCGCCGCTTTTTCCCGGAATCGCCCGCCACGAACTTTTGCCGACAAAAAATCAAAAGTTGACTAAACCAACATTTCTTCTGTTAGGTTCATCCCGTCAGCGCTGACCCTCCTCGTGTGCGTACTCGAAACCGAGAGATGCGTTGACCTCTTCACACCAGAGCTGCATCACATTCAAGGAGGAAGACATGCGCTCACGCATGACCGCCCGGACGCGCCTCGTCCTGACCGGCGTCGCCGCCGCAGCCGCCATCGGTCTGCTGGCGGGTTGTACGGGTACCGGCGCCGATGAGGACAGCGTCGTCGACCAGGGAACCTCGGCCGAGGAAAACGCCGAAACCGGCGACACCGTCACGATCGGCTTCTCGGGACCCGCCGCCGACCACGGCTGGCTCGGCGCCATCAACTCCGGCGCCGCCGACGCCGCCGCCAGCTTCGACGACGTCGAGCTGAAGACCGCGGAGGGGACCAACGATCCCATCGCCCAGATCGCTGCCGTCGAGACGTTCGTCAACGACGGCGTCGACGCCATCGTCCTGCTGCCCACCGACGGTGCCGCCCTCACCGAGGCCGCCATCGCCGCCATGGAAGCGGGCATCCCCGTCATCAACGTCGACCGCGAGTTCTCCAGCCCGTTCGCGGCTCGCGCGACGATCCTCGGCGACAACTACGGCATGGGAGTCTCGGCGGGTACCTACATCTGCGGGCAACTCGAGGGGCAGTCGGACGCCGTCGTGGCCGAGATCGCCGGCATCGACTCGCTGCCGCTGACGCAGGACCGCTCGCAGGGCTTCAAGGATGCGCTCGAAGACTGCGGGCTCGAGGTATCCGCTCGCGTCGCGGCCGACTTCACCGTGGCCGGTGGCGAGTCGGCGGCATCCCAGCTGCTGTCGGCCAACCCGAAGATCGATGCGATCTGGAACCACGACGACGACCAGGGCATCGGTGTCATGGCCGCCATCGACTCGGCCGGGCGCGACGAGTTCTTCATGATGGGTGGCGCCGGTAGCAAGGCGGCCATGGAAGCCATCAAGGAGGACAACACCGTGCTGAAGGCGACCGTCATCTACCCGTCGACCCAGGCGGCGGACGGTGTCGCCCTGGCACGCCTGATCGCCCAGAACAAGACGCTCGGGGACATCATCACCCCCGGCATCCCGAACCGGATCGTCCTCGATGCACCGGTCGTGACCAAGGACAACGTCGACCAGTACATCGACCTCTCGTTCGAGTGATCATCGAAGGGGGCGCCCGGTGCGTGGGCGCCCCCACCAGCTCCGAGAGGACACCGACATGACGGACACACTGCGGGTCGCGATGATCGGCCACGGTTTCATGGGGGCCGCCCATTCACAGGGCTGGCGGGTTGCGCCGAGGTTCTTCGACCTGCCGCTCGATCCCGTCATGCAGGTCGTGACCGGGCGTGACGCGGACGCGACCGCCGCAGCGGCGGCGAAGTGGGGGTGGTCGGAGTCCGCCACCGATTGGCGGTCCACGATCGCCCGCGACGACATCCACGTCGTCGACATCGTCACCCCCGGCGACACCCACGCCGAGATCGCGATCGCCGCGCTCGAGGCGGGCAAGCACGTGCTCTGCGAGAAGCCGCTGGCGAACTCCGTCGCCGAGGCCGAGGCGATGACGGATGCCGCGGCTCGCGCTGCGGCGCACGGCATCCGTGCCATGGTGGGCTTCACCTACCGGCGGGTCCCCGCCGCGACCTTCGCCCGCGACATGGTCGCCGCCGGCAGGATCGGCGAGGTCCGGCAGGTGCGGGCCGAATACCTCCAGGACTGGCTCATGGATCCGGAAGCGCCGATGACCTGGCGCCTCGATCGCGCGAAGGCGGGGTCGGGATCGCTCGGCGACATCGGTGCTCACGCGGTGGATCTCGCGGAGTACATCACCGGACAGACCGTCGACAGCGTCTCGGGCATCGTGGAGACACTCGTCGAGGAACGTCCCCTCCTGGGGGAGGGGATCGGGCTCTCGGGCACCGCGAGCACGGAACGAGGGCGCGTCACCGTCGACGATGTCGCGCTGTTCACCGGGCGGTTGAGCTCCGGTGCCCTCGCATCGTTTGAGGCGACGCGCTATCGGACGGGACGCAAGAACGCGCTGCGCGTAGAGGTGTCAGGGACGCGCGGCGCGCTCTCCTTCGACCTCGAGCGGCTCAACGAGCTGGACTTCTACGATGCGACCGTGCCCGGCACCGAACTCGGGTTCCGCCGCATCCTCGTCACCGAACACGACCACCCCTATCTCGCCCCGTGGTGGCCCACCGGGCACATGCTCGGCTACGAGCACGGCTTCTCGCATCAGGTCGTCGACTTCACGACGGCCATCGCCGAGGGCACCCCGCCTCGGCCGTCGTTCGCCGACGGTCTGCATGTGCAGCGCGTCCTCGACGCGGTGGAGCGCAGCTCCGCGGACCAGAGCCGCTGGGTCCGGACGAACGACTGACCGCGGGACCCCCGCATCCGAGAAAGGATCCGCAATGGCGCGACCGATCACCCTGTTCACCGGCCAGTGGGCCGACCTGCCCTTCGACGAGGTCGCGCGCCTCGCGGGGGACTGGGGGTACGACGGCCTCGAGATCGCCTGCTGGGGCGATCACCTCGACGTATCCCGGTGGGACGACGCCGCATATGTCCGCAGCCGCAAGGAGATTCTCGAGCGCAACGGGCTGCAGGTGCTCGCCATCGCCAACCACCTCGGTGGTCAGGCGGTGTGCGACGACCCGATCGATCAGCGCCACCGCGACATCCTCTCCGATCGCGTCTGGGGCGACGGTGATGCCGAGGGGGTGCGGCAGCGCGCCGCCGAGGGGATGAAGGACACCGCCCGGATGGCGGCGAAGCTCGGTGTGAAGATCGTGACCGGGTTCACCGGCTCGTCGATCTGGAAGTACCTCGCGATGTTCCCACCGGCATCCCAGGACATGGTGGACGCCGGGTACGAGGACTTCGCCGCCCGCTGGAACCCGATCCTCGACGTGTTCGACGAGGTCGGCGTGCGGTTCGCCCACGAGGTGCACCCGTCCGAGATCGCGTACGACTACTGGACCACCCACCGCGCCCTCGAGGCCATCGGCCACCGCGAGGCCTTCGGGCTGAACTGGGATCCGAGTCACATGGTGTGGCAGGACCTCGACCCTGTGTCCTTCCTCTGGGACTTCCGCGACCGCGTCATCCACGTCCACTGCAAGGACACGAAGAAGCGCCTCGGCAACGGGCGGAACGGACGGTTGTCCTCGCACCTCGCCTGGGCCGATCCGCGCCGCGGCTGGGACTTCATCTCCACCGGTCACGGCGACGTGCCGTGGAAGGACGCGTTCCGCATGCTGAACGCGATCGGCTACACCGGTCCGCTCTCGGTCGAGTGGGAGGATGCCGGAATGGACCGCCTCGTCGGAGCCCCCGAGGCGCTCGCCTTCGTCCGCCGTCTGTCGACGTACGAGCCGTCCGCCGCCGCTTTCGACGCCGCGTTCTCCTCGCACTGATCCGCGCGCCGCGCGAAGCGTGGGGTTTTGCCGAGCGCGCGCGCCGTGGCGCGGCATCCGCTCGGTCGTCCAGATCATGTTCTCGCCTCGACATCACACGCCGTGAACCGCACGAGATGTGTGTTCTCGTGCGGTGAGCATGATGTGGAGGCTTGCTTCCTCCTCCACCGTGCCGTGAACTCGTCTGCTTTTCTCCATCCAGGAGCGCGATCATCTGTGGCGAGCCAGGGTGGGCGATGCTCGCTGCATGCGCCACATCTCCTTCTCCGAAGCGCGCCGATTGACCCTCGACCGTGTCGCGTTGGAACGCGCCGGTTGGCGGTCCCGGGACATCGCGGCTGCGGTGAAGGACGGGCGGATGCGGAGGATCCAACGCAACCGGTACGTCCCAACCGAGCAGTTCGAGGACCTCTGGCCCGAGTCGCGCCACCTCGTTGAGATCGCGGCTGCTGACGCCGAACGGAGGAGCGGGACGAGCGTGTTCTCCTACCAGTCCGCGGCTGTGCTGTGGGGCCTGCCGCTCGCACGACACGTGTCCGGTGCGGTTCACATGAGCATGCCGGCGGAGGATCGGATGACCAGCCGTCCGGCGCTTCGTCGACACGCAGATCGACTTGAGTCGTCGGAGATCACCGAGCGGTTCGGCGTCCCCTGTACGACACTGGCGCGAACGCTCTGGGACGTGTGCCGAACCCTGCCCCCGTCCGCGGGTGTCGCCGCCGCCGACGCCGCTCTGCGCATGTCGCGGCTCGATCCCGACGATCCCGATGCGAGCGAGCGGTGCCGCCGGAGCGTGCTCGACATCGGTCGGCGAAAGCGCGGCTCCCGAGGTGCCGCTCGCGCCGTTGCGGTGGTCACCTTCGCCGACGGCCTCGCCGAGAGTACGGGAGAGAGCGTCGCGCGCTGGATGCTGGCCGAGCTCGGCTTCGCCCGCTTCCGGCTTCAGGTTCCGGTGCGCGGCCCGGCGGGTGCGGACTACCGCGTGGACATCGAGTTGGAGGACGAGGGTGTCTTCGTCGAGTTCGACGGCGCCGTGAAGTATCGCGACGAGTCGCTCCGAGCAGGTCGACGCATCGATGACATCCTGCTCCTGGAGAAGCAACGAGAGGACTGGATCCGAGGCGTGACACAGAAGCGCCTCGTGCGCATCGGCTGGGCAGACCTCGACACTCCGGAGATCCTCGCCGCCCGATTGGCTGCCTTCCGCGTCATACCCCGTCGCTGAGCGACCGCACGCCGCGTCGGGCCCCCGCGCCCACATCATGTGCTCGCGACGAGCGCATACCTTGTGGACCGTTCCGGGGGTGTGTTCTGGTCCAGAGCACATGATGTGGACATAGGGCGCTCCGCCCGACGCCCACGCAGAGCGGATGCCGGGATTTGGCGGGCGCGCGGGCGAGGCGTACACTTGGGCACAAGCCAAAGACCGTCGGTCATCGGCGTGCGCTCGCGCACATCGATCGAAGCTCTGCACTGCAGGGGCCCACGCAGGTGTACGACAGACTTCCGGGAAACCGGGCCCAAAGCTCCGTGCGCTTGCGCCGGAGCTTTTCTCATGCAGCCCGACCGTCGAGGTCGATGTCCCGCCACCGCGGGACGTCTCGTACACATCAAGGAGTGACCATGGCGCAGAAGGATGCATCGGTCGCCGAGCTCACGAAGAACTTCGAGAACTCGAACGCCGTCTTGCTGACCGAGTACCGCGGTCTGACGGTTGCCCAGCTCAAGCAGCTGCGCAACGACATCCGTCAGGACGCGCAGTACGCCGTGGTGAAGAACACGCTGACCAAGATCGCCGCGAACAACGCGGGGATCACGGCGCTGGACGAGGACCTCAAGGGTCCTTCGGCCGTTGCTTTCGTGCACGGTGACTTCGTCGCCACTGCCAAGGCTCTGCGTGACTTCGCCAAGGCCAACCCGCTTCTCGTGATCAAGGGCGGCATCTTCGAGGGCAACGCGCTCTCGGCCGACGAGGTCAACAAGTACGCCTCGCTCGAGAGCCGTGAGGTTCTGCTGGCGAAGGCTGCGGGCATGATGAAGGCGACGATGGGCAAGGCAGCCGCCACCATCGACGCGCTTCGCGAAAAGTTGGAGACCGCTGACGCCGCGTAAGCGACGAGCGAGCTCTTTTACACACACCCCATCTATCTAGGAGATACATCATGGCGAAGCTTTCCACCGAGGAGCTGCTCGAGCAGTTCGCCGGCCTCACCCTCGTCGAGCTCAGCGAGTTCGTGAAGGCGTTCGAGGAGAAGTTCGACGTCACCGCTGCTGCCCCCGTCGCCGTTGCCGGCGCCGGCGGTGGCGCTGCTG
The DNA here is from genome assembly GCF_044542795.1 of Microbacterium sp. NPDC077663. NCBI lineage: Bacteria > Bacillati > Actinomycetota > Actinomycetes > Micrococcales > Microbacteriaceae > Microbacterium > Microbacterium sp. NPDC077663. The sequence continues at coordinate 347,296 of NZ_JBITVE010000003.1, read as the reverse complement.
CTGAAGAGGTTGAGGAGAAGGACTCCTTCGACGTCATCCTCGAGGCTGCCGGCGACAAGAAGATCCAGGTCATCAAGGTCGTCCGCGAGCTCACCTCGCTCGGCCTCGGCGAGGCCAAGGCCGTCGTCGACGGTGCTCCCAAGGCCGTGCTCGAGGGCGCGAACAAGGAAGCCGCCGACAAGGCGAAGGAGGCCCTCGAGGCCGCCGGCGCGACGGTGTCCGTCAAGTAAGGTCCCCGCACCTTTCGAAGGCCTCGGATGCTTCGGCATCCGGGGCCTTCCGCCGTTCCGGAACGGATGCCGCGCGTCAGGACCAGGCGGCGTCGCGCACGGCGGCGCTCGACGACCCGGTCGGCGTGGACGTCGAGTTCCGGACGACCAGCCGGGGTCGGATGATGACGCTCGTCGGCTCGACGGCCGGATCCTCGATGTGGCGCATGAGCAGATCCACGGCTGTCGCTCCCTGTTCACGCGGCACCTGCCGCAGCGTCGTCAGCCCGAACATCTCGGCGTTCTCATGGTCGTCGATGCCGATGACGCTGAGATCGGAGGGGACGAGGATGCCGAGGCGACGCGCCGCGATGATGGCGCCGATCGCGACCTCGTCGCACGCGGCCACCAATCCCGTGGGGCGCTGCGCGGGGTCGCTCAGCAAATCGACCGCCGCGGCGTATCCGGCCGACATCGTCAGTTCGGCCGGGGTGCGGCTGATGTGATCGGCGAGGCCCGACTCGCGCATCTCGCGCTCGTACCCCTCGTATCGGGCGGACTCGACGTGCGGCCACAGGGTCGCCGACGTCCCACCGAGGAACGCGATCCGGCGATGCCCGAGCGAGATGAGGTGCGCTGTCGCGAGGGCGGCCGCGTGAGGGTCGTCGAGTGTGACCACGCTCGTGCTGCTCTGCGTCCCGATGACGCTCACGACCGGGCGACTGAGCGAGAGCAGCGTGTCGAGTTCGCTCTCGGCCGGCTCCAGGCCGACCGCGATCAGCCCGTCGAACCTCTTGCGCGTGAGGAACTCGTCGAACACACGTCGCCGGGTCTCGCTGCCCGGGTCGGCGTCGTACAGCGTCAGGTCGAGCCCCCGTTCCAGCAGAGCCTCCTGGATGCCTTCGAGGACTTCGGCGAAGAACCACCGGTTGACGTGGGGCATCACGACGCCGACATTGCGGGTGCGTCCCGTCGCGAGGCTGACGGCGCTCGTCGACGGTGTATAGCCGAGCCGACTGGCCGCCTCGTGGACGCGTCGCCGCGCGTCGGCCGACACCTGCGTGCTGCCGGTCAGCGCGCGACTGGCCGTCGCCTTCGATACGCCGGCCTCACGTGCGACGTCGGCGATGGTGCTCATCGGTCCTCCTCGACCCCGTCCGACCGTCCCCCTCGGTCGAGGAATCAGCGTAGTGGAAAACGGGGCGTTCTGGAACCGGTTCCGATCTGTGAACGTGGGAGCGATCCCACGTTCCACCGGCGGCGACACCATAACGGTTGCAGAACCTTGATATTTCGCTGTTGTGCGGAATCCGTCCAGCCAGTAGGTTGTCCTGGAATCGGTTCCCCAAGGATGCGGCCAAGGCTCCTCTGGGCGGACGATGATCCCGAAAGAGGAGAAGTACATGGCATTGTCACAGCGATACCGTCTTCTTGCCCCGGTCGCCCTTCTGGGCGCGGCAGCACTGGTGCTGGCCGGGTGTGCGGAAGGCGGCACCGAGGGCGAAGGCGGCACAGGCGGCGAGGCGAAGAAGACCGTCCGCATCGCGGGAGGCATCACCGGTGGTGAGGCCGACGCTCTCAACGAGTCCTTCGCGAAGTTCACCGAGGACACCGGCATCACCGTCGAGTACACCGGCGACAAGTCGTTCGAAGGAAACATCGTCACGAAGGTCACCGGTGGTGACGCCCCGGACATCGCGATCGTCCCGCAGCCCGGTCTGCTGAAGACGCTCGTCGAGACCGGCAAGGTCCTCCCCGCGCCCGACGCCGTCGAGTCGGCGGTCGACGAGAACTGGTCGCCCGACTGGAAGAACTACGGCACGTTCGACGACGAGTTCTACGCCGCTCCCATGCTCGCGAACCTGAAGGGGTACGTCTGGTACTCCCCGAAGCAGTTCGCGGAGTGGGGGGTCGAGATCCCCAAGACGTGGGACGAGATGATCGCCCTCACCGACAAGATCGTCGAGACTACCGGCGGCCCCGCCTGGTGCGCCGGATTCGCCTCCGACGCCGCCTCGGGATGGCCGGGCACCGACTGGATCGAGGACCTCGTCCTGCGCCAGTCCGGCCCCGACGTGTACGACCAGTGGGTCGCCGGTGACGTGAAGTTCACCGACCCGCAGATCAAGGAGGCGTTCGACGCGGTCGGCGACATCCTGCTCAACCCCGACTACGTCAACGCCGGCTACGGCGACGTCAAGAGCATCAACTCGACGGCGTTCGGTGACGTCGCCGCGGCTGTCGCGAGCGGCGACTGCGCGCTCACGCACCAGGCGTCGTTCCTCTCGGCGAACTTCCTCGACGTGCAGACCGCCGACGGCCAGACCCCCGTGGTCGCGCCCGACGGCGACGTCTACGCGTTCATCATGCCGGGCTACACCGAGGGCGAGCTCCAGGTCGAGGGTGGCGGCGAGTTCGTCGCCGGGTTCTCGGACGACGAGTCGACCCAGAAGGTGCTGGAGTTCATGGCCTCCCCGGAGTTCGCCGACGCTCGTGTCGAGCTCGGTGGCGTCATCTCCGCCAACAAGAACGCCAACCCCGATCTCGCCTCCAGCGAGTTCCTGAAGGAAGCGATGACGACGCTGCAGGACGACTCGACCGTCTTCCGCTTCGACGCCTCCGACCTGATGCCCTCCACGGTGGGCTCGGGCTCGTTCTGGAAGGGCATGGTCGACTGGATCGACGGCAAGGACACCGACACGGTGCTCTCCGACATCCAGGCCGGTTACGAGAACTGATCGTCTCGTGACGATCGGTTGAGCCGAGCGGGGCCGGGCTGACACGCCCGGCCCCGCTTCTCCCATCCACTCCGCCCGGTACGTCGCTGTACTCAGAAGGGGACACCTATGTCGCAGACGACCGTCGACAGGCCCGTCGACACCGAACCTCCCGTCACCACCCATGCCACCGATCCGAAGGGGCGCGCGGTCACCCGGATCGTCGTCGCCGTCGGATTCGTCCTGATCGTCGCCGTCGCGCTCCTGCTGGCCTTCACGGCCTCCAGTGAGGAGTCCTCACGCATCACGATCGGGTTCTCGCTCAACAGCTTCTTCCTCTGGCTCGGCGGACTGAACCCGCTGATCCAGATCCCCGTCATCCTGGTGGTCTTCGGCATCGTCGTCGGGATCATCCTCGTCCTGATCGAGTACGCCCCGCGCCCCGGCCGCGGCTACTTCATCATGCGGTTGGCGGCCTGCCTGATCATCCCGCTGCTGGCGTTCCTGCTGCTGCGCCCGTACGCGAACGCGGTGGTCTACGTCGTCGCGATCGCCCTTTTGGTCGGCGGGCTGCTCTTCTTCGCGGACTTCCGTTCGCGGCAGGGTGCCGGCTACCTGTTCCAGCTCATCCTCTTCATGGCCCCGGCCAGCATCATGCTGCTCCTCGGTCTCATCTACCCGGCGATCTCGACGATCTTCAAGTCGTTCTTCGACAAGTCGGGAGAGTCGTTCGTCGGTCTCGAGAACTACATCTGGGTGTTCACCAACCCGACCGGTACGGCGTCGGTGGTCAACACGCTGCTGTGGGCGCTCCTCGCCCCCACGATCTCGGTCGTGATCGGCCTCGCGTACGCCGTCTTCATCGACCGTGCCCGCGGCGAGAAGCTGCTCAAGGTCCTCGTGTTCATGCCCGTCGCGATCTCGTTCGTCGGCGCCGGCATCATCTGGAAGTTCATGTACGACGCCCGTCAGGGCGACCAGGTGGGTCTGCTGAACGCGATCGTCACTGCCTTCGGGGGCGACCCGGTGCAGTGGCTGGCGATCAAGCCGGTCATCAACACCCTGATGCTGCTCGTCGTCTTCATCTGGACACAGACCGGCTTCGCGATGGTGATCCTGTCGGCGGCCATCAAGGCGGTGCCCGTCGAGCAGATGGAGGCCGCGCAGCTGGACGGCACGAACGCGTGGCAGCGGTTCCGCAACGTCACGGTCCCCGGCATCCGCTCGTCGCTGATCGTCGTCCTCACGACCATCACGATCGCCTCACTGAAGGTCTACGACATCGTGGCCGTCATGACCGGCGGTCGCGATGAGACGACCGTCCTCGGCTTCGAGATGGTCAACCAGCAGCAGCGGTTCCAGAGCTACGGACACTCGTCCGCCCTCGCCGTCGTCCTGTTCCTGTTCGTCCTGCCGCTGATCATCTACAACGCCCGATCGATGGCCAAGCAGAGGGAGATCCGCTGATGACCGTCGCAGCACCCACCACACCCGTCGACAACCGCACCGCCCGTCAGGTCGCGCGCGACACCCGCAAGAACGAGGCGATCGCACACAAGAAGCTGACGTCGAAGGGGGCGACCCTCGCGGCCGTCATCATCGCCGTCTTCTGGACGATCCCGACCTTCGGTCTGTTCGTCACCTCGTTCCGACCGGGCGCCGACACGCAGTCGACCGGATGGTGGACGGTGTTCACCAACCCCGACTTCACCCTCGACAACTACTTCGAGGCCCTGAACTCGGGCGGAACGTCGACGACGCTCGCGGCGGCGTTCGTGAACTCGCTGGCGATCACGATCCCCGCTACGGTCTTCCCGATCGTCATGGCGGCGCTCGCGGCCTACGCGTTCGCGTGGATCGACTTCAAAGGACGCAGCGCGCTGTTCATCTTCGTGTTCGCGCTGCAGATCGTGCCCCTGCAGATGGCGCTCGTGCCGCTGCTGAGCCTCTTCTCGGAGGGGCTCACGATCAACGACGTGCCGATCTTCCCGGGCTTCGGTCTGAACGACGTGCAGTACAGCTTCGCCCGGGTGTGGATCGCGCACGCGATCTTCGCGCTCCCGCTGGCGACGTTCATGCTGCACAACTTCATCGCCGAGATCCCCGGAGAGGTCATCGAGGCGGCGCGGGTGGACGGTGCCGGCCACGGCCAGGTGTTCTTCCGGATCATCCTGCCCCTGGCCGCTCCGGCGATCGCCTCGTTCGCGATCTTCCAGTTCCTGTGGGTCTGGAACGACCTGCTGGTCGCGACGATCTTCGCCTCGCCGGGGGCCCTGCCCATCACCCAGGCGCTGAACTCGCTGTCGGGCACCTGGGGCAACCGCTGGTTCCTGCAGTCGGCGGGTACGTTCATCTCGATCATCGTCCCGTTGATCGTGTTCTTCGCGCTGCAGCGCTTCTTCGTCCGCGGCCTGCTCGCGGGTGCGACGAAGGGCTGAGCCCGGAACGACGGAGAGGGGGATGCCGGTGGCCACCGGCATCCCCTCTTCGTGTGTCTGCGTGTCAGCCGCTGCAGCCGAGGCGTTCCTGCATCGAGGTCATCGCCTGGATCTCGAAGGTCTGGCCCTTGACCATGGTCTCGGCGACGGTGCGCACGCGCTCGTCGGAGGCCAGGTCGAGAGCGGCCTCGGCCATCGGGATGGCACCCTCGTGGTGGCGGATCATGAGGGTCAGGAACGTACAGTCCGCCTCCTGGCCGGTGGCCGCCTTGAGCGCGGTCATCTCGGCATCCGAGGCCATGCCCATCTGTTCGCGCACCTCCTCGTCGGACAGCGGCGCGCCGTCGGAGCCGCCGTGGCCGTGTCCGGCGGAATCGGATGCCGCCATCCAGGCCATCGGCTGATCGCCGTACTGCGGCAGACCCCACCGGACCAGCCAGTCGAGCATCTCGCCGCGCTGCGACGACTGCCCGGTGGCGATGTCGTAGGCGAGGGCCCGGAGCTCGTCGTCCTCGGTCTCGGCGTAGATCGTCATCGCCATGTCGACCGCCTGGGCGTGGTGCATCTGCATGTCGCGGGCGAAACCGGCATCCGCAGAGCCCTCACCCGGGGTCGAGCCGGCGATCCCGAACGTCGAGAAGCGCCCGATCGCGAACGCCACCGCAGCGACGGCCAGGCCCACGAGCAGCACGACCCACCACGGCGGGAGGGTCCGCTCGGTGCCCGGCTCGTCGCCGACGGTGTCGTCGGTCACTGCTTGCCGGGGGCGTCCAGGGCGCCGGTGCACGCGGCACCCGGCTCGGGACCGTTGACGTTGCGCCAGTACGCCTTGATGAACTCGCCGATGCGCTCGTCGTCGGGGGAGTCGACCTTGAGCTGGGCGTTCCAGGCGCTGACGGCGATGGGGGTGTCCATGTCCTCGTAGGGCGAGAGGACCGTGTAGTCGGAGGGCAGCTGCGCATCGAGGGCGTCGATGCCGGCCTGGTCGACCTGCGCCGGGTCGTAGGTGATCCAGATGGCGCCGTGCTCGAGGGCGTGGACGGCGTTCTCGTTCGGGACCGGCTGATCGTAGACGCCGCAGTTCAGCCACACCGCGTTGTGGTCGCCGCCGGCAGGAGGAGTCTGCTCGTAATCGACGACACCCTCGACGTGGGTCGCGGTGTGATCGAAGGTCTGCACACCCGAGATGCCGGAGCCGTCGCCGTCGCCGCGGGCGACGGTCACGGGGCGCGGCGTGAGGACGACCGAGGCGACCACGAGACCGACGATCAGGAGGGCGGCGGTGACGCTGACGATCCACCAGGTCGTCTTCGTGCGGCGGCGCTTCGCGAGCTGACGCTGGTACTCGGCGAGCTTCTGCTGCTTCTGCTGCTCGCGCTGCTGCTTCACGGTGAGGTTCAGCTGAGCCTGCGTCGCGGGGTTGCCGCTGGTCCGCTTGCCGATGGGATCGTTCGGGGTCATGGGAGTGGCCTCGTCGGTCGGGATGGGAGGGCGCGGGCGCGCCTTCGTCGATTTTATTCGCCTGCATCTGAGGGAGCCCCGTGGGACCGGATTTCATAGGCTCTCGTGACGTCGGAGACATCCGATCGCGCGTGCGCAAGGGGTGCGTGCTCGTGTCCGGTGTCGGCCAGGATGGGGCGATGACGGTCCCCACGCACGAACACGAGATCGGTATCGGTCTGCGACTAGCGGTCATCGGTGCCATCCTGCTCGTCGTCGCGGTGGCGACCGGCATCGCCGTCGAATCGACGGACTCCGAGCTGATCGACCTCGACGCGTGGTGGAACACCTACGTCACGACCTTCCTGCCCGGCATCCGTCCCGTGGCGCTGCTGATGAACGTCCTCGGAGCCGGGGTCATCGGCACCTACGTCGTCCCGCTGGTCGGCGCGGCGCTGTTGTTCCTGTTCCGACGCCCGTGGGGCGCGGTCTTCTTCCTCGCGGCGTCCATCGCCGGAGCGCTCGTCGTGCAGTTCCTCAAGGGGCTGTTCGGACGCGTGCGTCCCGAGGACATGCTCGTCATCTCCGACCACGGATCGTTCCCGTCGGGACACACGGCGAACGCCGCGGTGATCGCCACCGTCGCGGTCATCCTCTTCCCCCGCCTCTGGGTGGTCGTCGTCGGACTCGCCTGGACCCTGCTCATGGCCTTCAGCCGCACCCAGGTCCACGCCCACTGGCTCACCGACACGCTGGGCGGAACGGTGCTGGGTGTCGCCACGACCCTTCTGGTCGCCGCCGCGTTGACGATCCCGGTCGTCCGCGAACGCGAGCGCCGGCTCTCGCTAGGCTGAGCGGCATGAGCGCCGAGGAAGCCGCCGCCGAACTCGCCCGTCTCGAAGCAGAGGCCGCCGCCGCCGAGGCGGAACTGAAGCTCGCGAAGGCGCAGGCCGCCCTGGCCGCCGCTCGCGCCGCGGCCGTGCGGGCGCAGACGGATGCCGCGCCGCCGGGGTCTCCCGCCGAGCCCGATGGGCCGGTGGACCCCGCTGCGCCGGTGGACCCCGCCGCGCCCGCCAACTCCGTCGCCGACGTCCCGCCGCCGGCTCCCGAGCTCGCGGCCGGACCGCTCGACGCCGACGAGGTCGCGCGCATCGTGTCGGGCTACACCTTCCAGGAGGCGACCCTCGACCTCGGTGCCCTCGTGAACGGTGATCCGGTCCGCGAGGCGCAGATCCGCATCCCGCTCGCGATGACCAACCGGCACGGGCTCGTCGCCGGCGCCACCGGCACGGGGAAGACCCGCACTCTGCAGGGGCTCGCCGAACAGCTGGCCGCCAAAGGCGTCCCGGTCTTCGCCGCCGACATCAAGGGCGACCTGACGGGCGTCGCGACGGCGGGGGAGGGCAACCCCAAGCTGCTCGCCCGCACCGAGGCGATCGGGCAGGCGTGGGAGCCCGAGGCATCCGACACGGAGTACTTCGCGCTCGGCGGCATCGGTACCGGCGTCCCCGTGCGCGCGACGGTCACCGGATTCGGCCCACTGCTGCTGAGCCGCGTCCTCGGGCTCAACGAGACGCAGGAGTCGAGCCTCGGCCTCGTCTTCCACTACGCCGACGCGCACGGACTCCCGCTCGTGGACCTTTCGGACCTGCGGGCCGTGCTCACCCACTTGACCAGCGACGCGGGCAAGCCCGAGCTGAAGACGCTCGGCGGGCTGTCGTCGGCGACGGCCGGGGTCATCCTCCGAGAGCTGATCACCTTCGCCGACGGCGGCGCCGACGTCTTCTTCGGTGAGCCGGAGTTCGACGTCCGCGACTTCCTGCGCACCGCGCCCGACGGACGCGGGATCATCTCGCTCCTCGAAGTTCCGGGCATCGCAGACAAGCCCGAGCTGTTCTCGACCTTCCTCATGTACCTGCTCGCGGAGCTGTTCGAGATCCTTCCCGAGGTGGGGGATGCCGACAAGCCGAAGCTCGTGTTCTTCTTCGACGAGGCGCACCTGCTTTTCCGCGACGCGTCGAAGGCGTTCACCGCGGCGATCGTCCAGACGGTCCGCCTCATCCGCTCCAAGGGGGTCGGTGTCTTCTTCGTCACGCAGACGCCGAAGGACGTACCGGGCGACGTGCTCGGCCAGCTCGGCTCCCGCATTCAGCACGCCCTGCGCGCCTTCACCCCGGACGATGCGAAGGCCCTGCGCGCGACGGTCGGCACGTATCCGACGTCGGGCTACGACCTCGAGCGGGTGTTGCAGGAGCTCGGCACCGGCGAGGCGATCGTCACCGTCATGAACGAGAAGGGTGCGCCGACCCCCGTCGCGTGGACACGCCTGCGCGCGCCGCAGGGGCTCATGTCCCCGACACCGGCCGCCGCCGTGCAGGCCGCCGTCGCGGCGTCACCGCTGTTGGCGACTTACGGCACGCCGGTCGACCGCGAGTCCGCGCGTGAGATCCTCGCCGCCAAGATGGCGGCAGCCGATGCCGAAGCAGATGCCGCCAAGGCCGCCGCCGACAAGGCGAAGGCCGACGCGGAGTACGCGAAGCAGAAGGCCGCGGCGGACAAGGCGCAGCAGAAGGCAGAACGCGATGCGCAGCGGGAGTACGAGCGGATCCTGCGGACGACGGGGGGCCGCACCCGGACCTCGCGTCGCGCCGAGTCGTCCCCGATCGAGCAGATCCTCGGCTCGAAGGCGACGCAGTCGATCATCGGCAGCGTCATCCGCGGCGTGTTCGGGAACGGTCGGCGATGAGCGCGACATCCCGCATCCGGCCGTTCCGTCCCGGCGACGAGCCTGCGCTCGCCGAGATCTGCCTGCGTACCGCGGATGCCGGGGGCGACGCGACCGGGATCTTCGAGGACGACGCGATCTGGGCCCACATCTGGGTGCTGCCCTACGTCGAGCGGCACCCGGACCTGGCCTTCGTCGTCGAGGAAGAGGACGGCGCCGTGTCGGGGTACGTGGTCGCCACCCCCGACACCGACGCGTTCGAGCGGTGGTTCCACGACGACTGGTGGCCGCGCCACATGCACCGGTGGCCGAAGCCCGAGCGCGAGGTGACGAGGCAGGACGGCACCCTGCTCTACGCCTACAGCCGGGGGGAGAAGCCCGAGCGATACGCCGGGGAGTTCCCGGCGCACCTGCACATCGACCTGCTGCCGCGCGCTCAGGGCAAGGGCGCGGGGCGCCGCCTCGTTGCGACCCTCTTCGACGCGCTGCGCGAGCGAGGCGTTCCGGGGCTGCACCTCGTGGCATCGGCGGGGAACACCGGTGCGATGGCGTTCTACACCCGGCTCGGGCTCGCACCGCTGCCGTCGTCGCCCGGGTCCCGGGCGTATGGCGTGACGCTATGAGCGGTGCAGGGGGATCGGCATGGTCGACGTGTCGATGAGCGGGTCGTCGTCCTGACGCTCGACGACCTCGATCGCCTCTTCCCGCGTCTCGACGGTGGGCACCGAGCCCAGAAGCGGCCGCTTCGCGGTCTCCTTCATCGACAGCAGCGCGATGCCGCCGAGCAGGGCGAAGAACATGATGTAGAACGCCGGCATGTAGGTGTTGCCGGTCGCGGTGATGAGCGCCTGGCTGAACAGCGGTGTCGTCCCACCGAAGAGGGACACCGACACGTTGTACGCGATCGCCATCGCGCCGAACCGCGAGGCGGTCGGGAACAGCGCGGGCAGGGTCGAGGCGGACACGGCGACGTAGAAGGCGACCGGGATCGCGACCATGCCGAGCGCCACGAACACGGCCCACTCCTGACCGATCTGCATGATCGCGAAGGCCGGAACCATGAGGACGATCGTGGACCCGGCGGCGATCATGTACACCGGACGGCGCCCGATCCGGTCGCTCAGCTTGCCGATCAACGGCAGGCAGGCCGACATCACGATCAGCACCGGAACCGTCGCGACGGCGGCGGCGAGATTGGACACACCCACCTCCGTCTCGAGGTACGTGGGCATGTAGCTCGTGAGCGCGTACCCCGCGGTGTTGGTCGCGGCGACGATCGCGATACCGATGAGGACCTCGCGCCAGTGGTGGCGCAGGATGCCGCCGATGCCGTGACGGGCGAGGGGGTCGTCGCGGTCGACATCGGCGTCGTGCTCCGCCGCGTTCTCGTAGGCGGGCGTCTCGGGGATCTTGAGGCGGAACCAGATGGCGACGATGCCGAGCGGGATGGCGATGAGGAACGGGATGCGCCAGCCGAAGTCGAGCATCGCCGTCTCGCCCCAGATCGATTCGGTGACGACGGTCGTGAGAGCGACCACGGACGCTCCTGCCGCGAATCCCAGGTAGGAGCCGAGGTCGAGCCACGACGACCAGAACCCGCGCCGCTTGTCGGGGGAGAACTCGGCCACGTACGTCGTGGCGCCGGCGTACTCGCCGCCGGTCGAGAACCCCTGGATCATCTTCAGGACGTACAGGGGCAGGATCGCCCACAGTCCGATCTGCGCGCTCGTGGGCAGGACGCCGATGAGTGCGGTCGCCGCGGCCATCATCGCCATCGTCAGGAACAGCACCTTCTGGCGTCCGATGCGGTCGCCCAGGGGGCCCAGGACGAGGCCGCCGATGGGGCGGACCAGGAACGAGATCGCGAAACCCAGGAGGGTGACGAGCAGGCCCCACGGGTCGGGAACGTCCTCGGCGAACACGACGGTGAGGGTCACGGCGAGGTAGCCGTAGATGCCGAAGTCGAACCACTCCATGAAATTGCCGACGACGGTCCCGCCGATCGCGGTGCGGACGCGCTTCGTGTCGACGACGATCACGTCGTCGACGTCCAGCCGCGGCGGCGGGGACGGGCGGGTGGTGGACGGGGGTACCGGATGACGGGATGACCTGGCCATCTCTCCACGGTACGCAGATGATCGGATGCCCGCATCCGAGGGTGCGTCCCTTGACAAAACCCGTCCGCTGGGCTGGGGCCGCGCCCTCCCGCAGCCGGTCTATCGTGGCGACATGAGCGAGCTCTCCGCCCCCACCGGCCGCGAATCCGTCCTCGTCGCGCAGCCCCGACCCGACGGGACGGCGCCCCGCGCGCTCGTTCTGGGAGCCACCGGATACCTCGGCGGCCGGCTCGTGCCGCGACTGCTGTCGGCCGGGTATCGCGTGCGCGTCCTCGCGCGCACGCCCGCCCGGCTGGCGGCCTTCGTGTGGGGCAGTGAGGTCGAGGTCGTCGAGGGTGCGGCCGAAAACGCGGATGCCGTGGCCCGGGCGGTCGCCGACGTCGATGTGCTTTACTACCTCGTCCACTCGATGGGCGGCGGCGGCGATTTCGAGACGAAGGACCTGCGCGCGGCGGAGACGGTGGCGGATGCGGCGGCCGAGGCATCCGTCGGTCGGATCGTCTATCTGGGAGGTCTGCACCCGACCGGCGTGGAGCTGAGCCCCCATCTGCGCTCGCGTGTCGAGGTGGGCGAGGTGTTGCTGCACAGCGGCGCGCCCACGCTCGTCCTGCAGGCGGGCGTCGTGATCGGATCGGGGTCCGCCTCGTTCGAGATGGTCCGGCACCTCACCGACGTGCTCCCGTACATGCCGGCACCGAAGTGGGTGCGCAACCGCATCCAGCCGATCGCGGTCCGCGACGTGCTGCACTACCTGCTCGCGGCGGCGCGCGTCGCCCCCGACGTGAACCGTGCCGTCGACATCGGCGGACCCGACGTGCTCCGCTACGGACAGATGATGAACGGGTACGCGGTCGAGGCGGGCCTGCGGCAGCGGGCGATCGCCGCGCTCCCCGTCCTCACCCCGGGTCTCGCCTCGCACTGGGTGAATCTGGTCACGCCCGTTCCGCGGGCGATCGCACGGCCGCTGATCGCCTCGCTGCAGAACGAATGCGTCATGGACGATCACACGGTCGACGACCTGCTGCCCCGCCCCGAGGGCGGGCTCACGCCCTACCGCGAGGCGGTCCGACTGGCGTTGCGCAAGGTCGAGGCTGACGCGGTCGAGACGAGCTGGCAGGACGCCGAGATCTCGTCGGTGCCGAGCGATCCGCTTCCGAGCGACCCGGACTGGGCAGGGCGGCTGGTGTTCACCGACACGCAGAGCGCCTCGACCTCGGCCAGCCCCGATCAGCTCTGGCGCGTGATCGTCGGCATCGGAGGCGAGAACGGCTGGTACTCGTCGCCGTTCCTCTGGGCCGTCCGCGGCTGGATGGACCGACTCGTCGGCGGTGTCGGTCTGCAGCGCGGGCGTCGCAGCCGCGGCAAGGTCGCCGCCGGCGACGCGATCGACTTCTGGCGCGTCGAGGCCGTCGAGGAGGGGCGCCTGCTGCGCCTGCGCGCGGAGATGAAGGTGCCGGGACTCGCCTGGCTCGAGCTGCGCGCGAGTCCGCAGGGGTCGGGATCGCGATACGACCAGCGTGCCGTCTTCTTCCCCACGGGACTCGCGGGGCGCCTGTACTGGTTCGCGGTCCTGCCCTTCCACGGCTTCATCTTCAAAGGCATGGCGAACCGCATCGCCGCCGCCGCCGAGCGCGAAGCGCCGACCGGCTGAGGCGCACCTAGGCGGCCGTGAGGCGCCCGCCCTCGATCCGGACGGTCCGATCGATGAGGGATGCCGGCACGTCGGCGTGCGAGATGAGCACCACCGCCTGCGAGGGACCGACGGCGCCCAGGAGATCGGTGAGCAGTGCGTCGGCGGCCGACGGGTCGACCCCGGCGGTCGGCTCGTCGAGGACGAGCACGGGAAAGCCGCGCAGCAGGGCGCGCGCGAGCGAGATGCGCTGCGCCTGCCCTCCCGAGACGAGCGACCCGCGCTCGCCGACCCGCGCGCCCAGTCCGCCGCGAGCGCGCAGCCACTCGCCGAGACCGACCCGGTCGAGGACGGCGAAGAGCTCGTCGTCGGTCGCGGAGTCGCGGGCGAAGAGGAGGTTCTGGCGGATGTCCTCGTCGAAGAGCATCGGATGCTGCTCGCACAGCCCCACGGTCATCCGCAGGTCGTCGGGGGCGATGGCCTCGACGGCGCGACCGCCGATCGAGTAGTCGCCCCTGACCGACAGGAACCGGACGAGCGCATGCGCGAGGGTCGACTTGCCCGCTCCGCTCGGCCCGACGACGTGGATGCGCTCGCCGGGACGCACGTCGAGGTCGATGTCCGAGAGGGCATCGCGGTCGGCGCCCGGCCATCGGACGGTCGCACCGCGCAGCCGGATGCCGTCGCCGAGCCCCGGCGCCTGCCCCGTCGGCGCCCCCGCGACGGGGATCTCCGGCGGCACCGCGGCGGGGACGACGCCCGCCACGCGCGCCGCCGACGCCCGCACCTGCCGCCACGCCGAGGCGGCGAGCGGGACGGCGGTGAACACCTCGAACACCGCCATCGGCACGAGGACGGCGACCGCGAGGCCGGGCCCGGCGAGGAGGCCGTCGGCGGCGGCCGGAGCCGACGCGAGGAGGGCGAGGACCGTCGCCGCGCCCGCCGCGAGCGAGACGACGGCAGCGGTGCCGGCCTGCGCGGTCGTGCGCCGCAGCAGCGCACGACGCAGCGCCGCGTCGGCCTCGTACACGGCCGCCCGGGAGGTCTGCTCCGCGCCGAAGGCGATCAGCACGTCGAGGCGCGAGAGATGGTCGAGGACGGTGTCGCGGAGCCTGGCGCGCAGCGGTGCGATGGCGCGCTCGGCACGCGCCCCGGCCACCCACCCCCACGCCGTCGCCGCGGTCCCGGCGCCGATCAGGCAGAGGGCGAGGGTCACGGCAGCCGGCCACCACACCACCGCGACGAGCACGACCGCTCCCACAGCGACCGTCGCCGAGGAGGTGAGCGGCAGGATCACGCGCAACGGGAGGTTCTGCAGTTCGTCGACGTCGTCGACGAGGGCGGCGGACGTGTCGCCGCGCCCCGTCGAGGCCAGTCCCGCGGGGGCGTGGGGGAGTAGACGCCGCACCAGGTCGGTGCGTGTGCGGGCGAGCTGACGCAGGACGGCGTCGTGGCCGGCGAGACGCTCGGTGTAGCGGAAGGCGGCTCGCGACAGGGCGAAGGCGCGCACGCCGACGACCGCGGTCGTGATGTAGAGGACGAGCGGTTGCTCGGACGCGCGCACGATGAGCCAGGCGCTCACGGCGAGCAGCGCGACCGCCGAGGCCTCCGACAGGAAGCCCGAGGCGAGCGCCGGCCAGAACCGGCGCGGGGGCGGGACGGCCTCCCGCAGCACCTCCCGGGTCGTGGTCACACCGACACCTCCCTGCCCGTCAGTCGCACGACCCGGTCGGCGATCGTGCGGGCGCTCTCGCGGTGCGAGACGAGAAGGATCAGCGCCCCGGCATCCGCGATCGTGCGCAGCGACCGCCACAGGTGCTGCTCGGTGGCGGCGTCCAACGCCGCCGACGGCTCGTCGAGGGCGAGGACGGGGGCGTGTCCGCGTAGGCGGCGGGCGAGGGCGCGGGCGACGGCGACGCGCTGGGCCTGCCCGCCCGAGAGGCCCGCCCCCTGCACGCCGAGCACCTCGTCCGGATCGACGTCGGCGAGGCCCGCGAGGGCCAGCGCCTCGGAGATCGTCGCGGCCGGCATGACGGCATCGCCGAGGGCGATGTTCGAGGCGACGGTGCCGGCGGCGAGTCCGGGTCGCTGGCCCGCCCAGGCGAGCCACGTCGAGGGCGCGAGTGTGCGGACGTCGATGCCGTCGAGCTCGATCCGGCCGGTGGATGCGGCGGTGCCGAGGAGCGCGTGGAGCAGGCTGGACTTGCCCGCACCGCTCGGTCCCTCGATGAGGACGATCTCCCCCGAGCGGGCGTCGAGGTCGACCGGCGGCAGGTCACGCACGCGGACGCCCTCCATCCGCAGCTCGTGCGACGCGTCCTGGAGCGGCGCGGCCGAGGTGACGGCCGGCGAGGCCGCAGCGGCCTCGTCGAGGACCGCGAAGACGTCGCGCGTGGCGGCGACACCCTCGCTCGACGCGTGGAACTGGATGCCGACCTGGCGGAGGGGAAGGAACGTCTCGGGGGCGAGGAGGAGGACGAAGAGACCGACCCCGAGGGCGAGCGACCCGTCGAGCAGGCGGAACCCGATCGTGACCGCGACGATCGCGACCGAGATCGAGGCGAGGAACTCCAGAGCGAACCCCGACAGGAACGACACCCGCAGCACCGTCATCGTCTCGCGGCGGTAGTCGTCGGTGACACGGTCGATCGCGTCGGCCGCGCGGTGCTGTCGCCCGAAGACGGTGAGTGTCGAGAGCCCCTGCACGGTCTCCGAGAATCGGGTGGCGAGACGGCTGAGCGTGTCCCACTGGCGCCGCTGGACGCTGCGGGTCGCGAGACCGATCAGCACCATGAAGATCGGGATGAGCGGCAGCGTGAGGAGCACCGTGAGCCCCGACACCGCGTCGGCGCTCCACATCACGGCGAGCAGCAGCGGGGTGGCGATCACGGTCTGCACGAGCTGCGGCAGATAGCGACCCACGTACGGCTCGAGGGCGTCGAGGCCGCGTCCGGCGACGAGCGCGAGCTGCGCCGTGCTGCGTGTCGCCGTCCATCCGGGGCCGAGTCGGGTGATGCCGTCGAGGACGGCCGTCCGCAGCTGGGACTCCACCCGCGCCGAGGCGCGTGCGGCGACGGCTTCTCGCGCGAAGGAGGTCACCGATCGGAGGAGGACGACGGCCGCCAGCGCGAGGAGCGTCCCCGACAGATCACTCCCCGCGATCGCGTCGACGATCGCCCGCGTCGTGAGGAACGCGAAGCCGATCATCGTCGCCGTCTGCGCCACAGCGAGCACGGCGAGGACGACGAAGAACGACCGGGACGCCGTCGCATACCGCCACAGGCGCGGGTCCACCGGCGGCTGCCGCGGTTCGACCTCGGGTGCCATGGGAAGATCCTCCTCCGATCGCTCAGTGAGCGACCGCGGCATCCGCCTTCTCGATGTGCGTCCGCGAGATGCGCTTGCGGAACACCCAGTAGGTCCAGGCCTGGTAGGCGAGGATGCCGGGCAGGAAGATCACCGCCGCCCACGTCATGACACCGAGGGTGTAGTCGCTGCTCGAGGCGTTCTCGATCGTGAGCGAGAACGCCGGATCGGTCGAGGACGGCATGACGAACGGGAACAGCGCGAACCAGAGCGCGAGGACGGCGGTGACGATCGTGAAGGCCCCCAGACCGAAGGCCCAGCCGTCCCGCCGACGCAGGTTCGCGACCGCGGAGCCCACGAGCGCGAAGGCGGCAGCCGCGCCGCATCCGATCACGGCCCACAGCGCCGGGGCGCCGCGATCCATCGCGATGGCCGCGGTCCAGACGACCGTGCCGGCGGCGAACATGATCGTGGGGATCGCGACGCGACGGGCGAGCGCGTGCGCGTCGTCACGGACGCGGCCGTCAGCCTTGAGCGCGACGAAGTACACGCCGTGCAGGAAGAACAGAAGCAGCGTCGTGACCCCGACCCAGAGGCCGTAGGGGTTGAGGAGGGTGAGGAGCGACCCCGTGAACTCCTTGTCGACGTCGATCGGCACGCCCTGCACGATGTTCCCGAAGGCGACACCCCAGAGCAGGGCGGGGACGACCGACCCGATGACGATCATCCGGTCGAAGCCGCGCTTCCACGCGAGCCCCTCGCGCTGATGGCGGTACTCGAACGAGACACCGCGCAGGATGAGCGCGAGCAGGATCAACAGGAGCGGCAGGTAGAAGCCGCTGAAGAGGGTCGCGTACCACTCCGGGAACGCGGCGAACAGACAGGCTCCGGCGACGATGACCCACGTCTCGTTCAGATCCCAGACCGGACCGATGGTGTTGATGACCTGGCGTCGCGAGACCTCGTCGCGGCCGAGGAAGGGCAGGCTCATCCCGACGCCGAAGTCGAAGCCGTCGAGGACGAAGTAGCCGACGAAGAAGACACCGACGATGAAGAACCAGAGGTAGGCGAGATCCATGGCGTGCTCCTAGTAGACCGTCGAGGGTGTCTGGTCGACCGGCAGGTCCCGGGGGTCGGGATCGTCCGGCCCGGGAAGGGGGTCCGGCCCCTTCTGCGCGGCCTTCAGGATGAGGCGGAACTCGACGACGGCGAGCGACGCGTAGATGGCCGTGAACGCGATGAGGGAGATCAGCACCGTCCAGCCGGGGACGCTGGGTGAGACGCCGTCCTCGGTCAGCATGAGGCTGAACACGATCCAGGGCTGGCGGCCCATCTCGGTGAACACCCAGCCCACGAGGCTGCCCAGCAGGGGGAGCGGTGCGGACCAGATCGCGACGCGCCACATCCAGCCCGCGACGGGACGCGTCGCCTTCTTCCGCGTGACCCAGAGCCCTGCGACGGAAATGAGCGTGGCGAGCCCGCCGAAGCCCATCATCCAGCGGAACGACCAGTAGGTGACCCAGATCTCCGGGCGGTAGTCGACGCCCGCACCGAACTTCTGGGTGTAGAGGTCCTGCAGGTCGTTGAGGCCTTCGACGCAGCCGTCGAGCGTGTGGGTGGACAGGAAGGAGAGCAGGTACGGCACGCGCAGCGACCAGATCTCCTGCGAGCCGTCGGGGGTGCCGATGGAGAAGATCGAGAAGGATGCGTCGGCGCCGCACGCGTTCTCGTACAGCGCCTCGGCGGCGGCCATCTTCATCGGCTGCGTCTGGACCATGACGAGCCCGAGCTGGTCGCCGCTGATGGCCGTGCCGGCGAACGAGAGGATCATGAACCACATGCCGTAGCGCAGGGCCGGCCGCATCGTCTCGACGTGCTGTCCGCGCCGCAGGTGGTAGGCGGCGACGGCGATGATGACCGCCGCGGCGAACATGAATGCCGAGAAGATCGTGTGGGGGAAGGCGGCGAGGGCGACGGGGTTCGTGAGCAGCTCGAAGAAGTTCGTCAGCTCGGCACGGCCCGTTTCGGGGTTGAGCGTGTAGCCGACCGGGTTCTGCATGAACGCGTTCGCGGTGAGGATGAAGTAGGCCGAGAGGATCGACCCGAACGCCGTCGCCCAGATGGTGAGCAGATGGATGCGGCGCGGCAGTTTGTCCCACCCGAAGATCCACAGCCCGATGAAGGTCGCCTCGAAGAAGAAGGCCATGAGCCCCTCGAAGGCGAGCGGCGCGCCGAAGACGTCGCCGACGAACCGCGAGTAGGCGGACCAGTTCATGCCGAACTGGAACTCCTGCACGATGCCGGTCACGACGCCCATCGCGAAGTTGATCAGGAAGATCTTGCCGAACAGACGCGTGAGATGCAGCCACTTCACGTCGCCGGTGCGATGCCAGATCGTCTGGAAGACCGCCACGGTAAGCGCCATGCCGAGCGTCAACGGCACGAAGAGGTAGTGGTAGAGCGTCGTCAGTCCGAACTGCAGACGAGCCAGGATGAGCGGGTCCAGAAAGTCCACGGGCTTGGTCCTTCCACGGTGATGATCCGACGGTACGACGCCGCGTCGACCGCGGTTCCCGAGAGGGCCGTGCAAAATACCCGGATGCCGCCCCGCCGCGCACCCCCGTGGTGAGAGCGGTCTGCGGCGCCTACGGTGGGCACATGACTCGCGGTGATTCGTCCCCGGTCCGTGCGACGGTGCGACGGACCACAGCCCTCACCGCAGCCTGGCTGACCGCGGTGCTCGTCCTGACCGCCGGGCCCGCCGTCGCCGGGACGACGCCGACGCCCGCGCCGTCGGGCTCACCGTCTCCGAGCGCCTCCGCCACCGCCACGCCCAGCCCGACGCCGACGGTGTCACCTGCACCGACCTCGACGCCCACCGCGACCCCCCGTCCGACGCCGACGCCCACCCCCGCGCCGACGCCCACCCCCACTCCGACGCCCACCCCCACGCCCACCCCCACTCCGACGCCGGACGCGAGAGCGCGACTCGCGGCACCGGCCGCCCCCAAGATGCCGTCGGGCAACCGCCTCAGCGCAGCGACGGCGGCGGACCAGACCATCGCGGTCAGTCGGGCGCTCTTCCCCGACGGGAGCGCCGAGGTGATCATCGCGGCGGCGAAGCGTCACGACGCGCAGATCGCCGCGGGGCTCGCCGGAGCCCGCCGGGCTCCGATGCTGTACGTCGCGCCCGATTCGATCCCCGCGGCGATCAAGGCGGAGATCGCCCGCCTGAAGCCGACGCGGATCCTCATCGTCGGCTCGACCGCCTCGGTAAGCAGTACCGTCGCGCGGGTGCTCGGTCAGACGGCGAAGGTCGAGCGGATCTCCGGCGGCGACACCTATGCCCTCTCGCGCGCGGTCCTGCGCTTCCAGGGCGAAGTCGACCGCGTGTACGTCGCTGATGGGCGCACGATGGACACCGCACCCATCGCGGCGGCGGTCGCTGCGGCCACGGGAGGCGGCTTCATGGCGGTCGACGGTCGCGGGACGGCCTCCGACGCCACCATGGCAGCGCTGAAGGCCGTCGGTGCGAAGGAGGTGGTCATGATGAACATCGCCTCGATGATGGGTCAGGGCTTCGTCGACCGCATCCGCTCTGCCGGGATCAGCGTGCGGCGCATGGCCGGCGGCACCAGTGAGGCCGTCGCGATCTCCACCGCCGCCGAGTATCCCAGCTCGACCACGCGGGGCGTCGTGGTCTCGGGCGTCGCGATCCCGAATCACGAGACGGGCACGGCGGCAGCCGTGGCCGGTGCGCTCCGGCAGCCCTTCCTCTACTCCCGCACCGAGTGCGTCTCGGATGCGACGGCTGCGCTTCTAGACACGCGCAAAGACAAAGTCCTCGCCGTCGGACCCACCAGCCGCCTGCAGGCGGCCGTGCTCACCGGCGACGGCTGCACCGTCGTCCGCACGGCGGCGGCCGACACCCTGCGTGACAAGATCACGGCGGCGATGAAGCGGCATCCGTCATCGTCGTACGCCGTCACCGTCCGTCAGATCGGCGGACTCGAGGTCCTGTCGGGCAAGACGGGTGCGACGCGGCGCGAACCGGCGAGCATGATGAAGCTGTTCGTCGCCTGGGCCGCGCTCGCCCGCGTGGAGAAGAAGCAGGCCTCGCTGTCGACGAAGCTCTCGTCCGGGCTGACCGTGAACGAGTGTCTGCGCGAGCTCATCTGGATGTCCGACAACTACTGCCACACCGACCTCGTGCACTGGATCGGCATCTCGAACCTCAACAAGCAGATCGCTGCAGCGGGCTACTCGCAGACGTCGTACGGGCGGGTGCTGAAGGGCCAGGACGTCCTCTACGCCGGCAACCGCACGACCTCGAACGATCTGAGTCTGCTCGTGGCGCGGCTCGAGAAGGGGCAGATCCTCAACAAGACCCACACGACCCTTCTCCGCGACCTCATGCACACGCAGTTGTTCCGCTCGCGCATCCCGAACGGCATCCCCGCGTCGGCGTACCAGGCGTCCAAGCCTGGATCGCTGTGGGTGAAGGGCGGACTGCTGCAGGCCGACACCGCCATCATCCGCGGCCCGAAGGCGACGTTCGTGCTCACGGTCATCGGCGATGCCGGCTCATCGAAGGCCGGCATCCGCGACATCGCGCGCACCGTCTACACCCACTTCAACGGCTCCTTCGGGGCGGCCGCGAACCACTCCGACCTGCACGTGCGGACGACGAAGAACGCCACGTGGCGCAAGACGGCGGGGGGAGCGGTCGGCGGCACGATCCCGAAGGGCACACCCCTGCAGGTCTCCGACTCCAAGCGGCACTGGTACAAGCTCCACTACCGGGGCGGCTACGCCTGGGTCTGGTACTCGTCCCTCCGCAGCAACCTCGCGTACTGAGACCGCGGGGTCAGGCCTCGGGCCGCCGCCGCAGCAGCTGGATGACGCACTGCTGCGGGTCGCAGGACGAGCGCACGCCGTCGACCGCCAGCGGTCCGCCGGCTTCGCGCAGCGCGCCCTGCATGAGTCCGAGGTGCACGTCGCACAGCGTCTCGCGGTTGTCGGCCTGATCGGCGGCGTGGGCGCAGGGGGTGAGGTCGATCGTGAGGTGGTCCTCGTCGATCTCGGGATCGAAGCCGCCGTCGAGGAGCTGCTCCACGAGGGCGTCCAGCTGATGCTGCTCCTCGCCGGTGAGGCTGCCCGCCGTCTCGGGCATGACGCGCCGCATGAGGTCGCCGCGCTCGGCCGCGGCCTGCACCTTGCGGCGGTGCTCGGGGCTCGACACGCTCACGCCGTCGACGGCGCGGTAGAACACCCGCGGCCGGCCGCGGGTCGTGCGCTTCTCGATCTCGGTCGCGACGAAGCCGCGGTCGATGAGGCGCTGCAGGTGCTCTCGCACGGTGTTCGGATGGAGTCCCGTGGCCGCGACGAGCTCGCCGACCGTCTGCTGCGGAGTCGTCTGCAGCAGATGCAGGATCTCCACGCGCGATGACGTGGAGATCGCGTTGTAGGCGGTCGGGCGCCGGGCCGTCATGTCTTCATTATCAGGGGAGGCAGGATGCTGCGGGGCGGCCCCGACGTATGATTCCGCCCCTAATCTGAGACCATGCGCCATCCCACCCCCGACCCTGTCGGACCGGGCCAGGAGAGCGTCTGGGACTATCCCCGGCCTCCTCGCGTCGAACCGGTCGCCGGTACCGTGACGATCACGCTCGGCGGTGAGCGCATCGCCACGACAGACCGTGCGCTGCGAGTGCTCGAGACGAGTCATCCGCCGGTCTACTATCTGCCCGTCGACGACTTCGCCGGCGGTGCGCTGACCCCCGGGCAGCGATCGTCGTTCTGCGAGTTCAAGGGCGCCGCCCGCTACCTCGACGTCCACGGCGGGGGAGTGACGCGCCCCGCGGCGGCGTGGAACTATCCGGATCCTTCGCCCGGCTACGAGGCGCTCGCGGACCGGGTGGCGGTGTACGCGCAGCAGATGGACGAGTGCACGGTCGCGGGTGAGGTCGCCACTGCGCAGCCGGGACGCTTCTACGGCGGCTGGGTCACCTCTCAGGTCGTCGGACCGTTCAAAGGGGTGCCCGGCTCGATGGGCTGGTGACGGCGGGGCCGTCAGAGGCCGAGCGCCGGCTGCACGTCCGGGGAGTCGCTCTCACTCGGCTCGGCGCGGACCAGGTCCGCGACGGAGCCCAGGATCTCGTCGGGACGGAACGGATACCGCTCGATCTCGGTCGCGTCGCTGATGCCGGTGAGCACGAGGACCGTGTGCAGACCCGCCTCGATGCCGGCGACGACATCCGTGTCCATGCGGTCGCCGATCATCCCGGTGTTCTCGGAGTGCGCGCCGATGCGGTTGAGGGCCGACCGGAACATCATCGGGTTGGGCTTGCCGACGACGTAGGGCTCCTTACCGGTCGCCTTCGTGATGAGTGCCGAGATCGCCCCGGTCGCCGGCAGCACGCCCTCAGTCGAGGGTCCGGTCGCATCGGGGTTGGTGGCGATGAAGCGCGATCCGGCACCGATGAAGCGGATCGCCTTCGTGATCGCCTCGAACGAGTAATTGCGCGTCTCGCCCACGACGACGTAGTCGGGCCGGGTCTCGGTCATGATGAAGCCCGCCTCGTGGAGGGCCGTCGTGAGACCGGCCTCACCGATGACGAAGGCGCTGCCGCCGGGCATCTGCGAGGCGAGGAAGTCCGCGGTCGCGAGCGCCGACGTCCAAATCGACTCCTCGGGCACGATGAGTCCCGAGGCCCGCAGACGGGCGCTCAGATCGCGCGGCGTGAAGATCGAGTTGTTCGTGAGCACCAGGAACGGGGTGCCCTCGTCGCGCCACTGCTCGAGGAGCTCCGCAGCCCCCGGGATCGGCGTGTTCTCGTGCACGAGGACGCCGTCCATGTCGGTCAGCCAGCACTCGATGTCCGCGCGGGTCCGCATGCGTACACCCTATGCCCGGCAGGGCGCCGGTCGCCGTTCAGACCCGGCGGCGGAAGGTCGTGTGGACGACCCCGCTCTCGGCGGCCTCCGACGTGACGGTGTAGTCCTTCTCCAGGCCGCGCAGGTCGTCCCAGAGCCGCACGCCGCGACCGAGCAGGATCGGCACGATCGCGACGTGGAGGTCGTCGACCAGCCCGTCACGCAGGAAGGCGCGCACCGTCTCGGCGCCGCCTCCGATCCGGATGTCCTGGTCGCCCGCGAGCTCGCGGGCGCGCGCCAGCGCCTCGCGCGGTGTCGCCGTCAGGAAGTGGAACTCGGTCCCATTCGCGAACGCGATGGGCGGCCGCGACGCGTGCGTGAGAACGAGGACCGGGAAACCGAAGGGCGGCTCGTCGCCCCACCATCCGCGCCAGTCGGGGTCGTCGGGGTTCGCGTGCAGACCGAACATGCCGGCGCCCATGATCTCCGCACCGAGCGCCGCGAAGTACCGCTCCGCGTAGGCGTCGTCGACGCCCGTCGTGCCCTGCCCCGAGGTGTCGTGCAGCACACGCTCCCGGAAGGTCCGGGTCGCCGTGTAGTCGCGCGTGAGTCGGCCCCAGTCGTCGCCGAACGGGTTCTCCGGCGTCTGATCCGTCGTCGTGGCGAAGCCGTCGAGGGAGATGTTGAGGTCGACGCGGACGCGTGTCATGGCGATCCTTCCGGAGGCGGCCGAAGGGGATCGGCGGCTCCAGTGTCCCGCATGTGCGGGTCCGCGTCGACGCTCTGGTTCAGGTCGTCGCGACCGCGTGCGTCGGCGTCCAGCCGAGCGACGGCGCGACGTACCGGGCGAACGACTCGACGAGACGCAGGTTGAACTCCACGCCGAGCTGGCTCGGGATGGTGAGCATGAGGGTGTCGGCCTCGCGGACGGCGGCGTCGTGCTGCAGCTGCTCGACGAGCTCGTCGGGGGTCCCCGCATAGGTCTTGCCGAAGGTCGACCGCATGCCGTCGATGATTCCGATCTGGTCACCGTCGTTGCGGCCGCCGAAGTACATGGCGTCCTCGGCCGTCGTGATCGGGAAGATGCTGCGGCTCACCGAGACGCGCGGCGTGCCCGCGTGTCCCACTTCGCGCCACGCGGCGCGGAACGCGTCGATCTGCTCTGCCTGCAGGATGTCGAACGGGCGACCGTCGGCGGAGGTCAGCAGGGTCGACGACATGAGGTTGACGCCCTTGCGTCCGGCCCACTCCGCGGAGTCGCGATTGCCGGCGCCCCACCAGATGCGGGAGCGGAGCCCGGGGGAGTGCGGTTCGATCCGCTGCAGACCCTGACCGCCGCCGAACGGGCTGTGGGGGTCGCGCTCGGCGAGCCCCTCGCCCTCGACGGCGCGCAGGAACAGATCGAAGTGCTCGCGGGCGAGGTCTGCGCCGCGCGGGTCGGTCGACCCCGTGTACCCGAAGGTCTCGTAGCCCCGGATGACGCTCTCGGGTGACCCGCGGCTCACGCCGAGCGCCAGTCGCCCGTCGCTGATGAGGTCGACGGCAGCCGCCTCCTCGGCGAGGTACAGCGGGTTCTCGTAGCGCATGTCGATCACCCCGGTCCCGACTTCGATCCGGGACGTGCGCGCCGCGATCGCGGCGAGCAGCGGCAGGGGCGAGGCCTGCTGGCGGGCGAAGTGATGCACGCGGAAGTAGGCGCCGTTCACCCCGAGCTCGTCCATGCCCTGGGCGAGGTCGATCGCCTGCAGCATGGAGTCGCCGGCGGTGAGCTCGCGGCCTCCACCGAGGGGGCCGTAGTGGCCGAAGGACAGCGTTCCGAAGCGTTGCATAACCGTCACAACAGCGCGGCCGCGGCATCCATTCCGATGAATATGGATGCCGCGGCCGCGGCCGCGCGGATGTGTCAGCTCGCCGGTGCCAGGGCCCGCAGGGCCTCGGTCCACGAGGTCGTCGGCCGCCCGATGAGGTCGGTCAGATCCGACGAGGCGACGTCGAGCACGCCGCGGGAGATGTCGGTGTCGAGCGTGACGACGAACCCGACGGTGCCCTCGTCGAGACCGAACGACGCAAGGCGTGCCGCGAGGTCGTCCGCTGTCACCGGGGTGTACACGACCTCGCGGCCGAGCACCTCTCCCATCGCGGCGGCGATGTCGCTGTAGGTGGCCCGGGGGCCGCCGAGCTCGTACGTCCGGCCGAGGTGCCCGTCCTCCAGGAGCACCACCGCCGCGGCCTCGGCGTAGTCCGCGCGAGCGGCCGCCGCCACGGCGCCGTCGCCCACGGCTGCCGAGAGCACCCCGGTCTGCGCGGCGGTGGCGAGGTCGCCCGCGTAGTTCTCGATGTACCAGTTGTTGCGGAGGATCACGGCGGGCAGGCCACTGGCGGTGATGGCCTCCTCGGTGGCCTTGTGGTCGGGCGCGAGGATCAGGTCGCTCGTGTCGGCGTGCGTCGCGCTCGTGTACACGAGCTTCGCGACGCCGGCCCGGGCTGCCGCGTCGATCACGTTCCGGTGGCCCTCGAGGCGGCCGCCCGGCTCGGAGCCCGAGACGAGCAGAACGGTGTCGACGCCCTCGAGGGCGGCGTCGATCGACTCGGGGACGGTGTAGTCGAGGGGGACGACACGGACGCCCTTGTCGGCGAGATCGGCCGCCTTCGAGACGGTGCGGGCGCCGGCGACGATCGTGTCGGGTGCGGCGCCGCGAGCCAGCAGTGCGTCGACGACGAGGTGTCCGAGGTGGCCGCCGGCGGCGGTGACGAGGATGGTCATGGCGAGTCCTTTCGATGATCACGCGGTGCGCGCGACAGCCGAGACAACCGCCGGATGGGCCTCATGCATTCCGCTGGGAGGGTACCCACTTTCAGGTAAGCTGCTGACATGTCGGTGAGTTTCGAGCAGATGCGGCAGGAGACGCCCGGGATCTTCAGCGAGGCCTGCCCGTCCCGCGTCGTCCTCGACCACGTCATGAGCAAGTGGGGGGTCCTCGTCCTCCTGGCACTGACCGACGGCACGCTGCGATGGGGGGAGCTCCGACGCAGCGTCGACGGCATCAGCGAGAAGATGCTGGCCACCACGCTCCGCACCCTCGCCGCCGACGGGATCGTCGAACGCACCTCGTACCCGGAGGTTCCGCCGCGCGTCGAGTACTCCCTGACGCCCCGCGGACTCGAGATGATGGAGCGGGTCATGCCCCTCATGACATGGATCCAGGCGAACGCCGACGAGATCGTCGCGCGCTGAGCCCCGGCATCCGGACCCGTGTCAGGATCGAGATCATGACTGTTCTCGGTTCCAGCGATCTGAACGTGTTCCCCCTGTCGCTCGGCGGCAACGTCTTCGGCTGGACGGCCGACCGCGATACGTCCTTCGCCGTCCTCGACGCCTTCACCGCCGCGGGTGGGGACTTCATCGACACCGCCGACGTCTACAGCGCGTGGGTCCCGGGCAACTCGGGAGGCGAGAGCGAGACCATCATCGGCGAGTGGATCGCCTCGCGCCGGCCCGAGGGTGTCGTCGTGGCGACCAAAGTCTCGAAGCACCCGGAGTTCCCCGGGCTGTCGAAGGCCAACATCCGCGCGGCCGCCGAGGCCTCGCTCGCGCGGCTGGGTGTCGACACGATCGACATCTACTACGCGCACGCCGAGGACGAGAAGACCCCGCTCGAAGAGACGGTCGCCGCCTTCGGCGAGCTCGTCGCCGAAGGACTCATCCGCTATCCCGCGGTCTCGAACTTCTCCGCCACGAGCACGCGTGAGTGGGTGCGTCTCGCACACGAGCAGGGCGTCGCCGCGCCCGTCGCGACGCAGCCGGCCTACAACCTCGTCGACCGCGCGGTCGAGCGCGAGGTGGTCCCGGCGGCGGACGAGCTCGGCCTCACCGTGGTTCCCTACTACGCCCTCGCGAGCGGATTCCTCACCGGCAAGTACCGCTCGGCCGACACGTCCGCGCAGTCCTCGCCCCGTGCCGGATCCGCGGCGAAGTACGCGACCCCCGACGGGCTCGCGGTGCTCACCGCCCTCGACGAGGTCGCGGCCGCGCACGGGGTCGCACCGGCATCCGCGGCCCTCGGTTGGCTGCGGGCGATGGGTGCCGTCCCGATCGCCTCCGCCTCGCGCGTCGAGCAGGTCGAAGGGCTGATCGCCGGCGCGACGCTCGAACTGACCGCCGACGAGGTGGCCGCGCTCGACGCCGCCTCGGCGCCGTTCGTCGGCTGACCGCCGAGGACGGATGCCGCCGGTCGCCTAGCCTGTACGGGTGGCATCCGTCCTGAACATCTCCGCCTACCTCTTCACGCCGATCGCCGACCCCGCGTCGCTGCGACCCGTGCTGCGGGAGCGGGCCGTCGCGCGGGGTCTGCGCGGCACGATCCTGCTGGCCGAGGAAGGCATCAACCTGTTCCTGGCGGGGGCGGCCGAGGAGGTCCGCGGTTTCGTCGACGAGCTGCGCACCGACGAACGGTTCGCGTCGCTGACGACGAAGGAGAGCTGGTCGACCGACCAGCCCTTCGGCAAGATGCTCGTCAAGCACAAACGCGAGATCATCCGGATGGACCGTCCCGCCATCCGTCCCGCGGCGGGCCGTGCGCCGGCCGTCGACCCGGTGACGCTTCGTCGGTGGCTCGACACCGGTCGCGACGACGACGGCCGAGAGGTCGTCCTGCTCGACACCCGCAACGCCTTCGAGGTCGATCACGGCACGTTCTCGGGGGCGCTCGATTGGCGCATCCAGAAGTTCACCGAGTTCCCCGATGCCGCCGCGGCGCACCGGGACGAGCTCGTCGGCAAGACCGTCGTCAGCTTCTGTACCGGCGGCATCCGCTGCGAGAAGGCGGCTCTCGTCCTGCGCGAGGACGGGATCGACGCGCGTCAGCTCGAGGGCGGCATCCTCGGTTACTTCGAGCACGTCGGCGGCGACGGGTTCGACGGGGAGTGCTTCGTCTTCGACGGACGACGCACGGTCGACGCAGGTCTGCAGCCCACCGGCTGACCCGCGTCGGAGGCGGGCGCTAGCCTCGAGCCATGCACCGGCTCACGAGAGACGAGGCGCGCCGCATCGCCGTGCGCGCGCAGCTGCTCGACGCGGACCGTCCCGGCGACGTCGTCGAGGTCGCCGAGCAGATCGCGGCGATCAAGATCGACCCGACGGCGGTCCTCGCCCCCAGCGAGCACGCCATCCCCTGGTCGCGCATCGGGTGGGCCTACGAGCCGGGGCAGCTGTCCAAGGCCGTGGAGGGCGACCGGCTGCTGTTCGAGTACGACGGGCACTTCCGGCCGGCATCCCTTCTGCCCGCTCTGCGGGCGATCATGCCCGGCCGCCGGCTCGGGGGGTCGACGCGCCAGTACCTCGAGGCGAATGCGGCGTTCCGCGCCGACATCCTGCGGCGCCTGGGCCGCGAGGGGCCGCTGCAGGCGTCTCAGATCCCCGACACCAGCGTCGTCCAGGCGAAGAACGAGAGCGGCTGGTACGGGGCGAACCAGGTGCCGCGCATGCTCGAGCTGATGTCGTACCTCGGCGATGTCGCCATCAGCGGGCGCGTCGGACGGCAGCGCGTGTGGGACCTTCCCGAGCGGGTCTACGGCGGGATGGCCGCCGAGATGGACCCGGCCGCCGCCGAAGAGGTGCTGGCGGCTCGGCGTCTGCAGGCGCTCGGCATCGCGCGCGAGAAGTCGTCGTGGTCGGGCGTCGGCACGGCCGGCGAGGCGGCCGAGGTCGAGGGCAGTTCGTGGCGCTGGCGGGTCGACCCCGACGCGGTGGCGGGGCTCAAGGACGACCCGGGCGGTCGTGCCGCGCTCCTCAACCCGTACGACCGCATGCTCTTCGACCGGCCGCGCCTGACCGAGCTGTTCGGGTTCACCTACGTCCTCGAGCAGTTCAAGCCGAAGAACCAGCGGGTATACGGCTACTTCGCGCATCCGATCCTCGTCGGCGACCGCTTCGTGGGGCTCCTCGACGCCGCGCTCGACAAGAAGAAGGAGAATCTCGTGGTCACCGCCGTCCACGAACTCGTCTCCTTCGACGACGACGAGCGCGAGATGGTGCACGCCGAGGTCCGGGACCTCGGCGAGTGGCTGGGGGTCCCGGTCCGCGGACTCGACTGAATCAGCGCGCCAGACGCAGCGTGACGAGCTGGAAGGGCGACAGGTCGAGTCGCACGGCGTCGCCGGCGGCCTCCTGCAGCGCCGTCGAGGCGATGGGGCGCTCGAGCAGGTCCGTCTGCACGACACCGCTCGTCGAGAAGCCCGGGGTGAGGTGCGCCGTCCGCGTAGATCCGAGCGCCTCGTACAGGCGGACGATGACGTCGCCGGATCCGTCGTCGGCGAGCTTCACGGCTTCGACGACGACACCGGGGTCGTCGAGCTCGAGGAGCGGGTCGACCTCGTGCGCACCCTGCAGGCGGACGGCGGGCAGGTTCAGGCGCAGCCCCTCGCCGATCGCCGCCGCGACGGTCGCGGCCGGCAGCACCGACAAGTGGAACTCGTGCGCGCCCTGGTCGGCTTCGGGGTCGGGGAACAGCGGTGCCCGCACGAGGGTCACCCGCGCCACCGTCCGCGCGCCGCCGTCGGCGCCGGGGGCGCGCTGGATGTCGTGCCCGTACATGGCATCGTTGGCGATCGCGACGCCGTACTCGCCCTCCGCGACGCGGATCCATCGGTGCGCGACGGTCTCGAACCGGGCGGCATCCCATGTCGTGTTCACGTGGACCGGCCGCGACACGTGACCGAACTGGATCTCGGACTCCGCGCGCTCGGCGCGCACCCGCAGGGGGAACGCGATCTTCAGCATCTTCTGCCGTTCCCGCCAGTCGAGCCGGAGCGACACCTCGAGCGCACCGGAGTGCGGGTCGACGCGGTACCGCTGCTCGGCATGAGATGACCCGAACCGGCGACGGACGACGAGGTCGGCACCGTCGATAGCGATCTCCTCGACTGTGTCGAGGAGGGTGCCGAGCGCACCGTCCTCGACGTCGATGTTCCACGCGTCCCAGTCGCGGGGGGTGTCGCGGAACAGGTGCAGCGCACCGCCCGGATGGGCGGGGTCGATGAGTTCGCGCCCCGTCGCGAGGTCGACCGCGCCGACGACGAGCCCGCGTGCGTCGATCGCCCAGTCGAACCGCGGGTGCCGGAACCGCCATCCTTCGCTCTCCCGTTCGGGCAGGACGGGCAGAGCGGATGCCGCGGCTCCGACTCCGAGCCCCGGCGCTCCCGCCATCGCGACCGGGGCGGCATTCGCCGCGAGCGCCTGGTCGCCGTCGCCGACGAGCGAGCGCAGCGCGGTGTCGATCAGCTCCTGCAGCTCACCCGCGACGCGCGCGTAGGTGGCTTCCGCCTCCTGGTGCACCCATGCGATCGAGGTGCCCGGCAGGATGTCGTGGAACTGGTGCAGCAGGACCGTCTGCCAGATCGCCCGCAGCCGCTCCGCAGGGTACGGCGCGCCGGTGCGGACGCTGTCGAGCGTCGCCCACAGCTCGGCCGCCCGCAGCAGGTGCTCGCTGCGCCGGTTGCCGCGCTTGGTCCGCGCCTGCGCGCTGTACGTGCCGCGGTGGTACTCGAGGTACAGCTCGCCCGACCACACCGGTGGGGTCGTGTACTCGGCCTCGGCGTCGCGGAAGAACTGCGCCGGCGAGCCCAGGCGAACCCTCGGCGACCCCTCGAGGTCGGCCGTGCGGCGCGCAGCTGCGATCATCTCGCGTGTCGGCCCGCCGCCGCCGTCGCCCCAGCCGAACGGGACGAGGGAGTGCGAGGCGTGCGCTTTCTCGGCGAACTGACGTTCGGCGCGAGCGAGCTCGGCCGCCGACAGGTCCGAGTTGTAGGTGTCGACCGGCGGGAAGTGCGTGAACACACGGGTGCCGTCGATGCCCTCCCAGAGGAAGGTGTGGTGCGGCATGCGATTGGTCTCGTTCCACGAGATCTTCTGCGTGAGGAACCAGCGGGAGCCCGCCGCGGTGATGATCTGGGGGAGCGCGGCGGAGTAGCCGAACGAGTCGGGCAGCCACACCTCGAGCGGCTCGATCCCGAACTCCTCGAGGAAGAAGCGCTTGCCCTCGATGAACTGGCGGGCGAGGGCCTCGGACCCCGGCATGTTCGTGTCGGATTCGACCCACATCCCCCCGACGGGGGCGAACCGGCCCTCGGCGACGGCCCGCCGCATCCGCTCGAACAGCTCGGGGTAGTGCTCCTTCATCCAGGCGTACTGCTGCGCCGACGAGGCGGCGAAGACGAAGTCGTCGTCGGTGCGCATGAGATCGAGCACGTTGGAGAAGGTGCGAGCGACCTTGCGGACGGTCTCGCGGACGGGCCACAGCCAGGCCGAGTCGATGTGCGCGTGACCGACGGCGGTGAGCTGGTGGGAAGAGGCGGATGCCGGTGCCGCGAGCACGGCACGCAGCTCGGCACGCCCCGCCGCGGCCGTCCCCGCCACGTCATCGGGGTCGACGGCGTCGACGGCGCGACCGAGGGCCGCCAGCACACGGACGTGGCGGGTGCGATCGGGGTCGAGCTGGTCGACGAGTCCGCGGAGCGTCCAGACGTCCTGCTGCAGCTCCCACACCGTCTCGTCGAGAAGACCGAGCTCGAGGCGGCGCAGCCGGTAGATCGCTTCGGTGCCCGCCGTCCGCTTGTCGCCGAGCGGTGTGGCGGTGTAGGTGAAGGCGCCCGCGACGCTGGGGTTTCCGGCGGCCTCGATCCACAGGTCGATCTCGTCGGCCTCCACGGGAACGGCGGTGTTGCGCGGCTCGACCGCTTTCACGATCGACCCGTCGGGACGGAAGACGAGGGCCTCCGCCTGGAAGCCCGGACCCGATCCGTCGAAACCGAGGTCGACGACGATCTCGGGGCGGGTGCCCGCCGTCTCGCGCCAGGTCGCCGGGACGCGACCCGTGACATGGAACCACACGGTGCCCCACGGCTTTCCCCACTCCCCGCCGACGGGGAACGGGGCATAGTCCTGACCGATCGCCTCGGCGAACGAAACCGGCTCGTCGGAGACCTCCCACGCCTCGATCGTCAGCGGCGCGGTCTCGCGGTAGACGGCGGGGGGCAGCCGGTCGCGCACGAGGCGGTCGATGCGCTGCAGGGCCAGGTGGTCGTTGCGGTGCATGCGGATTCCTTCGGGATGGGGGCGGCGGAGGTCTGCGGGTCAGCCTTTGACGGCGCCCGAGAGGGCGAACGTGCCCCCGAGGCCGCGCGTGACGAGGAGGTAGAGGCCGAGGACCGGGATCGAGTAGAGCAGGGAGTAGGCGGCGAGGCGGCCGTAGGCGACGGTGCCGTACTGCCCGAAGAAGGCGTAGATCGAGACGGCAGCAGGTTGCCAGTCGGGAGTGAGCAGGAGGACGAACGGGACGAAGAAGTTGCCCCACGCCTGCAGGAACACGAAGACGAACACGACGCTGAGAGCGGGGCGCATGAGCGGGACCACGATGGTCCAGAGGGCGCGCATGGCGCTCGCCCCGTCGACCCAGGCCGCCTCCTCGAGGCTCACGGGGACGGAGTCCATGAAGTTCTTGGTCATCCACAGCGCCATCGGCAGTGCGCTCGCCGCGAGGAAGAGGGCCACGGCCCACGGCTGGTTGATGAGCCGCACCTGCACGAACAGGCTGTAGACCGGCACCATGATCGCGGTGATCGGCAGGCAGCTCGCGAAGAGCACCGAGTAGAGGAACGGAGCGTGGAACCGCGACCGGTAGCGCGAAAGCGGATAGGCGGCGAGGACGGATGCGACGACCGTCACCGCAGCCGCCCCGGTGGACAGCAACAGACTGTTCGCGAGGGGGCGCAGCGTCAGTTCGGGCGTGAGGACGTCGGCGAAGTTGTCGAGGGTCGGACGCGTCGGCCACGCCACGCGATACGTCGCCGCGGAGTCGATCGAGGCGAGGACGACCCAGGCGAGCGGGGCCGCGAACAGGATGCCGATGACGATGAGGACGAGGTTCGCCCAGAATCGGGTCGCCCCGCGTCGCGGTGCGGCGACACTCGGCAGACGGAGGGAACGCTGCGCGTCGGTGGTCGTGGCGGCGCTCATCGGAGGCCGCCCCGACGTCGCAGTGACACGACGTACGCGATCGAGAAGGTGGCGCCGAGGGCGAGCATGACGATCGCGATCGCGTTGCCGTAGCCGATGTCCCCGAACGAGAAGGCCTCGCTGTAGGCGAGGACGGGAAGGGTCCGGGACAGGTCGCCGGGGCCGCCCTTGGTCATCACCCAGATGAGGGTGAACACCGAGAGGGTCTGCAGCGTCGTGAGCAGCAGATTGGTGAAGATCGTCCCCGAGATCATGGGGAGGGTGATGTACCGCAGCCGCTGCCACGTGCCGGCACCGTCGATCATGGCCGATTCGGTGACCTCGGGGTCGACGTCGTCGAGCGCCGCCCGGTAGATCATCATCGAGAACGCGGTGCCCCGCCACGTGTTCGCGAGGATGACCGCCAGCAGCGGCAGGGCGTAGAGCCAGTTGGGTCCCTGCACCCCGAACAGTGCCAGCGCGCCGTTGAGGGTGCCGTCCGCGGACAGGAAGGCATAGCCCACGAAGGCCGCCACGATCTCGGGTAGCACCCAGGCCGTGACCACGAGGACCCCCACCGTCCCGGCGACGATCCGGTTCCCCGCCCGGAACAGGACGGCGAGCAGCAGGCCGAGCACGTTCTGTCCGATGATGGCCGAGCCGACGACGAAGACGACGGTCAGCAGGATGGACAGCGGCAGCACCGGGTCGGTGAACAGCCGTGCGTAGTTGTCGAGACCGATGAACTCCGGCTTCGCCGCCCCCACTCCGGTGAGGGCCCGGTCGGTGAACGATCCGACCGTCGCCCACACGATGGGTCCCGCGAGGAAGATCAGCAGCAGACCCACGGCGGGGACGAGGGGGAGTGCGCGCGCCGGCGAGAGGCGCATACCGACCCGACCGGGGGCGCGCCGGCGGGGCGGCGCGCCGTGATCGGGCAGCGGGGCGAGCGTCGCGGTCACAGAGTCATCCGGTGGTGACCCCGTCGTCGCCCACGATCTCCCGCACGGCGTCGTCGTAGGCGGCTGCCGCTTCGGCGGGGGACTGCTGCCCCGTGATGACCGCCTCGGTGGCCTGCTGCGCGGCGACCGAGATCTGCGGGTAGTCGCTGGTGGCCGGCCGGAAGTGCGTGACCGAGACGGCATCCGTCACGGCGCCGACGAACGGGTTCGACTCGAGGTACGACGGATCCTCGGCGACGTCCGTGCGTACGGCGATCTGCGCGTTGTTGATCGCGTACCAGAGCGCATTCTCCTTGTTCAGGACCGTCGTCATGAACTCGAACGCGAGATCGGGCACGTCGGTCTGCGCCGACGCCGCGAGCGTCCACCCACCGGACATGCTGACCCCGCCGGGCTCTTCGCCGTCCTGCGTGGGGAACAGCGCGACGCCCATGGCGTCGGTGTACTCGGGCCACGGATACTGCCCGCCCTCTGCCCAGAACGACGGCGTGTAGGACCCCTCGACGGTCGCTCCCAGCGTGGCCTTCGGGAACCACTCGCCGAACACGGCCTGCCAGACGTTCGGATCCAGGGCGCGGTCGGGGCTCACTGCGTAGCCCTCGTCATAGAGGGTCTGCAAGAAGGTGAGCGAGTCGATGAAGCCCTGCGATCCGACGACCCACTTGCCCGAGGAGTCGTCGTACAGACCTGTTCCCTCGCCGGTGCCGTAGAGCAGCTCATAGAAGCTCTGCATCACGGTGCCCTCACCGGTACCGGTTCCCGCATACATGTTGAACGGGACGACGTCGGGCTGGCTCTCCTTGATCGCGGCGGCGGCGGCCAGGATGTCGTCCCAGCTCTGAGGCTGCCACGGCGTCGCGATGCCCGCCTTCTCGAGGACGTCCTTGCGATACCAGATCACGCGCGTGTCGGTGCCGAGCGGAAGGGCGTAGATGCCGCCGTCCTCACCCGCGCCGGCGCTACGGCCCGCCTCGTCGAACATCGCCCAGTCATCCCACTCGCCGAGCCGGTCGTCGAGCCCCAGCAGGTAGCCCGCCTCGACGTCGCTGCGGACGGTGAAGGTGTCCTCGTAGAAGACGTCGGGTGCGGTGTCCGGCGAGGCGAGCGAGAGCTGCAGCCGGGTCTTGTAGTCGTCGTCGGTCGCGGTGATCGGCTGGAGATCCACGGTGATCCCGTCGTGCGACGCCTCGAACTCCGTCTTCGCCTTCTTCATCAGGGTGTCGAGCACCTCGAACGAATCGGTCTTGGCGTACACCACGGTGACGGTGTCGCCGCCCGTGCCGTCGTCGGCGGAGCAGCCGCCGAGGAGGAGGGCGGCGGCGGATGCCGCTGCGACGGACGTGACGATGGTGCGAGCTCTCACGGTGCCCCCTTGCTCCGGATCGTGGTGGCCGCGCATGTCGACCGGACACGGTAAGTCAAACGGATGGACATAGAGGAGTCAAGACGCCCGGAGGCGGCAGCGGACCGAGGTCACGCAGACGGCACCAGCAGCGATGTCGGGCGAGGGGTGAGGGCCTCGTCGAGGATCAGGCAGGCCGCACCGATGGCGCCGACATCCGACCCCAGGGCGGTGCCCGCGACCGTGAGGGGATGAACGCCGCGGGCCACCCGCATCTCGTCCAGGAGGGCGGGGATCGCCGCGGTGAAGGTCGGGCCGACCCGGTCCCACAGGGGGCCTCCCATGACGATGCGGTCGACGTCGAGGAGGTTCGAGATGACCGCGAGGGCACGGGCGACGTGCACGGTGCAGCGTTGCATCAGCTCCCGCGCGCCGTCGTCGCCGTCGTCGGCGAGTCGGACGAGCCGCGTGAGGGCGGCATCCACCTGCGTCGGCTCGTCGCACTCACGTTCGCGCTCCAGGACGCCGCGGCGTTCGGCCTCCTCGACGAGGGGGAGGGGGGCGCACGTGACGGCGATGCATCCGCGAAGACCGCAGGCGCAGGGTGGGCCGTCGGGATCGACGACGATGTGCCCGATCTCACCCGCGTTGC
This sequence comes from Microbacterium sp. NPDC077663, assembly GCF_044542795.1. Taxonomy (NCBI): domain Bacteria; kingdom Bacillati; phylum Actinomycetota; class Actinomycetes; order Micrococcales; family Microbacteriaceae; genus Microbacterium; species Microbacterium sp. NPDC077663. The sequence goes on along the minus strand of NZ_JBITVE010000003.1, from coordinate 310,891 downwards.
CCGACCCGCCGCGGACGACCTCATCGCCGACGACGAGGCCCACTCCGAGGCCGGTGCCGAGGTAAAGGAACGCGAAGTTCGGAGCGCCGCCGGGCGCGGCGACCCACTTCTCGGCGACGGCGGCCGCCGTCACGTCCTTGTCGAGCATGACGGGGAGACCGGTGGCCTCGGCGATCGCGTCCCGGAGCGGCACGTTGTCCCAGCCGAGCAGGTTCGGTGGGTCCACCACGATCCCGCGCTCGGCGTCGATCGGACCGGGCGCGGCGATGCCGAGCCCGACGATGCTGCTGCGGTCGATCCCGGACTCGGACAGGACCCCCTCGATGTCCTCGATGAGCACCGCGACGGTGTCGGAGGGGGCCTGCACGCGGGGGGTCGCTCGCGCGTGGCGGGCGACGATCTCGCCGTCGATCGCGAGCACGGCGACCGTGATCAGTCCCGGGTCGAGGTGCACGCCCACCGCGTAGCGGCTGCTCCCGACGAGTCGGAGCGTGGTGCGGGGCTTGCCGCGTCCCGAACTCGTCCGGCCGGCCTCCTGGACGATCCCGGCGTCGAGCAGGCGCTGCACGATGTTCGACACGGTCTGCGCGGACAGACCCGTGGCATCGGCGAGCTCCACGCGGCTATGACCGTGGGACCGGCGGATCTGGTCCAGCACGACAGCCTCGTTGTAACCGCCGACGCTGGGTTGATTGGCGCCGCGTCTGGCCATGGATGAACCTGCTTTGCTCCGGGGGTGCGCTGGCTAGAGCGTAGCGCGCCCCGTGAGGGGCGGCGACGCCGCGTCAGTGGGGGCGCCGCTACATTCGAGTCATGGCATCCTCCTCCACGCTCGCGGCACGCACCCTCGACGACGGCGGCGTCCTCCGGGCCGCTACGCCGGGCGACGAAGCCGGCATCCTCGCGGCCATCCGCGCCCTCGCCGTCTACGAGCGCGAGCCGGATGCCGTGCAGAACACGGTCGGCGATCTCACCGCCACGCTGTTCGGCGACGACCCCAAGGCGTTCGCGCACGTCATCGAGCGCGACGGGGGCATCCGTGCCATCGCGGTGTGGTTCCTCACCTACTCGACGTGGACGGGACGCCACGGCATCTGGCTCGAAGACCTCTTCGTCGACGAGGCGGACCGCGGTCGCGGCTACGGCACGGCGCTGCTCGCCTCGCTCGCCACCATCGCCCTCGAGCGCGGCTACCCGCGACTGGAGTGGACGGTGTTGGACTGGAATGCGCCCGCCGTCGGCTTCTACCGCTCGATCGGTGCAGAGGCCATGGACGAGTGGACGACCCAACGGATGACCGGCGACGCGCTGGCCGCCCTCGCGCAGCGCTGACCGGCAGCCGGCCGGCCGGGTCAGGACAGCGGCGTGATCGAGACCGGCTCGCCGAGGCCCGACAGCTGCTGGGTGAGCGTCGCGGTGCGACCGAGGAATCCCGTGGTCGACTCGGCCGCGACGGGGCGGTAGTCCTCGGTGAGCCACAGGGTGTAGGCGTCCACCGGGATGTCGTACCACGAGTACGCGGCGGTGCTCTCGATCCGGTAGGCGTCCACCGCACCGTCGGGCGTCTCGACCGATTCGGGTGCCGCAGAGACGCGCCAGCTGTCGCTGCCGCCGATGAGGTCGCCGATGAAACCCGGATCGGCGAGGACCCGGTAGATCTCGGCCGTCGCGCCCGCCTCCTGCTGTGCGGGTTCCGACGCATCGACGTCGGCGACGACGGGTCCGTTCCCGTCATCGAGCAGCATGACGCCGTCGACGAAGCTGATGGATGCCGGTCCCGCACCGGTCTCGAGGTCGCCCCGGAACTCGAACATCGGGTCGTAGTGATAGACGACCGTGCCGGCGAGCTCGTCCCCCGAGATCGTCAGCGTGCCGCTGTCGTACCGCACGAGCACGGCCTGGATGCAGGGGCCGAGATCGGAGCCCGCCACCGTCCCGGATGAGAGGTCGACGCTCTCGCATTCGACCGGCGTCTCGACGGCGGGCGCGGCCGTCGCGGGCGTCGGAGCCGGAGCGGCGGATGCCGACGGATCGCCGGGCGCGGACGCTGCTCCCGACGGGCGGACGCTCGGCTCCGGAGCCGGGTCGCCGGAGCAGCCGGCCAGGGCGAGCACGAGAACGGCCGATGCGGCGAGCACGGGAAGAGCAGGGGTCCGCACGGTGGGGCTCCTTGCGTGGACTGGGCGGGAGTCGCGATCGAGCCTAGCCGTCCGTTGTATCGGTCGGATGTCGCCGATGCAAGCCCCTGGAAGCCGCTTGCCGGTGACCCCGATCATTGCGTCACGAGCACGACGAGAGGAAATCCATGGCCAGCATCATCCAGACCGTCGACGTGAGCGTGCCGGTGTCCACCGCCTACAACCAGTGGACGCAGTTCGAGTCCTTCCCGCACTTCCTGAGCTACGTGCAGTCGATCACTCAGCTCGACGACACCACGAACCGCTGGAACGTCAAGATCGGCGGTGTCGAACGAAAGTTCACCGCGCGCATCACCGAGCAGCACCCCGATGAGCGCGTCGCGTGGAAGAGCGACGACGAGGATCACGCCGGCGTGGTCACCTTCCACCGGCTCAGCGACACCGAGACGCGGGTCACCGTGCAACTCGACTGGAAGCCCGAGGGCTTCGTCGAAACCGTCGGTGCCGTGTTCGGCGTGGACGACCACGCCGTGAAGAAGGATCTGCAGAAGTTCAAAGAGTTCATCGAATCCCGCGGCGCTGAGACCGGTGCCTGGCGAGGCGACGTGGGGTGAGCGGACGGCCCGTCCATCCGCTCGCGGCGGCCCGGTGGTGCATTCCACCGGGCCGTCGTGGCACGGTGGGAGGATGACCACCCTCTCCACCCAAGGCCGCGCTCGCCGCCTTCGTGAGCTCCACGCCGCCCCCGAGATCCTCCGAGTCGTCAACGTGTGGGACGTCGTGTCGGCCCGCGCCGTGCTGGCCCTGCCCGAGACCCGCGCGATCGCGACCGCGGGACACTCCATTGCGGCATCCTTCGGCTACGACGACGGCACGATTCCGCTCGAGACGACGCTCGACATGGTGGGGCGCATCGTCGCCGTCGCCGGCGACGTCCCCGTCACGGCAGACCTCGACGACGGATACGCCGACACGGGCGACACCACCCGACGAGCCGTCGGCGTGGGGATCGTCGGGGCGAACATCGAGGATCGCCTGCGCCCGGTGGACGAGTCCGTCTCGCGGGTGGCTGCCGCCGTCGCGGCGGCCGAGTCCGAAGGTGTGCCGTTCGCACTCAACGCCCGCACCGATGCCTTCGTCCGCGCCGCCGGCCGTCCCGTCGAGGAGTCGATCGCCGACGCGATCACGCGCGGACGCGCCTATCTCGACGCCGGAGCGGATGTCGTCTTCGTCCCCGGGGTCCTCGACGCCGAGACCACCTCCCGCCTCGTGGAGGGCATCGGCCGTATCAGCGTCATCGGACTGCCGGGCGCCCTCACCGCCGCCGAGTACGAGAAGCTCGGCGTCGCCCGCATCTCGTACGGCCCGCTGACGCAGCGCGTCGCCCTCACCGCGTTCCAGGACGTCGCGGCCGATCTCTACCGCGACGGGGCGATCCCCGAGGGCACGCGCGCCCTCAACTGACGACGGATGCCGAGGCCCCGGGCGCGGGCCGGGTGGAGCCTGCGTGGTAGGCTCTCCCGTTGGAAGCGTGTCCGAGCGGCCGAAGGAGCATGGCTGGAATCCATGTAGGCGGGGTAACTCGTCTCGCAGGTTCAAATCCTGTCGCTTCCGCCAGATCGAAGCCCCGTACCGAAACGGTGCGGGGCTTCGTCGTTCCGCGCGGGCGGCTCAGCGGGGGAGCGGAGCGTCCTCGGCGAAGGTCGAACCCGGGCGGATGACCAGGGAGCGCGGGAGGAAGCGTGCGATCCGGCGACGCGGCGGCGCGACCGCCGAGTAGAGGCCCGCGCGGACCGCCGCGGCATCCGTCGCCATCGCCGCCCCCTCGTCGCCGAACGAACCCGGCGGGGCGTAGCTCGCGCGTTCGACGGCGTCGACGAGTCGGTCGACGGCGGCGGCGGGAGCGCCGTGGTGGCGACGCAGCCGGAACCCGAAGGCGCGCGGCGACTCGGAGTCGGGGACCGGGATGCCGAGATCGATCGCCGCATCCTGCACGAGTCGCCATGCCGCGACGGGGCTGCCGCTGCGCGCCTGTGCGAGGCGGCGGCGCGTGACCGCGGCGCTCGCGAGGGCGGGCAGGGCGAGCACGGCGAGGATCGCCGCGACGATCCCGACGACGGGGAGTGCCCGCGTGAGGGATGCGGTCGACGTGGGCGTGGTGCCCGCCGTGGGGTCGTCCTCGGGTCGCGGCGCAGCGGACGCGCTCGAGGTCGGCTGCGGGCTCGAGCTCGCCGTCGGCTGCGGTTCGGGCTCATTCGAGCCGTCGTCGCCGGAGGAGAAGCGCTGCGCCGTGCCCAAACTCTTGGTCGGCTCGAAATCGACCCAGCCGATCCCCTCGAAGAAGACCTCCGGCCAGGCGTGCAGCTGCGCTGTCGTCGCCTGGTAGACCCGCTGGTCGTCGACGACGTCGCCCGTCGCGTTGCCCGGGAGGAATCCGACGACGACACGCGAGGGCATGTCGAGGCTGCGCGCCATGAGGGCGAAGGCCGAGGCGAAGTGCACGCAGTAGCCGGAACGCACCTGAAGGAATCGGGAGACGGCCTCGACGCCCGGCCCGTCGAAGCCGTCCTCGACGGGGGCCTCGAGCGAGTACTCGAAGTCGGTGCCCCGGAACCATGTCTGCAGCGCCAGCAGCCGGTCGTAGTCGGTGGTGGCATCCGCGGTCACCTCGGCCGCCAGGGCGGCGATGTCGTCCGGGGTCTCCGCCGGGAGTCCTCTAGCCTCGTCGGGACCGCCGCGCGCCGAGGAGGCCCGGGCCTGCTCGATCGTCGGTTCGGGAGTGCGGGTCACGACCTCGAAGCGCTGGCCGCGGGCTGCCGACGAGGGCGAGACGACCGTGCCGTTGTCGCCCGCGATGCGCCACGCGCCGCTGAGGCCCTCGAACGACACCGCGTCGGCCGGGACGGGAAGCTGCGCCGACGACAGGTCGAGGACCTCGACGGTCCGCGAGGATTCGACGATCTCGATCCCCTGTGCTGCGGAATCCTCGGGCGCCCACTCCTCGACGGGGACGGTGCGGGTCCGGTCGGGCCGCCACGACCCGCCCTCGAGCTCGGTGAGGGTGGCGACCCGCAGGTAGGTGGGCCCCCCGCTCGCGCTCCACTGCCGCACGACGGGCACCTCCGCAGGGCGCCGCAGGTCGTCGCCGAGATTGAGGCTGGGATCGATCCTCGTGCCGCCGCCGAACCCTCCGGCGGGCGCGACGGCCGTGGGCAGGACCGGCGCGACGATAACGGCGATGACGACGGCGGATGCCGCGATCACGGCCGCGACGCCTCCGACCCCGCCCCGGGGCGCGGCGGGCTGCAGAGCGCGGTGCCGCGCGCGTGTCTCGGTCCGCATGAGCCAGAGGAGCGCGAGCGCCAGGAGGGTGAACGCCCACAGGTCGACCGCGCGCGGGACAGCGATGGTGGGGATGAGCCAGACGGCGATCAGTGCGACTCCGCCGAGCAGCGGCATCCGCGCCGTGAGGACGACGTGGTCGAGCGCGATGGTCAACAGGCCGACGGCACCGACGATGAGGAAGGTCAGCGATGCCGAGGCCTGAAGTGGCGCGACGCCGACGGTGATGTCGGAGCTCGCGATCTCGAGCAGCCGCGGCACGCGCGCGAACGCCTCGCCGGACGGGATGACGAGCAGCCAGGCGACGTCGGAGAAGAAGACCGCCGTCATGATCGCCGTCCACAGCGCCAGCAGCACGAGCGTGACGACGCCGGCCACGAGGCGGATGCGACGCAGCAGGTAGCCGGCCGCGAGGAGGAGGCCGGACAGCACGAAGGCGAGAGCCGCCCAGGCGCCGCCCGCGATCACCGAGAACAGCGGGACGAGGGCGGCGGCGATCGCCAAAAGGAGCGCGACCGTCGAGGGGCCGTCATGTCGGGGACGCGCCGCGTCGAGCCGGTCAGCCGACATGACCGCGGCTCTCGCTCAGACCCGCCATGCCCGACCACAGCGCATCCATCTCGTCCTCGGGTTCGAGGCGATGGACGCGCCAGCCGCCCTCCCGGGCTACTCGCAGCGCCTCGGCCGACCCGCCGAGGGTGAAGAGCACGGGGAGGCTGCTGTGCGTGACGATGGGCAGGAGCGCCGCGGCGTCGTCCGCGTCGATCTCCCCGGTCGCGATCACGACGGGGCCGAGGGTCGTGCCGGCGAACAGCGTCGAGAGCGTGCGGAGGTTCCCGTCGCGCCGCGCGGTCAGGGTGGCGAAGCCGGTCGTCAACGCCTCGAGCGCGGTCGAGTCCCCTCCGTCGAGGGGGTCGACGAGTTCGGATCCGTCGACGTCGACGATCGCCACGCTGTACCCCTCGTGCACGAAGCGATGAGCGGCTGAGACCACGATCGAGACCGCCGCTTCGAAGCCCGCGTCCTCGCCGGGGGAGCGCAGGGCGTCACTGCTCCAGCGCGCGACGCTCCGGTCGAAGACGATCACGGCCTCGGGGTTCGACTCCCGTTCCTCCTGGCGCACCATGAGCTCGCCGCGGTGCGCGCTGGCGCGCCAGTGGATCCGCCGCATCGAGTCGCCGGGCGCGTACACGCGGGGGATGAGGTTGTCGGCGCCCTGGCCGAGCTTGTCGGTGACGGACTGCATGGTGCCGCCCGCCGCGCCGGGGAGTTCCTCGAACGCCTCGAGCGGAAGGACGGCGGGCGCGATGGTCAGCGGGACGGTGCCGCCCAGCTGCTGCCGCCGCCGGGTCAGACCGAAGGCGTCGGTCGTTTCGACGACGAGCGGTCCGATGGGACGCACGCCCCGCCGCCGAGCCTGCACCCGGTAGGCGATGTCGACGCTGTGACCGCCCGAGACGAGTCCCGATCGCAGAGCGGGATACACGCCGTTCGGCTCCCCCTCGACCCCTCGCGGCAGACGGTCGTGCCAGGTGCCGACCGCTGTCGGGAGCACTGTGCGCGCCTCGACGCGGGCGCGGACGTCGACCTCACCGCCGACACTCGCCACAGCGGGGGCGAACGATCGCCGCACGCCGTCGTCCCGGTGACCCAGCCACAGCGAGGCGAACGAGACGCCGACGGCCGCCATCAGAAGCATGCCGAAGAAGATCAGCGCGGGCACCGAGAACATCTGCGCCAGCACGAAGCTGGCGAGCGCGATCAGGACCGCTCCGGTGCCTCGAGGGGTCAGGGGCCATCGCGTCATGTCGTCGCGCCGCTCAGTGCGCGGCGACGGGGACGCGCACCGAACGCACCACCGAGTCGAGCACCGACGTCACGAGGTCGGCGCCGCCCCGACCGCGTGCCATGGTGCCGCCGCGGGCGGCGATGAGGCGGTGGGCGAACACGGGTTCGAGCAGGGTCACCAGGTCATCGGGGATCACGTACTCCCGACCTTCGAGCGCCGCCCACACCTTCGCGGCCCGCACGAGCTGCAGCGTCGCGCGGGGGCTCGCCCCCAGGCGCAGGTCACCGTGCTCGCGGGTCGCCCGCGAGAGCGCGACGGCATATTCTTCGACCGCGGGGGAGACGTGCACCGAGCGCGCCCAGGCGATGAGGGCAGCGACGCGTTCGGCCGAGATCACCGGTCGGATCGCGTCGAGCGGGTTGCCGGCGTCGCGCTGGCGGAGCATGAGCGCCTCGTTCGCGGCATCCGGGTACCCCATCGAGATGCGCATCATGAAGCGGTCCCGCTGCGCCTCGGGCAGCGCGTACGTGCCCTCCATCTCGAGCGGGTTCTGCGTCGCGACGACAAGGAACGGATCGGGCAGGCCGCGGCTGGTGCCGTCGACGGTGACCTGGCGCTCCTCCATCGCCTCGAGCAGCGCCGACTGCGTCTTCGGCGAAGACCGGTTGATCTCGTCGGCGATGACGACGTGGGCGAAGATCGCGCCCGGCTTGAACTCGAACCGGCCCTCCGACTGGTCGTAGACGCTGACGCCGGTCACGTCGCTGGGGAGCAGGTCCGGCGTGAACTGGATGCGGCGCACGGTCGCCTGGATCGAGGCACCGAGCGCTCGGGCGAGCATCGTCTTGCCCACGCCGGGGACGTCCTCGATGAGCAGGTGCCCTTCGGCGAGGAGGCACACGAGCGCGGCGCGGACGGCGTCGGGCTTGCCGTCGATGACCTGCGACACCGAGGCGACGAGGGCACCGGTGGTCTCGGCGAAGGCCGCGGCATCCACCCCGTTCGCGGCTCGTGACGCGGCGGCGCCCCCCGGCACCGTCATGGTCGTCTGGTCGTCTGTCATCCGTCCCCCTCACGCGGTCGGCGCCTCAGCGCGCCCGACCCGATGCTAACCCGCCCGTCACGGCCAGGCGCTGGACGTCGGGTAGACTTGCAGCAGCTCTCCGCGAGACGGCATCCAGGCCAACTCCCCCAGGACGGAAACGTAGCAAGGGTAACCAGGCTCTGCCGGGTTCGCGGAGAGTCTTTCTTTTGCCCTGGCCCTCCCAGCCCGCGCATCGCCCGCGAGCCTAGGCTGGGAGCGTGGCGCAGAGCATCTACATCACGTCCGCGGAGGGTCACTCCGGCAAATCGACGATCGCGCTCGGCGTGCTCGACACCTTCAGCCGGCGTTCGCCCCGTATCGGCGTGTTCCGGGCGATCGCGCGGTCGACCGAGGAACGCGACTACGTGCTCGAGATGCTCCTCGACCACGACGGCGTCGACCTCGGCTACGACGAGTGCATCGGGGCCACCTACGACGAGGTCCGCGCCGATCCCGACGCCGCCCTCGGCCGCATCGTCGAGCGCTACAAGGCGGTCGAAGCGCAGTGCGACGCGGTCGTGATCGTCGGCAGCGACTACACCGATGTGGGCAGTCCCGCCGAGCTCGGTTACAACGCGCGGATCGCGGCGAATCTGGGCGCCCCCGTCCTGGTGGTGCTCTCGGGGCAGCCCGCCGACGGTGAGCGGGCGCCGGATGCCGGTGGGCTCGCGCCCGCCCAGGTGGGCAACCTCGCCACCCTCGCCCTCGCCGAGCTCAAGCACGAGCGCGCGGGGATCTTCGCCGTCGTGGTCAACCGGGCCGACCCGGCGCATCTGGACGAGATCGTCGCCGCCGTTCGGGCTGTCCCCGCGGCGGCCGGTGACATCGGCGTCTGGGCGATCCCCGAGGACGCCTACCTCGTCGCCCCCTCCGTCGGCGACGTCGCGCGCTCGCTCGGCGCGACGCTCGTGAAGGGCGACGAGGCGCTCCTCGACCGCGAGGTCCTGCACGTCGTCGTCGCCGGGATGTCGCTCAACAACGTACTGCCGCGGCTCGAGGAGGCCGCGATCCTCGCCGTCGCGGCCGACCGCACCGAGGTGCTGCTCGCTGCCCTCCTCGCCAATGCCTCGGGGACGTTCCCGTCGCTGTCGGGCATCGTGCTCTACGGCCCGTTCGAGCTCCCCGAGCCGGTCGAGAGGCTCATCGACGGCCTCGACTCGAACCTCCCCATCCTCGCGACCGATCAGGGCACGTACGAGACGGTCCGCGGCATCATGAGCGCCCGCGGCCGGCTGGCCGCCCACTCCCAACGGCGCTACGACACGGCGCTCGCCCTCTTCGAGCAGCACGTCGACACGGACGACCTGCTCCGTCGCATCGGCCTCGCGAGCTCCCAGGTCGTCACGCCCCTCATGTTCCAGTACGGGCTCATCGAGCGCGCGCGGCGGGAACGCCGCCGGATCGTGCTGCCCGAGGGCGGCGACGACCGCATCCTGCGTGCCGCCGCGACGGCGCTCGCCCGGGGCATCGCCGACATCACGATCCTCGGTGAGCCGATCGAGGTGCACTCGCGCGCCCTCGAGCTGGGCCTCGACATCCGCGCGGCCGAGGTGCTGAGCCCGTTCGACGCGGTGCACGTCGACAAGTTCGCGCGGGAGTACGAGCGCCTGCGCGCGCACAAGGGCGTCACCTTCCGGCAGGCGGCCGACACCGTCACGGACGTCTCGTACTTCGGCACGCTCATGGTCCACCTCGGCCTCGCCGACGGGATGGTCTCGGGCGCCGCCCACACGACGGCCCACACCATCCGACCGGCGTTCGAGATCATCAAGACGAAGCCCGGTGTGAACGTCGTCTCGAGCGTGTTCCTCATGGCGCTCGCCGACCGGGTGCTGGTCTACGGCGACTGCGCGGTCATCCCCGATCCGACCGCGGCACAGCTCGCCGACATCGCGGTGTCGTCGGCGGCGACCGCGGAGCAGTTCGGCATCTCGCCGCGAGTGGCGATGCTCTCGTACTCGACCGGTGAGTCCGGCTCGGGCGCCGATGTCGAGAAGGTGCGCGAAGCGACCGCCCTCGTGCGGGAGCGCGCGCCGCAGCTGCTCGTCGAGGGGCCCATCCAGTACGACGCCGCGACCGATGCGGCCGTCGCGGCGACGAAGATGCCCGGCTCTGACGTCGCCGGCCGCGCGACCGTCTTCGTCTTCCCCGACCTGAACACCGGCAACAACACCTACAAGGCCGTGCAGCGCTCGGCGGGCGCCGTCGCGATGGGCCCCGTGCTCCAAGGACTGAACAAGCCCATCAACGACCTGTCCCGCGGTGCGCTCGTCGAGGACATCGTCAACACGATCGCCATCACCGCGATCCAGGCACAGAACGCGGCGGATGCCGCGGCTCCGGAGGCCCGCGCATGACCCCCGTCCTCGTCATCAACAGCGGCTCGTCGTCGTTCAAGTACCAGCTCGTCGACGTGGACACGGAGCGGCCGCTCGCGTCGGGACTCGTGGAACGGATCGGGGAGGAGTCGGGCCTCGCCACCCACACCGTCTTCTTCGGGGGCGACGACGCCGTCGTCGCCGCGACGAAGGCGACCTCGCGCATCGAACGCGCGATCCCCGACCACACGGCGGGCTTCGCCCTGATGCTCGAGGCGTTCGCTGCGCAGGGGCCGTCGCTCGAGAGCGCACGCCCGGTCGCCGTCGGCCACCGCGTCGTGCAGGGCGGGGCGCGCTTCTTCGAGCCGACGCTCATCACACCCCTCGTCGAGATCAACATCGACGAACTGTCCGCGCTCGCACCGCTGCACAACCCGGGGGCGCTGCAGGGCATCCGCGCGGCTCGGGCCGCGTTCGCCGAGGTCCCGCACGTCGCGGTGTTCGACACCGCGTTCCATCAGACGATGCCGCCGGCGGCATACACCTACGCGATCGACCGTGAGACGGCGCAGAAGCACCGCATCCGCAAGTACGGCTTCCACGGCACGAGCCACAAATTCGTGAGCGAAGCGGCCGCCGCGTTCCTGGAACGACCGCTGTCGGAGCTGTCGCAGATCGTCCTCCACCTCGGCAACGGCGCGTCGGCGACGGCGATCCGCGGTGGCGCCTCGGTCGACACCTCGATGGGTCTCACGCCCCTGGAAGGGCTCGTCATGGGCACCCGCTCGGGGGACGTCGACCCGTCGGTGCTCGGTGTGCTCGCCCGCCGCGAGGACATGACTCCGGCCGAACTGGACGCCTTCCTCAACAAGCGCAGCGGACTGCTCGGCCTCGCCGGGGCCTCCGACATGCGGGACATCGACTCGCGTCGCCGAGCGGGGGACGCCGACGCCCAGCTCGCGTTCGAGGTCTACATCCATCGGCTGCGCGCTTACATCGGCGCCTACCTCGCCCAGCTCGGCGGCGTCGACGTCATCTCGTTCACGGCAGGTGTCGGCGAGAACTCCGCCGTCGTGCGTGCCGCCGCGCTCGAGACCCTCGGTTTCGCCGGGGTGCGGCTCGACGAGGAGCGCAACACGTCGGAGGAGCGCGGCATCCGCGTCATCTCCACCGACGACTCGGCGGTCACCGTCCTCGTGGTGCCGACCGACGAGGAGTTGGAGATCGCACGTCAGGCCCACACCGTCGCGACGGCGTGACCCTGCTCGGTGTGACAGGCGTGACGGATACGCTGGTGCGGTGACGATGGACGCGCTCCCCGACCTCACCCGTTTCGACGGTGTCCTCTTCGACCTCGACGGTGTGCTGACCCCGACGGCCGAGGTCCACATGCACGCGTGGCAGAGCATGTTCACGGAGCTGTTCACATCGTGGGGTGTCGAGCCGGCGTACACCGAGAGCGACTACTTCGAGCACCTCGACGGCAAGAAGAGGTACGACGGGGTGGCGAGTCTGCTGCGATCCCGCGACATCGAGGTGCCGTGGGGGAATCCGGCCGACGACCCGTCCGTCGACACGGTGTGCGGGATCGGCAACCGCAAGAACGTCGTGTTCGAGCGCGTCCTGCGTGCCGACGGCATCGCGCCGTACCCGGGCTCGCTCGCGCTCGTCGAGAAGCTCCAGGCCGCCGGCGTCCCGATCGCGGTGGTCTCGAGCTCCAAGAACGCCCGCGAAGTGCTCACCGCGGCCGGCATCATCGACCGCTTCCCGGTCATCATGGACGGCGTCGTCGCCGAGGCCGAGCACCTGGCGTCGAAGCCCGCTCCCGACGTGTTCGCCCGGGCCGCCGAGATGCTGGGCGTCGACCCCGCGCGCAGCGCGGCCGTCGAGGACGCGCACTCCGGCGTGCGCTCGGCCGCCTCGGCCGGGTACGGTCTCGTCGTGGGCGTCGACCGCGGCGCCGGCGTCGACGTGCTGCGCGAAGCCGGTGCCCACGTCGTCGTGGACGACCTCGCCGCCTTCGCCTGAGCCCCGGCATCCCTCTCCTTTCCGTCCTGACACCCGTAGAAGGACCCGCATGATCGATCGTCACCGCTTTCCCGTGGACCCGTGGCGTCTCGTCGAGACGTCGTTCTCGCTCGATGACCCCGGCGTCACCGAGACCCTCTTCGCCGAGGGCAACGGGTATCTGGGACTGCGCGGCAACCACCCCGAGGGGCGGCACGCGCACGAGCACGGCACGTTCCTGAACGGCTTCCATGAGGTGTTCCCCATCCGTCACGCCGAGCGCGCCTTCGGTTTCGCGGAGGTCGGGCAGACGATCATCAACGCGCCCGACAGCAAGGTCATGCGCGTGTACGTCGACGACGAGCCGCTCTCGCTCGACATCGCCGACCTGCGCGAGTACGAACGCGCGCTCGACATGCGCCGCGGAGTGCTCACCCGGCACATCCGGTGGATGACGCCGAGCGGCAAGGACGTCGTCATCGACTACGAGCGCATGGTCTCCTTCGAGGAGCGGCACGTCGCGGTCATGCGCATCTCGGTGACGGTGCTGAACGCGGATGCCCCGGTGACGATCAGCTGCCAGATGATCAACCGGCAGGACGGTCAGGACGTGTACGGCGGTCCGGGGCTCGGCAAGCAGGCCGACGCCGGCTTCGACCCGCGCAAGGCCGACGGCTTCGCGAACCGGGTGCTGCAGCCCGAGGACTACTGGCAGGACGGCAACCGCGCCGCACTGTCGTACAAGGTCACCGAGTCGGGTATGACCGTCGCCGTCGTCGCCGACCACCTCGTCGAGACGGAGAACGAGTACTCGTCGCGCACGCTCATCGAGCCGGACGTCGCCAAGAACGTCTTCCGTGTGCAGGCCCGGCAGGGCGTCCCGGTCACGATCACGAAGGCCGTCGCCTACCACACCTCGCGGGGCGTACCCGCGCGCGAGCTCGTCGAGCGCGCGCGCCGGACCCTCGACCGCGTCGAGCACGAGGGCATCCAGCGGCTCTTCGACCGCCAGGAAGCCTGGGTGCAGGCATTCTGGGAGCGGTCGGACGTGATCATCGAGGGGCACGACGACCTCCAGCAGGCGACGCGCTGGTGCCTGTTCCAGCTCGCGCAGGCCGCCGCCCGCGCCGACTCGCTCGGTGTGCCCGCGAAGGGTGTCACGGGGTCGGGGTACAGCGGTCACTACTTCTGGGACACCGAGGTCTACGTCCTGCCGTTCCTCGCGTACACGACCCCGCTCTGGGCGAGGAACGCGCTGCGGATGCGCTATCTGATGCTCCCCGCGGCGCGCAAGCGCGCGGGACAGCTCAACGAGGCGGGCGCGCTGTTCCCCTGGCGCACGATCAACGGCGAGGAGGCGTCGGCGTACTACGCCGCCGGTACCGCGCAGTACCACATCAACGCCGACGTCGCCTTCGCGCTCGGCAAGTACGTGCGGGCCACGGGAGACATCGACTTCCTCCACCGCGAAGGCGTCGACATCCTCGTCGAGACGGCTCGACTCTGGGCCACCCTCGGGTTCTGGCGCTTCACCGAGACGGGGGATCCGGAGAGCTTCCACATCCACGGCGTCACCGGACCCGACGAGTACACGACGGTCGTCAACGACAATCTGTTCACGAACGTCATGGCGCGGTACAACCTGCGGTACGCCGCGCGCGTCGTACGCGAGATGGCGGTCGATCAGCCCGACGCCTACCGTGCGATGGTGGACCGGCTCGACCTCGACGAGGCGGAGCCGGTCGCCTGGCAGAGCGCCGGCGAGGCGATGCACATCCCCTACAGCGAGGCCCTCGGCATCCACCCTCAGGACGCCGTCTTCCTCGAGCGCGAGGTGTGGGACCTCGAGAACACCCCCGCCGAGCAGCGCCCGCTGCTGCTGCACTTCCACCCGCTCGTGATCTACCGGTACCAGGTGCTGAAGCAGGCCGACGTCGTGCTCGCGCTCTTCCTGCAGGGCAACCAGTTCACCCCGGCCGAGAAGCTCGCCGACTTCGAGTACTACGACGCCCTGACGACGGGGGATTCCACGCTGTCGGCCGTCGTCCAGGCGATCCTGGCCGCCGAGGTCGGGTACCAGGACCTCGCGCTGGAGTACTTCCGCGAGTCGGCGTTCGTCGACCTCGGAGACCTGCACAGCAACGCCTCCGACGGCGTGCACGTCGCCTCCGCCGGCGGCGTCTGGACGGCCCTCGTCGCCGGTTTCGGCGGCATGCGCGACCACCGCGGTGCGCTCAGCTTCGACCCCCGTCTGCCTGTGGACTGGCCGTCGCTCTCGTTTGCGCTCCATTGGCACGGCACCCGGCTGCAGGTCACGGTCCGCCCTGACGAGATGACGGTCTCCGCCGGTGAGGGCGACGCCGTGTCGTTCACGGTGCGTGGCGCCGGGTACACGGTCATGGGCGGTGAGAAGGTCACGGTGCCGCTCCGCGGACAGGGGCCGGTGATCCCCGGGCGTCCCACTCTCCGCCAGATCGGTGAACAACTGCGCGAGGACGGTACGCTGCTGTCCGCGTCGGTGCCGGACGCGACCGCGGCGACCTCCGTCCCGGTGCACACCGGCACGATCCCGATCGTGATCGCCGAGGAGCAGCCGACGGATGCCTCGGCGCAGGAGACACGAGAGCCCGACACCCGCACGCAGCAGTTCCCCGCGGTCGACGCGGGAGACGTGACCGCGACGGTCTGAGCTCAGGCCGTCGCGGCGGCACGCTCGCGGACGATGGCGCGCACTGCGTCGCGACCGGCGCGGTTGGCGCCGACCGTCGACTGCGACGGCCCGTACCCGATGAGGAAGAGCCGGGGCTCGTCGACGGCCCGGGTGTCGCGCACGCGCACGCCGCCGGCGGGTGTGCGGAGCCCCAGCGGTGCGAGGTGCGCGATGTCGGCGCGGAAGCCGGTGGCCCAGAGGATGACGTCCGCGGGCTCGACGGTGCCGTCCGGCATCCGTACGCCGGCCGCCTCGATCCCGGTGAACATCGGATGCCACACCAGGGCGCCCCGGTCCTGCGCCGCCTGTGCCCACGGCGACCAGTGCGCACCGGTGACCGAGACGACACTGCCCGGCGGCAGTCCCTGACGGACGCGTTCCTCGACGCCGGCGATCGCCTGGACGCGGGCCGCGGTGTCGAAGGCGGTGGCGTCCCACGGCGGCTCGGCGCGCGAGACCCAGAAGGTCCGCGTCACCTGCGAGATCTCGTCGAGCAGTTGGATCGCCGAGACGCCCGCGCCCACGATGACCACCCGGCGACCGCGGAACTCCTCGGCCGAGCGGTAGTCGTGCACGTGGAGCTGCCGGCCGGCGAACGTCGCCTGCCCGGGGTAGGTGGGCCAGAAGGGCTTCCGCCACGTGCCCGTCGCGTTGATGACGTACCGGGCCGCCCACGCGTGCGTCCCGTCCGCCGCGTCCGTGTCGACGATCAGCCGGCCGTGCGGGTCGTCGCCCTCCCGTCGGACGGCGCGGACCCGCACCGGTCGGCGGACCGCCAGCTCGTATCGCGACTCGTAGTCGGCGAAGTACTCCGGAAGGACCTCCCGGCTCGGCGCCTGCGGGTCCGCCGGCGGCACGGGGTACCCCGGGAGCTCGTGGATCCCGTTGACGGTTCCCATCCGCAGGGTGGGCCAGCGGTGCTGCCACGCGCCGCCCGGGCCCGTCTCGGCATCCAGCACGACGAAGGTGGGCTCGCCTTCCGTCCCGGTCCCGTGCGGGACGAAACCGCGACGACGCAGGTGGTAGGCGGCACTGAGCCCGGCCTGCCCCGCACCGATCACGGCGACGTCGACGGGCTCGGGGGACATGTCCGCTGCAACACGGGGGCGTGGGCGCCTGTTCCCGCGGGGCGCGCACCGGATCGGATGTCGGCACCACGCCGTAGTCTGTTCTGGTGACCACCGCCCTGTACCGCCGCTATCGCCCGGAGACCTTCGGCGAGATGATCGGACAGATCCAGGTGACCGACCCGCTCATGACGGCGCTGCGCAGCGACCGGGTGGGCCACGCATACCTCTTCTCGGGTCCGCGCGGCTGCGGCAAGACGACCTCGGCGCGCATCCTGGCCCGCTGCCTCAACTGCGCGCAGGGGCCGACCGACACCCCGTGCGGCGAGTGCGACTCCTGCACGGAGCTCAGCCGCGGCGGCGGCGGTTCGCTCGACGTCGTCGAGATCGACGCGGCGTCCCACAACGGTGTCGACGATGCCCGTGACCTGCGCGAGCGTGCGGTGTTCGCCCCGGCGCGCGACCGCTTCAAGATCTTCATCCTCGACGAGGCGCACATGGTCACGGCGCAGGGGTTCAACGCCCTGCTCAAGCTCGTCGAGGAGCCGCCCGCGCACGTCAAGTTCATCTTCGCGACGACCGAGCCCGAGAAGGTCATCGGGACGATCCGCTCGCGCACGCACCACTACCCGTTCCGCCTCGTGGCCCCCGCGGCGATGCTCGAGTACGTCGAGCAGCTCTGCCGGAGCGAAGGCGTGACGGTCGAGCCCGGCGTGCTGCCGCTGGTGGTCCGGGCAGGCGGCGGGTCGCCCCGCGACACCCTGTCCCTCCTCGACCAGCTGATCGCCGGCTCCGAGGACGGCGCCGTCGGCTATGAGCGTGCGGTCGCGCTGTTGGGCTACACCCACGCCGAACTCCTCGACGAGGTCGTCGACGCGTTCTCCTCTCACGATGCGGCCGCCGCCTTCGGCGCCGTCGACCGCGTCGTGCAGACCGGTCAGGACCCGCGCCGGTTCGTCGACGACCTGCTCGAACGGCTGCGCGACCTCATCATCGTCGCGGCGACCGGCGAGGGGGCGCGGGCCGTGCTGCGCGGCGTCCCCGCGGACGAGCTCGAGCGCATGGGTCGTCAGGCGGCCGCCTTCGGCACCGACCGGCTCTCGCGGATCGCCGACCTCGTCGTCACCGCCCTCGACGACATGACGGGCACGACCTCGCCGCGCCTCCAACTCGAGCTGCTCGTCGCCCGCGTCCTCGCCGCGACGGATGCTGCGGCTCCAGCGCCCGCGGCCCCCGCGGCGTCCGTCCCCGCGTCGACCGCTCCTGCGGCTGCCGCGTCGGCGTCTGCGCCGCGCACGGTCACCCCGCCCCCGGCATCCGCTTCCGTCCCGGCATCCGCGTCCGTCCCGGCGTCGGCCTCCGCCCCGGCGTCCGCGGGGTCGGCCACGGCGGCGCCGACGCCCGATCCGACACCCGCGGTGGTACCCGACCCGCCCGTCCCGACCGGGCCGGTGACATTCGCGCAGCTCCGGGATTCATGGCCCGAGATCCTCCGGCGGCTCGAGGACATCAGCCGCACGTCGTGGATGATCGCGAGCGCCTCCCGCCCGGTGGCCTATGCGGAGGGCGACATCCTCACGCTGTCGTTCCAGAGCCACGCCGACGTCCAGTCGTTCAAGAAGCTGAACGCGGGCAAGGGGCCGAGCGAGGACCTCCGCACCGCCATCCTGTCGGTGCTGGGCGTGCGGGTGAAGTACCTCACCCGTCACGACACCGACCCCACCCCGCCGCCTCCTGGCGGTGTCGGGCCCGAGGTTCCGCCCGCCCCGAACCCCGACTCCGGCGGAGCGCCTGCTCCTGCGGCATCCCGTCCCGCGACGGCCCCCGCTGCGCGCACCGCGCCTGCGGCCGCGGCTCCCGTGACCGAGTGGGCGGTCGCCCCGATCCCTTCGGACGACGGCGCGCCCTCCGCGCAGTTCGCGGTCGACGACGAACCCGAGGACGCCGCTCCCGCGCCGGTGCGCACGCTCACCGCACCTCGGGAGGGTGACATCCTGCCCGCGGAGGCGCCGGAAGAGGACGAGGACGATGTGCCGCCGCCGGTGGACGCCGACGCCCCCGTCCCGGTGCATACGCCGCCGCCCACCCGGCTCGTCGCGGAGCCGCCGCGTACGCCGCGTCCGGGCGGCATCGAGCGCGTCGGTGAGGCAGCGGTCCGTCAGCTGCTCGGTGCGCGCTTCGTCCGCGAAGAGCCCTACACCCCGCCGACCCGGTTCAACTGACCCATGTACGACGGCATCGTCCAAGACCTGATCGACGAATTCGGTCGCCTCCCCGGCATCGGCCCGAAATCGGCCCAGCGCATCGCGTTCCACATCCTGCAGACTCCGTCCTTCGACGTGTCTCGGCTCGCGCACCTGCTGTCGGAGCTGCGCGAACGCGTGCGGTTCTGTGAGATCTGCGGCAACGTGTCCGAGCAGGCGCAGTGCTCCATCTGCCGCGATCCGCGACGCGACCGCACGTTCATCTGCGTCGTCGAGGACGCGAAGGACGTCGCGGCGATCGAGCGCACCCGCGAGTTCCACGGGCTCTACCACGTGCTGGGCGGCTCGATCAGTCCGATGGCGGGCATCGGCCCCGACGACCTGCGCATCGCGCAGCTCATGCAGCGTCTCGCCGACGGCACCGTCACCGAGGTGATCCTCGCGACCAACCCCAACCTCGAAGGCGAGGCGACGGCCACCTACCTCAGCCGTCTTCTGCGCACCCTCGAGATCAGCGTCACGCGGCTCGCGTCGGGTCTGCCCGTCGGCGGCGATCTCGAGTATGCCGATGAGGTCACCCTCGGGCGTGCGTTCGAGGGACGCCGCGCGGTGTGACTCAGTCCGTCGGCGCGAACAGCGCCGGCTCCTGGGCGAGGGTGCGCTCGATGGCTGCGGTGATGTCCTCGTCCAGGACGCGGTAGTCCTCGTTGACGCGCTCCTCCGCCTCGCCCCATGCCTCGTCGTCGCCGACGCCGGCCGTCTGGTCGTACTCCGCGGCCGCGCGGTCGATCGCCTCCGCCGTGGCCTCCAGTCCGAGCGTGCGATACCCGTCGGCCACCTCGTCGAGCGGGAACTCCTCGTCGGCCGCGTGGGTCTCGACGGCGGACCACAGTCCGCTGTCCTCCACCACGCCGTGGAAGGTGAGGACACGGCGGACGGCGAGGTCGCCGGCATGCGTCGCCGGCACGTCGTACTCCAGTGCGCGGGTCCAGATCTCGTCACTCGGGGAGCTCATGCCGCGAGCCTACTTCTCCGTGCGAAAGTCGTTACGTCCGTTCGCGTGCGCGGGAGCGGATGACGGTGCCGAGGGTCGCGCGCAGCGGCTGACCGACATAGATGCCCAGCGAGGCGCCGACGGCCAGAGCGATGCCCACCGTGGCCGCCGAGGCGAGGGTCGTGAACCCCATGAGCAGGGTGACGGTGCTCTGCCCCGACTCGACGACCCCGAGGAGTCCCCGGAACACCGCCGCCCCCGGCACCATCGGCAGGATGGCGGCCGTCGTGATCGCCACCGACGGCACGTGCAGCTTGTAGGCAGCCAGGATGCCGAGGAGGCTCCCCGCGAACGCTCCGACACCGCTGGCGGCGGCGGACTCGAACCCGAGAGCGGATGCCGCGGTGTACCCCGCCCACGCGACGACGCTCAGCCCGACGCTGACGGCGACGACCCGCAGCCCCGCGCCGTTGTAGATCGTGACGGAGACGGCGATGAGGGCCGCCCCCGCGAACTGCAGCGGGATAGGGCCGAACGGGAGCGGGTCGTTCGGCGCGTCCATCCCTGCGCCGACGACGCGTGCCGTCTCGAGACCGGCGAGGATGCCGAGCACCACCCCGAGGGTCTGCGTCGTGAGTTCGAGGATGCGGCCGGTCGCGGTCAGGGCGAAGCCGTCGATCGCATCCTGTGCCGCCCCCACCACGGTGAGACCCGCGAGCATCAGGACGATGCCCGAGGCGACGATGACCGACGGGCGGATCTCCTGCGCCGCCATCCACCCCGTCGCCTCGAGGCGCGGTGCGACGGCGGCGATGAGGGTCAGGACGAACGCCCCGGCGACCTGACTGAAGAAGAACGGCACACGCGCGCGGCCGAGGAGGAACTGCGTGACCGCCGCGCCGCCGGCGGCGACGAACGAGAGCAGGATCACGAGCCAGTTGGCCCCGAACATGAGGGCGACGCCGACCGCGAGGAGCGCCTGCGCGCCGATGATGACCGGCGGGTGATACGCGAAGGGTGTGCGGCGCACGTCGCGGAACTCAGCGCGTGCGGATTCCAGCGGCATCCCGCCGCGGATCGCTGCGACGAGCGCCTGCAGCCGTTGCAGTCTCGCGTGGTCGGGGGCCTGGCTGCGGACGACCCGCATCAGGGTGATGGGACGGTCGGCACCGCTCCGGTGATGCGCGACGGTGATCGAGTTGTAGCTCACATCGACGTGGACGGGGTCCAGCCCGTAGACGCCCGCGACCCGCACGATGGTGAGTGTCACCTCGCTGGCCGGGGCGCCGGAGGCGAGCATCGACTCGCCGATCCGGATGGCGAGGTCGAGGACGCCGACGGCGAAGGCGTCGTCGATGACAGGCAGCATCTCGGTGTGCGGAGCCGAGTTCTCCGGAGCGCGGACGAGAGCCTGCAGCGACGTGAAGAACTGGCGTCGTCCCATATGCTCCAGCCTAAATCAGCCCTCCCGGCGGTCCGCCCGCGTCACATGGCCGTTGCGGCACGGGCCGCTCCGTAGGATGGTGCGCGGGCGTGAGTCTCCGCCCGCCGGCTGCGCCCGGCATCCACCCGGGAGTATCCGACCATGGCCCTGATCGTCCAGAAGTACGGCGGTTCGTCCGTCGCCGACGCCGAGAGCATCCGCCGCGTCGCGAAGCGGATCGTCGACGCCCGCCGTGCCGGCCACGATGTCGTCGTGGCCGTCAGCGCGATGGGCGACACCACCGACGAGCTGCTCGACCTCGCGTCCCAGGTCTCGCCGCTGCCCGCGCCGCGCGAGCTCGACATGCTGCTCTCCAGCGGTGAGCGCATCTCGATGGCGCTGCTGGCGATGGCCATCAACTCGATGGGCTTCGAGGCGCGCTCGTTCACCGGCAGCCAGGCCGGCATGATCACCGACAGCTCGCACGGCGCCGCCCGCATCGTCGACGTCACCCCGGTGCGGGTGCGCGAGGCGCTCGACGAGGGCGCGATCGTCATCGTCGCCGGCTTCCAGGGCTTCAGCCGCGACACCCGCGACATCACGACACTCGGCCGCGGCGGATCCGACACCACGGCCGTCGCGCTCGCCGCCGCGCTGCGCGCCGACGTCTGCGAGATCTACAGCGACGTCGACGGCATCTTCACCGCCGACCCGCGGGTCGTGCCGAAGGCCCGCAAGCTCGCGACCGTCCAGTCCGAAGAGATGCTGGAGCTCGCCGCGAACGGCGCCAAGGTGCTGTACATCCGTGCCGTCGAATTCGCCCGCCGCCACGGCGTCATGATCCACGCCCGCTCGACTTTCAGCTCGGGCGTCGGCACCTACGTTCTCGGTCCGGGGATGACCGCCCCCGACCACGAAGAGGGAGAAGAGATGGAAGAGCCCATCGTCACCGGTGTCGCCACCGACCTCAGCCAGGCCAAGATCACCGTCGTCGGTGTGCCCGACGTCCCCGGCAAGGCCGCCGAGATCTTCAAGATCGTCGCCAAGTCCGGTGCCAACGTCGACATGATCGTCCAGAACGTCTCGGCGGCGGCGACCGGTCGCACCGACATCTCGTTCACGCTCCCCAAGGCTGAGGCCTCGACGGCGCTGCGGGCGCTGTCGGTGGAGCAGGGGAGTGTCGGCTTCGACAAGCTCGTCCACGACGACCAGATCGGCAAGCTGTCGGTCGTCGGCGCGGGCATGCGGACCCATTCCGGTGTCTCCGCGACCCTGTTCGAGGCGCTGTCGACGACGGGCGTCAACATCGAGATGATCTCGACCTCCGAGATCCGCATCTCGGTCGTCGTCCGCGGTGACGACCTCGCCGAGGCGGCCCGCGTCGTGCACACGGCCTACGGGCTCGACGGCGACACCGAGGCCGTCGTCCACGCCGGTACCGGACGCTGACGACGGCCTCGGGTCGTCGCGGCTCAGCGCTCCGCGGCGAGCCAGTCGTCGAAGGTCGGCCCGGCGAGGGTCGCCCCCGCGCTCGGCAGGTTGGCGCCTGACCGCATCCCGCGCATCTGCCCGCCCGGGAGGCTGACGGGGACGACGAGCCGCCGCGACCCGTCCCGGCGCACCCACTCCCGGATCATCCGGTCGAGGCGCTCCTCGCGCGGCCCTGCGAGGTCGGCGACGCGCCCCTGCGGCCCGGCGAGGGCGAGCTCGACGAGTCGCGCCGCGACCTCCGCCGCGGCGACCGGCTGCACGCGTGCGCGCGGCGCCATCTGCAACGGCCCGAGCCGCGCCTGCGCCGCCACCTGGCCGGCGAACTCATGGAACTGCGTCGCACGCAGGATGCTCCACGGAACCGTGCCCTGTGCGAACAGGCCCTCCTGTGCGACCTTGCCGGCGTAGTAGCCGTGGGGGTTCCTGTCGATCCCCACGATCGACAGCAGCACGGCGTGTCCGACGCCCGCGGCCGCCGCGGCTTCGAGGAGGGTGCCGGATGCCGTCCGGAAGAACTCCTCCGCCGTCGCCGCGATGGTGGTCCCGATGCTCGCCGCGTCGATGACGGCATCGAATCCCGTCACTGCCCGGTCCACCGCGGCCCGGTCGTGGAGGTCGACCCCCGCCGCCCGCGAGAGGACGACCGCATCGTGTCCCTCCCGGTGCACCCGTTCCACCACGAGTCGCCCGACCGTGCCCGTTCCGCCTGCCACTGCGATCTTCATGTCGCCCCTTCCGATGATGTGTCACTGTGGTGACGACGCAGCCTCCGCGAATGTGAGGCGGGGGACGGAGATCGCGATGACGGATGCCGCGACGCGGCCCGGCGCGGGCGCCGAGGTCGACGCGCATCGTCGCGTTCTGGTCGCCGCGGCCCACCGGATGCTCGGGACCCTCGCTGAGGCCGAGGACGCCGTCCAGGAGGCGTACGTCCGGTGGGTCCGCCTGGACCCCGCCGAGCGCGCCGCGATCGCGAACCCCGCGGGCTGGCTCATGCGGGTGACGGGCCGGATCTGCCTCGACGTGCTCGGCTCGGCACGGGCACGACACGAGACGTACGTGGGGGAGTGGCTGCCCGAGCCGGTCCCCGCCGACGGCGGCGACCCGGCCGACGCCGCGGTCGGCGCGGAGAGCGTCTCGACGGCGCTCCTGCTCGTCCTGGAGACGCTCACACCGGCGGAGCGCGTGGCGTTCGTGCTGCACGAGGTCTTCGCGGTGCCGTTCGGCGAGATCGCCGAGGTGCTCGGCCGTTCGCCCGCCGCGTGCCGGCAACTCGCGGCATCCGCCCGTCGCCATGCCGGGCGGCGCAGTGGCGCAGCCGTCCCGCGCACCCGTCACGACGAGGTGGTCGCCGCCTTCGCCGCCGCGAGCGCGACGGGCAGGCTCGACGCCCTCGTGCGGGTGCTCGCGCCCGACGTCGTCCTCGTCTCGGACGGCGGCGGGGCCGTCTCCGCGGCCCGGCGACCTGTTCGCGGAGCCGATCACGTGGCGAGGTTCTTGCTCGGTCTCGCACAGAAGCAGCCGACCGCCGTGTACGAGCCGGCGGTCACCGGCGACGGACTCGGATTCGTGATCAGGCTGGAGGGTGCGGTCGCCGCGGTCGCGACGTTCGCGACGGACGGGGAGCGGATCACCGACGTGTGGATGATGCGCAACCCGCACAAGCTGCGCGCGTGGGTGTGACGCCGGCCGCGACACATGCGGATCGCGGCACGCGCGACGCCGGTAGAATCACCGGAACCCGCTCTTCTGCGCCCTGTCGCGACATCCCGTCGCGCGGCGCCGCACCCCCGAGGAACCGCACCATGACCGTCTTCTCCGAATCGGGATTCTCCGTCGCCGTCGTCGGCGCCACCGGCCAGGTCGGGACGGTGATGCGCGACATCCTCGTCGAGCGCGCGTTCCCCATCCGTGAGCTCCGCCTCTTCGCCACGGCCCGCTCGGCGGGCTCAACCGTCGAGGTGGACGGTCGCGAGATCGTCGTCGAGGACGTCGCGACGGCCGACCCCGCCGGCATCCAGATCGCGCTGTTCTCCGCCGGCGCGACCGGCTCGCGCGCGCACGCCCCGCGGTTCGCCGAAGCCGGCGCGGTCGTCATCGACAACTCGAGCGCCTGGCGGATGGACCCCGAGGTTCCGCTCGTCGTCAGCGAGGTGAACCCGCACGCGATCCGCGACCTCCCCAAGGGGATCATCGCCAACCCGAACTGCACGACGATGGCCGCGATGCCCGTCCTCAAGCCGCTGCACGTCGAGGCGGGACTCGTGCGTCTGACGGTGAGCACCTACCAGGCCGTGTCGGGCTCGGGGCTCGCGGGCGCGGAGGAGCTGCTCGGCCAGGTCGAGTCCGTCGTCGCGCAGGGCGGTGCGATCGGCCTCGTCCACGACGGCGCCGCCGTCGACTTCCCCGCGCCGCAGAAGTACGTCGCGCCCATCGCCTTCAACGTCATCCCGTTCGCGGGCAACCTCGTCGACGACGGTGAAGACGAGACCGACGAGGAGAAGAAGCTCCGCAACGAGAGCCGCAAGATCCTCGAACTGCCGGAGTTGCGGGTCGCGGGCACGTGCGTCCGCGTGCCGGTCTTCACGGGCCACTCGCTCTCCATCCACGCCGAGTTCGACCGCGACATCACGCCCGCCCGCGCGCGCGAGGTGCTCGCGGATGCCGCGGGCGTCGCCCTCGCCGACGTGCCGACGCCGTTGCAGGCCGCCGGCGCCGACCCGAGCCTCGTCGGACGCATCCGCGCCGACCAGTCCGCGCCCGAGGGCAAGGGGCTCGTCCTCTTCATCAGCAACGACAACCTCCGCAAGGGTGCCGCGCTGAACGCGGTGCAGATCGCCGAGCTCGTCGGCGCAGACCTGGCCGCCCGCGTCTGAGAGCGGATGCCGGGTCCCGGCGCTCGGGCCGGATCGCCCGGCATCCGTGTTTCACCTGGGGAAAGAACCGTCATTCCTGCGCCGACGGTCCCGGTCCGACGGCGATCCCCGGCGGCCTGGCGACGTAGACTGGATGACCGTGACTGACAAACCCGGAGCAGACGATCACGCCGCAGAGAACGCCGCAGCGAGCAGCCCCGCCGCAGTGAGTCCGACGGAGAGCTACGACGCGCTGCTGATCGGCGGCGGCATCATGAACGCCACCCTCGGCACCCTCCTGCAGCAGCTCGAGCCGGGCTGGAAGATCGGCGTCTTCGAGCGTCTCTCCGAGGTCGCCCAGGAGTCGTCGAACGCGTGGAACAACGCCGGCACGGGGCACGCCGCCCTGTGCGAGCTGAACTACACGCCCGAGGGGCCCGACGGCACGATCGACCCGGCGAAGGCGATCGGCATCAACGAGCAGTTCCAGCAGTCGCGGCAGCTGTGGAGCGCCCTCGTCGAGCGCGGCGTGCTCGACGAGCCCTCGACGTTCATCAACGCGACCCCGCACATGACCTTCGTCCGCGGCGAGAAGGATGTCGCCTTCCTCAAGAAGCGGTACGAGGTGCTCAAGGAGCAGCCGCTGTTCGCCGGCATCGAGTACTCCGAGGACTCCCGCGTCATCAACCAGTGGGCTCCGCTGCTGATGCAGCAGCGCCGCAAGGGCGAGCCCTTCGCAGCGACACGGGTGCCTGCGGGCACCGACGTCGACTTCGGCTCCCTCACCCGTCAGCTGTTCGACCACCTCGCCGCGCAGGGCGTCGACGTCGAGACGAACCGCGAGGTCCGCGACCTGAAGCGTCAGAAGGACGGCATGTGGGAGGTCACCTACCGCCAGACGGTCGGTCGCACCCCGGGCAAGGTTCGTGCGCGGTTCGTGTTCGTCGGCGCGGGCGGCTGGGCCATCAAGCTCCTGCAGCGCTCCGGCATCCCCGAGATCTCGGGGTACGGGGTGTTCCCGATCGGTGGCCAGTGGCTGAAGACCTCGAAGCCCGAGCTCGTCGCTCAGCACAAGGCGAAGGTGTACTCGCAGGCGTCGGTCGGTGCGCCGCCCATGTCGGTGCCACACCTCGACACGCGTGTCGTCGACGGAGAGGCCTCGCTGCTGTTCGGCCCCTTCGCGACCTTCAGCCCGAAGTTCCTCAAGAACGGGCGCATGACCGACATCATCGCCCAGGTGCGCCCCGGCAACATCCTGCCGATGCTCAAGGTGGCGATCGACAACCCCGGCCTCATCAAGTACCTCGTCGGCGAGCTGCTGAAGGGGCACAGCAAGAAGGTGGACTCCCTCCGCGACTTCATGCCGAGCGCGCGCGACGAGGACTGGGAGCTCCTGCAGGCCGGCCAGCGGGCGCAGGTCATGAAGAAGGACCCGAAGAAGGGCGGCGTGCTGCAGTTCGGCACCGAGGTCGTCAGCTCCGCCGACGGCTCGATCGCGGGCCTGCTGGGAGCGTCCCCGGGAGCGTCGACGGGTGCGTCGATCATGCTGGGCCTGCTGAAGACCTGCTTCGCGGACCGCCTGCCGGCGTGGGAGCCTACGCTGAAGGAGCTCATCCCGACGTACGGGCAGACCCTGAACGATGCGCCGGAGACGGCGCGCGAGGTCCTGCAGACGACGGCCGCAGCACTCAAGATCAACGCCTGAGGCGCATCCGTGGCGAAGCTCTACTTCCGCTACGGCGCGATGAACTCGGGCAAGTCGACGGCGCTGCTGCAGGCCGCGTTCAACTACGAGGAGCGCGGCCAGCACGTCCTGCTCGCCAAGCCCGAGATCGACACGAAGGGTGCCGACCAGATTTCCAGCCGCCTCGGCGTGGAGCGCAAGGTCGACTTCCTCATCGGGCCTCGCGACGACGCGCGTGCCCTGTTCGCCGAGCACCGTCGGCGGGTGCAGATCGAGGCCGAGGCGGCGCTCGTCCCCGACACCCGCGCGGACGTCGCGTGCCTGTTGATCGATGAGGCGCAGTTCCTCGTGCCCGATCAGATCGACGATCTGCTGCGCGTCGCGGTGAACGACGGCATCCCGGTCCTGGCCTACGGCATCCGCACCGATTTTCAGACGCGCGCGTTCCCCGGTTCGGCGCGGCTCATGGAGCTCGCCCACAGCCTCGAAGAGCTCAAGACCATCTGTCGCTGCGGCAGCAAGGCGCTCTTCAACGCCCGGCTCGTCGGCGGCCGGTTCGTCTTCGACGGCGATCAGGTCGCGATCGACGAGCTGTCGGCCGACCGCGTCACGTACGAGTCGATGTGCGCGCGCTGCTACCTGCGGGAGTCCGGCGGACGGCTGCGCTGACCCCGATCAGCGGGCGGGCAGCGTGGGGATGAGCTCGTCGAGGTAGGCCGCGGTGTCCTCCCAGCCCTCGACGGCGTGGCAGGTCACCCCCATCGCGAGGACGGGGTAGTCGTTGCCGTGCTCGTCGAGACGATCGCCGACGAAGAGCATGTCGTCGAGGGGGATGCCGGTCTGCTCGGCGAGTTTGCGCATGCCGTACGCCTTGTCGATCCCGCGGTGGGTGATGTCGACCGACGTCGAGCCGCCGGAACGGACCTCCAGATCCGGGATGCGGGCGGCCACCGCGTCGCGCAGCGCGTTCTTCTTCTCGCCGGTCGGGTCCCACGCGGTCTTGGCGTCGAGCGGCGCGGACTGTCCGAGCGCGGAGAAGGTGATCTGCGATCCACGGTCCTCGAGGATCGGGCCCCACGTCTGCTCGGCCCACAGGCCCAGCCGCTTCGCCTCCTCCTCGACCGCCGTCAGGGCGCGGTGCTTCTCGTCGTCGGTGAGCGAGAGCGCGTAGACCGTTTCGATGCCGTCCGCGGTGAGGCGGTAGTACTGCGTGCCGCACGTCGGCATGAGGTGGACGTGCGCGAGGAGTCCGGCATCCGCTTCGGGGAGGCGCTCGACGACCTGGGAGCGGAACTGCTGCAGCTGGCCGCCGGAGATGATCGCGACCTCGACGCGCTCCGCGAGACGCAGCAGCTGCTCGCCGATCCGAGGGTCGATCGCGCTCTTGGAGGGCGCGAGGGTGTCGTCGAGGTCGAAGGCGACGAGGCGGGGAGAGGTCACGGTGCTCCGTTCGGCGGGAGATGCGATGGCCCCTCCGAGGAGGGATGAGAAAGGCCCCGCCGGTGTCGGCGGAGCCTCTCTGCTGTCGGGGTGACAGGATTTGAACCTGCGGCCTCGTCGTCCCGAACGACGCGCGCTACCAAGCTGCGCCACACCCCGTGGCAACCCTCCGAGTCTACCCTGCCGGGGGCCCGTCCGGCGAATCGAGGGCGCGTCGTGCACGCAGGATCAGCACCGACGCCTCGGGGCGGCACGCGAAGCGCACCGGGGCGTAGATCGAGTGGCCGAGACCCGCGCTGACGTTCAACGGCACCGTGCGACCGGCGTGCGTCCAGGAGCTCAGACCCCGCGCCTTCTCGAGCGGGATGTCGCAGTTGGACACCAGCGCCTTCTTCGCGAAGGGGATGCGGACCTGGCCGCCGTGCGTGTGACCGCCGATGAGCAGGTCGGCACCGGCATCCGTGAACGCGTCCAGGACCCGACGGTACGGTGCGTGGGTCACGCCCAGGCGCACGTGGGCGCCGTCCCCGAGGGAGCGGAGGGCCTCCTCGGCGGCTCCGAGGTCGTCGAAGTCGCGGTGTGCGTCGTCGACACCGAAGCCGTCGATGCGGATGCCGCCGACGCGCACGCTCGCCGCGGTGTTGTCGATCAGCGTCTCACCGAGGCCGGTCAGGTACTCGTCGAGCGCATCGGTGTCGAGGGACGGGGTGAACGACTCGTGGCTCTGCGGCCCCGACGGGCCGAAGAGGTACTTGATCGGGTTGCGGGCGCTGGGGGCGACCTTGTCATTGGATCCGTGCACAAAGAAGCCGGGTACGCCCCGCAGGGGGGCGAACGCCGCCCGGACGCCGCGCAGGCCGTCCGGGTGGCCGAGGTTGTCGCCCGTGTTCACCACGAGGTCCGGTTGGACGCGGTCGGCGATGTCGGCGATCCAGCGCTGCTTGCGGTGCTGCCAGGGCGCCATGTGCGCATCGGAGAGGTGCAGGACGGTCAACGACGGGCTGCCCGGGGGCAGGACCTCGAGCTCATGCTGTCGGAGCGTGAAGAGGTAGCGTTCGATCCCGATTCCCCAGATCCCGGCGGCGACGCCGACCGCCCCCAGCGCGCCGAGCGCGCTGAGGGCGGTCTGTGCGGCCGGCCTCACGGACCGTTGCCGTTGCCGGGACCGTTGCCGCGGCCGTTGTTGCCGCCGCCGTCACCGTTGCCATCGCCGTTGCAGTCGGAGGACTGGTACTCGATGGTGATGGTGGTGTCGCGGCCGACCGTCTCGCCCGCGGCGGGATCGGTGCCGGTGACCACGCCCTCGGCGGGCGCGCCATCGCTGTCCTCACAGCTCTGCTCGACGTTGCGGAAGCCGGCGTCGGACAGTGCCCTCGCCGCCTGCTCCGGGGTGCCGCTCACACCGGGGACGACCACGCCCTCGCCGTCGCTGGGGTTGATGGTCACGGTCGTACCCGAGACGACACGTCCGGCACCCGGGGTCTGCGACACGATCGTGCCCTCGGACTCCGGCGACGCCACGGGCTCGCCGACGGTGACGCTGAATCCGGCGTCCTCGATCGTCTGCGTGGCCTGGTCGACGGTCATGCCCACGACGTTCGGGAGCTGCGCGTAGCTGCGCTTGGTGAGCTCCGCCGACGGCTGGGGGAAGGCCGAGCCACCGAACTCCGCGTTCGCGGCGCGCTGCATGTCGGGCCAGATCGAGTTGCGGATGCGCGAGAGACGGTAGCCGCTCTCGTAGTGGTTCTCGAGGCGTTCCTGTCCCTTGACGTTGCCGACCCACACCGCCGTCGTGACCTCGGTGCTCGAGCCGATCATCCACGTGTGGAGGAACTGGTGGATGCCGGTCTTGCCGAACACCGGCACGCCGTCGAACGTGCGGGCACCGCTACCGGTGCCGCTCGCGCTCATGACGCTCTCCAGCACGAAGGCCGCGGTCGCAGCGACGTCCTCGCTGAGCTTGCGCTCGCACTTCGTGTCGGGGATGGGCTGTTCTTCGCCATCCGCGTTCACCACGCGGTCGATGGCCTTGGCGGCGCACAGGGTGCCGTTCGACGCGATCGCGGCGTACGCGTTGGCCATGTCGATGGGCGCGACATCCTGGGATCCGAGGACGTCGTACGGGTTGTTGAACTGGTCGAGAGGCTGCCCGTTGCCGAGCGTCACACCGAGGTCACCGGCCACCCGGTTCGTGGTGCACACCGGGATCTTCTCGGCCATCGTGAGGAAGCCGGAGTTCAGCGAGTCCTTGGTGAAGCGTGCGACGGTGCCGGTGTACCCGCGGTTGCTCTCGAAGTTGCCGATACGGGGCTGGCCGTCGGGACCGGTGCCCTCACCGGTGTAGACGGTCTGCGTCGCGCCATCGCAGGTCTGGACGGTTTTCGTGCCGACACGCCCGTTGAGCATCTCGTTGACGGAGTGCCCCTGCTGCATCCAGTTGATGAGGCTGAAGACCTTGTAGGTCGAGCCGGCCGAGTGGCCGCCGCCGCCGTTCTTCACGGGAACGTTGTAGTTGACCTGTGTGGTCGTCTTGTCGTCGGCCTGATCGGCCCACGGGCGGTTCTGCACCATGGAGAGCACACGACCCGTGCCGACCTCGACCTGCACGCCGGAGGCGCCGAGATCCATGTAGTCGACGCTCGCCGGAACGACGGAGATCGCCTCGTTCGCGTTCGCCTGCAGCGAGGTGTCGAGAGTCGTGTAGACGCTGAGGCCACCCCGACGAAGTGCGGCGATGCGGTCGTTCGGCTCGGCGCCGAAGGCCGGGTCGCTGCGGATGATCGACGTCACGTAGGCGCAGAAGAACTCGGCACCCTTCGCCACGGAGCAGCCCTGCGGGCGAGTGGTGATCTTCGGCTCGATCGGAGCCGCGACGGCCTCGTCGTGCTCCGCCTGCGTGATCTTCTTGTCCTCGAGCAGTCGGTTCAGGACGTAGACCTGGCGTGTCTTGGACAGCTTGTAGCCATCGTCCGCGCCGTTCAGGGGGGTGCCGTCCTTGGTCGTCGTCGAGCCACCCGGCATGTCGATCCGCAGCGTGTTGGGCTCCTGCACCATGCCGGCGATGACCGCGGCCTGTCCGACCGTCAGTTTGTCGGGTGTGGTGTCGAAATAGTGACGCGCGGCGGCACCGATGCCGTAGACCGTGCCTCCGAAATGCGCGATGTTGAGGTACCCGAGGAGGATCTCGTCCTTCGAGTACTCCTTCTCGAGCTGGATGGCGTAGCGCATTTCCTGGATCTTGCGCTGGTAGCCCTCCGTGCCCGTGTTGGCCGTCGACTCCTTGAAGCAGGCCTGGACCTCTTCGGTGCTGACGGCCTTCGCCTCGCACGTCTGCTGCAGGACGTTCTTCACGTACTGCTGCGTGATCGAGGAGCCACCGCGGTTGGAGCCGGAGCTGGCGTTGCGGGCCAGCGCGCTCAGCGTGCCGAGCAGGTCGATGCCGCCGTGCGTGTAGAAGTTCTTGTCCTCACTCGAGAGGATCGCGTCGTACATCACCGGGTTCACCTGGTCGAACGTGACCGGGATGCGGTTCTGGTCGTAGAACTCGGTGAGCTTGACGTCCTTGCCCTCGTCGTCCTTCGCGTAGATCGTCGTCGGGAGCATGAGCTTCTCGATCTTGAGGTAGCTCGGCATGTTCTCGAACATCTTGATCGCGCTCGTCGCGGCGTAGCCGGAGACGGCGATCGCGGGAGTGATGGTCGCCGTGACGAGAAGGGCGGCCACAGTGCTCAGGCCGACGAGGCCCAACAGGCCTCCGAGCACACCGGTGGCCGTGCGTTTCGAGTGGGGCATAGGCTGATCGTAAGGGAGATAGCTGGGTGACGCCTCGGTGACGCTCCCGTCGTCGCGCCCTTCGGGGCCGCCCCACCACGACCTCCGGGAGCACCGCATGACCACGTGGGAGTACATGACCACGCCCCTGCTCATCCACAACACCGCTGCGATCCTCAACAACTGGGGCAAGCAGGGGTGGGAGCTCGTCCAGGTGGTGACCGGTCCCGAGGGCGGCCTCGTCGGCTACTTCAAGCGCCCCTCGGGCGGCGATGGCTCCGCCAACGCGGGACTGGATGCCGCGGCTCAGGCCGCTCGTCAGTTCGGGCAGGGTTGATGTCGGTCTCGGCGCGGCTCGCCGAACTCGGTATCGAACTGGGTGCGGTCGTCCCGCCCCTCGCGGCGTACATCCCCGCGAAGGTGCACGGCGACCTCGTCTACACGTCGGGCCAGCTCCCGATGGTCGATGGCGCGCTCCCGGCCACCGGCAAGGTCGGGGAGGATGACGGACTGGTCTCCGCAGACGACGCCGCCGCGCTCGCGCGTCAGTGCGCGCTCAACGCCGTCGCCGCGGCAGCGGCTGCGGTGGGCGGTGTCGACCGACTGACCGGCGTTCTGAAGGTGACCGGATTCGTGGCATCCGTCCCCGACTTCACCGGGCAGCCCGCCGTGATCAACGGCGCGAGCAGCGTGCTCGGCGAGATCTTCGGCGATGCCGGCCGTCACGCGCGCTCCGCCGTCGGCGTCCCCGTCCTGCCGCTGGACAGCCCGGTCGAGGTCGAGGTCGTCTTCTCGCACGCGTGAGCGGCCGCCCCGCCGGCATCGCTACTTCTGGGTGACCTGGCCCTTGATCGTCGACATGACCATCGTGTCAGCGAGGGTCGTGGTGTCGCCGACTTCGCGACCCTCCGCGACGTCGCGGAGCAGGCGGCGCATGATCTTGCCGCTACGGGTCTTCGGGAGCTCGGTGACGATGTAGACGTCGCGCGGCCGGGCGATGGGGCCGATCTGCTCGCCGACCCACGCGCGGAGCTTGTCGACGAGACCGTCGAGCGAGTTCGCCTTCATGTACGACTCCTTGATGACGCAGAACGCCACCACGGCCTGGCCGGTCGTCTCGTCCGACGCGCCCACGACGGCGGCCTCGGCGACCGCCTCGTTCCCGACGAGGGCGGATTCGATCTCGGTCGTCGACAGTCGGTGCCCCGAGACGTTCATGACGTCGTCGACGCGCCCGAGGAACCAGACGTCGCCGTCCTCGTCCAGTCGGGCGCCGTCACCGGCGAAGTAGTACCCGAGGTCGGCGAACTTGTCCCAGTAGGTCTCCTTGAAGCGCTCCGGGTCACCCCAGATGCCGCGCAGCATGCTCGGCCACGGTTCGGTCAGAACGAGCAGACCGCCGTTGCCGTTGCCGACGACCTGACCCCTCTCGTCGACGACGTCGAGGCTGACGCCGGGGAGGGGCACCTGGGCGCTTCCCGGCTTGGTCTCGGTCACGCCGGGGAGCGCCGAGACCATGATCGCGCCCGTCTCGGTCTGCCACCACGTGTCGACGATGGGGGCGGTGTCGCCTCCGATGACATGGCGGTACCACATCCACGCTTCGGGGTTGATGGGTTCGCCGACGCTCCCGAGCAGACGGAGCGACGACAGGTCGTGCTGCTCCGGGATGCTTCGGCCGAGCTTCATGAACGACCGGATGGCCGTGGGGGCCGTGTAGAGGATCGTGACGCCGTACTTTGCGACGATCTCCCACCATCGTCCCGGGTGCGGGGTGTCGGGCGTGCCCTCGTAGATCACCTGGGTCGCACCGTTGGCGAGCGGACCGTAGGTGACGTAGCTGTGGCCCGTGATCCAGCCGATGTCGGCGGTGCACCAGTACACGTCGGTCTCGGGGTGGAGGTCGTGCACGACCTTGTTCGTGAACGCGGCCTGGGTGAGGTATCCGCCGCTCGTGTGCAGGATGCCCTTCGGCTTCCCCGTCGTCCCCGACGTGTAGAGGATGAACAGCGGGTTCTCCGCCGGGAACGGCTGCGCGACGTGATCAGCGGATGCCGCGGGCACGAGGTCGTGCCACCACAGGTCGCGCCCGTCCTGCCAGCCCACCTCGTTGTCGGTGCGCTTGACGACGAGGACGTGCTCGACGGTCTCCTGCGGGCCGTGGCCGCGGTCGGCGAGCGCTTGGTCGACGGCGGGCTTGAGGGGGGACACCTTGCCCTTGCGGTAGCCGCCGTCGCTCGTGATGACGAGCTTCGCGCCGGCGTCGTCGATGCGCGAGCGCAGGCTGTCGGCGGAGAACCCGCCGAAGACGACCGAGTGGATCGCGCCGATGCGGGCGACGGCGAGCATCGAGGCGACGGCCTCGGGGATCATCGGCAGGTAGATGGCGACGCGGTCCCCGGCTTCGACGCCGAGATCGGTGAGGACGTTGGCCAGGCGCTTCACCTCGTCGGTGAGCTCGGCGTACGTCACGCGCCGCTCGTCCCCGGGCTCACCCTCCCACAGGAGCGCGACCCGGTCGCCGAGGCCCGCCTCGACGTGACGGTCGAGGCAGTTGTAGGCGACGTTCAGTTCGCCGTCCTCGAACCAGGTCGCGAACGGCGGGTTCGACCAGTCGAGGTTCTTGGTGAACGGCGTGTGCCAGTGCAGCGCCCGCGCCTGCTCGGCCCAGAACGCCTCCCGATCCGCGGCGGCCGCGTCGTAGAGGTCGACGTGAGCGTTGGCCTGAGCCGCGAACTCCGCGGTGGGCGCGAAGCGGCGGGTCTCGGTGAGGAGGTGATCGATCTGGCTGCTCATGCGGCGCTCCTTTGCGTCGGGCCGTCGTGGCCTCGTCCTGCGATGCCGTCACTCTAGGATCGCCGACCGCGCTCTACTACCGCCGATAGTGGGTGAGAGGCAACCATCCGGAGCCTGTGAACGTGCACGCCGGCGATGAGCGTAAGATACTTACCGCCCGAACATCGATTCGGCTTCGCGGCCCGCTGATCCCCCCTGAAGCGCGGCCGCGTGGGCGGCACCCTTTCCCCCAGAGGGTGCCGCCCTCCTTCTTTTCCCGGGTCCTTAGAGCGGGGGTCCGTCGCCTCCTGCACACATGCGCGCCCCGCGCCGCCGTCCACCGGCAGAGGCGCTCCGCGGCGGTGGGCCCGGTGCCCCGCCTAGCGTCTCGGGCATGCCGCATCCGTTCATCGTCGCTCCGCGGGGTGGAAGTGCGCCCACGGAGCCGCGACCGGTGCCTCGGCATCCCGTCGTCGCGCCGCTCCGGCAGTACCTCGCCGACCCGGATGTGACCGATGTGTTCGTCAACGGCACGCAGGGGCTGTATGTCGATCGCGGCGCCGGGGCGGAGCGTGTTCCCGGGTGGAGCCTCGACGAGGGGGCCGTCCGTGAGCTCGCCGTCGGGCTCATCGCGCTGGGAGGGCGACATCTCGATGATGCGACACCGTGTGCGGACGTGCGGTGGGAGCACGGGGTGCGGGTGCACGCGGTCCTGCCGCCGATCGCCTGCACGGGCGCGACGATCTCTATCCGGCTGCCGGGTGCCGGTGTGGCGGACCTCGACGAACTGGGGCGGCGCGGCACCTTCGATGCGGAGACGGGGTCGCGTCTGGAAAGACTCGTCGACGCGCGTGCGAACATCCTCGTGACCGGCGCCACCGGCGCCGGCAATACCACATGGAATCTTTGACCCCACTTCGGGCACCTCCGAGGCGTCGGTAGAGTCAGGCCATCGAGCTATCGGCGCCGAACTGGTGGCATTGCGGGCGAGATTGGGGGTGAGTGCAGTTGAGCTTTGACGCGCACTTCGAGGAGGCCATCGCTCGGGGCAAGGAAAACGCTCAGGTGATCCTGCTCGCACGCAACCATTGCCTCCACATGGAGTTCGTCCCGTTCGGCGGGCAAGGCATGCTCGAACCTGCCGTGGGCCTTCCGATTAACATGCGCAAGATTAGGTGCATCAAAGCCCACGGGACGACGGCTGGGTTTCAACTCGGTTCGGTAGCCCGCCAGTTCTACACGGAGAACTGCGTCGGCTGCGAGCTCCGCCGCCCGTCGGGTCAGGTGCCGACGCTCGCCGGGCTGGTGGAGGCCGAGGAAAGTCGGGAGGCGGAGGCCGCGCTAATCGCTGATGCCGAGAAGGCCGAAGCAGAAGCACTTCGCGAACAGCGTGTCCGCAGGCGTGGTGCTCTCCGCGTCTCGGCTGATCCAGCCATGGAACGCGCTCTGCAGGACCTAGATGTCCTGGATGCAACCGATGACGAGAGCGCCGCCGCAGCGCTGCGACGGCTGACCGCTCTCGCACAGAAGGCGCCTGACACGTTCTCTGAAGTCGTGGTGGCAGAGATGCTGATACTTGTCAGCCTTGGCCGACCCACCATGCTCAAGCCACTGCGAATCCTCGCTCGCACCCAGACGCGCTGGCAGCGAGACGTCGTGGATGCCGCGCTCGCCGTGCTCGAGACCTGGGCAGCAGAGGATGCCGCGCGGGTGCTTGTGCAGTTTCAGAACGTCACGCGACCCGATGATTTCACGGCGTCCGTTGTTCGGTCCCTCCTGTACGTCGCATACGGTCCTCTAGAGGACGACTTCCGGTATCCGGGCGAGAGCCGCTCCACCGATCCCGCCACGCTGAAGCTCCTTGCAGACCGGGCGAGCGACACGCTGATGGAACTTCTTGAAGATATGCTGCCTGGCCCGCCTTCCTTGTCTGGTCTGGAGCTTCCGCCTGGCAACAGGTTGCCAACGGCGACCGTGCACTCGAGCCGCAGTCGTGCCACCGCGGCAGGCGCGATTGCTCAGCTGCTGATCTTGGACGAGCCCATCGCTCCACGATTCGTTCCCGCTCTCGTCCGCAATCTGCTCACAGCTGATGACGAGATGGAGGGGCATTCTCATGCAGCCGTCCAGCGGGCGCTGGGCCTGTTCATCGTGCGTGGTGTGGGTGACGCGGAGGGGGCTTGGGCGGCAGCGGGCGAGAGTGCTTCGGACGAGCAACGGGGAACCCTTTTCAAGGTGTGGTGGTTTCTCTCGCAGCTTGTCGACCCCGACCGTGGTTGGCAGGGCGAGGAACCCAAACTGTCCGATGAGGACCGTCAGCAACTGCGCGCGCGGATCTTCGAAACGTCGATGCTGCGACTTGCCGGAGGATGGGGGTACGACGTGGCGGGGCAGGCCGCGGACATCATTCTCGATCTCGCCAGGGATGCCCCCGATTGGGCCGCAAGCCAGATCGACGTGCTCCTGGGAGGGTTCATCACCGCAAACAGCGCGGCTGACCAGCCCAGATCGCAGGTGCTCGTACCAACAAACGACCTACCCGACTCGCTTGCGCAGATGGAGTGGGCGACACGGCAGATGGTTCTGAGGTCCGCCGCCTCCCGCTGCCTCGATGCGGTCGAGTATGCGGCACAGGCCGATCCAAACGTCGCACTGGATGCTGTCGTGAAGTTCCTCAGCCACGAACGCGATGAGGAGAAGGACTGGGGCGTTAGCGCGCGCCTCTTGCGGGTACTAGGCAACATCGGACGCAATGCCGGCCAGAGGCCAGGAGTGCTGACAGCTGTCGTACCCGTTCTCTATACGAACCTCATGAGCTCGTCCCCTGCCCTTGTGGCTACAGCTATCCGCGCCTGGGCCGAGGTCGCCTCGAAGAACCCCCTGCCCAGCCTGTTCGAGGACCTTCTGCCGGTCCTCATGGAAAGCCAGTACATCGCCGTGATTACCGCGTTGCTGGAGAGCCTTCCTCGGCTCAGCTTGACCGAGGATGCGATGCGGTCGGGATTGCGATTCGCTATGACGTGCTTCGCATCCAGCAAGGTCGGCGGCCCGAACTCTTCCCTCGTTGAACCATCGGTGGAGTGCGCCGGCCGTCTCCTCCAGCGGCTTCCCGAAGACAACGTCGCGCCGGAGCGAACGCTACTGAAGGTCTCTGCGGCGCTGCCAGCCCACGAGATCAACGAGGTTCTCCGGGTGAACTGGTCTGCTAGCGCACGGAAGAGTGTTGAGTACGCCCAGATCCGACTCGGTCGAGTGGGCGACCCAACCTACAACTCACCGTTCAACCGGCGACACGACACGGAAGAGGTCGCACTCCTCGAGTGCGGGCAGGGTCTGCTCGGATTGGGAGTAGCGGATCTGGAAGCCGCCGCGCAGGCACCCGGCCCCGAGCGAATCCTCGCAGGCTTGCACATCGTCGAAGTGGCTTGGCGCGCCAACCGAGCCGACGACGCTCTCGCAATCTGCGAGCGGCTTGAGGCGTCGATCTCAAAGACGCCGGCATTTGACCGGCAGCGCACTCTGACCACGCTCGTCAACGCGGCCATTTCGGGAGACGACCCACCCCACGTCGACGAAGAGCCGACCGACAAGAACGGCTTCCCGTCGTTGGTATTCAACCTGCATGCGCAGAGTGCGCTGCGGTTGTCAATCCGCAGGCTGTTGACCGGGACTGTGGGCCTGTCTTCCGTCAGCAGTATTGACGCCGCTGCCGTGTCGCTGGAAGAAGAAGCGACGAAGTTGGCTGAGTGGTCGCAGCGCGCGACGCCCACCGCCGCTTATCTCAGGTTGGTCGCAGAGCTGTGTGTCCTCGCCGCCCACCTTCTAAGGCTCGAAGCGGCGGAGTTGGACCGCGACGACGCTGCAGCTCGAGCTGGGCGGCGAACGGTGAAACGAACCGCCAGCTCCCTCGCCCAGCGCGTCGAAAGCGAACTGGGCGCCGATGACCCGTTGGGTGCATTGCTATCAGCTGAGCTAATCCGGGTGCTGCGCGAAGAGGCGGACGTAGACCCGATCTCGCTTGTTGCTGAGTGGGCGTCGTTGCCGCTCCCGCTCATCATCATCGAGGGTGCCCCCCTTGAGACGGAACGTCTGACCGAGCGAGATGAAGTACTAGTGCCCGAGACGGTCGCGGTCGCGATCATCTCCGTGGACGACCGACAGCTGATGGGCCCCGCAGTGCTCCAGCCGGACACCGTGTACTCCTTAGGCGTGAAGCTTCAGGTCGACGAGTGGCCCGAATGGGCCGACCGCCTCGACCTGGAACTCGTTGGCGGTTTGTCAGCGAAGGACATCCAGCTCCCGGCGATGACCTGGAAGAGGAGCGACAGCTTCGACGGTGTCCTGATAGGGGAGGGAACCTTGGTCTTGCGGTTCGCTCTGCCTGCCGGTCGTCCTGCGCCTCCGTTCGTCATTGCCGCCAGCTGGTCAGGCTCCGTAGAGGGCAAACCGCGGATAGAACGGCTGGACATCGCAGGCCACGCACAGATCCGCCTTCGCCCCTTCGACGCGTCACGCGACGCCCTGACGACCTACGACATCGTAGATGAGCATCTGCTCGCCCTCTACGCATCGCTTGCCGGCGACTTCCCGGATGACGAGGTGCAGGCGTTCTGTCGGCTGTTCACCGCGGTGTGCCGATCCGGGTTCCGATTCACATGGGAGAAGAAGTATCGTCGCGGCGCGCGTGTCACGGAGCGCCAATTCCATGACGATCTTTTCGCCGATCTGCTTGTGGACCCGGAGCTGGAGGGACGGGTCGAGCGTGGCAACCCTCTGGCACTCGGCTACCTCGATATCCGCCATGACCGCATCACCGCTGAACTCAAAGTCGAACGCTTCGTCCCCGTGACCAAAGCCTCTGCCCCCAAGTACATGGGGCAAGCTACCCAGTACGCCTCGGCGGACGGTCGGCACCTATCGATCCTTGCGATCCTAGACATGAGCCCGAAAGAGCTGACAGTCGGGACACCCGAGAACTATGTATTCACCCTCGTGCCCGCGCTGCACGGTCTCGACAGTCCCGAGAAACCATCCTTGGTCGCAGTGGTTGTCGTCAACGGCAACATGCCCGTCCCCAGCTCGTGGTCGCGGCGCAAACCGACGCGCATGGGCGAATACCCTGCGAATCCGTGATCCGGGTGCCCGCATTCCCCAGCGAATGCTGCTGAAGACGGTCTCTCCGGGCGTTCCACCGCTCGATCGCCCGATTCCCTGGCTGGCATGCTGTCCGGGGCAGCTGCCAATGCTCAGCCTGGATACTGGTGCCCTTGACCATGATTCATGACTAAGGCGTCGAGCGGCGCGAATACGTTGCGGTCAGCCTGTACTGACCAAGTCCCGTCAGCGGTCCCGGCAACGTCGTCAGCATCGCGCGGGCGAGGAGCGCCAGAGCATGCCCCCGGTTGGTCGAACGCCAGCAGCGCGCAGACCACTGCTCGGCGAAACGACAAGGAGGCCCAGCGGCGGCCGAGCTCCGCCGCCGAGAGTGCGAGGATCCGAGCTCGGTTGTGCAGCATGAGGTCACGGCCCGCTTGGTGGAGGTCGTCTGCGAAATGGTGGCGTTCCGTCAGAAACTCGTCGTGGTCGAGATCCCCGCTGCCGAAGCTGGCGGCCAGGGCGGCGAGTTGGAGGCGCGCGTCGCGGACACGCTCGAGCAAGCGGCCGGGGCGCACTGGGTTCGGGCGAGCGGCGGCCGCGAGCCCGGCCAGCGCGGCCGCTTCGACCTCGGCGTCGAGCCCATCGGCTGCGAGGCGTGGATTCTGGCATCGCAGAGTCGCGGTCAGGCAGTGGTAGACGCGTTTGCTGTTGCTGGTGACGCCGGCGACCATGCGTTCCCCGCACCGCTGGCAGCGGAGTATCCCGCCGAGAAGGCTGCTGGAAGAGCGAGCGGCGTCTTGGCGCGGCATGAGCAAGCTGACCTGGACGAGCGCGGACTCGTCTGGGGTGAGGAGGCGTTCCCAGGACCTGGTGACCTGTTGGGTCTCCGCGTGGTCCTGCCGTCGTTGGTGGAGTCGTTCGCTGTCGAGCATGTTCCGGACGGTTGTCGCGTGCCACCGGTTGGTGCGAGGCGCCGAAACGCCCTCGATGGTGAGGGCTCGGGCAATGACGGTGGGGGACAGGCCGATGAGGTAGTCGTTGACCATCCGGCGGACGACCGTGGATTCGACAGGGTGGAGGGCGCCGTCGCCGCGGTATCCGTAGTGGCTTCCACCGTGCAGGAGCCCGTCGCGAGCGCGATGTTGTTGGGCGCGTGCGACGCGTGCGCCTCGGTGTCCGGATTCGTAGTTCGCGAACGCGACGAGTTGTCGAGCGAACAGTCGCCCTTCGTGGCGGTTGAGGTCGAAGGAGCCGCCTTGCACCGACTCCACACGGATCGGACGCACATCGAGCAAGTCGAGAAGCTGTTCGAGTTCTCGTGACTTGCGGTAG
Source organism: Microbacterium sp. NPDC077663 (assembly GCF_044542795.1). Taxonomy (NCBI): domain Bacteria; kingdom Bacillati; phylum Actinomycetota; class Actinomycetes; order Micrococcales; family Microbacteriaceae; genus Microbacterium; species Microbacterium sp. NPDC077663. Next base: position 269,370 of record NZ_JBITVE010000003.1, on the reverse strand, counting down.
AGCCGGTCAAGGTGCCACACGACCACGGTGGTGTGCGGAGACTTCTCGAGATGCCGAAGGAGTCGTTGGTAGGCGGGTCGTGCCCGATCTTGGTAGGCGGAGACGGATTCGTCGACGAACTCGATCGTCTGCACGTATCCGAGCTGGCGGGCGAGGGAGGTACAGTCGACTCGTTGCCGCTCGATAGACCCGTGCTCGCTGGTGCGGTTAGCGGAGATCCTCAGATAGATCAGGGCAGTCGTCGTCGCGATGGGGCACTCCGGGTTGGCGCAGTCCGTACATCGGCTTCTCGCGGGCGCGAAAGGACCGGACTGGACCGCGGTATGGCGGTCAGGGGCGGTATGTGATCCCGACCCGGCGTGGGTCGAAGCCTCGTCCCGGTCGACCGGGCGCGATCCGGAGCTTGGTGATCAGCGTGGTCATCACGGCGCGTCGGTCGGTGACGTCGAGAGCGTCCCACCAGCTCTCCAGCGCTTTCCGGTCCCCGATCGGTGCCGCGTATAGAGCGATCGCCCCGCTGGTGGTGACGAGACGCCGCTCAGTGTCCCAGAGCGCTGCGGTCGCGGCCTCGACCCCGATGCGGTACTCGCGAGCGGTGATGACATGGTCCTGGTAGTCCTTATCGAGTTGACCGATCCGGGTGTTGATCTCCGCGACTTGCCGCAGCAGACCGTTCGTCGAAGCGCCGTCCATCCCAGGTCGAGGGTGGGCCAGGCGGTGCAGGACGCGTCCGCTGACGTAGTCGTCCAGGTGGGAGGCGTTGATGCTCAGCCCGCCCCGTTCCGGGCGTGAGGGATCGCTCTGGCACACATACCGGAGGGTGTTGCCGGTGGGGGAGTGCGTGCCGGTGATGGTGAGCCCCGCGCCGCACCGTCCGCAGCACGCGATCCCACCCAGCAGCGTCGGCCGCGCCGGCGTAGCGCGGCGGCGGGAAGGGTCGGCGAGAATCGCCCGAATCTGCGTTGTCTCGTCCGGGCTGATGATCGGTTCCCAATCACCCGGTCCGAGGATCTCTCGCCCGCCGGCCGGGTCCGCGCGCGTGTCGGGCGCGTAGGCGCGTTGCCCGGAGATCCTCGCGGAGGACAGGACACTGCGCACCGTGTGCGGGTGCCATAGCCCGGACGTTCCGGAGCCAGCTCGCAACGGTGGGATCTGAGAGCGGTTGAGCCATGCGGCGATGGAGCGGAGTGATTCGCCGGCGAGGAACCGGTCCACCATCTGCCGGATCACCGCAGCCTGCTCCGGGATGAGCACCCCGCCGGGCCCGTACCCGTAGCGGGCGGGGCCGTGCCAGCGGCCTTGTTCTGCGAGGGCACGGTTGGCGCGTTTCACCCGGTCGGACTTGTGCCCGGATTCGTACGCGGCGATCGCGACCAGCTGCCTAGCCATGAGCCGGCCCTCAGTGACGTTCAGGTCAAACCCGCCACCACGGACTGCCTCGATCCGCACCGGGTGCTGCTCGACCAGATCGATGAGGTCTTCCAGCTCGCGCGGCTGCCGGTAGAGGCGGTCGACATGCCACACAATGACGAGGGATGCTCCGCCCCGTGCCTGGGTGACCATCGCGTCGTACCCGGGGCGGCGGCCGCCGTCGAACGCGGACACGTCGTTGTCGATGAAAACCAACGGGTCAGTGATGCCCAGTTGCGCGGCCAGGGCGAGGCAGTCCTCCTGTTGACGTTGGATGCCCGCCTGCTGGCCCGTGCGGTCCTGCGAGATCCGCAGATAGACCACCGCACCGGACATCCGCTTCGCCTCCCGACCTTCCTAGGCTATGGCCAACCTCCTCCCTACTGACACGGAGAGAGGTGAGGTCGCGTTTCGCGAGCAGCATCTACCAAAGCAGCTTGCCTCGCTGGGCTTATGTCGAAGAATTCACGAGCACGGGGTCTTCGCGGCTCCGCCACGATCACGGTTGCTGGGGCGACGCAGGACCTCGCAATCCTCAACGGGTTCACGTTAGGGTAGGCGGGCAGCGTGCTACAGCTGCCGCCTTGACGCTCGAGTGTTCAAGGCACGCGATTCCCGTTCCTCCGACATCGCCGGGGGGTCTAGTGACGGCGGCCGATTCCGGCCGCTTTCGGGTTTCTGGGATCCTGTCGGGTTCTTAGCTGCTCGTTCGGCTGGACCTAGGCAAGAAGGGGAATCATGAGCGGCAACGGCCTTAGTTCGCTCTCTGGGATACTCGCCCGCGCCGAGAGTCGGATGTGGACAGAGTTCAGCGACGCGGGGGCGTTTGATAACACCGGCGATATCGGAGAGGCGCGGGAGCGAGCGCTTGCTCGTTTTCTGTCGGAAAGGCTGCCTTCGCGATACAAGGTCGCTCGCGGCGAAGTAGTCGACGCATCCGGACTGCAAAGCGGACAGACAGACATCTTGATCTATGACGGAAGCTCTGTGACGCCACTCTTGACTCGGGACGACGGCCTCGTATTGCTGCCGGCTGAGGCCCTGCTCGCTACCGTCGAAGTCAAGAGCAACCTAACTGCTGAGGAGATTCGCCGCTCGGTCCGGGGACTGGTGAACTTGCGCAAGCTCCGCCCTTACGCCTCTCCATGGGGGTTAGCACGTCAGGGCGGTAAGCATGCCGACGATGGATTGCCCACCTTCTTCGCCACCGTTTTCGCCTATTCGACCACGATCGTTGCCGAGAACTGGCGGGCAGGGGAGATCAAGCGTGTTCGCGAGGAATGTGCTGGCCTCCAGGCTCCTACACAATGGGTAGACAGGGTGGTGGTCCTGTCGCGCGGCATTGTGCTGCCCTCAGCAGGAAGAGTCGCGACCTTCTCTGCTGAGCAGCAGGTCCTGGGTCTTTGGTTCTACCAGCTCATGAACTTCTTGGCTCGCGAGACTGCCCGCAGGGCACCCTTTCCATGGTCACTATACGAACGCAGCTTGTCGCCCGAGTGGAGCCACCAACTCCCGGCGCTCGAAGACGCTCCACGACCTAAGAAGGCCTCTTCGAGTGCCCAACGACGCTACTTGAGGCGACGAAAGTAGAGCTACGAGAATCAGACCCCAACCCCGCACGTACGGCAATGCAGATGGTGCCGGCCGGACCTCGTGAGGCGCTACGCTCCATGAGGTGCTCGTGAACTCGCGAGCGGTGGTGGATCCTGACGCAAGATGCGAGCTGGATCCTGACCGACAAGGCGACGCAGCGATCACCCAGCTCTGAGAAATCTTGATTACTGTCGACTGGCTCGCGTGTCCCGCCTTCGCGGCTGGCTGCTGGCTGCTGTTGAATAATCCTGTGGCCAACCCGACGCGTTCGGACGGAATTCCCCGGGCGCGTCAGACGAGGAACCAAGGAACCTGGTAGTGCTTGTGGCCGCTCGTTGGTGTGGGTGCGGAATTGTGGAGGCATCGCGTGACATTTCAGGAGCGCCTTGAGTCGTTCGGGTCATCGGCGATCACGACGCTGCGGCCCGCTCAAGTTCGGGCACTGGACGAGTATGACCGTCTGCGGACGGACCATGCAGACATCGGTGTCGAGCTTCCTACCGGGGCCGGCAAGACGCTAATTGCTCTGCTGATCGCTGACCAGGCGCTCGAAGAGGGGCGATCTGTTGCATACCTCACCGGCACAAAGCAACTAGCGGAGCAGGCCGTCGCGCAGGCGGCGCTCCTTCCCGGGCTGGACGCCGCTCACTTCTCGGGTCGCAACTACCCGGCCGCCCAGCTGCGTGCATACAACGAAGCCGCAGCGGTCGGCATCATGAACTACTGGACTTACTTCAACACCCGACCCAGGGTGAACCCCGCGGATGTCATCATTTTCGACGACGCGCATCTTGCTGAGCAGGCGCTTTCGGGCCTGTTCACGATCCAGATCCCGCGGGGCCCGGGCGGTGGATCGGCGTTGTATCAAGCGATCGCGGACCTCGTCCTCCAGCAAGGACGCGACTCATACCCCTCGCTTCAAGCGTTGCGAGACGGCACAGCTCCCTGGAGCACCCCGCCCGAGCTCGTATCTTTCGTTGACTGGGACGCCGTCGCTTCCAGCGTCATCGAGGTCGTCGAGGAATCCGAGTACTACGCGCAAAGTGACATCAGCTATCCGTGGCGGGCGGTCAGGCCCAATCTGCGTCGATGTGGCGTCCTGGTCGGTCCTAACGCGATAGAAATACGTCCGTATCACGTACCCGCACAAGCTGTGCCCGGCTACGCGCAGTCGAGACTGCGCGTCTATCTGTCGGCGACGCTCGGCCAGACCGGCGATATCCAGCGGAGGCTTGGCGTCCGTCCCGTCGTGACTGCAGTTACCGATGCTGACGCCGCGCTCACCGAGCTCGGCCGACGGACCTTTGTCATCAACCCCACACAGGATGCTGCTGACTCCGAAGCGGCCTGGAGCTTCGCGCTCTCTCAGGTCGAAGCGGCTCGTGCAGACAGAGGCGGTCGAGCCGCATGGCTGTGCGCCAGTAACACGGAAGCAGACCAAGTCCAGACAAAGTTGGAGAGCGAGGGCTACACGGTTTATCGGTTGACTTCGGGTGACGACGCTGCCGTCGATCGCTGGCGCAACGAGCCAGAGGCCCAGCTAGTCACAGCGGGCCGGTTCGACGGGCTGGACTTCCCCGACGAAGTCTGCCGGTTGGTCATCATTCCAAGCGTTCCCGCTGCTTCGACAGAGTTCGAGCGCTTCGTCGTCGCATACCTCGGTGACGCTTCCTTCATGCGGTACCGCATTGGCCAACGTGTGACGCAAGCTCTAGGTCGCGCCAACCGGACGCCTACTGACTCAGCACTGTACGTCGGCCTGGATCCGGCATTCGGCCCTGCGCTTGCCGACGCGTCGGTCCAGCAGGCGCTGGGCCGTGACGTACGTGCTGCTGTCAACCGGGCGCTAGAGACGCATGGTGACACATGGGACGTCGTGAAGAACGTTGCTGACGACTTCTGGAGAACGCACCGCGCGCCCGCTCCGGTCGTGCTCGAGGAACCCATAGCGGCGGCTCCCGGTAGACATCGACCCGGCCGGTCGACGGCGATAGGTGCACGGGGAGAGAGTGCTCCGAGCGAGGTCAATGCCGCGACACGTCTGTGGTTCGCCGACGGACCAAGAGCGGCGGTGAGCGCGAACGATGCAGCTGAGACTCTTCAAACGGCCGGCGAGGTCGAACACGCTGCGTTCTGGAAGTACGTCGAGGCGCATGCTCTCTTCGGTGCAGGTCGACCTGCGGACCTTGCAGCCGCGCGGACCGCGCTTGAGGTGGCGGTTGACGCTGCGCCAGAGACGGCATGGTTCGTGCGACTTCGGCGAACGATCGATGCTTTGAGCGGGAATGCGGTCCGGGGTACTTTTCACGACGCGCTGTTCCTGAGTTGGGACGAGTGGATTCGCGAAGGCGGCGGCCGGATTCAGGCGCGGCTAGCGCGCACCCGGCCGCTACTAGAGGGAACGCATGATCAGCGCTGCGAAGCCCTGGAGATGCTCGCGCGTCTCTGTGGAGCAACCGGCGATCGCCCCTCCGGCCCGAGTGCGACCGATGCACGATGGGTTTGGACGACGCCCCGGAAGGGACAGCGGCGAATATGGGAGGTGAAAACGGGCGGCAGCGAGCGCGTGCCGCGCGACGACATCAATCAGCTGCTTGGTCAGGTCCAAGTGGAGGAACAGGCACATCCGCGCTCCCGCGTTGTGGGCTGCCTCTATACGGCGCTTGACGATATTGAGGACGACGCAGGGCGTGCGGCGCAAGACAAGATCGTCTTGTTCACCGTGCCCGCGGCGCTGTCCCTTTGGGATGAGATGGCACAACGGTTCGTGCAGTATCAGTCGGCGTCGGGCTCAGGGTCAGCGACGGAACGCGGTGAGGCGCGGTCGCTCGTCGAGCCGAGGCTGCCCGCAGGGGACTGGACTACGGAACTTCTAACTGCCAGGGGGCTTGCCTTCATTGGACGCGCTGAGGTCGAGAGTCTCTTTGCTCGCTAGCCACCGATCATCGTTATGCCGGGAGCCAATGGGATTCCGTCAGCTGGTACCCAGGCAACACCGGCGCCGCGGTTCGCACCAGCTTCCCTCACTGCGGATCGGACTGGGTACGACGAACTTCCCAGGTAACGCCGAGACGGCGCCGAGCCCTCGCGAGTTGTGTTCGGTGCGTCGGTTTGGCCTGTGCGTCGTCGGCAGCGATCTGCGCCAGAAGCAACATGAGGGCTTGTACCCGCATCCACGTTGCGCCTTGGTCCCAATCCGCGTTCAGCAGCATCGCCACGCCTAGCGGGGCGTCTTCGGACTCGCGCACCGTTTCCAGATAGACGTCAGCCACGCTGGACGTGGCATGCGAATACAGACTCAACGTTCGCCACATCGCATAGATATGGCGACCACCAGATACGGCGCGACACCGCTCTTCGAAGCTGCGCGTGCGCGTAACCGTCTCGGCGTCACGTGCTTCTTCCTGCTCTACCCGTCGAAGAATCTCCGACAGATCGGCGAGCCCTAGCTCGGTGACCTCCCGATACATTACCCGGCGACTCTTGGTATCGACCGCGCTCAACGCTGCGCCTCCGCTATCAGTGACGAGAAGCCATGCCGCGTTCATCGCGCACTCGAGCGTCTGCCGGATCAGCGGCATCGCTTCAAGGTCGTGTCCTGCTTCGTGGAGCGTGAGCACAGCCCGGGAGAGTCTCGCGGCGTGATGGGCGAACGTCCATATCTGGATCGCATTGGAGGGGTGAAGACCGCTGCGCGGAGTGAATCGCCGCGACATGTGCTGTTCCCAAAGGTTGACGAGGCGAGCAGTCTCGTCAGCGCCATCCGGCCACGCATCACCCATAACGAGAACCTACCGAGCGCTTCGGACAGTGGCGTCGCGCTCCCGCTTGCCCGAGTGCTTCGATGTCCTGTGCCCGGTTGGCTGGCTTGCCGGTCTAGCCGACGTCGAGTCACGGTAGCCGGCGATGACGCCGCGGCGCTCAACGACGGCTGCGTGCGCACTGTATCGTCCGGTCGATTCCGAGCGATGCGAATTGGGGGTCCTGGATGTCCGCCGACGCCGAGCGGCGTCGGATCCGACAAAGCGCGTCACGCCGGTCTTCAATGGCTCGACGAAGCCCATAAATTTACCTGGTCAGGGGCTTTTGTCGGTTGGAAACATAGGGGATATTGCAGCGAACACCACATGGAATCTATGACGCCACCGCTGGCCGTGTAACCAGGGACCTTGACTCCAGGGGAACTCACCCGTCCGTGCCCAGCAAGGGAAGGGAAGATTCGTTTCGCGCTGTTGGTCCGCGTTATCCTCCATCAGCGTGAGTATGCTGCGAGAGTCTTGTTGCCTGCGTACACCAGACGGTCGACGAGGTTGAGCCAGTTCCCTCCGGCTCCGCATGCGTCGGCCTCGGGTTTGATCTCGACCAGCCACTCGTCCATGGGCGCATAGGAGACGAGCTGACGGTCGGTTCGCGAAAGGCACAGCGTGTCGAGCCAGCCCAAGCCTTCGGTCACTTGTGTCTCGAGGGGTAGCTGGCGCAGGAATCGGATGAGTTCGAGAAGACATGAGGATCTACCGGCTGCGTATGGGAGCCACCGCGGAAGAAACTCCACAAGTTCGTCGGGATGCACCCACTTGAAGATGGTGCGACCGAACTCGTCGTGCAGCGACTGGGTAGTCTCAGGATGGTTCGGGAGCAGGTAGCCCAGCGCGTAGCCGTTGAAGCTGTCTGACCGGTCATAGCCGGCCTTGTTCGCGTCCACCTGATCCAGGACGTGTGCGAACACGGTCGGCCACACTTCTCTCGCCGCGTGAGCGAGCTCCTCAGTCTCTGCCCCAACGGCTGCAAGGTCGCGGAGGAATGCGCTGAACACATGGCTCGAGGGAGCGAGGGCTGTGATGTATTCAAGCAGCAGGCCCTCGTCTGTGTTCACGCGAGACCGGGTCTGCAGCAGTGCGCGTGCAGCGCTGATGGTCTCGGCGCCGTCGTCATCAATGAAGTAGATGTTCTCGGACTGCTCCTGAGTGACCATGGCGTGAGCCTGTACACGGAGAAGCGTCTCCAGGTCGCGTCGGGCGAGCTGCGCGACACACGCGTTCGACGAGGCGGCGCGCCCGAGCGCCCGGATGGTCGCGCTGAGGCGAGATGTGTCCAGACGATCCGGCCGGACTTCCGGAATCCGGGCCATGACGTCGCCGGTGAGGACGACCTCGGGGGCTTGCTGTAGGTCGTCGTCGAACTCGCCGATTTCGCAGAGTCGCGCGAGGTCGAGCGCCCACTGGTAAGCGATCAGATGGATGCATGGGTGGCCTGAGCACGGATGAGCCCAAATGTCGTCACACCCACGCGCGAACTTCAGGCACGTGGCTGTCGCCGCGAGCGGCCCGAGAGCGGCGGCGGCCGCGGCGATGTCGTCGGGGGTTGCGCCGGCCGCCGCGAGTTGTTCGGTCAGTTCAGGAAGAAGCAGGCGCGGAAGGGCTTCGGCGGCGGCTCCGCGCGTTCCGATGTCTTGCTCGTACCGGAGTGCGTCGTCGTTGTTCGCGGCGGCGTCCGCGGCCTGTTGGAGGATCTCGAGTATCGAGGTGATCGCGAATGAGGCGTTGTTACCGAATGCTTCGGGGTGTCCTGCGGCAGCGCTGCGGACTGCGGCCGCTGCGACGTAGGCGAGCGCGAGATACGGATCGGACGCCGCGAACTCGGGTGGGTTGTCGTGCAGGTCTTTCACCTGTGCGAGGTCTTCCGCGATCTCGACCGGGGTTGGTGGCGTCCATCCTTGCTTCTGCTGTCGCGCCGGAATCCAATACTTGTTCTGGAGCCCTAGAAGGAGGTTGCTGCGGTCCATGTCGGCTCGCATCGGAGCGAGCTCTTCTTCAATGTCCTCGGGCTCCTTGACCGAGACGAGCACTCCGCCCTCCACGCGCTCGGTTGTCATGTTGTCCGCGTCCAGTGTGGCTGCCCAGCGCCGGACGGTGGACTCGCCGGCGTCGAAACGGGCAGCGTTCGCGATGAGTTGCGCGCCGAGATCCTTGAGCTCTGCCCGGCGCTGCGTGTCAGCATTCAGGACGAGGAGCCCGACGATGTCGCGCAGGTACCATTTACGGCGTTCGGGGTTTGTGATGTCGTCATCGGCAGCGCGCATGAAGCCGATGGCCTCGTGGGTGACGCGGAAGTGCTCGAACTGCCAGACGAGCGGCTCGACGAGGTACCGGTCGAGCACCTTCGGGTCGTCACCAAGGTGACGGATGATGGCACCGACGACGAGCGCAGGCATGGCTAGGTTTTCGCACCCCTTCAAGAGAGTCGCCGCCACGTCTTCAATCGCTGCTCCGCCGGCCACCATCCGGTCGACCCACCGTTCGACGGCCTGGAGCGAGCTCATGCATGGGTACGGCCCATTGGTGTTGCCGCGGTACCAACCCCATACGTTGCCGTCTCCGACATAGGTTCGCTCGGAGCCATCGATCGCGAGCGTGAACTTCGAGCTGGACGCGGGAGAGCCTGAGCCGTTCTCAGCAAGGCATCGGATGTTCGCTGCGTGGTTGAGGATTCGGTTCATGACGGGAACCCAGTCGTTGGGCTGGCACGTCCTGGTCAGGATCCAGAATGGCCCATAGCCATGGCTGGTGAGGCCGCGGAAGCCGCGTGGCTGGTGATCGCGGATGCCGTTCCAGTGTCTCCGGTCGCCACGGTTCTGGGTGTCGATGTAGTAGGCCTCGGTGAGCTGCAGAAGGAACTTCGGGTCGTACGAACCAAGGCCCCACGCGCTCCAGTCGAGGTCGACTGCCGGCTGGAGACGGGACGGCGAGTCTGCCGCGACTTCGGACAGGCAGGCGCGCACATCATCGTTGATGTCGGGGCCGAGAAGTGCGAACAGCTGGATGTACCGCTCCTGGGTGATCTCCCAACTCAGAGTCCTTCGGCGTTGCCTCTTCGTGTGGCCGTCGAAGACGTTGCATACGAATTCTCCTTCGGGCTGTGTGGGAGCGTCGCCGGGAGCCGCCGGGGGGTGGTGGGTCCGCCAATGGCCAAGTAGGAGCTCTCGCAGAGCCACCCGAGTCGAGTTACCCGCGGGCAATCCGACCAGCAGAGCGGAGTTCAGCCACTCGCACACCAATCCGAATTTCTCGTCGTCCTGGCGCCACAGCTTGTCAACCTCCTCGACCAGGAGGCGCACGACCGGCTCACCGCGCGACACGTCGATCATGTTCTCGTGTCGTTGGTGGAGTGAAACCACTCTGACGAACGTCGCAAGAATGTCGTCGGAGTCGGCGGTGTTCGCGTCAAACGTGTGCCGGAGAAGGTCGTATGCGTTCGGCATCTCGAGCACAGCTTCGAGCGGCACGTCCTTCCAGCGGACCGTGGACACGTCGCCGAGAGTGTCGAAGTGGACCAACAGTGCCGCGAGCTCAGCATCAGGGTCGTCCGCGCCGGTGAGTTTGCCTTCGCAGGCGAGCTTGGCGGCAGACATGGCCCATCGCTTCGGGCCGGACGCTTTCAAGGTCTCGGTGACGGAATCGGCTCGTGCTAGGCGCACGGCCGTCGCGAAGCGACGGACTTCCTCGTGCGCGAACTCGGGCTCGATCTTGCGCAGGTTCTCTGGCGAGACCAAGAGGTCGGCTCGTAGAGCGTCGAGCGCGGCGTGCTCCGGGCGGGGGTAGACCTTCTCTGACGGAGGCAGTTCGAGCGCCGCCTCACTCATGGCCAGGAGTGCTGCGGTTCGTGCGGCCGCTGAACTCCCGCCTGTCGCGCGGCCGATGAGGTCTGACCAGACCAATTCAAGGCAACCCCAGTCGTCTAGCGGCGTGGTGACCGTGGTGCCGGTCCGAGCCAGAAGGTCGACGACTGACAATCGTCGATACAGCGACCTGGTAGGCAAGTTCCGGAGGGTGCCGGCGATCGCCGGCACCCCTTCTCGTACGATTCGCAGCTCGTCGTCGTCGAGTCCGGGAACCTGAAAGTCCCGCGGTGTCGGGTAGATGCCGACGATGGTGTCCGCGGCGTCCCTGAATGCGGTGTCCGCCACGACAAGTGCCAGACCGACTTCGGCCGCATGTGCGGCCGCCGCGAGCTCGCGCAGCAGCGGACCCCGTCCTTCGGCTGCTGCGTCCGCTGCATCGACAACGAGCACACGCGATGGCGCCGTCATCTCGCCCAATACGTCGGAGAGTGCCATTCCGAGATCCGAAGACAAGGCCGCCACGCTGTCGCGGGTCCTTCGCAAGTTCAGGACTGCGTATTGAAAGTCGCTGTCGGCGGCGGCGAGTGCCGCGACCGCCGACAACGTCAGAGCGCTCTTGCCGGTGCCTGACTCACCGGTGACCAGGACGGCCCCGTGAATTGTCCCGGCGACGACGAGCTCAGCCTGGACAGCTGTCCGCAGCTTCGCGCGGGGCAGGTCGACCCGGCCAGCCAACTCGTGGCGGACGGCGATCATCGCAGAGCTCTGCTCGACATCCAGCTGCGCCCATGCTGCTCTGGACCTTCCGGCATCGGATGACAAGACGGAATGGATCTTGCGTCGAAGCAGCGGAAGATCGACCACCGTGCCCTTCTGGTCGAACTGGGTCGCCCGGGCAGAGTGGAGATCGTTGCGGACATCAGCGCCGCTCTTCCCTGCCCGCGCGAGGGGGCTCAGCCGGTTGCCGATCTCGACCCAATCCGTTTCGTCGTCGGACTCGACGAGGAAGTTCAGGATCCAGAGTCGGTTGAGAAGGGACCAGACAAGGCGCCTGAGTTCGTCCTGGGATGCCATCGGGCGGGCCCGCTCCACCAGCCCGCTCAGGTGGGTGTAGCGGTTGGCGGAGCCAGCGTGACGCTTCGGCTCGTGCACCTGAGCGTGGAAGTCGGCCTCGGTAGCGTTGTCCCGTGCGAGGGAAGCAAGAAGCTGGACCTCTCTCTGGGCAGCTGTCATACCTGCGACGGCTACCGCGACATATGCACGCTCGTCATCGCTGAAGGTGTCGATCTGATCCAGCAGGGTTCCAACGAGCTCCGCGGTCTTCGGGTGGCTCTTGATGAACTGCGGGGCGCGTCGAGCGGCGACGTGGACAACAACCCGATCTTCACCCCTTTCCGCCTCTACGCGCAGGTCGTCAACGGGTTCCTTCGGGTTGGTCTGGAAAGCAAGCCTGACCACCGGCAGCTCATCGGTCTCCGGTCGTCCGGCGCCGAGAAGCATGTCAGCGAGGTAGCTGGTCGCGACTCGATGACCGAGAGTGCTGCCTCCACCCCCACCGGCGTAAGGATTCACAACCGGAACCTCGTCGTCCCGGCCGCAACCGCACTCAGGGTCAGGTCTTGCCGTCATCTTGCAAGTATCGCAACCTGCCGAAGACATACAGCCTGAGCGCCCCGAGATGCGGAGGACGCCTACTGGTGTCACATCTGACAGCTCCACTTCCGAGCGTCGCGGCTCATAGCGCTCGGCTGCACGAAATCCCCGGTCAAGAGTCTTTTATGCGAAAGGAAATGTAGGGGGACTGCAGCGAATACCACATGGAATCTCTGACGCCTCTACGGCGTGTTCTGGCGAGCGCGCGACGCCGGCGTCGACGGAGCATCCGGTGGGCTTAGCGGGACATGATGATGACGTCCTGCGTTGCGGTGGCCACGGCTACTCCGTCCTTCACAATCCATGCCTGAACCCAGTGTGCGCCAGGGAAGTCGCTTGTCTCCTGGATCTGGTTGCCGCGCTTCAAGATCTCTCCTCGGAATGCCTTCCGACTTGCCGCTTCAGGCCCAGCGTTCCGGACCTTCCAGTACACGTCGTACGGTTCCGGCACGGTGCAGCCCTCGATTTCGAACTGGAGGGAGCGCCCGATGGGGACCAGATTGCCGTTCGCGCTTAGCGGGCGGTAACGCCCGCGGCCCTTCTTAGTTGGCGACATCCGGCCGACGATGCGGAAAGTGTCAGCGGCTGAACGACGCTCGGGGTAACCGAATTTCTCCGTGATGGTGAGCTCTCCGGGGACCATTTGGTGCTCATAGGTCGGCGTAGCCGGTGCGGCAGATGCGGAGAGAGCCAGTGTGGAGTTGGCGCTGCTCGCGCCGAACGAGTCGCCGAATAGCTTCTTCCACTTGTCGACACTCTCGGAGGCCGTGGCGTCGAGCGCTTCGCGGGCCAGCCGCGCCCAGCGCTTCAGCTGGCTCTTGAGGTTATCGAATCCCGTCTGAGTGAGACGGTCCGCGAGGTTCTGACCGATGCGGTCATCCACCCACGGCGGCACCGAGTGCAGCTCGAGGTAGTCGCGGAGGTCTTCGAGCAGTGCCGTGAAGGTTGTCGCGACGTTGCCGTAGTCGTCGATGCCGGCAAAGCTCTTGACCCGTTCGGCGAGCAGGGCAGCCAGCACGACGGAAGGGCAGTCGATGGAACTGCGATCGCGCAGCCACTTGACGAGTCGGATGACGCGGACGAGATGGCCGTTGGTGGTGCTGTTCTGTTCGTTGAACCAGTCCGTGAATGCGGTTGGATCCTGCCGGATGAACTCGTTACGGGTGCGGTGCGTGATGTAGGTCTTGCCATCGGCGCGTTCGATGAAGGGGACGACATCGATGTGGAAGTCGTTGGCGAACTGGATAGTTACGCATCGCTTCCCGAGCACCGTTTTGTCGGCGTATCGGGGCACCGCGTCGAGCGTCTTCTTCAGCTCGAGGGTGTACTTCTTCGGTTCCCACTCGTCCTGTTCCGCCATGGGCAGTAGGACGTCCGCATCGAAGTCGTTGCCGGACAACGGCTTGATGATGGTCCTATGTGCGAAGGATCCCTGGGGGATCAGGCTGCCTTCGAGCTTGTCCTCGAGGATGGTGCTCTCTTCGAGCGCGGTGTCGAGGGATGAGACCCGTGAATGCAGCGTGTCGAGCCGCGACTGGTTCAGGTTGACGCGGTCGCGGAGGAAGAGGTTGAACTCCCTGATGCGTGCGGTCATTCGGTGACCTCCATCGCGGCCTCGTAGCCTTCGTCGGTGAGCTGATACACGACCATCGTCGGCTGAGCGGTACGCATCCTATAGCGACCCATGGCGATGGCGGCGGGAGCCGGCACCGATGCGATCAGGTGCAGCGTGCGGACGTCGGGGAGATCGTTCTCGATGCGTGCAAGTGCCTCGCGCCACGCGCGCCCGAACTCCTCCAGCGCTGCCCGGGTGCTGATGAGCTCGGGGTGAGGCATTTGCCCTGTGGGCGAGATGATGACGCGTGGGAGGGATGTCAGACCCGAGGGAAGGCGGGATTCCTTTATCGGCGAGGTTAGCTCGACGATGACTGTTGCTTCGTTCGCGGGAGTGGGTGATGAGATGAGGGCGACGTCGAACCTCGGCGTCTGGGTTTCGTCATCCCACGCCCACGCGGTCACGTCGTCGACGCGCTTGCGTCTGAATAGCCGGGTCTCGGTCTTGTCGTCGAGATTCGATCCCAGGTAGACCAGCGAGGGGATTGGGGCGAGGGCGAAGACGCTGATGGTCTCTATGTCGCCGGCTGTGACAGCTTCCGCGACGCGGGCTGTGAGGCGGTTGAGTTCTGTCCGATGCGCGTCCCATGCCCATCCGTCGTTCGAGTTGCCGGGCAGGTGGAGTGTGAACGCGCCGTTGCGGGTGTCGTCACCCATGCCTGTGTAGCCCTCGGGACGCAGCGCTTCGGCGACCTGTGAGAGCGAGACCGGTGCGGCTGTCCCGCGGATGTCAGCGCTCACGGTCACCACTGACGTGGGCCGCAGGATTGCAAAGTCGGTAACCTCGCGGACGCGGCGCTCGTGCAGCTGCTTCCTCTGGGTCAGGAACTCCACTGTGTACTTATCGCGATATACCTTGTCGTCGATGCGCTTGTGGCACCGGTAGCAGAGCAACAGAAGATTCTCTTCGAACGACCGCTCGCTCGCGTCCAGGTCCGATTCGCCGCGTGGCGCGTTCTTGCCTGAGCCGGCGCCGACGATGTGCGCAATCTGTCCGACCGGGATGGCGTGCCAGAATGAGTCGGCTCCGTCGAGTATATAGGTAGCGCACAGCACGCACCGTCCGGCGGCCTTCGCCCATACTCGAATCCGCGTGCTGTCTGGTACGTCCTTACGCTGGACCTCTGTGTCGCGTGTCGCGACCTCGCTCAACGTTTCGGTCTTCATGATGCGCATCTCCGGGGTGCCTCAACCCGACCCGCTCGCCCCGATGTCGGGGCTGTCGTGCTTCGGGGGGACCCAATCGTACATACGGGCACCGACATTCGACGGCAGCGGCCAATGCTGCGGGCTCAAGCCGTCGGCGGGAGGTCGCCGTCCTTCGTGCCCCTTGCCGTTCCGCCCGTTCTATCGGCGTTGAGCGAACGACAGGAGTGCGCACACGGCGGCGCGCCGAAACGGTAGCCACTCCCAGCGTCGGCGCAGTTCCGCGGGGTGGAGTGCGAGGATTCGTGCCTGGTTGTGCAGGGTGAGTTCACGCGCGCCTCGCGTGAGTGCGTCGGCGAGCGGAACGCGCTGGCTGAGGTAGTCGTGGTGGTCGAGGTCACCGGCACCGAAGTTGGTTGCGAGGACGGTGAGCCGAAGGCGTGCGGTATGGATTGCTTGGAGGAGTTCGTGTGGACGCTGCGCGACAGGTGGCGCAGTCGTGGCGAGCATGTCGAGGATGGTGGCTTCGGTGTGGGCGTCGACCTGGGCGGCGTCGATGCTCGCGCTTGGGCATCTGGTCGTGGCGGTGCGGCATGTGTAGATGCGGGTGCCGTGCCTGGTAACTCCCGATACCAGTCGTGCCTCACATCGTGGGCAGACGAGGATCCCGCCGAGGAGCGTTCTGGATGAGCGGGCGGCATCTTGGCGCGGCAGGAGCAGAGTGACCTGGACAAGGGCGGACTCGGCGGGGGTGAGGACAGACTGCCATGTGCCTGGGATCGCGCGTTGATCGGCGCGGTCCCAACGGCGGAGGTGGAGGCGATCGCTATGGAGGATCGCGCGGATGGTGGTGGTGTGCCATTTGTTCGCGCGTGGCGCGGGGATGTGCTCGATGGTGAGCGCTCGGGCGATGACGGTTGGGGAAAGTCCGAGGAGGTAGTCGTCGACGATCCTGCGTACGACGGTGGACTCGACGGGGTGCAACGTCCCGTCGCTGTTGTACCCGTAGTGTCGTCCTCCGTGTAGGAGCCCGGCGCGAGCGCGATGTTGTTGCGCGCGGGCTACGCGGGCGCCCTTGTGAGCAGATTCGTAGTTCGCGAACGCGACGAGTTGCCGGGCGAACAGGCGCCCCTCGTGCCGATTCAAGTCGAAGGACCCGCCCTGAGCGGACTCGACGCGGATGGGGCGGAGGTCGAGCAGGTCGAGGAGCTGCTCGAGTTCTCGCGGCTTGCGGTAGAGGCGATCGAGATGCCACACGATCACCGTTCCCGCCTCGGACTCTTGGATCTGATGGAGTAGCTGCTGGTATCCGGGTCGGGCGCGGTCTTGGTACACGGAGATGGCTTCATCGAGGAACTCGATCGCTCGCGTATAGCCGAGTTGGCCTGCGAGTGCGGTGCAGTCGGCTCGTGGGACTGCTGAAGGTTCCGGTGACTCCTGACCTGTGGTGACGATGGTCGCCGCTGGAAGGATGGCAGTCATGCCGAGGCCGTATCCGAAGGAGTTCCGGGACGATGTCGTCGCGATCGCGAGACGTAGGGATGCGTCGTTCGCGCAGATCGCGAAAGACTTCGGGATCTCAGAGTCCTGTGTTCAGAACTGGGTCAAGAAGGCCGAGATCGAAGACGGTGCTCGCCCGGGTGTGAAGCAGGCTGAGGCCGACGAGACCCGTGAGCTGCGCAAGCGGGTGCGGCTCCTCGAGCAGGAGAACGAGGTCCTGCGCCGGGCTGCGGCGTATCTGTCGCAAGGGGTGTTGAAGAGCCCAAAATGATCTACCCGCTCGTCCGCGAGCTGGCCGCTGCGGGCGCCCCGGTGAGGGTGCCGGTGGCGGTGACGTGCCGGGTGCTGAAGATCGCGAAGCAACCGTTCTATCGGTGGCTCGCCCGCCCGTTCCCCGACCGGGACTGGGACGAGGCGCAACTGACCGATGCGGCCTTCGACGCGCATCGGGAGGCGCCGACGTTCGGGTATCGGCTCATCGCGGACGAGCTCGCCGATGTCGGCTTCGAGGCGTCCGAGCGGCGGGTATGGCGGATCTGCCGCGACAACGGGATCGTCAGCGCGACCAAGCGGCGCCGACGGGGCAAGAGCACGAAGGCGGGCGTGCCGGTGCATGACGACCTCGTGCAGCGCCGCTTCACCGCCGACCGGCGCGACCGGTTGTGGTTGACCGACATCACCGAGCACTGGACGGGTGAGGGCAAGCTCTACTGCTGCGCGATCAAGGACGTCTTCTCCGGCCGCATCGTCGGCTACTCGATGAGCGACCGGATGAGCGCCGACCTCGCGGTCGCCGCGCTGCGCATGGCGGTGCAGCAGCGCAGGCCGGTCGGGACGACGGTCCACTCGGATCGCGGGAGCCAGTTCCGGTCACGCCGTTTCGTCCATGCGCTCAGCAGTGCAGGGCTCGTCGGGTCGATGGGTCGGGTGGGTGCTGCAGGTGACAATGCGGCGATGGAGTCGTTCTTCGCGCTGTTGCAGAAGAACGTCCTCGATCAGCGCTCGTGGGCGAGTCGGCAGGAGTTGCGGCTCGAGATTGTGCACTGGATCGAGGCGGTCTATCACCGGAGACGACGTCAACGTCGGTTGGGTCGTTTGACGCCGGTCGAGTTCGAGACGATGATGACCGGACAGGCCGCGTCCGCGGCCTAAGACGAAGAGTCACCGGAACCTTCAGCAGTCCCGTCGGCACCAAGGGTTCGGTTGGCGCATTAGATCTCCACGCATCTGCAACCAATAGGTTTCGTGCCATCGCCGAGGCAGAATGCGCCCTGGACATCCACCTATAGGGCGAGACCCGTTCGCTGAGTCGAGTAGCGCTGAAAGCACGACGCAGCGGGCAGGCGCGGACCAACGCTGAGTTCTTGGTTGGGCGGCATGAGAGCTCGATGACGACCACTTGCGCGTCGACCACGGGAGCGATCGCCTGTAGCCCCGGCAGGGTCTCGCGGGCCGACACGGGCTGACCGAGCTAATCGCGGCGAGCCATCGTCTCGCGCGCGGGAGGGGCCGGGCTAGTTCATTCTCCGATGCCGAGGTGCTTGCCAAGCTCCGCGTACAGCTCCAGCACTCGGCCGGCGTCGATCTCGTATCGGGTGCGCTGCCCGCGCCGGGCTTGCTCAGGGGGCGGGTCGGGGATGACGACGCCGAGCGCGGTCAGCCCGGTGAGATGGAACTGCACGGTCTTGGGCACTAGGCCGAGCCCTGTCGCGAGCTGCCCGCGTGTGGCGGGTCCGTGCTCGTGGATGTAGCCGATGATGGCGACCCGGACGCCGTAGCCGAACGCGCTCACGGCGTCACCGACCGCCGGCGGCAGGTCGGGGCGAACGTGTTCAGGCACCCGTCCATTCTGCCGGAGTCGCCTTGTCGTCTCACCTCGCACACAAGGGGATAATACCGTTATCCACTAGTCGAGGGGCTGCCAGAGATCGAGGTCGGAGCGTCCTGGTCAGGCGACGGCGTAGCGGGCCTGCGCGCGGCGGGCGCGGGCCTCGTGCAGGCGGGTCCGGGCCAGCAGGATCAGGCCGACCGGGCCGATGAACGCGAACTTCGCGGCGTTCCAGAGGAACAGCACGACCAGGATGTTCAGCCAGCCGGGGCCGCCGTCGGCGACCGCGGCGGCGAGGGCCGAGGCGATGAGCAGGTAGGGGACGGCGATGAGCATCGCCGGGACGCCCCATTTCAGACCGCGACGCGTGTGGATCTTGTCGAGCAGGATGTTGGTCGGCATGTAGCGGCGCAGGAAGGCGCGGGTACAGACGCTGAAGGTCCAGAGCAGCCGGATCATGAGGGCGGTCCTCTCCTAGTGACTCGGCAGCGAGTAACTAGAAGGACCGGCCGGCTGGCGGTGCGGTCATGCCTTCGCAACAAGCGACGGCGCCGAATGGAACTGCCTACACCCACGATACGCCGACAGGTGTGACATCGGAAGCGCATCGCCGATCACAGGCCGGGTCCGGTGCGCTCGGCGCGCGGGTCCGGCGGCGTCCAAGGGTCGCGCTCGCCCGTGTCGGCGAGCGTGCGGGCACGCTCCAGAGCGGCGCGCGCCCGTGCGGCGTCGAGTCGTTGAGCGGCCGGGTCGGGGGCCGGCCCGAGCGGAGTGTCCGCCGTGACCTCGTACCGATCCCGGTAGGCGGCTATGGTGGCGGCGGCCTGCCACCATCGGGCGCGCGGCGCCGGCCGGGCCGGCGGCTGCCCGAGGTGCCCGACCCAGGCCCGGTGCTCAGCCACCGCGGCGCGGGCGAGCGCCTGGGCGCGGTCCTCGATGAGCTGTCGGCGCTCATCGAGCGCGCACCGCATCTTCGCGTCCATCGGCCCGGCCGCTTCGGGGATGAGCCCAGCGATCAGCCGCGGCGCACGGCGGGCGCGGCCCGCGCCGGCTGGCCTGGATGTCACGGCGGACAGGCGCGCGTGCAGGACCGCCGCGACGTCCTCGGCGTCGTGGAGGCTGCGGGAGGCGACCAGCCGCGGCAGCAGGGTAGCGACGTCGTGATGGTTGGCCTCGGCGTAGCGCAGCTCGGCGGCGAGCGCACCGAAAGAGTCGGAAGCGATGGCGTCCTCGGCCTCGCGCTCGTTGAGGCCGCTGGCGCGGGTCAGGGCGACCCACCGGTCCTGCTGCGCGGCGGTGGCGATCGTGTCGTACTCCGCCGCGATCTGCCGGATGGACGACCATGCCTCCTGCTCGGAGGTGATCGTCTCGTGCGCGGACAGCTCGGCGCCGGAGTGCTGCACGACGCCGAACAGCACTGTGCGTGCGCTGGCCGCGGTGTTGTCGCCGGGATGCGGGCCGGCATGCACGCCGTCCGGTCGGTCGGTGGCGACGTAGGCGTGGTTCGCGTCGCGTCCGCGCGTCATCGCGACGTAGAGGTTCTCCCGCGTAGTCGTCGCCTCGATCAGGGCGTGCGCGGTATCGGTGGTGAGTCCTTGCGCCCGGTGCGCGGTGACCGCGTAGCCGAGATCGAGGTGTTCGCGGACGTAGCCCGCCGGCAGCACCAGGGACGCGCCGCGGCGGCGGTCGGCGCGGCGAACGGTGACCGAGCCATCGATGCGCACGGAGGTCATCGTCCAGCGGTCGCCGTTGCGGACCCAGCCGCGCCCGGCCCGCAAGCGCCGGTCGTTGTGACGGGAGATGACCGCATCGCCCGGTGAGGCGAGGGCGCCGTCGTGCAGCTGGACCGAGCCGCGCAGCGGCGTCACGGCGCCGTCGAGGATCAGGTCCGCGCGTGCTCGCTGGTTCAGCGCGGAGACCGACTCGTGGGTCTCAGCGATCAGCACCGACTCGCGCCCGGCGAGCATGTCGCTGCGCCACCCCGTGTAGGCGGCGTCTGTCATGGCGTCGGTATCGCCGTCGTGGACGCGACCGTGGGCGTCGTACTCGTCGATCACGGAGGCGGCGCCGTGGCGCAGCCCGAGGGATGCGGCCTTCTCCCAGCGGTGCGTGAAGCGGTGGATGTCGACCAGCTCGGGGGCGTCGTCGCGGTCGTGGACGAGCATCGAGAACGCCCCGCCGGCGTCGACGGACTGCAACTGCGCCCAGTCGCCCACGAGCAGCGCCTTCGCGCCGGCCTGTGCCACGAGCGCGGTGATCCGATCCAGGGTGAGCGTTCCGGCGAGGGATGCCTCGTCGATGATGACCAGTTGCCCGGCGGCGAACGTCGTGCCATGCACGAGGTGGTCCTGCCACCACTTCGCCGTGTTCTCGGTGACGATCCCGAGGTCGCCGGCAAGCACCTGCGCCGCCGCGGCGGACGGGGCAAGGCCCACCACCGACCCGTGCCCGTGCTGGATCTCCCAAGCCCGCCGCAGGGCGCTCATCGCTGTCGTCTTCCCGGCGCCGGCCGGGCCGACCAGCACGTCGAGGACGCGACCGGAGACCGCGACCGTCGCCAAGGCGCCGGCCTGGTCGTCGCCGAGCACGTGACCACGACGGTCGGGCTTGCGGGTGACGCGCTCGAGCTGGGTCAAGTCGAGCGTGGGCGCGGTCAGCATCCGGGACCGCTCGATCAGCCGATCCTCGGCCGCGAGCAACTGCGCGGAGGAGTAGACCGTGGCGTGCTTCGGCCGGAACACGCTCGTCCCGTCCGAGCGCCGGAAGATCGCCGGGCTGCTCGCCAGCTCCGGCGGGGTCAGCCGCAGCGACCCCGCCTCGGCGGCATCGGCAACCATGCCGACGATCGCCTCGCGATCTGTCGTGCTGGCGAACCGCCAGCCCATCGTCTGCCGCGCGGCCTCCGCGTAGAGGTTCCACCGTCGCCACGTCGCCCGCTTCTCGCCCACGACCTCGACCACGCTCTGCCCGAACTCGCGGATCACGTCCAGGGGAATGTCATCGGCGCGCAACAGCGGCGGCGACGAGGCTTCGGTGACCCGACGCGCCCACTCGGTCGCGTCCTCGCCCAGGGTCGTGCTCGCGCGCTGACGCCATTGCGCCGTCAGCGCCGCGAGCGACTGCACCTGCTTTTCCGGTCTCGTCGTCAACGTCGCCTGCGCGCGCAGCTTCACGATCGTCGCCGGCGACGGGCGCCGCCCGTGCTCGCCGATGTACCGCTCGATCAGCCGGTCGGCTTCCTCGTCGATGTGCCGTGACCGGCTGGAGAACAGGGCAATCAGCGACTCCGGGACGGTCGTGATCGCCCATGCCGGGTTCCGATCTCGGCCACGAGACCGCGCCTCCCACTCAACGCCAAGGACGCGGGTGAGGTGGTCGGCGAACACCGCCTTGTGCAGCTCCGACAGGGCGACGACCGCCGCGTGCAGCGGCCGGCCATCCAGCGACCGCCACTTGCTGTCGAGCAACGTCTGCACCTTGTTTGAGATGACGACGTGCGTGTGCAAGTGGGGATCGCCGGCCCTGCTGTCGTAGTGATCGAACGCGGTTGCGATGAGTCCACCGACCCCGACCTGTGCAACAGCGCCGTCGCGTCCGGTTGCACCGACGCGCGTGGCCGCAATCTCCCGCTCCATGAACGCAACCACCTCCGCAACGGCTGCATGGTGTGCGTCGGCGATGATTGCCTGCGTGCCGGCGTCCGCAACCGCCCACACGACCGATGCAGCCTTCGGGATCGAGAACGTGAAGTCGAACCCGGCAACCGCGCGCCGCGTCCCGCGCACGGCTTCCTCGACCTCGATCTGCGCGATCGCCCCCGCCCGAGCGACCACACCCAGGCTCGGGTCCAGCGCAGCGATCCGCGCCTCGACGCGAACGGCAGCAGTCGAGAAGTCCTGGTAGGCGCGGCCGAGCGGATCGCCCGTGACCGGATCACGGCCCATGCCGACGAGCAGCTGGAGCTGAGCCTCGGAGGCCTGATCCCCGGAGTCGATCCTTCCGCCGCCGAGCGCCGCCACGCCGCTGCCCACCCAACGACCGGGCGGGGTTCCCTCCTCGAGATAATACCGCGTCAGCGGGGTCGACAAGGCACGGTTCCCGTCGCCTGCAGCGACCGTCTTGAGCAGGTACTTGTAACCCTCGCCCGCGCTCATCACCCGCATCGAGACCGTCATGCCAGTCAGGTGCGAACGCGACCACCGCCGTCGGACCCGGCGCCCGCGCCCGGTCCGAACCTCGTCTGCAAGAGGCGTGGTGGAACATGAAGGTGTCTGTGGTGGAACATGAAGGTGTCTGTGGTGGAACATGAAGGTGTCTGTGGGAGACGAAAGCGAGGGTGAAGAATCTGGCCGGTTCGAACGGTTCGGCCGCTGGCGCGGTGCCGGTCGCGGTGCTGCTTCGTAGCCTTCGTGATGAAACTCGTGCGGCTGGTGGATGACCTATTTCAGCGTGACGAGTCCGTAGCGGACGGAATGGCATGCCAACATCCCAGGACGTCCTCGGCAGTGACGTGGTTGAGGCCCCGGTGTCGTAGCCCAAGAGTCGACGCCTCGGGTTGCGTGGCACGGACTAAGAGTCCTTTGAGGTCACTGGACTACTCGTCACTCGTTCCCGCACCGGAGCCGCCAGGCGAAGTCGTACTTTGATCACAGCGAACGCGGTGGTCCCAGCCGTGGTCGGTCCTGCCGTGCGAGGGAGGCTGTGAGCGTTTTCGTGGGCACACCCTCCGGTGCGGGGAATCCTGAAGTGGGGCTATCTGGCTGGATGCCGCGGAGGAACAAGTCCACATGGCGTCGCCAGATCTCGCTGCCGACAGAGGCACTCAGCTCGTAGGTCGTTCCCAGCGTGGCGAACAATGCGATGACATCGCTCGGGTGGACATCAGGTCGAACCCGTCCGGCCTTCGTGGCGCGAGAGAGCAGCTCGGTGAGCACTGTGGCGAGCCTGTTCCACTCGAAGTACTGCGCAACCCCCGAGTCCCCCTTGAAGATCTGGTGAAGGCTGCGGTCGCGAGACTGGATTTCACCCGTCATCTCCATGAAGCCCACCAGAGCGCTCCAAGGGTCCTGGATCTGCAGCGTCAGTTCGAGCTGCGTGAAGAAAGAACGGGTTGCCTCGCGGAACGTGGCCTCGAGAAGGTCCTGCTTGCTCCGAAAGTGCCGGTATGCGGTCCCGGTACCCAGTCCGGCCTCGCGAGCAATATCGCTCATTGACGCGTCCAGCCCGCGGGCTGCAAATATGACCCGGGCCGCTGCGAGCAGTCGTTGCCGGTTCCGCTCGGCGTCCTTTCGGACTGTCACGGTCTCGCTCGATGTCATGAGTCCCAAGAAAGTAGAGTGCAGAGTCTCATTTCACGATACGCTAGAGAAATGGTAGATGGCACTCTCACTTCTCCCCCGGGCCGGCGTCGATGAGTCTCTCGATGCGCGCCGCTCAGTATTCGGCCTACGGGTCCGCTGACGTCATCGAGATACGTCACGTTCCCGTGCCCTCTCCCGGGACAGGCGAGGTGCTGGTGCGAGTCGGTGCCACTAGCATCACAGGCGCAGAGGTCGCGTTGCGTGCCGGGAAGCTCCGTCTTCTCTCCGGCAAGCGGTTCCCCAAAGGTCTAGGGATGGACTTCTCCGGCGAGATCGCAACAGTCGGCAACGGCGTCGAGGGACTCAGCACTGGCCAACGAGTATGGGGCGTCCTAGACCGGTCGACGATCATCCGCCAGCCGTCGCTCGCTGCTGCGGCGGAATATGTCGTCGTCGATGCCCGATTCGTTTCGCCCACACCCGTCGGCCTGACAGATGATGAAGCGGTCGCTCTCATCGGAGGAACCACCGCGCTCACCGCCCTTCGGGACAAGGCTCGTCTCCAAAGCGGCGAACGCCTCCTCGTCCGCGGTGGCACGGGAGGTGTCGGCTACATTGCCGTCCAGCTCGGACGGGCGATGGGCGCCTCCGTCACCGCACTGGTGAGCGAAGCCAGCATCGCGGAAGCTCGACGCCTGGGCGCCCACGAAGCCCTCGATTATCGATCCGTCCGGCCCGAGGACCTCGGGGAGTTTGACGTGATCTTCGATACTGTCGGCTCGCAGATGGCCCGCTACCGACAACGACTCACGCCCCACGGACGTATGGTCACCATCAGCTTCGCTCCGATTGTTACGGGGCTCATCGCGATCGCGGTCTCAACGATCCATGGACGACGCCGCATCCGCACGTTCAGTGGAAACCCGGATCGGACCCTCCTCGACGACTACGCAAGCTACGTCACATCCATCCCACTGCGCGCACTCATTTCAGGCTCCTTCGACCTCGAGAACCTCGCCGACGCTCACCGTGCTTCAGAAGCGGGAGGCCGACCCGGTAAACACGTCGTCATCGTGCGAGCGGCCACCCTCTAATGCCGATGGCTCCGTGCGGACAATCCGTTAGGGAGTTGGCGCTCTCAGATCGAGTCTGGTTCGTTCGCTACCCTGCTGCATCCTCAAGGCGATAGCTACAGGTGTGGGGAAATTGATGCCGGGGTGCAGTATTCGCGTCGACCGCGTCGAAGTTCCCGGTCCAGTTCTTGCTCAACTCGGCCCGATCAAAGTCCGCGAGGGTGATGGTGCGCCAGTTATGCGATTGCCCGCATCCACTCGGTCTTTCGCCTCGGAGTCAGGCGGCGCCCGGCAAACGTGTCTCCCGGATCGTATCCCTCGTCGGCTTTGGTCAAGAGACCTGATCCCAGGGGCGGCCCAGTGGGGGCGCGACTGATGCGACCGCTTGTATCGGCGGCTGAGAGCGTTCGTACCGGACGTACGTGCCGTGTGGTGTTTGGGAACGCGGAAATTTTTCATGTCCTGGAGGGAGCCGCATTCGTGGAGACCGCGACGGGTTCCCTGAAACTAACGCAGGGCTCAGCGATGTTTCTTGGCAGTGGCAGGTGGTACTCCATACGTCCGGCTCCATTGGCGCGGGTATGGATACTTTATGTCGACGAGTTCTTTCTTCGTTCCCACATGCGATGGGTGCTCGCCGCCGCCAGCCGTGCTCGCTCAGGTGTGGATCCTGATGACTGGGACGGCTCCGCAGTCCTTATTCACCCTGGTCTCGAGATCTTGCACCGCATCGAACCGCTCTGGCGCCGGATGAGCTTCGTGAACGAAACCGCCCCGCCGGAAGTCGCGACCACGCGGTTGATCGCCTTGTTCTCGAGTGCTGTCGAAATCGCTCTTGCCAACATGCTCGTAGATAACAGCGGCGAGTCGGATAGATTCGCGTTTCCGGTGCGGGGACGGTTAGCGCAGCCGGTGCTTTCAAGGTCGGTGCGTCGATCGATCGAACTTCTCCGTTCTCGCATGGCCGAGCCGTGGACCGTGAGCCAGCTGTCGTCCGAGATCGCGGTCTCGCGAGCCCACCTCACTCGTGTGTTCACTCGTCAGGTGGGGGTCGCCCCAATGCGGTTCCTTATCGAGGCTCGGCTGACGGAGTTTACGCGGCTCATTGAGGAGACCGATCTACCCGTCTCGGACGCATCCCGGCAAGTCGGATGGAAAGACGCGCGGGTTGCGGCAGTATGGTTCCGCAAGCGCTTCGGAATCACCCCCACGCAGTACCGTCGGCATCCGCACCCTCCGTGCACCGGCGCGATGCCGTGCGAGCTGTGCCGTCGCGTGTGCGCCCTTGATCCGGTGCTCGAGCCTGTGACTCGTGCGGTGTCGCGTGATTCGCGCCGCGACGCTCACATTTGGCGCTCTTCCTAGACGACGTCTGCGCCCTCCCGGTAGGCCGGGCTGATACGTCAGGTTCACCGCTGGACCTGATTGGCGCACCTGCCGATCGTCCGTCTGCCTGCGGCGTGGTGAACCTCGCGCACCTCATGGTCGCAAGCCATGAAGCGAGCCTCGGATCGGGGGCGCAGGGAGGAGGCCGGCGATGGATATCGGCACCGTGTTGCGCGCCGTTGCCGTGATGCCGCTGCCGGATGCGGCACGGACGCTCGCCGAGGCTGGCGTTCCCGTCTTCCCGTGCCGGCACCGGGGCAAAGAGCCACGCACCGAGCACGGATTCCGCGACGCCAGCGCCGAGCCGCGCCAGGTGTCCGCATGGTGGCGGCGATGGCCGACCGCGAACATCGGTGTCCCGACCGGCGCAGTCTCCGGCTTCGAGGTGGTCGACGTCGACGTCCACCCGGCCGGGACCGGGTACGCTGCATTCGGTCGAGCGCAGCGCGCCGGTCTGATCGACGGATGGGCCGCGCTCGTGCGCTCCCCGTCCGGCGGACTGCACGCCTACTACTCGGCGACCCCAAGCGCCCCGCACCGCTCCTGGCAGGCACCGGCCGCGCACGTCGACTTCCGAGGCGACGGCGGCTACATCGTCGTGCCGCCCTCGACGGTGATCGGCCCCAACGGGGAGCGCTCCTACTGCGTGATCGCCACCGCGAGCTCCCACGCGCTCCTGGTAGACGCGACGGCCCTGCGCGAGCTGCTGGACCCGCGCCCAGCACCGGCGCCTTGGACGGGGCCGCGGGATCGTGTCGTCGACCTGGACCCCGAGCGGTTGGCTCGGTGGGTCGCCGCGCGCGGCGAAGGCGAGCGCAACCGTGCCCTGTTCTGGGCCGCGTGCCGCGCCGCCGAGGCCGGCGTCTCGCCCTCCGACGCGCACGCCGTCCTCGGCCCGGCCGCCGAACGCGCTGGCCTGCCGGTGCCGGAGATCACCACGACGATCCGATCCGCGTACCGGACCGCGCTGCCGCACGCACCGGCCCGGCCTGCGCTCGCCGGGGCATCGTCGGCGGCAGCTTCGCAGCCCCCGATCCGGGCGGCCTTGTGAACGGTCAGCCCCAGGTGCGGCGATTCGTCGTCGGCACCGCCATCGCGGGAACCGTGTTCATCGCGATCGGCGCGTTCTGGCTGTCCTTCACCGCGCTGGCGGATCTGGCGCGACGCTCCGGGATCGACGACGCGCAGGCATGGGCTTGGCCCCTCATCGTGGACGGCATCATCGTCGTCGCCACGGTCGCGGTCGTCGCACTCGCCGGGCAGCGCACGGCCTGGTATCCGTGGCTGCTGCTGATGGCCGGCGCCCTCGTGTCCGTCACCGCGAACGCGATCCACGCGATCGTCGCTGCCGACGCGGACGTGCCGGCGGTGCTCGCCGCCTCGGTCGCCGCCGTGCCGCCGCTGGTGCTGCTGGCGATCACCCATCTCACCGTTGTCCTGACCCGCGCCCGCCCGCCCGTTCCGCCGGTTCCCGGGCCGGCCCCCATGCCGCACTTCAGCGTGGAGTCGGACGAAGCGCCGGAGCCGGAGGTGTCCGGGCGGGGGCTCGCCGTGGTGCTGCGCGACGAGGGATGGTCGAACAAGCGGATCGCCCGGCACGTCGGCGTGCATCCCTCGACCGTGGGCCGGTGGCTCGGGGCGCGCACGTCTCCGATAGCGATCACCACGACCGCCGACACGGAAGGAACGCCCTCATGAGCGACGCGATCCACGACGGGCAGCTGTCCCACGATGACCCGCGCGAGGCCGGCCCGCAGCCGGTTCGCCCGCCCGCCGAGCGGCCAGAGCCGGAGGTCTCCGAGCTCGCGGTGCATGGCGACCCGTCCCGCAAGGCCACAGCAAGCACGTCGTCGGCCGCGACGTCGGGCCGCCGCACGGTGGCGTGGGTGCGTCCGACCGACCTGTTCGTCAGCCTGAGCGGGCGCGCATCGGGGCGGGGC
Source organism: Microbacterium sp. NPDC077663 (assembly GCF_044542795.1). Classification (NCBI taxonomy): domain Bacteria; kingdom Bacillati; phylum Actinomycetota; class Actinomycetes; order Micrococcales; family Microbacteriaceae; genus Microbacterium; species Microbacterium sp. NPDC077663. The sequence continues at coordinate 241,309 of NZ_JBITVE010000003.1, read as the reverse complement.
ATCGACTTCCAGGCGGAGCTGGCCCGCCGCACCCGGCACCTGCCGTTCAACGCGGTCGCGGTGTCCCGTCGCGGGATCGCACGCCGCTCGCACCGGCTCGCCCCGGTGACCGCGTTCGGTGTGAACACCCCGGCCGCGCAGACCTCGCTCGAACCCCTCGGGCTGAAGTAGGCCGGAGCCCAGCATGCGCACCTACCCCAGCGTCCGGCCGGCAGCTGGGGAGCGCCCGCGCACCTCCCTGTCACACAGGAGGTGCCCGATCATGCTGCAATCCACTCTGCCCGCGTTCGCCACGAGCGAGGGACTTCGCGTTCTGCTCGTCCGCCTGCACGACGCCGGCCCTGGTGCCTGGCGAACCGACCCGGATGCGGCAGCGCTGATGCAGTACACGATCCGCAAGTACGCGGGCCTGGCCCGCAAGCACCGGCAGGAGCCCGAGGACGCCGCCCCGGCCGCGTTCGACGCGATGCGCTCGTCCTCGGTGCGCGGCGCCGACGACCCCTGGGCGGTCGTCACCCGCGCGGTGGACATCACCCTGAAGGCCGACGAGCAGGCCGCCGGGATGCTGTGCTCCACCCATCAGGCGCGCCGCGCTGAATACTCCGGCTTCCACGAGGCCGAGCGCTTCTCCGACCGGGAGACTTCGATCACCGAGTACCACCCGGCGTTCCGCGTCGAGGCGCCCGAGGACACGGAGGACGAGAGCGACGACCGCTCCGAGCAGGCGCGCCGCGCCCTCGAGGAGACCATCGCGCTGTTCGTCGCGCTGGACTGGCCCGAGGATGTCACCCGCGTCGCGATCGAGTACATCAGTGGACGGCTGATCGAGACCGGATCGCGGCGGGCCGCCTACGAGTCGCTGCGACGCGACAAGCATGCCCGTGCCCTGCTGGACATGCCGCGTGTGTCGTGGACGGCGCTGCTGCGGGTCGTGCTCGGCAGCCCGGACCCGACGCTGGCGGCGACCAACATCGGCCGTGGGGTGCTGCTGCGGCTGACCCGCGGGTATCCGGTCGCCGAGATCGCCGCCGATGACGACCTGGCGCTGACGATCATCCTCGCCAACCCGATCACCGTGCGCGGCGGCGAGCTGTCATGAGCGAGAGCGACCCGACCGCGGGGCACATCGAGTTGGAGTGGTCTCTCGATGCGATCCGCATGGGCTATCGGCACCGGCGGGAGCAGGGCAACATCTCGGAGCTGGCGGAGTCGATCCGTCGTCAGGGGTTCCTGCATCCGCTGACGATCGCTCCCGACGGGCTGCTGATCTGCGGTGGTCGCCGCCTCCTGGCCGCGCAGCACCTCGGGCTGAAGACCGTGAACGTGTGGGTGCGCACCGGGATCTCCGACAAGCTCTCCCTGCTGCTCGCCGAGCAAGACGAGAACCAGCTGCGCCTGGACTACACCGACCTGGAGAAGGCATCCCTGTACCGGGAGCTGCGCGCCGAGCTCGCTGCGGACGCCGCCCGCCGCCAGGAGGCCACCAGATTTACCGCCGAAGGAAGAAACCCCAGGTCAGAAGGTGCCGCCGATTCGGCGGCACCGCAGATCGAAGCCGGTGACACCCGCGAGCAGGCGGCGCTGATCGTCACTGGCAAGAAGGGATACACGAAGCTGGAGCAGATCGGCCGGCTGGAGGAGCTCGCCGCCGACGCCGCGCAGCCGGCGTCCGTGCGCGAACGCGCGCAGGCAGGCTTGGACGCGATTGGCCAGGGCGGACCCGTCAGCCCCGCCTACCGGCGCGCGCAGGCCGAGCAGTCCCTCGCCGAGCTGGAGCGCCTGGCCGAGGACGAGACCGAGCCCGGCGGGGTCCGCGACGCCGCGGCCCGCGCGCTGGCGCGGCTTCGCGGCCAGCAGGCCACAACCCGTGCGGCCGAGCTGGAGCGCGTCGCCGCCGAGACGCTCGCCCGCGTTCGCGCCGCGACGAAGCGCCGCCCGGCCCGGACGCTGACGGCCGCCGGGCCGGATGAGCCGGCCCGCTACCCGGTGCGCGTGTTCGTCGCCACCGTGGACGACCTGCAGGGCTTCACGTCCCACTTCGATCCGGTCGAGCTCGCCGCCGCGCTCGACGAGGAACAGTGGCTCGCATTCGAGGCCGTGCTCGACGCGCTGAACGAGATGGCCGAGCAGATGCGCTCGGCACGCGCCCACCGCCTGATCGCCCTATGAGCAGGCGCGGGGACGCCCCGCGCACCTGGACAGCATGGAGCCGAACCCTCGCCCACGCCGCACCCGCCTGATCCTCGCGCTGATCGCCGCCGGCCTGCTGCTGATCCTGGTCGGCGTCGGCGTGTACGGGCTGCTGGCCGCCCCCCGCCGGGATGCCCTGCCCGCCCCGGCGCCGAGCACCTCGTCCACGCCGCGCCCCTCCGAGGCGCCCCCGGCTTCGGACGAGCCGCCTGCGGTGCGGCTTACGCACAACCCGGAGCAGTTCGCCCGCTCGGTCGCGGCCACGCTGTTCACCTGGGATGCCGGCGCCGGCTACGGGCCGCTGGATATCGCCGATGTTCTGCTCGAGGTCGCAGAGACCATCACCGGCGAGCAGAACGGCCTCGCCTCCGATATCGCCGGCTACCTGCCGACGAGTTCCGCGTGGGCGCAGCTGCGCGGCTATGCCACCCGGCAGAGCCTGACCATCGACAGCATCGGCGTGCCGGACGGGTGGGCGGACGCGCTCGCGCAGGCCCGGCCCGGCCAACTGCTGCCCGGCACGACCGCGTTCACGATCGACGCGACCCGGCACCGCACCGGCGTCTGGAACGGGCAGCAGATCACCTCCGAGCATCCCGTGGCGTTCACCGTGTTCATCGTGTGCTCCCCGCCGGCGCCGGAGTTCTCCACCGGGCCGTGCCGCCTGCTGCGGCTCTCCCAGCTCGACAACCCGCTGCGGTGATCGGCGTGAAGAAGCTCGCCCTCGCGCTCGCCCTGCTGGTCTTCCTCGGCCCGACCCCGGCGCTGCTGGCGGTCGGCTTGCTCGTCAACCCGGCCACGCAGGCGGCCGCGTGCCTGCCCGGTTCCCTGACGGTCGGAGCCATTCCCGACGAGCTGACCGCCACAGCGGCGGACGGCACCTCGATCACCCTGACACGGACGCAGCTCACCCATGCGGCGACGATCATCAAGGTCGGCGGGCGCACCAGAGGCGTCGGCGCGCCGGGCGTCGTCGTCGCCCTGATGGCGGCCCTGACCGAGTCGCGGCTGCGGATGCTCGCCAACACCGGCGCCTATCCCGAGTCCGGCGACTTCCCGAACGACGGCAACGGCGCCGACCACGACAGCCTCGGACTGTTCCAGATGCGACCCGCGTCCGGCTGGGGGACCGTCGCGGAGCTGATGGACCCCGACTACCAGGCGCGGGCGTTCTACGGCGGACCCGACGGCCCCAATTATCCGAGCCCCAGGGGGCTGCTCGACATCCCCGACTGGCAGCAGATGGACCCCGGCGAGGCGGCGCAAACGGTCGAGGTCAGCGCATACCCGGACCGCTATCAGAACTACCGGCCGGTCGCCGAGACCATCCTGCGCGTTCTGACCGCCCCGCCGCGTGCAGGAGGAGGCTCGGCGAGCCCGGTCGTGCCGGAGACCACGAGGATCGTGTTCCCGCTGCCGGCCGGAACCTGGGTGCGCACCGACCCGTTCGGGATGCGCGTCCACCCGATCACCGGCGTGTGGTCGATGCACTACGGCACCGACTTCGCCGCCGCGGACGGCACCCCGATCTTCGCGATCGCCGACGGCGTGGTCACCCACGCCGGACCATCCGGCGGTTACGGCGGGCTCATCGTCATCGAGCACACCGTCGGCAGCCAGCGGGTCGCCTCCGCCTACGCGCACATGTGGGAGCACGGCATCTACGTCGCCGATGGGCAGACCGTGACTGCCGGGCAGCACATCGGTGACGTTGGCTCCTCGGGGCAGTCCACGGGAGCCCACTTGCACTTCGAGATCCGCGAAGGCGGGTCGAACGGCACCGCCGTCGACTCCGAGCCGTGGCTCGCCGAGCACGGCGCGCTCGACCTGGACGCCGCCAGCACCTCCGCGTGCCGGCCGAGCCCGGCGGCGGCCTGATGGACGTGTTCCCCGACTTCGGTGCCACCGGCGGCGCGACCGAGCTGCGCCAAGTCATCGGCGCCCTGCTGATGTTCGTGCTCGTCATCGCCGTGCTCATGCTCGTCGTCTGCGCGATTACCTGGGCGCTGGCGTCCTCGCACGGCAACTACCAGACGGCCACACGAGCACGCACCGGCCTGCTGGTCGCGCTGGGCACGGCCGTGCTCGCCGGCGCCGGCGTCGCCTGGCTGAACTGGCTCATCACCCTCGGCTCCGGTCTCTGAGACCCCGGCGGGACGGCCCGCGCACCTGACTCGCGAGAACCCATCCTCTCGCGAACGTCAAGGAGTCCCACCGTGATCGACATCGACCCCAACGGCACCGGCCTGCCCGGTATCGAGCAGCTGCGCACCATCGTCGGCGCGATCATGACCGTGGGCCTCATCCTGAGCGTCCTGGCCCTGATCGTCTCGGCTATCATCTGGGGCTTCGGCGCGAACAGCAGCAACCCCCACCTCGCCAGCCGCGGCAAGGTCGGCGTCCTGGTCAGCTGCGGCGCCGCGATCATCTGCGGCGCGAGCGTCACCCTCATCAACTTCTTCTGGAACGTCGGCCAGAGCGTATGACCGGCCGCGGAAGCGTGCACCGGGAGCGCCGCCCATGAGCGTGTGCGATGTCCCCGTCATCTCCTCCGTCTGCGACGCGGTAGGCGAAGGCGTCGCCTCCCTGGTCGCGGCCCCGTTCGACTGGCTCGCGCAGGCGATGGGCGCCGCCGCGGGGTGGCTGTTCGAGGCCGTGTGGTCCGTGTTCGACACGACCACGCTCGTCGACGTCACCGGCGCCGAGTACATCGGCGTCTACAACCTGCTGTTCGGCGTCGCCATCTTCGTGATGCTGATCTTCTTCTGCCTCCAGCTCATCACCGGCCTGATCCGACGCGACCCCGGCGCGTTGCCCCGTGCCGCCCTCGGACTGGCGAAATCCGTCCTCGGCTCCTTCGTCGTCCTCACCCTGACCGGGACGCTGCTGGAGATCACCGACCAGCTGTGCATCGGCATCGTCCAAGCCACCGGCAACTCGATGGAAGACATGGGCGACAAGATCGCCCTACTCGGCGGCGCGCTGGCCGGCATCAACATCGCCGCCCCCGGCGTCGGCGCGATCATCACGATCTTCCTGGCAGGGCTTGCGATCTCCGCCGCCGCGATCGTGTGGTTCTCCCTGCTCGTGCGCAAGGCGCTGCTGCTGGTCGCGATCGTGTTTGCCCCGGTCGCCTTGGCCGGCGCGTCGTGGGATGCGACCCGCGGCTGGTTCGGTAAGTGGGCGACGTTCGTGATCGCGCTGATCCTGTCCAAGCTCGTGCTCGTCGTCGTCTTCCTCGTCGCCGTCGCCCAGGTCTCCCAACCGGTCGACTTCGACCTCGCCTCGATCAGCGACCCGATCGCCGGCGTCGTCCTCATGCTCGTCGCAGCCTTCGCGCCGTACATGACCTACAAGTTCATCTCCTTCGTCGGCTTCGACATGTACCACGCGATGTCCGCCGAGCAGGAAGCCAAGTCGGCGATGAACCGGCCGGTCCCGGTCACCACCGGCGGCGGCAGCGGGGCGTCCCCGAAGAAGATCCTCGACGGCGGCGACGCTTCGTCCGGTGGTGGCAAGCCTCCCGCGCCCACCGCGCCACCGTCCGCCGGAGGCGGCGGTGCCTCGCCGGCCGGCGCCGCGCCCGCGGGCGGTGCGGCGCCCGCCGGAGGAGGGGGTGCCGCCGCGGGCGGAGGCGCTGCTGCAGGTGGTGGTGCTGCCGCTGCGGGTGGCGGGGCCGCGGCCGCGGGACCGATCGGCGCGGCGGTCGTCGTCGGCGCGAAGGTCGCCGGAGCCGCCGCGACCGCAGGACCGAAAGCCGGCAACGCTGTCGCCGCCTGGGCCGGCGGACACGCAGATGCCGCAGAACCGACCGCACCGTCGTCCGCTCCGCCCCCCGCGGCGCCGAGCGGACGGCCAGCACCGAGCGGGCCGCCTGCCTCGAGCGCGCCGACACGGCCCGCCGCCCCGGAGTCGCCTCCGCCTCGCCGCCCCGATCCGCCGGCGCGCCCGCAGCCCCCGGCGAAGAAGGAGTAGGTCATGGCATCCCGTACCCGTGCCGGTCATCGCGACGAGCCCGAGCTGCATCCCGTCAAGTTCAGCCGCCTCACCCGTCGCGGCGTGCTGCTGGGCCTGTCGCTGTCGCAACTGCTCGTCCTTGCCGTCGCGGCACTGTCGATCGTCGTCGCCCTCTACATGGGCGGCGGCATGCTGCTGGCCTACGCCGCCCCGATCTGCCTGCTCAGTGCCGTGCTGGCCTGGGTGCCGGCCGGGGGCCGGAAGCTCATCGAATGGGTGCCGATCGCGCTGCGCTGGGTCTGGCGCGTCACGGGCGGGCAGCTGCTGTTCCGCGCCCGGATCGTCAAGCCGCGCCCGGCTGGCACGCTCGCGCTGCCTGGCGACGCCGCGGCGCTGCGCGAATATCTCGACCCGGTGACCGACGCCGCGATGATCCACGACCCGCACGGCCAGACCCTCACCGCGGTGCTGACCGTCACGCATCCCGCGTTCGTGCTGCTGGACCCCAGCGAGCAGGAGCGCCGCGTCTCCGGCTGGGGCCGGGTGCTGGCGACCTGCTGCCGCTCCGGGCGACTCGCCCGCGTGCAGGTGCTGGAGCGCACGCTTCCGGACTCCGGCAGCGGCCTGGCCGAGTGGTGGTCAGAGCACGGCCGCGCCGACGGCTCCTGGACCTCGACCGTCTACGCCGAGCTCATCGACCGCGCCGGCCCCGCTGGAGAGCGGCACGCCACGACCCTCTCGGTCGCGCTCGACATGCGCGCCGCGGCCCGTGCGATCCGCACCGCCGGCGGCGGGATGAAGGGCGCCGCCGCCGTGCTGCGCCAGGAGATGACCACCCTGTCCGCTGCGCTGCGCGCCGCGGACCTGACCCCGTCGGAGTGGGCCGGCCCCGGCGAGGTCGCCGTGATGCTGCGTTCGGCGTATGACCCCGCTGTCGCGGCGACCCTGGAACGGCACCGCGACCTTGGCCGCAACCTCGCCACCGCCGGCCCCGTGACGCTCACCGAGAGCTGGCAGCACCTACACTCGGACTCTGCCTTCCACGCGGTGCTGTGGATCACCGAGTGGCCCCGGTCGCTGGTGTATCCGGGGTTCCTCGCGCCGATCCTGCTGTCCTCGGGCGTGCGGCGTGCGTTCTCGCTGATCGCCACTCCAATCCGCTCCGATCAGGCCGCCCGCGACATCCGCAAGAAGAAGACCGAGTACATCAGCGACGCGCACCAGCGTCAGCGGATCGGTCAGATCGAGGATGCCCAGCAGTCCGCCGAGTTCGAGGACGTCCTCCAGCAGGAAGCGGACCTGACCAGCGGCCACGGCATCCTGCGCTACACGGGCTTGATCGCCGTGTCCGCGCCGACGCTCGACGAGCTGGAGGGCGCGGTGTCTGCCCTCGAGCAGGCCGCGATCCAGGCGTCGTGCGAGACGCGCCGCCTGGTCGGGCAGCAGGCGGCCGCGTTCGCCGCCGCCGCGCTGCCGCTGTGCCGCACCGTCTGACCGGCCCCGCGCACCTGTCCTCCGACAGCCCATCCATCGGAGGACAACGCCATGCCGACTCTGACCGACCCGCTCGCGGACGCCGCGGAGAGCGCCGCCGCGCTGCGCGGCCTCGCCCATGCCACACGCGACATGCCGCCGACCAGCACCTACCCGGTCCTCGGCGAGCTGATCGCCGGCACCCGGTCGCTGCGGCAGGTACTCGACCAGCTCGCCCGCAGCCACGTCGACGCGCACGAGGTCGCCCGCACCGACGACGGCGACCCCTTCCTCGGCCGGGTCTACGCGCTCGCCGCGGCCGATGCGCTGGGCCTCGCCGCGAACGCGCTCGACGAGGTGCAGGTGCGACTCGACCTGGCCTCGCAGCACGCCTCCCGGATCGCCTGGCAGCCCGCCGGCGTCGACCTGGCCGGCCTCGACGTCGACGGGCCGACCCGCGCCCCCGAGGCGACGCCGCGGTGGGTGAGCGTCGTGTTCCTCCAGGGCGAGGAGGCCGACGAGGTGCTGACCCTCATCGACCGCGATGGCCCCGACGCGGCCGTCGCGCACCTGGCCCAGTGGGACTACGGGCAGGAGACGACCGACGCCGCCCAGGTCAATGGCTATGTGTACGACACCCCGCCGGTCGGGGCGCTCGACCGCACGGTCGCGGTCGCCGAGTACACGCTGACCTACAACCCGACCCTCGGGCACGTGAGCCTGCTGCGGGCGCACGACGCCCCGTCGGACCCGGCGCTCGCTGAGCCAGCCCCGGTCGTGCCGGCCGGTCGGACGCGGCCCGCTGACCCGCGCTTGTTCGGCGCCGCCTCGGCGAGCACCCGGCCCGGTCAGGGCCTCGCGCTGTGAGCGGCCCGGACGACGGCCGCCTGCACACCAGTGTGCTCGTCTCGCCGCAGAACGAGCGCCGCAAGCACCGCAAGGCCCGTGCGCGGGTCGCGGCGGAGCTGATCGCCGAGCAGCAGCGCGCCCGCAAGCTGCAGGCGCAGCAACGGTGGCAGGACGAGCGTGCCGAACGCCGACGCACCACCTACCTCCCGCCTGCCGGGGAGGCCGGACCGGCGGCGCTGCGCACGCCCGGCCGGCTGCGGTTGCCGCGCCATCAGGACACCTCGGCGACCCTCGCCGGGGCATACCCGTTCCTCGCCGAAGGCGGGCTCGGCTCTGCCGGGGTCTTCGTCGGGCAGGATCTCTACTCCGGCGGCAGCTTCGTCTACGACCCGTGGGTCTTGTACGCGCGCGGCGTCATCACCGCCCCGAACATCGTCGTGGCCGGCATCGTCGGCTCCGGGAAGTCCTCCCTCGTGAAGTCCCTCTACACGAGGTCGATCGCGTTCGGACGTCGCGTGTATGTGCCGGGCGACCCCAAAGGGGAGCACACGGCGGTCGCCGAGGCCGTCGGCGGCAAAGCGATCGTGCTCGGGCACGGGCTGCGCAACCGGCTCAATCCGCTCGACGAGGGTCACCGGCCCTCGGACGTGTCCGACAGCGAATGGGCGACCCAGGTCGCCGCCCGCCGCCGTGACCTGATCGGTGCGCTGACGGAGACGGTGCTGGACCGGCGACTGACCCCGCTGGAGCACACCGCGATCGACATCGCCCTGGCCGACGCGGTGCGCTCGGCGCAGGTGCCGATCCTGCCGATGGTCGTGGACCGCATCCTCAGCCCGGCCGCCGCCGACGACCCGGACGGTCGTCTCGCCGAGGACGGCCGTCTCGCCGGGCATGCGCTACGCCGGCTGGTCGCCGGTGACTTGGCCGGGTTGTTCGACGGTCCCTCGACGGTCAGCTTCGATCCCTCGCTGCCGATGGTCAGCCTCGATCTGTCTCGCGTCGCGGAGAACAGCACTCTCATCAGTGTCCTGATGACCTGTTCCTCGGCGTGGATGGAGGCGGCGCTGCTGGACCCGAACGGCGGGCAGCGGTGGGTGATCTACGACGAGGCGTGGCGGCTCATGTCCCATGCGCCGCTGCTGCGCCGTATGGACGCGCAATGGCGGCTCGCGCGCCACTACGGCATCGCGAACGCGCTCGTGTTCCACAAGCTCACCGACCTGGACAACGTGGGCGACAGCGGCTCGGCGATGCGCGCCCTGGCGTCATCGCTGCTGGCGAACGCCGAGACCCGGATCATCTACCGCCAGGAGAGCGACCAACTCGGCGTCACCGGCGAGATCCTCGGGCTGACCGGCACCGAGCAGAAGCTGCTGCCCACGCTGGGAACCGGGCAAGGGCTGTGGCGTGTCAAGGATCACTCCTACGTCACGCAGCATCAGCTGCACCCGGCCGAGCTCGACCTGTTCAACACGGCCACCCGCATGACCGGGGGCGTGGTGTGAAGCCCCGCTACCGGCGCGGCAGCGACCCGGCCGACAGGCCCGACGAGCCAGCCGCGGCCGCCCAGCCGATTATCCACGTCCCGCACGTCCGAGTCGACGTCGCACCCGACGGCGCCCTGTCCGTCTCGGTCGACGGCGCCCCGTTCACCCCACCGGAGGAGCTGCTCCCGCTGCGACGCGACACCTTCGGGGCGCTCGCCGATCATCTCACCGCCGCCCTGAACGGCCCGATCCGCGTCGAGGTGCGTGAGGCGGACGGCTCGACCTTCACCGACATCCTCACGCCACCGCGCCGTCGGAGCCGCTTCGCCCCTCCCGAGCCTGCCTTCCCCCAGCAGGCGTCGGTTCCGGCGGCTGCGGTCCCTGCGCTGATCGAGGTGAGCGCGGACGGGTTCGTGCCTGGCGAGGACGTCGCCCTGGCCGTCATCGTCGCCCATTCCGACGCCAGCCCGACCGGGCACGGACGCGCCCTGCTGCAACGGCATTTGCTCGAGCTGGCACCGACTCGCGAGGTGCTGCTGCTGGGCCGTATCTCCGGCACCCTGTCCGTCCACCATCCCGACCGGGACCGCCAGTGAGCACGACGACGGGCCGCGGCCCCGAAGACCTGCTCGCGAACTTCGGCATCGGCCTGCTGATCGCCGTCGCCGGATTTGCCGGGGTGCTGCGAGTCGCTGGGACGATCGCCGCGTTCCTGACCGGGGCGCCGCAGCCGGCCGGCGGCATCGACACCGGCCTCGGCGTGCTCCTGCGCCCTGGCGATCCCGGCGGTCCGCTGGGCGCACCGGGGCTGAACCCGGTCGTCTACTGGATCGTGACGGCCCTGCTGCTCGCCGTTCTCGGCGTCGCAGGATGGTGGGGCTGGTCGCTGTTGCGCCGGCACTCGACCGCGACCCGCCGCGACCCGCACCGCATCCAGGGCACCGCGACCGGCGCCGAGGTCGCCCAGGCCGCCTCCAGTCGGGCGCTGCTGCGCCGCGCCTCCACGCTGCGCCCGTCGACGGCGGACCCGAAGCCGGCCGACGTCGGCTACCTGCTAGGCCGCTCGCACGGGCGCCACGTTTGGGCGTCGGTGGAGGACAGCATGCTGCTGATCGGGCCGCCTCGTGCGGGCAAAGGCATGTTCGTCGCGATCAACGCCATCCTGGACGCGCCAGGCGCGGTCGTGACCACCTCGACCCGACCCGACAACCTCACAGCCACGCTCCGCGCGCGCCGGCGCCGCGGCCCTGTGGCGGTGTTCGACCCGCAGCATCTGGCCGAAGGCGTGCCGGCCGGGCTGCGCTGGTCGCCGGTGCGCGGTTGCGAGACGCCGCTGACGGCGATGATCCGCGCGACGGGCCTGGCCGCCGGGACCGGGCTTTCCTCGGGCGGCGTGGAGGGCGGCGGATTCTGGGAGGGCAAGACCCGTACCGCGCTGCAAGCGCTGCTGCACGCCGCGGCCCTCGACGGGCGTGGCGCCGCCGAACTGTTCCGCTGGACCCTGGACCCGACGGCTGCCGCCGAGGCCGTCGCGATCCTCACCGCCCACCCGCTGGCGGCGACTGGCTGGGCCGAGTCGCTGGAGGCGATGATCCACGCCGACCCCCGCACCCGCGACTCGATCTGGCAGGGTGTGTCCCTCGCCCTGAGCTGCCTGGCCGACCCGCGCGTGCTGGAAGCGGTCACCCCGCGCCCCGGTGAAGACTTCGACCCCGCCGCGTTCCTCACACAGCGCGGGACGCTCTACCTGCTGGCGACTTCGGCCGGCGCCGGCGGCTCCTCGGCGCTGGTCTCCGCCTTCGTGGAAGACCTCGTGGAGACCGCACGACACCTCGCAGCCGTCTCGCCGGGCGCACGCCTGGACCCGCCGCTGCTGCTCGCGTTGGACGAGATCGGCAACCTCGCACCCCTGCCGAGCCTGCCCACGCTGATGGCCGAGGGTGGCGGCACGGGGATCACGACCATGCCCGTGCTGCAGTCCCTCGCCCAGGCGCGGGAGAAGTGGGGTGAGAACGCCGCCGCAGCGATCTGGGACGCCTCCATCGTCAAGATCGTCCTCGGTGGCGCGTCCGGTTCACGCGACCTGCAAGACCTCTCGACCCTCATCGGGGAGCGGGACGAGACCACCCACTCGGACACGTTCGGCGACCGCGGCTCGCGGTCGTCGCAGCGGTCGGTGCGTCGGGTGGCGGTGATGCCGCCCGAGACGATCCGAACCCTGCCGTTCGGCACCGGGATCACGCTGCTGCGCGCGGCCCCGCCGATCGTCACCGATCTGCGCGCGTGGACCAGCCGCGAGGACGCCGCGACGCTGAAAGCCGACCGCGCCGAGATCGAGGCGCTGCTGCGGCGTCCCGCCTGACTGGCAGCGGACGCGCACCTGCCTGACGGGAACGGCCGTATCTGGCGGCTGTCACGACAGGCAAGGAGCACTACGTGAGCATCCAGACCCAGCAGTCGCTGACCGGGTTCATCGCGACCGAGCCGCAGCTGACCACCACCTCCAAGGGGCAGGCCCGGTTCTACGCCAGGGTCGGCGTGCGGCATCAGCGCGAGGAACCGGACGGCACCATGACCGACCTCGAGCCGACGTTCCACCACCTCGTCCTGTTCCGCGCTGCCGCCAAGCGCGCCCACGCCCTCCTGGCGAAGGACGACAGCTTCGTCGCCAGCGGGCGCGTCCACCCCTTCATCTACGAGCGCGACGGGAAGACGATCCGCGACGAGGAGTTCATCGCGACCGCGATCGGCCACGACAGCCTGCGCACGCGCTACAGCGTCGACCGCAGCCGGCGCGCCGGGCAGGCGGTCGAGGCGGACACCGCCGAGCGCACCACACCGCGCCCGCGCCGCAAGCCGGCGCCGATCTCGGACGCACCGCAGCGCGCGGCCGCCGAGTCCACTGCGGTCGCCCTCTGAACGGCGGCTCTCCGATGAGCACCAAGGACGAGACCCTGCACGAGCCCGCTTCCGATGCCGGGCCGGAACTGCTGCCGGAGCCGCCGCATCCGGTGAACTGGAACATCGTGACCGCCGACGAGGCCGAGACCGAGTGGCTGGAGCTCAACGCCTGGGTGAACTGGCTGCGCCGCACCTACGGGCTGCCCGCCGCCGTGATCCCGCCGCTGTGGCACCGGCACCCCGAGCTCGTCTGGGAACTGAGCGCGCTGCATCTGCACTGGCTGGGCGCCTACGACCCCGAACAGAACGGGTCGGCCCCGCTCGGGTGGCACCGGGACTTCGCTGACGCGCGGCACCGGCTGCGCGAGTGGGTCGCCGCGTGCGGTACCCGCCTGGACCGTGACCGCCCGACCCGGCAGACCGTGTGGCCCGGCGAAGAGCCTGGCGAGCCTGTCGAGGAAACCCCGATCACCGACCGGGACGCGGACTTCGTGCAGCACGTCCTCGACGACGTTGCCCGCCGTCGGGCAGCCGAGGACGAGTTCTACCGGAATCTCGACCCGGACACGGGCGAGATCCGCTCCTGAGCATCGGCGTCCGATCACGGGAGCATCCATGCGAGTCTCGCCGCGCACTCCTGACGCGGAGGCGACCTGATGGCCGCGCGCCGCAACCGCGACCCGCATCCGGGTCAGCTCGCGTTCGACCTGTGGGGGCTGGACGAGCAGACCGCCGACGAGTCGCTGGCCGCCGCACTCGTATCCGAGATGCCGGACGAGGCGACCGGGGAGGAACACGCCGATGAACAAGTACGCGGCAGCAGCCCGAGCCCATTGGGAGAGGACGGCCCCGAGCCGGCTGAAGACGCTGGAGAATCCGGAGGAGTTCTTCACGAACCTGGGCCTGGAAGTGCAGGCGCAAGTGTCGGACCTGACGGCAATGCTGGCTGGGACGCGCTCTTCGGCGCAGAATTACTTGCAGGAGGTCGCCCGCCTGGTGACGGCCCGGCGGATCGCGGAGGAGGTCGTGATGGCACAGCTGGTGTGGATCGGCGACCCGGAGCTGCCGCTGGAGCAGGCCCGCGAGGAATGGGAGCAGACCCGGCGCTCGGACGAGAACCTCGTGATTTGGGCCGAGCGGATGCAGGACTCGCCGGACTTGATGCCCTCGACGGTCGAGCTGGAGCAGATGGCGAACGACTGGGCGGTGCCGGTGGCCTTCCTCAAGGGACTGGTGGCGACCGAGCCGCCGCGGGACTACCTGCGGGAGAACCAGGCCGTGCTGCAGGAGGCGGCGACGATCCGCTTTCTGCGCGAACTGAGCTAGCGGCCCCACCCAGGTTCGTCCCCGCCTCGCAAGACGACCTGGCGCCCTCCGGGCAAAAGGCCAGGTTCCAGGCGAACACCGCCGCGATCCGGCTCGCGCGCACGCTGGTCGCCGAAGACCGTGCCGCGACCGCCGAGGAGCAGAAAGTGCTCGCCCGCTGGTCGAGCTGGGGGGCTCTGCCCGATGTGTTCGACGCGGCCAAGGACGGCTGGGACGCCGAACGCGCCGAGCTGCGCGGTCTGCTGTACGAGGCGGAGTGGGACGCCGCGGCGCGCACGACGATCAACGCCCACTACACCGACCCGTTGATCGTCCGGCAGATGTGGCGGGCGATGAGCGCGCTCGGCTTCACCGGCGGCGCCGTGCTGGAACCCGGCTCCGGGGCAGGGACCTTCATCGGCCTCGCACCGACGACGGCGCAGATGACCGGGGTGGAGCTGGACCCGGTGACCGCCGCGATCAGCCAGGGCATCTACCCGCACGCCACGATCCGCGCCGAGTCGTTCGCCGACACCCGCCTGCCCGAAGCGCACTTCGACGCGGCGATCGGCAACGTGCCGTTCGCCGGCGTCGTCCTGCACGATCCGGTCCACAACAGCACCAAGCAGACGATGCACAACCACTTCATCCTCAAGTCGCTGCGCCTGACCAGGCCGGCCGGCCTCGTCGCGGTGCTGACCTCGCACTACACGATGGACGCGCAGAACCCCGGCGCACGCCGGGAGATGAACGCCCTGGCGGACCTCGTCGGGGCGATCCGCCTGCCCACCGGCGCGCACCGCCGCGCCGCCGGCACCGAGGTGCTCACCGACCTGCTCATCTTCCGCCGCCGCGAGGACGACCAGCCGCCGGCCGACGACCTGTGGGAGACCGTCACACCGGTCAGCATCGACGGGCGGCTGGTGAAGATCAACACCTACTTCGACCACCGCCCCGAGCGGATGCTCGGCACCGTCGGCGTGCAGCAGGGCATGTACGGCGCGGACACGCTCACGGTCAGCGGAGACCTCGCCGAGCTGGAGAGCACCCTGGCGCTCGCCGTGGACGAGATCGTGTTCTCCGGCCGCCGGCTCGGCCTGACGATGAGCGAACGCACCGCGGCGCAGCAGTCCCGCCGTGCCGCGTTCACCCCGTCCGCGCCGGCCGCGTGGGACGGCAGCATCGTCCCCGTCGACGTCGGCGAGTTCGCGACCGTCGCCTCCGGCGCGCTCGAACCGTTCGCCGTGCCGAAGTCGGCCGCGACCGAACTGCGCGCCCTGCTCGGGCTGCGCGACCGCGCCACGACTCTGCTGACCCTGGAGTCGGCGACCGTGGACGACACGGCCGAGGTCACCGAGGCACGCGCCGCGCTGCGCCACGACTACCAGAAGTACCTCGGCAAGTACGGCCCTCTCAACCGGTACACGCTGCGGCCGACCGGCCGGCAGAACCCGGCCGGCGAGGACACCTACGCGCGGATCGTGCCGACCCCGATCCGGCTGCTGCGCTCGGACCCGTTCGGGCCGCTCGTGATCGCGCTGGAGCAGTTCGACGACACCGAGCAGACGGCCACGCCGGCGGCGATCATGACCCGCCGCGTCGTCGCGCCCCGCCCGGAGGTGCAGGGCGTGGAGACCCCCGCCGACGCGATCGCGGTCAGTCTGGACCGCACCGGCGGCATCGACCTGACCCTCATCGCCGATCTGCTCGGGATGCCCGAGCATGAGGCCCGCCCGGCCCTGGCCGGGATGGTGTTCACCGACCCCGTCGGCGGCGAGCTCGTCCACGCCCCCGCCTACCTGTCCGGCGACGTGCGGGGGAAGCTGGAGGCCGCCAAAGAGCGCGCCGCCGACCAACCGGCGTTCCAGGCGAACGTCGACGCGCTGACCGCCGTGATGCCCGCCGCCCTGGGCGTGGAGGACATCACCGCGCGCCTGGGCGCCGTGTGGATCAGCGAACGCATCCACGAGGACTTCCTCAACGCGATCCTGAAGACCTCCGACGTGCGGGTGGAGAACTCGCTACCGGGCATGTGGGAGGTCAGAGGCGGCCGAGCGGGCGTGCTGTCCACGAGCGAATGGGGCACCGAGCGGCGCCCCGCACCGGACATCGCGCAAGCCGTCATGGAGCAGAAGACCCTGCTCGTCTACGACGAGGTGGAAGACGTCGGCGGGAAGGTCCGCCGCGTCCTGAACCCGATCGAGACGACGGCAGCGCAGGAAAAGGCCGACCTCATCCAGGAACGGTTCGGCGAGTGGGTGTGGGAAGACCCCGCCCGCGCCGCCGCGCTCGTGGACGAGTACAACCGACGCTTCAACTCGATCGTGCTGCGCGACTACAGCGAGGCCGGCGACTACCTGTCGCTGCCCGGCATGGTGGCCAGCTTCGAGCCGCGCACGCACCAGCGCGCCGCGGTCGCCCGCATGATCGCCGAGCCCTCCGCCGGTTTGTTCCACGAGGTCGGCGCGGGCAAGACCGCCGAGATGGTGATGGGTGCGATGGAGATGCGCCGCATGGGTCTGATCGCCAAGCCGGTCGTCGTCGTACCGAATCACATGCTGGAACAGGTGGGGAGGGAGTGGCTGCAGATCTACCCGCAGGCTCGCATCCTCGCCGCCTCCAGCGGCGAGCTCACCGCGGACAAGCGCCGCACCTTCGTCGCCCGCGCCGCCGCGAACGAGTGGGACGCCGTCATCCTGACGCAGGGAGCGTTCGCGAAGATCCCGCTGCGCACCGAGACCCAGCAGGCATACATCCGCTCGCAGGTCGATGACGTCAAGCAAGTGCTCGACCAGGCCGAGGGCGAGGACCGGATGAGCGTCAAACGCATCCAACGCAAGCTCCTCGCTTTGGAGAACAAACTCAAGGACCGCACCGACACCTCCCGCGACGTCGGCGTCTGCTTCGAAGACACCGGCATCGACTACGTGATCGTCGACGAGATGCACATGTACAAGAACCTCGCCACGGAGTCCAACATCCGTGACGCATCGATCGAGGGCTCCGACCGGGCGACAGACCTGCACATGAAGCTCGAGTACCTGCGCTCCCAGGGCCGGGAGCGCGTCGTCACCGGGGCGACCGCGACCCCGATCTCCAACAGCGTGACCGAGGCATACGTGATGCAGCGCTACCTGCGTCCCGACCTGCTCGACGCGGCCGGCATCGGAGCGTTCGACGCCTGGGCGGCGACGTTCGGACAGACCGTCACGCAGATGGAGATGGCCCCAACCGGCAACAACACGTTCCGCATGAAGACCCGCTTCGCCAAGTTCTCCAACGTGCCGGAGATGCTCAAGATGTGGTCGATCTTCGCCGACGTGAAGACCGCCGAAGACCTGCAACTGCCCACCCCCGACCTCGTCGCCCGCGACGACGGCCAGCGCGTCCCGGCGACCATTCCAGTGCAGCCCACCGTCGAGCTCAAACGGTTCATCGAGCACCTGGGCGCGCGGGCGGAGAAGATCGCCGCCAAGGCGGTCCCGCCCAACGAGGACAACATGCTCAACGTGTCCACCGACGGCCGCATGGCCGCGCTGGACATTCGCATGATCGTCCCCAACCGACCCTCCGGCCCGACGAAGATCGACGCCGCCGCCGACGCGATTCACCGGATCTGGGAGCGCACGCGCGACAACGAGTATCTCGACGTCATCACCGGGGAGCCTTCACCTGTGCGAGGCGCGCTGCAGCTGGTGTTCTCCGATATCGGCACGCCGAACCCCGACCGTTGGAACGCCTACGACGAGCTGCACGCCCAGCTCGTCCTGCGCGGGATGCCGGGCGAGGCGATCCGGTTCATGCACGAGGCCAAGACCGACACCGACAAGGCGCGCCTGTTCGCCGCAGCCCGCGCCGGGCACATCGCCGTGCTGATGGGCTCGACCGAGAAGATGGGGGTGGGCACCAACGTCCAGGCGAGGGCGGTCGCGCTCTACCACCTCGACTGCCCGTGGCGTCCCTCCGACATCGCGCAGCGCGAGGGACGCATCATGCGGCAAGGGAACCAGAACGCCGAGGTCGCGATCGTCCGGTTCGTCACCGAGCGATCCTTCGACTCCTACATGTGGCAAGGCGTCGAGCGGAAGGCGACGTTCATCGCCCAGCTCATGCGCGGCCGACTCGACACCCGAGAGATCGAGGAGATCGACTCCTCAGCCCTGTCCGCCGCCGAGGCGAAGGCGATCAGCTCCGGCAACCCGCTGCTGCTGGAGCACTCCACGATCCAGAACGAGGTCGCCAGGCTCCGCCGGCTGGAGCGCGCCTATCACCGCAACGAGTCGATGCTCATCCACACCCGCGACCGTGCCCGCGGCGACGCGCGCCGCGCCGGTGACGACATCCAGCACCTGGAAGCGGTGCTCCCGCGCATCCGCGACACCTCCGACGACAACTTCCGCATCGAGCTGCGCGGCACGCACTACGACTCGCGGGTCGACGCCGCCCACGCGCTCGCCCGATGGGCGAACGACTCCGATCTGAAATGGGCGCCCAAGTACGCGACCCGCGACTACGGCGTCATCGGGCGCATCAGCGGATTCGACGTCCACCTCGGCACCCGGCCGATGCTCAGCGATCTGCTCATGGAGATCACACTCAACGACGTGCCCCGCAGCGCCTTCGCCATCTCCCGCGACGCTTTCCTCGCGGGAGGCGTCGGCGTGATCCAACGCATCGAGAACCGCGTCTCGGGCATCCCCGCGCTGCTCCGGCATGCGCGAGACGACCTCGCCGTCGCCGAGCAGACCATCGCGGAGACCGAAGAACGCATCGGCAAACCTTTCCGCTACGCGGCTGCCCTCGCCGCCGCCGAGATGGACCTGACCCGAGTCGAGGCCCAGCTGGCCGCGATGCAGGACAGCAGCGAACAGCCGCCCGCCGCCGTCGAAGAAGCCCGGATCACCGTGGAGGCCGTCCGCGCCCACCGGCCCACGCTCGGCGTGCGAGCCGACCCAGACCGTTCGGTGGTTGACCTCACCGTGGTCGAACGCTCGCCAACCCCGCAGCCCGACGGACCGCAGTTCGGCCTCTGACGCCACGCGTCAGAACAAGGTCGGGGCGTCCGAGCGGGCAGCGGCCGAACGCGCACCGAACGACGTCGACGGCGCGAGCCGACGCGGAGAGCGAGCCGGCTCCTGCTGCGGCATGAGACGGCTCGCCAGCACCTCCTTGACATCGCTCCACAGGTCCGGGCGATCCAGGTGCGCGTCCTTCTGGCAGTCGCGGGCCAGATCGCTCAGGAACCGCTCACGCCTCGCCGGCGTCGCCAGCTGCTCCTCGTAGAACCCGTGAATGTCGTAGTGCGCGATGAACCCGAAGTAGCCATGCGTGGAGAGCCCCAGATACAGCGGGCGAGTGAACCGTTCGCGAGGGAAGTCGTCGGCGATGAAACGCAGCAGCGAGTTCACGAACCGCGCCTTACGCTCCGGGGTGCCCGAGTCCCAGCCCGAGTCGACGAACTGCTCCGGCCGGTATCGAGGGGTTGCCATGATGCTGCTCCGCTTCTTCGCCGCGAGCAGGCGCCCGCACCATGAATGTGTGCGCCGCCGTGGGAGCGGGGGCGACGCGCGCACCTCTGGATCATGGGCGGCACAAGCGCGGAGAACGCGACCCAAGGCGATCTCGCGAGGGACGCGCTCCCGCCCGACTTCGATGTGGTGGCCTGGACGCGAGAGGCATGCGAGGCGTCGGGGGTACCGTTCGCCGTCGAAGACCCGGTGGTGCTGGGCCGGCTCCGTGCGCTCATGGAGCATCCGGCCTGACCCAGCACCCTCCCGTCATGCCTTGAAGGTGAGCTGCACCCGCTCGGGTCGGAAACGCGAACCACCATGCGCGTAGGGCTGCACGACGAGGCTGTCGATCAGCGCGGTCAGGATCGCGCGCTTCTGCGGAACGGTCCACTCATGCTCCCAGGCGTGCCGCAGAGCCGCCTCATCGCCGATAGGGAGCCCTTTGAGGGCCGATCCGCGGTTCACCCTGCCGAGGGCTAGTTCCGCGTCATGAACGGCGCTCTGCGCCGCGACACGACCGGCGTGGTACTCGCTGCGGGTCAGCGTGCCCGCTCCGTAGTCGCGGGCGAGGTCTTCCATCCGCTCACGAGCGGCCATGATCCGTCCCATCGCTTCCGCGACCGCCCCGCCTGTCTCGGGAGTGTCGGCCGGGAGAGTGGTCACGGCCAGGCGGGCAATCACGGCTTCTCTGACGACAGCTTCGAGGCCGGATGCACTGACCGACAGGCCGCCTCGCTCGGGATGCCCTGGCACCGGCATGCAGCGGTAGTAGTTCCGCTTCGCGTCCGATGGTCCGTGCTTGGCCTTGCCCGCGACGAGCCCGGAGCCACACTTGCCGCACGTCGCGATCGCCGACAGCAGGTTGATCGAAGATGCTCCGACCCGGCGGTCGGGGTTGGAAAGCATCGCTCTGATGCGGGTCGTCTCCTCCGGAGTGATGATCGCAGGCCAGTTCCCCGGTCCGAGGATCTCTCGCCCCTTCGGTCCATCACCGCGCCTTCGCGTCGGCTCATACGCTCGCTGCCCGCTGATCCGCGCGGAGACCAAGATGGACTTCACGGTGGTCGCGTGCCAGACACCGAGCGTCTTCCCCGTCCTTGCCTGCGGTGCGGGGAACCCGGACTCTTCGTTCAGCCACGCGGTGATCGAGCGTAGCGACTGTCCAGCGAGGAACCTGTCCGCCATCTCACGGATGACCGTGGCCTGCTCCGGGATGAGGACGCCGCCGGTGCCGTAGCCGAACTTTGCTGCGCCGTGCCAGTCGCCACGTTCGGCCTTCTGCCGGTTCGCACGGCGGATGCGGTCAGCCTTGTGCCCGGACTCGTAGGCCGCCATCGCAACGAGCTGCCGGGCCATCAGCCGACCCTCGTGGGTGTTCAAGTCGAACGCACCGCCCATGACAGCCTCGATGCGGATTGGATGCGTCTCCACGAGGTCGATCAAGTCCTCGAGCTCACGGGGTCGCCGGTAGAGGCGATCGACGTGCCAGACGACGACCCGCGAAGGCCCGAGCTTGATCCGAGCGAGCATCCGCGCGAAGTCGGGTCGTTTCTTGTCGAGGTAGGCGGACGTGTCGTTGTCCATGAACACGTCGCCCTCGGCAACGTCTAAGCCCAGCCGGGCGCACAGCGCGAGGCAGTCGTCTCGCTGCCGCTCGACCCCGGCTTCCTCGCCGGTACGGTCCTCGCTGATCCTCAGATAGATCAGCACCTGCTCGGTAATTGTTGCAGTGCTGCTCGTAGTTGTCCTAGAGAGCATGACGACCACCCCGATCGGACCCCTGCTTCAGAGACACACCGAGCGGGTATCGAGCCAGTGCGTGAAGCACCTCCGTTGAGGATCGATCGACAGCCAGGCGGGTTGCTCGCAACGTCGCTTCCACGACTAGGTTGTTCTCGCGGCAGCGCCGCTCGATGGCTCGTCGTTGCGCTGCAGCGTCCCCGCCAACGGCCCGCGCGCGGACCACCCGCACGTAGGCCACAACGTTCTTCTTGCGTTCGACGTTCATGCCGATCACCTCCACTGATTAGGTGCGTCAGATGCACCAAGTGGAGAAGACCACTCTGCTGGCCGCGCTGCTCGGGCGGGTGCCGGTGTCGGAGCGGATCGTCACGATCGAGGACGTCGCGGAGCTCCGGATCGCCCATCCCCACCACGTACGTCTGGAGGCGCGGCAGGCGAACCTCGAGGGCGTCGGCGCGATCCCGCTCGGGCGCCTGCTGCGCGAAGCGCTGCGAATGCGGCCCGATCGCCTGATCGTGGGGGAGTGTCGGGGCGAGGAGGTGCGGGAGCTCCTGAGCGCCCTCAACACCGGCCACGACGGCGGCGCGGGGACGGTGCACGCCAGCGGGGTCGCCGATGTCCCCGCGCGGCTCGAGGCCCTCGGGGCGCTCGCCGGCATGGACGACCGGGCGCTCGCCCGTCAGACCGCCAGCGCGATCGGGGCCGTCGTGCACATCGAGCGGGGTCCCGACGGCGTGCGCCGCGTGACGGGGATCGCCCGCCCCGTGGTGCGCAGCGATCGTCTGGCTGTCGAGGAGCTCTCGTGAGACGCCGCATAACCGCGGATGCCGCGCCCGATGCCGCATCGGTTGCGGCGGTCGTCCAGCGCCTCGCGGTTCTGCTGCAGGCCGGCATCGCGCCGGCGGCGGCGTGGCGTCACCTCGCGACGACCGGCGACCCGACCGCCGCCGCGGTGTGTGCGCGGCTCGACGAGGGGGAGCCGCTGGCATCCGCTCTCACCGATCGGGGTGAGGCGTGGCGGCAGATCGGGATCGCGTGGCGGGTGGCGACGACCGTCGGGGCGCCGCTCGCCGTGAGCCTCCGCGGTCTCGCCGAGGCGCTCCGCGACGCCCATCAGGCGCGCGACGACGTGCGCACCGCCCTGGCGGAGCCCCAGACCACGGCCCGTCTCATCGCCTGGTTGCCGCTGGTGGCGTTGGGCCTCGGCGCGGCGCTCGGTTTCGACCCGATCGCGGCGCTGGCCACTCCGGCGGGCACGGTCTGTCTGGTGGCCGGCGGAGCGCTGATGCTCCTCACGCACCGATGGACGCGTGCGCTCGTCGCGCGGGCGCAGCCGGGGGAGGAGATCCCCGGACTGGATGCCGAGGTGATCGCGATCGCGCTCTCGGGCGGGGTGTCGATCCCTCAGGCGACCGAGATCGCTGCGGCGGCGTCGGGCCTGGCGCCCACCGCCGAGACCGAGACGGTGCTCGCCCTGTCCTGGTCGGCCGGGGCCCCCGCGGTGGAACTGCTCCGGGCGGATGCCGCGGCCCGCCGTCAAGCGGCGCGGACGGAAGGACGGCTGCGCGCCGCCACGCTCTCGGGACGGCTGCTGCTGCCGTTGGGGGTCTGCACCCTGCCGGCATTCCTGCTGCTCGGTGTCGGCCCGATGCTGCTGTCCGTGCTGACCACGACCCCGCTCACCCTGTGAGCCCCAGACGTGCCCACACCCACAACCCACATCGGAGGAGATCATGACACCCCACGACCTGCCCACCCTGACCCGACGCCGCGCCGCGGAACTGTTCGCCGACGAGACCGGAGCCGCGACGGCCGAGTACGCCATCGCGACGATGGCGGCGGTGGCCTTCGCCGGCCTGCTCGTGATCATCATGCGTTCGGACGAGGTGCGCGGCATCCTCACCGACCTGGTGCGGCGCGCGCTGACCGTCTCATGAGGCGGGACGAGCGGGGATCGGTCGCGGCGGAGTTCGCCGTGACGGTCCCCGCCGTCGTCCTCGTCATCGTCCTCGCCGTGTCGGCACTCTCGGTGGGTGCCAGGCAGGTGCGGCTGGAGCACGCGGCTGCGCAGGCGGCGCGGCTGGCGGCTCGCGAGGAGCCCGCCGACCGCGTGGTCGCGGCGGCGCGCGCGCTCGCCTCCGGCGCGGAGGTGCGCAGCCGCCGCGACGGTGACCTCGTGTGCGTCGACCTGACCGCCGCCGCAGGAGTGCCCCTGCCGCTGCCCGACCTCCGGGCGACCTCGTGTGCGCTACCCGCCCCGGAGGGGGACTGATGGCGGGATCCGCGACGACGATCGGTGTCGTGGCCGTCACGGCGACCCTCGCCGTCGGCTTCCTCGCCGCCGGGGGCGCCGCAGCGACCGCGGCGCGCGCAGCGGGCGCAGCGGACGCGGCGGCTCTCGCGGCCGCCGACACCGCGTCGGGATTGATTCCCGGCGAACCGTGTTCGCGGGCCGCGGAGGTCGCCTCGCGGGCGGGGGCGACCGTCTCCGCGTGTCGCGTCGACGGGCTCATCGTGACGGTCGAGGTCTCGATCGGCGTCGGCCCTCTGGACGCGCGGGCGCGCGCCCGCGCGGGGCCGCCGCAGGACGGCCCGTGACGCGGTCCGCGGCGGGCGCTCTCAGCGCGCTCTTGACAACGCGGTGTGTATGGTGTGCAACGAAGAAAGGACGCCACGTGGCACAGGGCAAGAAGCTCGTCATCGTCGAGTCTCCGACGAAGATGCGCTCTATCCAGGGATACCTGGGTGACGGGTACGAGGTCATGAGTTCGGTCGGGCACATCCGCGACCTCGCCGACAAGAAGGACATCCCGGCGGATCTGAAGAAGACCTCCGTCGGCAAGTACTCCATCGACATCGAGAACGACTTCACTCCTCTTTATGTGGAGAGCGAGCGCGGCAAGAAGACGGTGTCCGAGCTCAAGCGCGCCCTGAAGAACGCCGACGAACTCCTGCTCGCCACTGATGAGGACCGCGAAGGCGAAGCCATCGCGTGGCACCTGCTCGAGACCCTCAAGCCGAAGGTCCCCGTCAAGCGGATGGTCTTCCACGAGATCACGAAGGACGCGATCCAGGCCGCGGTCAAGAACACCCGTGAACTCGATCACGCCCTCGTCGACGCCCAGGAGACCCGCCGCATCCTCGACCGGCTGTACGGCTGGGACGTCTCCGACGTCACGCGCCGCAAGGTCGGCCAGGGAACGAGCGCCGGCCGCGTCCAGTCGGCCGCGACCCGCATGGTCGTCGAGCGCGAGCGCGAGCGCATGGCCTTCGTCTCCGCCTCGTACTGGGACGTCGATTCCACCGCCGTCAAGGGTGCCGACGCCTTCGCGATCCGCCTCGCTCGTCTCGACGGCGCGCCGCTGGCCCGCGGCACCGACTTCGACGACACCGGCGCGCTCAAGAAGGCCGTCGTCGTCCTCAGCGAGGAGCAGGCCCGCGAACTGGCCGCCGCCCTCGAGGCCTCCGGTGCGGCATCCGTCGTCAGCGTCGAGGCCAAGCCCGGCACGCGCAGCCCGAAGCCTCCGTTCACGACCTCGACCCTCCAGCAGGAGGCAGGTCGCAAGCTCTCGATGAGCGCCAAGCACGCCATGGGCGTCGCGCAGCGGCTCTACGAGAAGGGCTACATCACCTATATGCGTACCGACTCGACGGCACTGTCGGCGCAGGCGGTCACCGCGGCGCGCACGCAGGCCGTCGCGCTCTACGGCGACAAGGCCGTGCCTGCGAACCCCCGCAGCTACCGGAACAACGCCAAGAACGCGCAGGAGGCGCACGAGGCGATCCGACCCTCGGGCGAGCACTTCCGCACGCCGAAGGAGGTCACCTCCGGCCTCGATCGCGATGAGCTGCGACTCTACGAGCTGATCTGGATGCGCACCGTCGCCAGCCAGATGGCCGACGCCAAGTACGAGACCACGACAGTGACGATCGACGCGGATGCCGCCGGCCGCACCGCGACCTTCACCGCGTCCGGCACCGTGTACACGTTCAAGGGCTTCCTCGACGCGTACGAGGAGGGGCGCGACGAGAAGCGCAACGACAACGACCGCACCGACGACCAGTCGCTCCCCGCGCTCGCCGTCGGCGACGCGCTGCGGCTGACCGACGTCGAGCCGAAGGGTCACGCCACGAGCCCCAAGCCCCGGTACACCGAGGCGTCCCTCGTCAAGGCGCTCGAGGAGCGCGGCATCGGCCGTCCCTCGACGTTCGCCAGCATCATCGACGTCATCCTCGACCGCGGCTACGTGTCCAAGCGCGGTCAGGCGCTCGTTCCGAGCTGGCTCGCCTTCAGCATCGTGCGACTGCTCGAGGAGCACTTCGCCGACCTGGTCGACTACGACTTCACGGCGGCACTCGAGGACGACCTCGACGCGATCGCCCGCGGCGAGCAGAACCGCGCCGCCTGGCTGCGCGAGTTCTACTTCGGCTCCGAGGGCCACGTGGGCCTGCGCAACATCGTCGACAACCTCGGCGACATCGACGCGCGCGAGATCAACTCGACCAAGATCGGCGACGTCGCGGTGCTCCGCTTCGGCCGGTACGGTCCGTACCTCGAGGTCCCCGGGGACGACCCCGAGACGCCGCGCCGCATCAACGTGCCCGACGACCTCGCGCCCGACGAACTCACGCCCGAGCGGGCTCGCGAGCTGATCGAGGCCCCGATCGGTGGCGACCGGGTGCTCGGGCAGAACCCCGAGAACGGACGCGACGTCGTCATCAAGGACGGTCGGTTCGGCCCCTACCTCGAAGAGGTGCTCCCCGAAGAGGAGGCGCCGGCCGAGGACGCCAAGCCCAAGCGCGGTGCGAAGAAGCCTGTCGCGCCCAAGCCCAAGCGCGCGTCGCTGTTCAAGAGCATGTCGCCCGAGACGATCGATCTCGAGACCGCGCTCAAGCTCCTGTCGTTGCCGCGCGAGGTGGGAGTCGACCCCGAGTCGGGCACCGTCATCACGGCGCAGAACGGCCCCTACGGTCCCTACATCAAGAAGGGCACCGACTCGCGGAGCATCGCGAGCGAGGACATGATCTTCGACATCACCCTCGAGCAGGCGCTCGAGATCTACTCGCAGCCGAAGTACGCGAACCGCGCCGCGACCTCGATCAAGGAATTCGAGGCCGACCCGGTCAGCGGCAAGCCGATCCGCATCAAGGACGGCCGCTTCGGTGCCTACGTCACCGACGGCACGACGAACGTGACGATCCCGCGCGGTCAGACCCCCGACGACATCACCTTCGAGGTCGCCGTCCAGATGCTCGCCGACAAGCGCGCCAAGGGGCCGGCGCCCAAGCGCACCACGCGCAAGCCCGCGGCGCGCAAGCCGGCGGCGAAGAAGAAGTGACCTCCGGGCTCTGGATCACCCTCGAAGGCGGTGACGGCTCGGGCAAGACGACGCAGGCGGCGCTCCTGGAGCAGTGGCTCCAGGAGCACGGCCGTCAGGTCGTGCGCACGCGCGAGCCCGGCGGCACCGACGTCGGCGTCCTGATCCGCGACATCGTCCTCCACCACCGCGGCGACATCGCCCCCCGCGCCGAGGCGCTGCTGTACGCGGCCGACCGTGCGCACCACGTCGCCACGGTCGTGCGCCCCGCCATCGCCCGCGGGGACGTGGTCATCCAGGACCGTTATCTCGACAGCTCGGTCGCGTACCAGGGTGCCGGCCGAGTGCTCGACGGCCATCAGATCCGCGGGTTGTCGCTGTGGGCCACGGAGGACGCGCTGCCGGACGTCACCGTGCTGCTCGACGTCGATCCGGCGACGGCGCGCGAGCGCCTGGACGCCGCCGACAAGCCGTTCGACCGGCTCGAGGCCGAGAAGGGTGCGTTCCACGAACGGGTGCGCGCCGCCTTCCTCGCCCTGGCGGATGCCGAGCCCGAGCGCTTCCTCGTCGTCGACGCGACCCAGCCCGTCGACGTGATCGCCGACGCGATCCGTGCACGCGTCGCGCAGCGGCTGTCCTGACCGTCGCCGGCACCTCGTAGGCTGAACGGCATGACCGCCACCACCGACGCCCTCCCGTGGGGCGAGGTGTGGGGGCAGGACGAGGCCGTCGCGCAGCTGCGGGCCGCGGCATCCGATCCGGCCCAGTTGGCGCACGCGTGGCTCATCACCGGTCCGCCCGGATCGGGGCGGTCGACCCTGGCCTACGCGTTCGCCGCGGCCCTGATCGCCGAGCCGGGTGACGACAACGCGATGCGCCAGGTCATGGCCCGGACGCATCCCGATCTCGCGGCGCTGCGCACCGAGGGCGTCATCATCTCGATCAAAGAGGCGCGTTCCCTCGTCGAGCGCTCGTACTTCTCGCCGTCGCTCGGTCGCTACCGGGTCATGGTGATGGAGGATGCCGACCGCATGGTCGAGCGCACGAGCAACGTCCTCCTCAAGGCGCTCGAAGAGCCGCCCGAGCAGACCGTCTGGATCCTCTGCGCTCCCAGCGACGCCGACCTTCTCCCGACGATCCGTTCGCGGGTGCGCATCCTTCGTCTGCGCGAGCCCGACGTCGCGGACGTCGCCCGGCTCATCGTGCAGCGCACGGGTGTCGACGAGGCCGTTGCGGAACAGTCCGCGCGGCTCGCGCAGCGCCACATCGGCATGGCGCAGCGGCTGGCGACCGATGCCGCCTCCCGCGAACGCCGAGAGCGCACACTCCGGGCGGTCCTCGGCGTGCGCGGCGTCGGTGATGCGGTGGAAGTGGCGGCAACGATCGTGCAGTCGGCCACCGACGATGCCAAGGCGCTCACGGCGGAGCGGGACGAGAGCGAGCGTGAGGCGCTGCTGCGCACGCTCGGCGTCGCTCCGGGCAGTGCGGTCCCTCCCGCGGTGCGCAGCCAGGTCAGCGCCCTCGAGGACGACCAGAAGCGGCGAGCGACCCGGAGCCTCCGGGACGGCATCGACCGTGTGCTGACCGACCTCGAGTCGCTGTACCGCGACACGCTCATGCGTCAGTTCGGTCGCGAGACCGAGCTCATCAACCGCGAGCTGACCGCCGACATCGACGCTCTCGCTGCGGCGTGGACGCCGCAGCACACCCTGACCGTCCTCGACGCCATCGCTCTGACGCGGACGAACCTGCAGGGCAACGCCGCGCCGGCCCTCGCCCTCGAGAGCATGCTCATCACCGTGGCGACGGGGCGCACAGCGTGATGCGCGCCGTTGTCCGCCGTGCGGCGGCGGTCGTCGTGGCCGCGGGTCTCGCGGCCGCGATGCTCGCCGGATGCGTGACCACGGCGCCCGTCGCCCCCGATCGCACGCCCGTCGTCTCGGGCGCGCCCGCCGGCTTCGAGGAGTACTACGGCCAGGACGTCGACTGGCAGGAGTGCACCGGGTTCGACGACGGCGCGTACTACTGCGGCACCATCACCGCTCCGCTCGACTGGACCGATCCGGACGGCGGCGACCTCGATCTCGCCGTGATCGTGCGCGTCGCCTCGAACGGCGAATCGAAGGGCTCGCTCTTCGTGAACCCCGGCGGGCCGGGCGCCAGCGGCGTCGACCTCGTGCTGCAGTCGGCCGGCTTCGCGGTCGGCCCAGAGCTCCTCGAGTCGTACGACGTCGTCGGATTCGATCCGCGCGGGGTGGGTCGCTCGACGGCCGTGCGCTGCCTCGACGCCGTTGCGATGGACCGCTATCTCTTCGACATCCCCGCGGCCCCGCGCGGCACCTCCGAGCGCGCCGCCGAACAGCGCCAGTCCGCCTCGGCGTTCGCCCGCGCCTGCGAGAAGAACAGCGGCGGCATCCTGCCCTTCATCACCACCGAGAACGCGGCACGCGATCTCGATCTGATGCGCGGCGTGCTGGGCGACGCGAAGCTGGCCTACCTGGGCTACTCGTACGGGTCGTTCCTCGGAGCGACGTACGCGGAGCTCTTCCCGCAGAACGTCGGCCGGGTCGTCCTGGACGGCGGCCTCGATCCGTCCATTCCCGGCGCGGTCGTGGGGGCGCGCCAGGCGGCCGGCTTCCAGTCCGCGCTGGGCGCCTTCTTGACGTCGTGCCTCGCGGGGTCCGAGTGCCCGTTCACCGGCTCGCGCGACGACGCGCAGCAGCAGGTCGAGGATGCGCTGGCCGCGGTCGACGCCTCGCCGCTACCGGCGACCGACGGCCGGATGCTGGGCGCCGACGCTCTCGTGATGGGCATCGTCTCCGCGCTGTACAGCGAGGGATCCTGGTCGACGCTCTCGTCCGCTCTCACGGGCGTCCTCGAGGGCGATCCCGACGAGATGTTCGACCTCGTCGACCGCTACTACGACCGTTACGACGGGACCTACCTCGACAACTCCACCGAGGCGTTCTCGGCCTACAACTGCATGGACTACCCGGCTGATTCCGAGGAGGTCGAAGCGGCGGCCGAGGCAGAGGTCGCCGAGGACGCCCCGACCTTCGCCCCCTATTGGAGCTCGGACGTCGACCTCTGCGACGAGTGGCCGTACCCGCCCACGGGTACACGGAACGAGATCCACGCCGACGGTGCGGCGCCGATCCTGGTGATCGGGACGACGAACGACCCCGCGACCCCCTACGAGTGGTCGGCGGCGCTGGCGGAGCAGCTGAGCTCCGGCATCCTCCTGACGCGCGTCGGCGAGGGCCACACGGGCTTCAACAAGGGCAACGCGTGCATCGACGACACCGTGGTGGCGTACTTCGAGGACGGCGACGCGCCGACGGGCGACATCCGGTGCGAGGCCGGATGAGGGCCGCGTTCGCACCATCCCGTCCGACCCTGTAGGATCGATGATCGTGCAACGCGCGAGCGAAGCGCGCCACCTTAGCTCAGACGGCAGAGCGATTCACTCGTAATGAATAGGTCAAGGGTTCGATTCCCTTAGGTGGCTCCAGAACAGAGGACACACGGGTGACACAGGCCCTCGACGCGATTCTCGAGATCTTCTCGTGGGTGGGCTTCGGGGGTGCGGTCGTCTTCGGGATCGCCGCCGTGATCGTGTGGGCGTCCGACGGCAGCTGGCTCCCCGCCGATGCCTACCTCGACGACGACGGTCACACGCTCCGCTGGCTCGACGACGCGGGCGAGGTGAACGCGGCAAGACTCGCCGAGCACGACCGCGACCATCTCGGTGCCGGGGGTGCGGCACGCATCTGGTATCGCCACGGGTGGCGCGACCGCATGAGGTTCACGCGTCGTCCGCCGATCCTGAGATTGCTGATCGGTCTGGCGATCGGAGCCGGCGCCCTCGGGGTCCTGTCGACGGCGGCATCCATCGTCGTGTTCTTCGTTCGCCAATAGATATTGTTGTAAAAGCGTATATCTAGATAAGCTAGTTATATGTCCACTGCATCGACGCCCTCCCGTTGGCTGCGCATCGCCCTGCCGCTCGTTCTCGTCGTCATCTGGCTCGCCGGCGGATCCATCGGCGGACCCTACTTCGGCAAGGTCGAGGAGGTCTCGACGAACGACCAGTCGAGCTTCCTGCCCCAGAGCGCCGAGTCGACGCAGGTGCAGGAGCGACTCGACGACTTCCTCGGCGGCGATGCGATCCCGGCGCTCGTCGTCTTCGAGGGCCCCGAAGCCCTGGACGCCGCTGACCTCGACGATGTGCAGACGGTCGCCGATGAGATCGGCGCACTCGACGGCGTGCTCGAGGTGTCGCCGGCCATCCCCTCAGAGAACGGCGAGGCGGCGCAGGTCGTCGTCTCGATCGACGCCTCCGCCGAGGTGACCGACATCGTCGGCGAGGTGCGCGAGCTCGTCGCGGCGGACGGACCCGCCTCTCTCGAGGCGTGGGTGACCGGACCCGCGGGATTCACCGCCGACCTCGCGACCGGCTTCACCGGCATCGACGGACTGCTCCTGCTCGTCGCGCTCGGCGCCGTGTTCGTCATCCTCGTGATCGTCTACCGGTCGCCGCTGCTCCCGATCCTGGTGCTGCTGACCTCCGTGTTCGCGCTCTGCGTCGCGCTCCTCAGCGTGTGGTGGCTCGCGAAGGCCGGGATCGTCGTCCTCAACGGTCAGGTCCAGGGCATCCTGTTCATCCTCGTCATCGGCGCCGCGACCGACTACGCGCTGCTCTACGTCGCCCGCTTCCGAGAAGCGGTCGGGGAGGGACGGCGCAGGTGGGACGCCGCGACCACCGCCTGGAAAGGGTCGGTCGAACCGATCCTGGCCTCGGGCGGCACCGTCATCGCCGGTCTGCTGTGCCTCCTGCTCAGCGACCTCGCGAGCAACCGCGCCCTCGGTCCCATCGCCTCGATCGGCATCGCCTTCGCGATGCTGTCGGCCCTGACCTTCCTCCCGGCCCTCCTCGCGCTCGTCGGCCGCGCGGCGTTCTGGCCGTTCATCCCGAAGACCGGCATGACCGAGCTGCCGGCCGACCTCACTCAGCCCACCCGTGGCCTGTGGGCGAAACTCGCCCGCTTCGTCGCGCGCCGCGCGCGGATGGTCTGGATCCTCTCGACGGTGGTGCTGTTGGCGGCATCCGTCGGTGTCACCCAGTTGAAGGCAGACGGCGTCCCCGCCAGCGCGGTCGTGCTCGCGGAGCACTTCGCGGCGGGATCCGGCAGTCCGCTCTACGTGATCGTCGCCGAGGGCGACGCTCCCGCCGCGGCCGAGCTGATCGGCGCGCAGGACGGGGTCGACTCGGTCGGCGTCGTCGCCGCGGACACCCCCTCGGGGCAGGCTGCCGCGAGCGTCGAGGACGGCGAGCTCGTGCTCGCGCCGCAGGGCCCTCCCGGAACCCCGGCTCCGGAGCCGACCGTCGACGGCGGTGACGTGATGCTCGTCGCGACCCTGTCGGACGCCGCGGACTCGCTCGAGGCCGAGCAGACCGTGCGCGACCTGCGCGACGCTCTCGCCGATGCACCGTTCGACGGGATCGTCGGCGGAACCACCGCCGTCGACCTCGACACGAACGACACCTCGATCCGCGACCGGACGGTGATCATCCCGGTGATCCTCGTCGTGGTGCTGCTGATCCTCATGCTGCTGCTGCGCTCGATCCTCGCTCCGGTGCTGCTCATCCTCAGCGTGATCGTCTCGTTCGCGGCGGCGCTGGGCGTCAGCGCACTCGTGTTCAACGACGTGTTCGGATTCCCGGGCGGGGATCCCGCCGTACCGCTCTACGGGTTCGTGTTCCTCGTCGCCCTCGGCATCGACTACAACATCTTCCTCATGTCGCGGGTCCGGGAGGAGTCGCTCGGGCACGGGACGCGTCGCGGCATCCTCCGCGGACTCGTCGCGACCGGCGGGGTGATCACCTCGGCGGGTCTCGTGCTCGCGGCGACGTTCGCGGCGCTCGGCGTGATCCAGATCCTCTTCCTCGTGCAGCTCGCGTTCATCGTCGCGTTCGGTGTGCTGCTCGACACGTTCATCGTGCGATCGCTGCTCGTGCCTGCGCTCGCGTACGACATCGGGCGGAGGATCTGGTGGCCGTCGAAGCTGTCGCGGACCGACGCGGACGAGACGGCGCCGCCTGCCTCGGCGGAGGAGATGACGCGCGCCGAGTACCGGCGCACGCTCGATGCGTGACGGTGCCGATCAGTCGGATGCGCGGCGACGGGCGATCAGCTGCGCCACGACCCGCCACCCGACCAGCATGATGAGCAGGACGGATGCCGCGACGATCACGAAGGCGACCTGCACGCCCTGACCCGACAGGGTGCGCAGGATCATCCCGCCGACCAGGGTGACCGCCCACACCGGGACGCCGGTGCGGAGGATCGCCCGCGGCGCGTGCCACCCGAGGCAGACGAGCCATCCGGCGACGAGCGCCGCGAGGAACGGTCCCGCCGTCGTCGCGAGGCCCGCGAAGGGCGCCTCGGAGTGGCTGGCACGGCCGATCGCCGCGAAGAGGGCGACGAGGACGACATCGAGTCCGAAGGCGGCGAGGATCCCCGCGGTCGGGTGGCGGACGGGCGTGGCCATGCGGCCAGCGTAGCCGCGCGGGCCGTGACACGGAGATGCCTCCGAGGCCCGTCCCGTCGTACTCTCGACTCATGACCCGAGCGCTGTTCATCGTCGATGTGCAGAACGATTTCACCGAGGGGGGAGCCCTGGCCGTCGACGGCGGCGACGCCGTCGCCGAGGCGATCACCTCGTACCTCGCCGGCCACGCCGCCGACTACGACCTCATCGTCGCGTCCCGAGACTGGCACGACGGCGACGGCGACAACGGCGGGCACTTCTCCGCCGCACCCGATTACGTCGACTCCTGGCCGGTCCACTGCGTCGCCGGGACGCCCGGCGCGGACTACGACCCGGGCCTGGACACCGGCGCGGTCACCCACCACGTCACGAAGGGGCAGGGAAAGCCCGCCTACTCGCTGTTCGAAGGGGTGACGGATGCCGGTGAGACGGTCGCCGACCTCCTCACGGCGCACGGCGTGGTCGACGTCGACGTGACCGGCATCGCCACGGATCACTGCGTCCGGGCATCCGCTCTGGACGCGATCACCCACGGCCGCCGGGTGCGGGTTCTCACCGACCTCATCGCCGGAGTCGCCCCGGCGCCGAGCCAGGCGGCACTCGCCGAACTCGCCCACGCCGGCGCCGAGCTCGTCTCGTCGACGGACGCCGCCGACGGGCGCGGCCGGTGAGCCCGCAGGCGCCGGCGGGCTGGTACCCCGACCCGGGAGAGCCCGACCAGCTGCGCTGGTGGGACGGCACCGAGTGGGCGAGCGACACGGTCGCTCCGCGGACGCCGGTGGCCGTGGAGGATGCCGCAGCACCGGCACCGGCACCGGCATCGGCATCGGCTCCGGCACCGGCACCGGCATCGGCTCCGGCACCGGCCGCGCCCGTGGCCCCCGCCGCTCCCGCAGCAGCCCCGGTGCACGAAACCGCCCCTGCCGCCGCGCCTGCTCCCGGCCCGGCGGCGAGCCCTCGACCGGGAACCGTGTGGATCTGGGCGGCGATCGCGGCATCCGCCCTTCCCCTGTACACGGGGTTCCTGCTCGACGGCGAGGCGGTCGCGCGTCTGCTCGGTGAAGCCTCGACGGCGCTGACACCGGCCGGCTGGATCGTGGCCGGCTTGAGCCTGCTGCTCCTCGTCGATGCGATCCTGGTCGCCCTCGCGGTGGTCTTCGCCCGGCTGGACCACCGCGCGCTCCGCCGCCGCGGCATCGCCTCGCCGTTCGGGTGGGGGTGGGCCGTCCTCGCCTTCGTGGTCACCCTCGGGGTCTACGTGGCCGGCCGCACGTTCGTCGTGCACCGCGCCACGGGTCGCGGGCTCGCTCCCTTCTGGGGATGGCTCATTGCGAGCGTCGTCGGGCTGGTCGTGTTCACCGCCTGGATCGTGGGATTCTCCGACGCCGCGTGGCAGACGGTCACCGCCGCGCACTGACGCTCGCCGGGCAGCCGATCTTCACGCGATGGTCATCTGCGGTTCATCGCGCCGGCGCGGCCCCGCCTGAGCATGGGGGGATGACCGGTCCCCGCGTCCTCTCCCTCTACGAAGGCCTCTTCTCGGGCGGCGCCCGCGTGCTCCACACGAACGTCGTGACGCAGCTGCACCAGGACGGATCGCACGAGCACGCCGTCCTGTCGCTCGCCTCCCGCGCCCGCCGCGAGGGTGCCGTCCAGCACATCGCCGACGATCCGCGCTACCGGTGGCTGCGCGAGGCGGGCATCGACGTGACCGACCTGGGGCGCGAGGCCGGAGCGCTGCCCCCCGAGCCGGACGAGTTCACCGACGCGGAGCTCGACGCCGCAGCGCAGGAGGTCGCGCGCGCCGACGTCATCCTCACGCTCAAGGAGCAGCCCCTGGGCCTTCTCCTCGCGCTCGAGGCACGCGGGCTGCTTCCCGACATCCCGATCGCCGCGTGCCTGCACCGCTCGGATCCGACCCACTCGGGCGCCGCGGCACGCTGGCTCGCCGAGCTGGCGGCATCCGGTCGCCTCACCACGACCATCGCGTGCGCGGAGTCCACGAGCGACGCCTACGCCCGGTATCTGCCGCCGTCGACCTCGCGCGTCGTGATCCCGAACGGGATCGACCTCGCGCGGTACCGCCCCAAGCCCTACGAGCGGATGCCGCTGCGCGCCCAGCTGGGGATCGCACCGTCCGCGCCCGTGGTCCTGTTCGCCGCGCGGTTCGACGCGATGAAGGATCCGGGGCTGTTCCTGCGCGCCGTCGCCGCGCACGCGGAGCGCGACACCCGCGCGACGTACGTCCTCTGCGGCGCCGGCATGACGCCGGACAACCCGGCGCTCCGCGCGGCGATCGCCGAGGCCGGTGCTCCCGACGGGCGCCTCCATCTGCTGGGGATCCGGGACGACATGCCGCGCGTCTACCGCGGCGCCGACATCGTGGCGCTCACGAGTGCGTTCGGCGAGGCGTCGCCGCTCTGCCTGATCGAGGGCGCGGCGAGCGGCGCGACCCCGGTGACGACGGCGGTGGGCGACTCGGCGCGGGTCGTGACCGGCATCGGACTCGTCACACCGCACGACCCGCACGCGATCGCCGCGGCGTGGGCGAAGGTCATCACCCGGCGGCCCGCCTACCGCGCCGCGGCGCTCGCGGCGCGTCCCCGACTGAGCGCCGACCGCATGCTCGATGGCTACCGGGATGTCATCGACGGGATGGCCGAGCGCCGCGAGGCGGCGGCCTGACCCGGCGCCGTCCCATATCGACGGCGGGGTGTCAACCGCCACGCGATCCGTCGCCGCCCCGGGAAGACTCGCGGCATGCCGCCCCTCGACGACACCGCCCCCGGCCAGGATCTGCGCAGCTACGCGCCGATCGGTGACGGACGCACGGTCGCGCTCATCGGACTGCGCGGGCAGATCGATTGGATGCCGCTGCCCGGCATCGACGACCTGCCGATCTTCGGGCGTGTGCTCGACGACGACGCGGGCGGCTGCATCGAGCTCGAACCCGTGGGGGAGTACGAGGTGCGCCGCCGGTACCTGCCGCGCACGAACGTCCTCGTGACCACGTTCCGCACCCCATCGGGGACGGCGACGGTGACGGACGCGCTCGTCACGGGCGTCGCGGGACGCCTGCCGTGGGCGGAGCTCGCCCGCCGCGTCGACGGGGTGGACGGCGAGGTGGCGTTCCGCTGGCGGGTGCAGCCGGGCACGTCGCTCAAGACGGCGGCGCCCTGGCACGACCGGGCGAACGGGCGCAGCATCCTGCGATCGGGCCGGACGACGATCGGCGTCACGGGGCGCGACCACGGACCGGAGCCGGCGGCATCCGCCGACGGCATCGCGACGGGGCTCGCCGGCGGCTTCTCGACGGCCGAGGGCAGTCGGCACCTCCTCATCGTCGTCGGGACGCACGACGAGCCCATCCACTTCCCCGACCCCGACAACGTCGATCGTGGCATCGACCGCACGATCGAGGGGTGGCGCGCGTGGTCGCGGGAGTTCTCGTACGACGGCCCGTGGGCCACACACGTGCAGCGCAGTGCGCTCATGCTGAAGCTGTTGATCCACAGCCCGACCGGAGCGATCGCGGCCGCCGCGACCACCTCGCTCCCCGAGAGCCTGGCAGGGCGCAAGAACTGGGACTATCGCCTGGCCTGGGTGCGTGACCTCGCCTACACGGTCGACGCCCTCATCGGCTTCGGGCTGCGGGAGGAGACGCACGCAGCGATCTCGTGGCTGCTGCGCACGATCCGGCGGCACGGTCCGGAACTTCACGTCATGTACACGCTCGACGGCGAGCTCGACGGTCATGTCACGGAGTACGACGTGCCCGGCTGGCGGGGGATCGGTCCGGTCGTGACCGGCAACCCCGCCCGTGAGCAGGTGCAGTTGGGCGTGTACGGCGATCTGTTCGCCATCTGCCGCGCCTACGTCGAGGCGGGCAATGCGCTCGACGTCGAGACCGGCCGGATGCTGTCGATGTACGCCGACAAGGTGTGCGACATCTGGCGGAACCCCGATTCGGGCATGTGGGAGCTTCCGGAGGAGCGGCACTACACCTCGTCGAAGATGGGCTGCTGGCAGGCGCTCAACGACGCCGTCCGCCTCGCGGAGCTGGAGCAGATCCCCGGTAGCAGCGAGCGGTGGGCGGCGGAGGCGAAGCTCGTGCGCGAATGGGTGGACCAGCACGGCTGGTCGGAGTCGCGCGGCGCCTACGTCATGGCGCAGGGCAGCCGCGACCTCGACGCCTCCGTCCTGCTGCACTCGCTCAGCGGTTTCGACCGCGGTGAGCGGATGTCGCGCACGATCGACGCGCTCTCGGGTGAGCTCGGCGAGGGGCCGCACCTGTTCCGCTACACGGGGATGCGCGACGAGGAGGCCACGTTCGTCGCGTGCGGCTTCTGGCGCGCCGCGGCGCTCGTCTGCGTCGGACGTCACGAGGAAGGCACCGCCGCGATGGACGAACTCGTCGAGGCGGCCAACGACGTCGGCATGTTCGCAGAGATGATCGACCCCGACGACGGCGCCTTCCTCGGCAACCTGCCGCAGGCCCTCAGCCACCTGGCGCTCATCCGCGCCGCACTGACGATCCGCGAGCTGGTCGGCGACGCCGCCGACGCCCGCTGACGGTCACCGACCGTCACCACGACCACCACGAAGAAGGAGAGCACGATGTCACGCGACCAGTACACGTTCACGAATCCGGTGGAGCTCTACTCCGAGATCCAGCCGCAGAAGGGCCACCAGAGCGAGCCGGGGCTGGACGCGGACCTCGCTCCGAAGGCCGACCTCGGCGAGGAGACCTACCGTGGCACCGGCCGCCTGACGGGGCGGAAGGCCCTCATCACCGGCGGCGACTCCGGCATCGGGGCGGCGACCGCGATCGCGTTCGCCCGCGAGGGCGCGGATGTCGCTCTGTCGTATCTGCCGGAAGAGGAGGAGGACGCCCAGCGGATCGCCGGCATCCTGCGCGAGGCCGGCGCGAACGTCCTGACCCTGCCGGGCGACCTGAAGGACAAGGATTACTGCATCGGTCTCGTCGCGCAGACCGTCGACGGGCTCGGCGGTCTCGACATCCTCGTCAACAACGGCGGCAAGCAGTTGTTCAACACGGACCTGACGACCCTCGACGACCAGCAGTTCGACGACACGTTCACGACGAACGTCGATGCGATGTTCTGGATCACGAAGGCGGCTCTCCCGCACCTGCCCGCGGGAGCCACCGTCATCAACACCACTTCGATCCAGGCGTACTCGCCCTCCGAGATGCTCGTCGACTACGCCTCGACGAAGGCGACCATCAACGCGTTCACCAAGGCCCTCGCCCAGCAGCTCGCGCCCAAGGGGATCCGGGTCAACGCCGTCGCCCCGGGGCCGATCTGGACCCCGTTGCAGGTGTCGGATGGTCAGCCGCAGGAGAAGATCGAGTCCTTCGGCGAGGAGACCCCGCTCGGACGCATGGGACAGCCGGCCGAGCTCGCTCCGGCGTACGTGTTCCTCGCGTCCGCGGAGTCGAGCTACGTGATCGGCGAGACGCTCAACGTCAACGGGGGGATGCCGACCCCCTGACGACCGCATGACGAAGGCCCCGTCGCATCGCGCGGCGGGGCCTTCGTCGTGTCCGGGTCACGCCCCGACGAGCTCCTTCTCCGCCGTCCGCGCCCGCTTGCGGGCGACGATCTTGCTGCGGATCGAGAACACCAGCACCGCCGCGAGCAGCGCGTACAGCGTGATCGAGATGGGGCCGTGGACGAGGACGGTGAAGTCGCCGTTCGCGCTCATCGCGGCATCCCGCAGGCTGGTCTCAGCCAGCGGGCCCAGCACCATACCGATGATGAGCGGGGCGAGCGGGAAGTCGAGTGCCCGCATGAGGAACCCGAGCAGTCCGATGGCCAGCAGCATCACGAGGTCGAAGGTCGACCCCGACGTGGCGTAGATGCCCAGGGCGCAGAAGAGGGTGATGCCGGCGTAGAGGTACGGACGCGGGATGAGGAGGAGCTTCGCCCAGAGCATCGCGAACGGCAGGTTCAGGATGAGGAGGACCACCATCGCGATGAAGAAGCTCGCCAGCAGCGCCCACACGAGGTCGGGAGCCCGATCGAACAGCAGGGGACCGGGCTGCAGGCCGTACTGCCGGAAGGCGGCGAGCATGATGGCCGCCGTCGCCGAGATCGGCAGGCCGAGCGCCAGCAGCGCGCCCATCGCCATACCCGTCGTCGAGTTGCCGGCCGCCTCGGGTGCGGCGAGGCCCCGGATGGCGCCCTTGCCGAACATCGGGTTCTTGCGCCGCTTGTCGAGACGCTTCTCGAGACCGTAGGCCAGGAAGGTCGGGATCTCGGAGCCGCCCGCGGGGACGACACCGAACGGCAGGCCGATGGCGGTGCCGCGCAGCCATGCGGGTGCGGCCTCCTTCAGCTCGCGACGGCTCAGCCATGGGCGACCGGTGGGCTTGATGAGCGCCTTGTCCGTCATGTGCCGCTCCAGGCAGGCGACGTAGATCACTTCGCCGAGCGCGAGGATCGCGACGGTGACGGTGACGAGCGAGATGCCGTCGAACAGGTTGGGGGAGTCCAGCGTGAACCGCGGCGCGCCCGAGACCCCGTCGATGCCGATGACCGCGATGCCGAGACCGATGAACAGCGACGTCAGGCCCTTGATCGCGCTTTCGGCGACGACCGACGAGGTCGCGGCGAACGCGAACACGGCGAGGGCGAAGAACTCCGCCGGTCCGAACCGGCTCGAGAAGTCAGCGAGCGCGGGAGCGACGAAGACGACGACGATCGAGGCGACCATGCCGCCGATGAAGGCGCCGATCGCCGCGGTCGCGAGGGCCTGGGCGGCACGGCCGTTCAGCGCCATCTTGTGTCCCTCGAACGTCGAGGCGATGGCGGATGCCTGGCCCGGCGTGTTCATGAGGATGCCCATCGTCGAATCGCCGAAGAGGCCGCCGAAGTACACACCGGCGAACATGATGAACGCGGCGGTCGGGTCGAGCGAGAACGTGACGGGCAGCAGCAGGGCGACGGCCATCGACGAGCCGAGGCCGGGGAGGACGCCGACCGCGGTGCCCAGGAGGCATCCGATCAGCACCCACAGCAGGTTCGCGGGGGTGAGGGCGCCGGCGAAGCCTTCGCCGAGGAGTGCGAGGACGTCCATGTCAGAAACCTCCGAGGATGCCGGACGGGAGGGGCATCCCGAGGGCCATGTCGAAACCGATGTAGGCGAGGGAGCTCAGAGTGAGTCCCACGATGAGGCCCTGCAGGGGCCGGGTCGCGCCGAAGGCCCGCGAGACGCACCAGAAGAGGAGTCCGGCCGCGAGGATCCAGCCGAGGACCTCGAGGAGGAAGGCGAACGCGAGGAAGGACAGCACGACCCAGGCGAATGAGCGCAGGTCGACGCGGACGGGGCGCGGCGCCTCCTCGCCGGCGCGCTCGGCCTCGAGTTCGGCGGTCAGCGCATCCGGCGTGGCGCGGACCTCGCGGATCGCACCGATCGCGAGGACGGCCGCGAACGCGTAGAGCCCCGCTGCGATGATCGCCGGGAAGAACTGCGGCCCGGGGAAGTCCGTACCCTCCGGCACGCGCATCGTGACGATGCCGATGACGAGGTACGTCGCGAACGCCGCCAGGATCAGCGGCATCGTGAGGCCCTTGAGCAGGGCGGCGAGATCCGGGCCCGAGACCACGCGCAGACGCTGGCCGACGACCGCCGACGCCGATGTGGGGTTGGTGGGGAAGCTCACAGGCCCATCTCCTCGTACAGTTCGCGGATGCGGACCTCTTCGTCCTTCAAGAACGCGTCGAGGTCGTCGCCGGTGATGATGCGCTCGGTCCAGTGGTAGCGCTCCATCGCGTCGGCCCATTCGGGGGTCGCGACGCTGTCGAGCACGAGCTCGGTGAGGGCCTGGCGCTCCTCGTCTTCGAGGCCGGTCGGGGCCGACAAGGACCGCCAGTTGGTGAGGGTGACGTCGTAGCCCTGCTCGACGGCGGTGGGGATCTCGATCCCCTCGATCGGCTCGTTCGCGACGAGCGCGAGCGCGCGCAGGCGTCCCGCCTCGATCTGGTCGATGTTGTCGGGGTACCCGCCCGCCGCGGCCTTGGCCGTGCCGTTCAGGAGAGCCTGGATGGCCTCTCCGCCGCCGTCGGAGGAGATGTAGGTCGTGTCCACCGGGTCGATACCGGCGGAGAGCGCAAGGTCGGTGACGACGAGCTGGTCGAACGAGCCGCCGCCGGTCCACGGGAGCGCCTTCGGATCCGCCTTCCATGCGTCGACGAGGTCGTCGAGCGTCTCGTACGGCGAATCCGCCGGCACAACGATGACGTCGTACTCCTCGACGACGACCGCGAGGGGGGTGACGTCGGCGAGGGTCGCGGCGGAGTCGAACTGGATCGTCGCGGCGAGCAGGCCCGTCCCGCCGACGAGCATGTTGTTCGGTTGGCCCTCGAGCACCGAGACGTTGCCGAGCGCGATCGTGCCGCCGGCGCCCGGCATGTTCACGACCTGCACGTTGTTCACGAGGCCGTTCGCCTTCTGCGCCTGCTGCAGTTCGCGGGCGACGCCGTCCCAGCCTCCGCCGGCGGCGGCGGGGGCGACGATCGTCATCGACGCGCCGACCTCGTTGCCGGTCGAGGCCGACACGACCGATCCGGTGGCGGCCGTGCCGATGGCGGCGGCGGCGATCGCACCACCGATGATCTTGCCCACCACGCTCCGGGTGCGGCGCGGCGGCGCGGGTGTGTCTGTCTGGGTCATCGTTGCTCCCTCCGCGCGGACGTCGTCGTCTCCGCGCGATCGAAATAGGATGACAGCGCGCGGCGACGGGCCGGCATCCGCCGTCAGTTGTTCTCTTAAACGCTCACGCGTCGCGCGACGGACGAGGAGTGGTGCACGATGGCGTCTCCGCTGCGGCCCCGCGCGGTGCGGTTGCTGTTGCTCGTGCTGCCCTCGGTCGTGACCCTCGCCGCACTGTCGGCCACCGTCGCGGTCGCGATGGACGTCCAGGAGCGCACGATCCGCGAGGCGACCGCCGAGCGTGTCATGGGCGTCGCGCAGAGCATCGCCGATCTCGAGGACGTGCGGGCGACGCTGTCGGCGGTGACGGATGCCGGGACCCCGGCCGACCTCGCCGACGCGGCCGACCTCGCCGCAGCCACGGCCGCGCTCCAGCCGCTCGCCGAGCTCGTCGCCGCCTCTGCGGGGGTGTACTACGTCGTGATCACCGACGACGAGGGGGGTGCGCATCACCCACCCCTCGGCCGCCGAGCGCGGCGTGCAGGTCGAGACGACGAATGCGCCGGTCCTCGCCGGAGAGACCTTCCTGGGTACCGAGCGCGGCGCGTCCGGACCATCGCTGCGGGCGAAGGTGCCCGTGCGGGCCGACGACGGGGGCGTCGTGGGGATGGTCGCAGTCGGCGTGCTCGAGTCGAGCATCGCGGAGGACCGCGATCACGCGCTCGCCGGGCTCCTGCCGTGGGGGATCGGCGCGCTGATCGTCGCGACGCTGGCGAGTTCCGCCCTCACGGCGGCGGTCGAGCGCCGCTTCCGGCGGGCGGATGCCGTGGCCGCCGAGAATGCGCAGATGAGCCGGACGACCGCTGCGCTGCGGGAGCAGTCGCACGAGTTCGGGACGCGGCTGCACGTCATCCACGGGCTGGTCTCGCGCGGTGACGCGGCCGCCGCGCTCGACTACATCGAGGACGTCGTCCCGGTGAGGTCGGCCGGCGGTGGATCGGCCGGAGGGGAGCCGGTCGCGGAGGCGACGATGCACGCGGTGCGCGCCGAACTGCTCGACCTCGGTGCCCAGGCGGAGTTCGACCTCGCGCTGCAGGGTGATCTCGACGAGGGCGCCGTCTCGGTGGTGACGAACCTCTGCCGCAACGCCGCCGAAGCGGGCGCGACGCGCGTGCGATGCGTGCTGCTCGACGAGGAAGGGCGCCTGCGGGGGGCGGTCGAGGACGACGGTCCGGGGATCGATCCGCGGGTCGCGGGGCGGATCTTCGGCCAGGGCTTCTCGACGAAGGACGACAGGACCGGCTTCGGACGCGGCTACGGTCTCGACCTCGTCCGCCGCACGGTCACTTCGCGCGGCGGCACGGTCGAGGTCGGTCCCTCGCCGCTCGGCGGCGCACGGTTCGCCTTCGAGATGGAGCGGGTGTGAGCGCCGAGCCGATCCGGGTGCTGGTCGTCGACGACGATCGGGGCGCCCGCGCGCTCCATTGCCGTTTCGTCGATGCCGTACCCGGTTTCACCGTGGTGGGTGCCGCCGGCACGGGGAGGGATGCGATCGCGCAGACCGCGGCGGGGGTCGACCTCGTGCTGCTCGACATGCGGCTCCCCGACATCAGCGGTGTCGAGGTGCTGCACCGCCTGCGGATCGTCGGCGAGAGCGGGCCCGACGTGCTCGTGATCAGCTCCTCCCACGACCAGACCACCGTCCGACAGGCGCTCGCCGCGCGCGTGGTCGGCTACCTCGTGAAGCCGTTCACCGAAGCCGCCCTGCGGGAGCGTCTGGAGCGGTACCGCGAGGAGCGACAGGCCCGAACGGATGCCGGGCGCGACCGCCCGCTCGTGCAGGCGGAGATCGATCGGCTGTTGGCGACCGGCGGCATCCGGACCGTTCAGGCGTCCACCGGCGGATCGCGCCCGCTGCCCAAGGGGCTCGCCGCCCCGACGCTGGCGCGAGTGCTCGACGCGCTCGACTCCGTCACGGGGCGCTCGGTGCTCGACGTCGCGACCGCGTGCGAGATGTCGCGCGCGACCGCGCACCGTTATCTGGCGCACCTTGCCGAGTCGGGCGCGATCGCGGTGTCGCACCGCTACGGCCGGCGCGGCCGCCCCGAGGTGCTGTACCGCATCGCGCCCGCCTGACCCGGGCGGGAGACATCGATGCGCGCTCAGCCGGGGAACGCCTCCCGGTAGATCGCGTCGAGCTCGGGGGAGTCCACGTTGCTGAAGCCGCAGGTGGCGATGACGCCGTCGGTCGCCGCGATCAGGTAGGTCGTGCCGTCCTCGAAGACGATGGGCGCACCGTCGATCACCGAATCCTCGCCCTGGGCGACCTCGACCGTGTCGGCGATGTCGCCGGCGAATCGGTCGTCGACGGTCAGCGTGACGACGCCGTCCTCGATCGAGGTCACGGTGGCGCGGAACGCGTCCTCGGCCTGCCCGATGATCTCGGGCGTGATCTGCGCGCACGATGCGCTCAGCCCGCCGTCCGGGGCGAGCTCGAGCTGCGTCGGTGCCGCAGGCGGCGTGAGCGCCATCGGCAGCACGAAGGCTGCGGCGGCCGCGGCGACGAGGATGCCGCCGCCGGCGAGGAGCCAGTCGCGGCGGGGAGTGCGGGCGCCCACGGGCGCGGGGTCGGTGCGGGTCATGGTGTCCTCCGTCAGTCGGGTGAGCTCGTCGTCGCGCAGCGGCGCGAGCGACGCGGAAGGATCGGCGCGACGGATCAGCCGTCGCAGGTCGTCCTGGTCGTGGTCGGTCATCGTCCGCTCCTCTCCTTCACTTCGACATGTCCGGCGGATGCCGCTTCCTTACGCCACGCGTCGGCGAACTTCTTGCGCGCGCGGTGCAGTCTGACGGTGGCGGCGTTGGCGCTGATGCCGAGCACGACCGCGATCTCGCGGGGCTCGAGCTGCTC
Organism: Microbacterium sp. NPDC077663; assembly: GCF_044542795.1. NCBI lineage: Bacteria > Bacillati > Actinomycetota > Actinomycetes > Micrococcales > Microbacteriaceae > Microbacterium > Microbacterium sp. NPDC077663. The sequence continues at coordinate 196,437 of NZ_JBITVE010000003.1, read as the reverse complement.
CCATGACCACAGGCGCAGCATCTCGGCATCCGCGGGTCGCAGCGAGCGCAGCACGAGTCGCACGGCGTCGTCGACGCCATCGTCGGCGACGGGCGCCGCCTCGTGCGGCGGGTCGAGGGTGCGGATGCGGTTGCTCAGCCGATCCCGCCGGCGCGCCGCGCGTTCGGTGTTGGCCAGCTGCAACCGTGCGACGCCGATCGCCCAGGCGATGTGCTCGGCGGGGATGTCGTCGAGGCGTCGCCACAGGGCGAGGAGCGTCTCGGAGACGACGTCGTCGACGTCCGCCGCGTGTGCGCGTCGGTCGACGTAGCGACGCACGGGCTCGATGACGTCGCGGGCGATCTCCTCGAAACGCCGGCGACGGTCTGCGTGCGACATGGCCCCCATGCTCCTGCATGTCCGGCACGACGCCCGTTCTTACGCGCCGGTGTCGTCCCGTGCGGGGATCTCGAGGAGGCGCAGGAAGTCCTCGAACAGACCCTCCATGTCGACGGCGTCCGGGTCGAGCAGCCACTGCAGCTGCAGGCCGTCCATCATCGCCGTCACGAGCTGGCCGACACGCTCCGGGTCGAGGTCGCTGCGCAGTTCCCCCCGCTGCTGCAGGCGCGAGAACGACTCGTCGTCCTGATGCCGGATCGCGCGGTAGCGCTCGCGGAACGACTCGTGGGCGGGATGCTGCGGGTCTGTCGCCTCGGCCGAGAGGACGACGTGCAGCGCGACGAGCCCGGGGGAGCGGGTGTTGCGGGCCACCTGTTCGCGCATCGTGTCGACGAAGCCGACCCCCGCCGCCTCCGACTCCTCGCGGCGGTGGCGGTCGATCTCGTCGCGTTCGGCGATGGTGGCGGCGAGCAGGCCCACCTTCGACCCGAAGTGGTGGAGCAGGCCGGCATCCGAGATGCCGACGCGTCGAGCGATCTCGCGGAGCGACGTGCCCCGGTAGCCCTGCTCGCCGAACACCTCGACGGCGGTCTCGAGGATCGTCGATCGTCGTTTGTCGCCCCGCACCCGACGCAGGTCGGGTCGCGCGGGCTGGTCGATGGGGGTCTCTTCGGCTGCGTTGCTCATGGCCTGCTCTCTTGCGAGGTCGGTTGCCGTCAGTCTATGCTCAACAAACTAAGCGAGCAGTTGCTAAGTTAGTTTTCCGACCAGCTGCCGCTGCGTCAAGACTCGATGAGGAGGAACCCGTGAAGATGCGCAACAAGGCACTCGCGTTCGGTGCGATCGGCGTGGTGGGCATGCTGGCCCTGGCCGGATGCGGCCGCGCGGACGACGCCGGCCCGACGACCGGCGGCGAGGCGGCGACGGTCGACGACTCGCCCGCGACGGGCGAGATCGAGATCTGGGCGATGGGCGAGGAGGGTGAGAACCTCGGCGACTTCGCCGACGCGTTCATCGAGGAGAACCCCGATGCGAGCGTGACCGTCACCTCCATCCCGTGGACCGACGTCATGACCAAGTACCAGACCGCCGTCGCCGCGGGCACCGTCCCCGACGCGATCATGATCGGCTCGTCGCTGCTGCCCTCGATGGTCGCCGCGGGTGGCCTCGCGCAGGTCCCCGACGACCTCGTCGACGACGATTCCTTCAACGAGACCGCGCTCGAGTCGACCGAGGTCGAGGGCACCGCCTACGCCGTGCCGTGGTACGTCGAGACCCGTGTCATGTACTACCGGACCGATCTCGCCGAGCAGGCGGGGGTCGAGGCCCCGAAGACGTGGGATGACCTCACCGCGTTCGCGAAGGCGATGAAGGAGAACGGATCGGACTACGGCGTCCAGCTGCCGATGGGCGACGCCGAGGACTCGACGCAGGTCATTCTGCCGTTCTACGCGCAGGCCGGCGGCGACGTGCTGAACGACGACGGCACCGCCTACGCCTGGGACGAGGCGGCGCTCACCGATGCGCTGGAGTACTACGCCTCGTTCTTCACCGAGGGCCTCGCGCCGATGTCGGGGTACGGCGACGAGCAGACGGCGGCCTTCGCGAGCGGATCCAACCCGGCATTCATCTCGGGCCCGTGGATGGTCGGCGTGCTCGGTGACCAGGAATCGCCGGAGTGGGTCGACCAGAACGTCGGGACCGCGCCGGTGCCGGCGGGGGCGGACAACAACGACTCGTACCTCGGCGGTGGACACCTCGGCGTGTTCGAAGACGCCGACAACGCCGACGGCGCCTGGAAGCTCATCAAGTGGCTTTCCGAGCCCGAGACGCAGCAGCAGTGGTTCGAGACGGTGAACGCTCTCCCGGCCGTCACGTCGGCGCTCGACTCCGAACCGTTCACCTCGGACCCGCGACTGTCCGTCCTGAACGAGCAGCTCGAGAACACCGTGGCTCCGCCGTCGGTGCCGAGCTGGAACGAGATGTCGGCCTTCATCGAGACCGAGGCCGAGAAGGTCGCCAACGGCAGCAGTGCGGCGGATGCGGCATCCGCCATCGTCGCCAAGGCCGAATCGCTCGGCACGGGCTGGTAAGCACGATGGCGCTCGCCTCGACGAGCGCGGCTGGGCGGCGAGGAGGATTCGCCGCCCAGCGGCGCCGTACCGCAGTGGTGGCGTGGCTGTTCGCTCTGCCGTTCCTCGTCGTCTTCGCGGTTTTCATGCTCGGCCCGCTGCTGGGCTCGTTCGCGATGTCGTTCACCGACCTCGGGGTGCGGGATCTGCGCTCGCCGTTCTCGGTCAACGTGATCGGGTTCGACAACTTCGTCGCGCTGTTCCAGGACGAGCTGTTCGTGAAGTCGATCGTCAACACCTTCTATTTCGTCGGTGTCGGCATCCCCCTCACGATGGCGCTCGGTCTGCTGCTCGCGGTCGCGCTGAACTCCGGCATCGAGAAGTTCCGCAGTGTCTTCCGGGTCGGGTTCTACACCCCGGTCGTGACCTCGATCGTCGCGGTCGCCGTGGTGTGGAAGTTCATCCTGCAGGACTCGGGGCTGCTCAACACCGTGCTGTCGTGGGTGGGCATCGACGGTCCGGACTGGCTGAACGACCCGTTCTGGGCGATGCCTTCGATCATCGCGATGGGCGCCTGGCGCAACATGGGCACGCTCATGATCATCTTCCTGGCGGGACTGCAGGCGATCCCGCGGGACGTCTACGAGGCCGCCGAGGTCGACGGGGCGAGCGCGTGGCGGCGCTTCACGAGCATGACGCTGCCGCTCATGCGGCCGACGCTCCTGCTGGGGGCCGTGCTGCTCTCGGTCGGCTTCCTGCAGGTCTTCGAGGAGCCGTTCGTCATGACGCAGGGCGGACCGCTGAATTCGACCCTCACCATCAGCTACTACGTCTACAACCAGTTCGGATACGGCGACTACTCGCTCGCGTCCGCGGCGGCCTACGTGCTGTTCGCGTTCATCGCGGCGCTGTCGGCCGTGCAGTTCCGACTGCTGCGATCGAAGGACAACTGACATGGCGATCACGACGGTGACCGAGCCCGACAAGGCCGCGGTGACGACGGATGCCGCGCCCCGCCGGCGCCGGCGTTCGCCCGGTTGGTCGCGGGGTGCCACCTACCTCGCACTGACGGTCGGGCTGATCCTGACCCTCGCGCCGTTCATGTGGATGCTGCTGGGCAGCTTCAAGACGCAGGGGGAGCTGCTGCAGCGGCCCATCACCTGGTGGCCCGAGCAGGCGACGCTCGACAACTACTCGCGGTGGCTGACACAGCTGAACTACGGGCAGTTCTTCCTGAACTCGGTGGTCGTCGCGCTCGTCGTGGTGGTCGGCAACATCGTGTTCTGCTCAATGGTCGCCTACGCGCTCGCGAAGCTGGAGTTCCCCGGCAAGAAGGTGCTGTTCGGCCTCGTGCTGCTGACTCTCATGGTGCCGGGCGTGGTGACCCTCGTGCCGATGTTCGTCCTCGTCGCGAACATGGGCCTGGTGAACACCTACCCGGCGCTCATCCTGCCGTTCCTCGCGGGGCCGCTCGGGGTGTTCCTCATGCGGCAGTTCATCATGGGCGTGCCCGACGCGCTCATCGAGGCGGCGCGCATCGACGGGGCGGGGGAGTGGCGCATCTTCCTGCGCGTCGTGCTGCCGCAGTGCGGCCCGCCGATCGCGACGCTCGCGATCCTCACCTTCCTCGGCTCGTGGAACAACTTCCTCTGGCCGCTCGTGGTGGCGCAGACCGAGCAGATGTACACCCTTCCCGTCGCGCTGTCGCTCTACTCGGTCGGCTCGAACGGCACCTACTACGGGTTGCTGATGGCGGGGTCGGTCCTCGTAGTCACGCCGATCCTGCTGCTGTTCCTGTTCCTGCAGCGCTACTTCGTACAGGGCATCGCGATGACGGGGCTCAAGTAGGTCAGCGGATCTCGAACGAGATCGCCTGCAGCACCTCGGTGCGCGAGGACGGCCCGATGAGCAGCTCGAACTCACCCGGCTCCACGATGCGGTCACCGGCGGCATCCACGATCGTGCACTCGGAGGCGGGCAGCTCGATCTCGACCGTCGCCTCCGCGCCGGGCGCGAGGTCGACGTGGCGGTACGCCTTGAGCTCGCGGTCGGCCCAGCTGACCGAGGTCACCGTGTCGCGCACGTAGACCTGGACGACCTCCTGAGCGGGGCGCTCGCCGGTGTTCCGCAGCGTGATCCGCGCACGGACGGTGTCTGCGGCGGAGACGACGGGTGTCAGGACCTCGGGCTCGTCGTACTCGACGGTCGTGTACGAGAGGCCGTCGCCGAAGGCGAACGCGGGTTCCTGCGTGAGGTCGGCGTAGCGGTCGCCGTGCTGACCGCGGATCTGGTTGTAGTACGTCGGCTGCTGCCCGGCGTGACGGGCGAAAGAGATCGGCAGGCGTCCGGCCGGCTCGATCTCGCCGAGCAGGAGCTCCGCGATCGCGCGTCCGCCCTGCATGCCCGGGTTCGCGACCCAGACGACGGATGCCTCGCGCACCGACTCCGGCAGGACGAGCGGCTTCGACGCCATGAGCACCACGACGAGCGGCGTACCCGTCGCCGCGAGCGCGTCGAGGAGGGCCCGCTGGCCGCCGATGAGCTCGAGCGTCGCGGTGGACCGGCCCTCGCCGACCTGCTCGATCCGGTCGCCCACGACGGCGACGACCACGTCGGAGCGCTCCGCCAGGGCGACCGCCTCGGCGATCTCGGCGTCGTTCGGGTCGCTCGGGACGACGACCGGCGGGCGCGGCTGGCCGTCGGGGAACGTCCCGGCGGGGTCGTCGGTGAGGCGGAGGATGTCCGCTCCCCGTGCGTATTCGACCGTCGCGCCTGCACGCTCGCGCAGTCCGTCGAGGACCGTCGTGATCTGCGCACGCGGGTGGCCGTCGGGCATCCAATCGACCTGTCCGGAGGAGCCCGCCCAGTCGCCCAGCTGGGTCTGGGCATCGTCGGCGAGCGGGCCGACGACGGCGATCCGACGGGTGTCGGGGGCGAGGGGGAGCGTGCCGTCGTTGCGCAGCAGCACGAGCGAGCGACGGGCGACCTCGAGATTGAGGTCGGTGTGCGAGCCGCGGGCGACGACCGAGGCGATGCGCTCCCGGTCGGGCAGGCGCGGGTTCTCGAACAGCCCGAAGCGGAACTTCAGCGACAGGATGCGCGAGACGGCCTGATCGACGTCGGCCTCGGTCAGCATCCCGCGGTCGACGGCCTCGAGCGCGCCGGAGAAGAACCCCGGCGTCGTCATGATCATGTCGTTGCCGGCCTTCACGGCGGCGGCCGCGGCGTGCACGAAGTCGGGCTGCACCTTCTGCTCCCAGACCATGCGTCCGACGTTGTCCCAATCGGTGATGAGCGTGCCGGTGTAGCCCCACTCGCCACGGAGGACGTCGCTGAGCAGCCAGTCGTTCACCGTGATCGGCACGCCGTCGGTGGTCTGGTAGCCGAGCATGAAGGTGCGGCATCCCTCCCGCGCGACGCGTTCGAACGGAGGCAGGAACCAGGAGCGCAGCTTGCGGCGCGAGATGTCGGCCTCGCTCGCGTCGCGTCCGCCCTGGGTCTCGGAGTACCCGGCGAAGTGCTTCGCCGTCGCGAGGATCGCGTCGGGGTCGTCGAGGCCGTCGCCCTGATAGCCGCGGACCATGGCCGAGGCGAGCTCGCCGATGAGGAACGGATCCTCGCCGAACGTCTCGTTCACGCGTCCCCAGCGCAGGTCGCGCGCGATGCAGAGGACGGGGGAGAAGGTCCAGTGGATGCCGGTGGCCGCCACCTCGGCGGCGGTCGCTTTCGCGACCTGCTCGACGAGCTCGGGATCCCAGGTGGACGCCATGCCGAGCTGGGTCGGGAAGATCGTCGCGCCCTCCCAGAAGGAATGCCCGTGGATGCAGTCCTCGGCGACCAGCAGCGGGATGCGCAGACGGGTCTGCGCGGTGAGCTCGGCGGCGCGGAGGACCTTTTCGGGCGACGTGTGCAGGATCGAGCCGGCGTGACGCTCGTGCACGATGTGCTCGAGGTCGTCGCGCGCGTCGAACTGCATCATCTGCCCGACCTTCTCGGGGAGCGTCATGCGTCCGAGCAGGTCGGCGACCCGCTCCTCGACGGTCCGTGCGGGGTCGAGGTAGGGGGCGGCCTGCAGGTCGACGACGGTCATGCGGTGGTGTCCTTCGAGGTGGTGAGGTGCGTCGAGGCGGGCGCGCGGACGACGGTGACGGCGTCGTTGACGTTCAGCCCCTTCTTCTTCATGGCACGGGCGCGTTCCCCGGCCGAGCGGAGCCGCGGGTTCACGTACTCGTCGATGCCGAAGTTGATGAGCGAGAGCGCGACGCCGATCGCGGCGATGCACAGGCCCGGAGGCAGGTACCACCACCACTGGTTCTGCCGGAACGCGCCCTGGGCGCTCGCCCAGTTGAGGATGGTGCCCCAGTTGTACGTGTTCACGGGGATGACGCCGATGTACGAGAGCGTCGTGAGGCCGAGGATCGCGGCGGTCACGGTGCCGACGAAGCTCGCGGCGATGAGCGCCATGAGGTTCGGGAGCATCTCGACGGCGATGATGCGGCGCAGCGGCTCGCCGTTGGCGCGCGCAGCCTGGATGAAGTCGCGGTTGCGCAGCGACATCGTCTGGGCGCGGAGGACGCGGGCGCCCCATGCCCAGCCGGTGATGCCGAGCACGGCGGCGATGAGCACGAGCGGCGGCTGCTCGAACATCGAGGCGACGATGATGATGAGCGGCAGGCCCGGGATGACGAGGAAGACGTTCGTGAGGGCCGACAGTCCCTCGCTCTTCCAGCCGCGGACGTAGCCGGAGACCACGCCGACGACGATCGCGATGACCGTCGCGATGATGGCGGCGAGGAAGCCGACGACGATGACGCCGCGCGTGCCGTGGATGACCTGGCTGAGGACGTCCTCGCCGATGTGGGTCGTGCCGAGCCAGTGCTCGGCGGACGGCGGCTGGAACCGGGCGGTGTTGTCGACCTGGGTGGGCGAGAACGGCGCCAGGACGTCGGCGAAGATCGCGATGAGGACGAAGAAGCCGAGGATCGCGAGACCGGTGATCGACTTGGCGTTCCGGAACATCGCGAACGCCGCGCCCAGGCGCGACCAGAACGTGTTCGGGGTCGGCTCCTGCGTGCGGGCCATGCGGATGGTGGCGGTTGCGGTCATGTCAGGCCTCCGTCTGGCGGGTGCGCGGGTCGAGGAACGCGTAGGCGATGTCGGCGAGGATGTTCGCGACGAGCACCGACAGCGTGATCACGAGGAACACGCCCTGCATGAGCGCGTAGTCCTTCGCGTTGGTGGCGTCCAGCAGCAGCTTGCCGACACCGGGGTAGCTGAAGACCATCTCCATGACGATCGTTCCGCCGACGATGAAGCCGATCGACAGGGCGAAGCTCTGGATCTGGGGGAGCACCGCGTTGCGGGCGGCGTAGCGCCAGAGGACGCGCGAGTTCGGCATCCCCTTGGCCTGCGCGACCGTGATGTAGTCCTCGTCGAGGACCGTGAGCATCATGTTGCGCATACCGAGCATCCAGCCGCCCAGTGAAGCGATGATGATCGTCACCGCCGGCAGGGTGCCGTGGTGGATCACCTGGCCGATGAACTCGGGGGTGAACTCGGGGGAGTAGCCGACGCCGTAGGCCTTGCCGATCGGGAACCACTTGAGGTTCACCGCGAAGAGGGCGATGGCCAGCAGGCCCAGCCAGAAGTAGGGGATGGTGCTGAGGAACGTCGTGATCGGGATGAGCACCTCGGAGCGGCTGCCTCGACGCCAGCCGATGATGGCGCCGCCGATCGTGCCGATGAGGAACGAGACGATCGTCGCGAAACCGACGAGGCCGACCGTCCACGGGAGCGACTGGGCGATGACCTCGGTGACGGGGCGGAGGCCGTGCAGGAGCGAGACGCCGAGGTCGCCGCGCAGCATGAGACCCCAGTAGTCGAGGTACTGCTGCCAGAGGGACTTGTCGGTGTCGATGCCGAGCAGGGCGCGCAGCGCGTCGGCCGCCTCGGGGGTGACGTTGCGGTTGCGGGCGAGGTACTGGTCGACCGCGTCGCCCTTCATGAACCGCGGCAGGAAGAAGTTGATCGTGATCGCCGCCCACAGCGTGAACAGGTAGAAGAGGGCGCGGCTGCCGAGGAAGCGCCACGGGATGCGGGTGCGTCCCTTGACGGCGGCGGTGGCGGTCGTGCCGACCTCGAGGGCATCGGAGCTCTCGACGGGCGGCTGCGGCTGGACGGCGGTCATCGGGCACCTCCGGGCAGTCCCGGAGCCGACGCGAAGTGGCTCTCGGGGTCGGGCGACGCAGCGCGGAGCTCCTGCGTGTACGGGTTCTGCGGGCGCAGGATCACGTCGTCGGCGGTGCCGCTCTCGACGACCCTGCCCTGGTTGAGGACGAGGATCTCGTCGCTGAAGTGCCGCGCGGTCGCGAGGTCGTGGGTGATGTAGAGCACCCCGAGCCCCTCTTCGCGCTGGAGGTCGGCGAGCAGGTTCAGCACGCCCATGCGGATCGAGACGTCGAGCATCGACACGGGCTCGTCGGCGACGAGCAGACGGGGGCGGGATGCCAGGGCCCGGGCGATCGCGACGCGTTGCCGCTGCCCGCCCGAGAGCTCGTGCGGTCGGCGGTCGATGACCGAGTCGGGGTCGAGGCGGACCCGCTCGAGGAGGCGGCGGACCTCGTCTTCGACCTCGCGCCCCGGGACGACGTTGTCCAGGCGCAGCGGACGCTCGACGTGGTGGCGGATCGAGTGGTACGGGTTCAGGGACGCGAACGGGTCCTGGAACACCATGCGCAGCTGCTGCCGGTAGGCGCGCAGGCCCTTACCGCGGCGGGGGATGGGGGCGCCGTCGAGCCGCACCTCGCCGCTGGTGGGGGTCTCGAGCTGCGTCAGGATCTTCGCGATCGTCGACTTGCCGCTGCCGGACTGGCCGACGAGGCCGATGGTCTGGCCGGACGTCAGGGTGAACGACACGTCGTCGAGGGCCTTCATCTGGCCGGCGCCGCGGACGTGGTACACCTTCGTGACGCCGTCGAATTCGAGTGTGGTCATCGGACGACGACCCCCCTTTCACCGGTCAGTCGCGGGAACGAGGACAGCAGGGTGCGCGTGTACTCGTGCTGCGGGGCGGTCCAGATACGCTCGGCGGTGTCGATCTCGACGATCTCGCCCTCGCGCATGATGGCGATGCGGTCGCTGATTTCGAGCAGAAGCGGCAGGTCGTGGGTGATGAAGATGACGGAGAAGCCGAACTCGTGACGCAGTTGCGAGATCTGCTTGAGGATCTCGCGCTGGACGAGCACGTCGAGCGCGGTGGTCGGCTCGTCCATGACCATCAGCTGCGGGCGCAGGGCGAGCGCCATCGCGATCATGACGCGCTGGCGCATGCCGCCCGAGAGCTCGTGCGGGTAGGAGCGGCTGCGGGCGGCGCCGACCTTGACGATCTCGAGGAGCTCGTTCACGGCGTCGCGCCGCGCGGCGCGGTTCATGTCGGGGCGGTGCACCTCGAAGACGTCGGACAGCTGCGAGCCGATCGTCGCGACCGGGTTGAGGGCGTTCATCGCGCCCTGGAAGACCATGGAGATCTTGTCCCAGCGGAAGCGGCGCATCTCCTCGGGGTCGAGGGAGTTGACGTCGATGTCCTCGCCAGAGGCGTCGCGGAAGACGACGGAACCGCTCGAGATGACGGCGGGCGCCTTGAGCAGGCGCTGCACGCCGTAGGCGAGGGTCGTCTTGCCGCATCCGCTCTCGCCGGCGAGCCCCAGGATCTCGCCGCGGCGCAGGTCGAGGCTGACGTTCTTGACGGCTTCGACCGGGGGGTCGACGTCGTAGACGACCGAGAAGTCGTCGATGGACAGTAACGAATCGCGCATCGGTGCGTGCTCGCTTTCGTGGAGGTGAGCAGGGGCGGTGGGGCGGATGCCGCCGGGCTCAGCGGCATCCGCCCCACCACTCGGTCGGGTTACTCGGCGGGCGTCAGCTTCGTCAGGATCTGCACGACAGCGGGCTGCGTCGGGTCACCTGCGGCGTACTGGTCGTCCTCCGAGGGCCAGCCGACGTAGTTGCGGGTGTTGAACTCGCCGAGCAGCGGGTGCGCACCCAGCGGGATCGCCGGGACGTTCTCGACGAACGCCTTCTGCAGCACGGCGCTGGCCCCCGCGCGCTCCTCGTCGGAGCTCGCGTTGGAGTAGGTGTTCAGCGCCTCGGTCACCTTCGGGTCGTCGAAGCGGCCGAAGTTGAACGACGCCTTGTCGTCGACGATCCACTTCGGGTCCATCGTCGACGTGTACAGGCCGTACGCGTTGCCGGTGTCCTCGAGCCAGTGGATGATCGCGTCGAAGTCGCCTTCCTGGCGGGCGGCGTCCCAGCCGCCCCAGTCGGGCTGGTCGACGTTGACCTTGATGCCGAGCGCCTTGTCGAGCTCCTCGGAGATGAGGGCCTGCTCCGTGTTCCAGTCGCTCCAACCGGCGGGGACCGAGATCGAGAACTCTACGGGCTCGCCGTCGGGGTCGGTCAGGGTGCCGCTGTTCCAGGTGTAGCCGGCGTCCTCGAGGACCTCCTTCGCCTTGTCGACGTCGACGGAGTAGTTGTCGTCCTTGTACTCGTCGATGATCTCGCTCTCGAGCACGGAGCTGAGGCCGGTCTTGTTCCAGATCGCCTCGCTCGCGCCTTCGCGGGCGATGTCGACGTAGGCCTGACGGTCGATCGTCCACGCGAGCGCCTCGCGAAGGGCGGGGTCGTTGAACGGCTTCTTCTGCAGGTTCATGAACAGCGTGCCGGCGCCCGGGGTCGGCGAGACGAGGAACACGTTGTCCGGGTCGGCGTCGAGGTAGCTCTGCTGGATCTGCGGGATGAACGCCTGCGCCCAGTCGGCGTCGCCGGTCGCGAGCGCGGTCGTGAGGGCCGCGTTGTCGCCGTAGGAGACGTAGTTGAGCTGCGGCACGGCCAGGTCGCCGCCCCAGTAGTCGGGGTTGGCGGTCAGCGAGACCGACTCGGTCGACCAGTTGGAGAGCACGTACGGACCGGTGCCGACGACCTTGCCCTCATCGGTGAGGGGGTCGGTGTTGGGGTCGGCGATGTCCTTCCAGATGTGCTCCGGGACGATCGGGGTGTGCAGGACGCGGCCCTGGGCGGTGAACTTCGAGCTGCCGAAGCTGATCACCACGGTGTCGCCGTCGGCCTGCACGTCGGTGATGCCGAGCGCGCCGGTGTCGGTGAGCTTGCCGCTCAGGTACTGGTTGAAGGTGAAGACGATGTCGTCGGCGGTGAAGTCCTCGCCGTCGCTCCACTTCACGCCGCTGCGGGGCGTGACGGTGAGCTGCGTGTAGTCGTCGTTCCACTCGACCGTCTCGGCGAGCCACGGGGTGGTTCCCAGGTCGCCGGTCGGGTTGACGAGGGCGAGGGGCTCGAAGATGACCTTGCCGTAGCCGTACTTGTTGGCGGACGAGTCGCCCAGGTACGGGTTGTGGGATTCGGTCGTGATGGCGCCGTCGGGCTTGGCGATCGTGAGGGCGGCTCCCGTGCCGGTGCCCCCGGAGTTGTTGTTGGTGTCCCCGCCACCGGCGGCGCAGCCGGTGAGGATGAGTGCCGCGGTGAGACCGGCGGCGGCGAGGGAGGTCTTCAGCCTCATTGCTTCTCCTTCATCTGTGGTTCCCGGCGCCGCGTTCAGACCTCCGAAGGAGTGCCACTCGGCGCTGAGTGTGATTGCATGGATTAACTTACGATCTAGTAAGTAAGTTTTCAAGCGCGGTTATCGAAGCGTTGTCGAAGCCCTGCGTACAATCTGCTCCAGCATCGAGGAAGAGGTGGAACATGGTCGACGTCCGTCGCCAGCCGCGGTCGCGGCCCGAGACGATCGCGCGCCGTCGCGTGATCCTGGATGCCGCGCTCGACATCTTCGGTGCCAAGGGGTACTCGGGTGGCACGCTGCAGGACATCGCCGACCAGGTCGGCATGACGCACGCGGGGATCCTCCACCACTTCGGGTCGAAGGATCAGCTGCTGCTCGAGGTGCTGACTCGGCGTGACGAGACGGACGTCGCTGACCTCGAGGATCAGCACATCCCCGGGGGGATCGACCTGTTCCGGCACCTCGTGCGAACGGCTTTCGCGAATGCGCGCCGCGCCGGGATCGTGCAGGCGTTCGCGGTGCTCTCGGCCGAGTCGGTGACCGACGATCACCCGGGCCGGGCCTACTTCGAGGAGCGGTACCGCAACCTGCGGCTCGAAGTCACGACCGCCTTCGAGCGGGTGTGCGTGGAGCGGGGGATCACATCTCCGGGATCGATCGCCGCCGGTGCGGCCGGCATCCTCGCGGTCATGGACGGCCTACAGGTGCAGTGGCTGCTCGATCCGAGCGCGATCGAATTGGGTCCCGCGTCGGAGTTCGCGATCGAGGCGATCGTCGCGGCCGTGCTCGAGCCGCGTGAATCGGTGCTGGGAGATGCACGACCCGTCACGGCACGTACGGAGTCGACGAGTAGTCGAGCGTGACGACGAGCTCGCCGTCGCTGGTGGTGGCGAACGCCGAGATGGTGCGCGGATCGAAGACGTTCCCGGCGATCAACAGCTGCGGCGTCGTCCCGAGATCGTCGGCGAGTTCCTCGGCGCTCGTGCCGTCGGTGGGCGTCAGGGTGAGGGTGCGCGAGCACCCGCCGCTGCCGCATCCGATCGTCTCGGACGAGACGGTGACCGTGGTCGGGAGCGCGAGGGCGGATGCCGGCGGTACGTCGCCCTCGTCGGCGAGCACCATGAGCCACGCGACGCGGAGGCCGTAGGCGAGGATGGCCGCCGCGACGAGGCTGAGCGAGACGATCAGGACGATCGTTCGTCGGGGATTCTCGGCGGCACGCACGTGTCCACGGTAAGGCGCCAAAGAATTTCGCGGGTGATGTCGATTTCTTCGTGGCCCGTTCGACGCGATAGTGAGAGGGACGAGATCGCGTCCCCGGACTGAGGAGAAGACGATGAAGCACATGCTGATCATGCGGGCCACCCAGGCAGCCGTGGAGAACTACGAGAACATGGATTTCGAGGCGGTCATCAACGCCACGGGCGCATACAACGAGGCGATGATGAAGGCGGGCGTGCTCGTCGCGGGCGAGGGTCTTGCGCCCGAGGCCGGGTACGTCGTGGACTTCTCCGGCGAGACGCCGGTCGTGAGCGACGGCCCTTACGGCGAGATCCACGAGCTGTTCAACGGGTTCTGGATCCTGCAGACGGCGACCGCCGAAGAGGCGATCGAATGGGCGAAGCGGGCGCCGCTGACGCCGGGCAACAAGCTCGAGGTGCGTCGCGTGACCGACGAGTCGGACTTCGCGGACTACGCGGACAACGAGTACATCCAGAAGGAGAAGGGCTGGCGCGGCGAGCAGGCCGAGAGCGCGGGCGCCTGATCCGATCATGAGTGATGCTCGGCGTGGGGTCGAGGCCGTCTGGCGCATCGAGGGCGCGCGGATCGTGGCATCCGTCGCCAAGATGACGGGCGACCTCGGCCTCGCCGAGGACGTCGCTCAAGAGGCTCTGGTGGAGGCGTTGAGTGCGTGGTCGCGCGACGGCGTGCCGGCGAACCCGGGCGCGTGGTTGACGACGGTCGCGAAGCGGCGGGCGGTGGATGCCTGGCGCCGCCGCTCTGCGCTCGACGGCCGGTATGCCGGGATCGCGCGGGAGCTCGACGAGGCGGTGGATGCCGAGTGGGAGCCGATCGACGACGACATGCTCCGGCTGGTGTTCACCGCGTGCCATCCCGCGTTGTCGCGCGAGTCTCAGGTCGCGCTGACGCTGCGGGTGGTGGCGGGGCTCACGACGGAGGAGATCGCGCGGATGCTGCTGACGTCGGTGCCGACGGTGCAGGCGCGGATCACGCGGGCCAAGAAGACGTTGTCGGCGGCGGGGGTGCCGTTCGAGACCCCCGACCCGTCGGAATGGAGAGCGCGCCTCGGTGCCGTCCTCGGCGTCATCTATCTCGTGTTCACCGAGGGCTACGCGGCGACTGCGGGCGACCGGTGGGTGCGTCCGGATCTCGCGGACGAGGCGATCCGCCTCGGGCGGGTGGTGTCGGGCCTGTTGCCCCGCGAGCCCGAGGCGCTGGCTCTGCTCGCGTTGATGGAGTTCCAGCGGTCGCGGTTCGCCGCGCGGGAGTCCGCGTCGGGCGGTGCGGTGCTGCTGGCGGATCAGGACCGGTCGCGATGGGATCGTGGGCAGATCGCCCGGGCGGTGGACGAGCTAGGACGAGCGGATGCCGCGGCCGCTGCGCGCGGGATCGTTCGCGGCCCGTACGCCTTGCAGGCGGAGATCGCCCGGTGTCATGCGCTGGCGCCGAGCGTGGCGGAGACCGACTGGGGCCGGATCGTGCTCCTGTACGAGATCCTCGGGCGGGTTGCGCCCGGTCCGATGGTGGAGCTGAACCGGGCCGCGGCGGTCTCGATGGCGGTCGGCCCGGCGGAGGCGTTGGCGATCGTGGAGGATGTCGAGCGGTCGGGCGCGCTGCGGGGGTCGCATGTGATCCCGAGTGTGCGGGGTGAGTTGCTGGCCCGCTTGGGGCGGGTGGCGGAGGCACGTGCCGAGCTGCTGGCGGCGGCGGAGCTGACCGCGAACACGGTTCAGCAGGGGGTCTTGCGGAACAAGGCGGCGAGCCTGGAGGCGGGGGCGTAGTCGGGGCGGCGAGAGGTCGGCGGCCGCGCTGTGCGAGTCGGATCCGCGACGAACGACGGTCGTAGTGCGTTACGTCTGTCGCCTGGCTCGCAGTGCATGCTCTGCCGCGTCCACGTAGGTGGTGAAGAGGTCCGTCACGTCGCGGAGTCGCGCGGCGGCGCTCGGGCTGTCCGATAGACGCTCGGCGGCTTCGAGTGTCCGGATGAAGGTACGGGTGCGCTCGTGGCTGGCCGCAAGAAGCTGCTCGAACCCGCCGGCAGCCTCGATGAGCAGCCTCCTGCTACCCGGCTGTGGGAGCGTCCTCGCCAACCCCCAGGACACGAGTTCCCGGACAGCAGCGCTGACGGCACCTGAACTCAGGGAGAGGGCTTCGCGCAACTGCTCCGAACTCGACGCCTCACCCCGCAGAAGAAGATAGCCGTACACGCGTCCGGTAGACCGAGAGAGATGCCAGGTCGCCAGGATGTCTCCCATGGCGTTGATGAACTGATGCTGGTCGCTGGACATCACGGTCGCCTCTCCAAGTCCGCGCTTGTCCACTCCTCGAGGATGCCGAGGAGTGCACGCGTGCTCTGCTCAGGCGCGTCCCACGTCACGATGTGCCCAGCCCTCGGGATGACATGCTCGGCGACGCCTTGGAAGGCGGCCCATCGAGGCATTGCGCTCGCGATGTTTCCCGTGCGGTCATCAGCACCACGGATGAGGGCCAGCAACACGTCGGCGCGAGTCTGAACCTCGGGATCGACGAACGACACCGTTGTTTTCCACACGTCCAAGAATCTCGACTTCGGCATCCGTGCGAACAGCGCCTCTGCCCGGGCAACAGCCTCTGGCGTCACTGCCGAGGCCCGCGCCATCAGACTCGGCAACTGCCGGGCCGGAACGAGCGCCAGAGCTGGCGCGGCGACACGAAGCGCGAGGCGCTCGACCATCGAGAGTGGGCCGACGTTCCACGTGGAGTCGATGACGATGATGCCTCGAACTCGATCGGGATGTTCACGCGCGAAAGCCTGCACGACATTTCCTCCGAGCGAGTGGCCCACGAGTATCGCTCGCTCCGTCCGGCACTCGAGGAGCAGAGCGTCAAGGTCGCCGGGCGCGTCCCGAGCCGCGAAGCGGGCCCCGTCGGCGAGCGTGGACTGTCCGTGCCCGCGCATATCCCAGACGATCACGCGATAGCCATGGTCGATGAGAGCGGCGGCCTGCACCTCGAACATCGAGTGATCAAGGCCCGCACCATGAGTCAGAACCACCGGAACACCATGATCGCCCGAGTCCGCATACGCGATGACGGAACGCGGACGATCCATGCGTCGACTCAAATTCATCATTTTCTGAGAATAGTGCGGGGGTGGGTCTCTGCTCGGCAGTCCACGGCAGAGCAGAGTGAGGCGGGGAAGCCAGACTCGCCTCAGAAGGGTGCGGGTCCCGCTGGCGATGCGGGCGGTGGTGGTTCGGCGGGGGTGAAGGCGACGGCCGGGGTGGGTGCGTCTTCGCGATACGTTCTGCCGAGGGGTGAGGTCCATTCCAGGACGCCACCCTTCAGTTGTCGGACCCGCCAGGCGGTGAACTGCTTCATCGAGTGGTGCCGTTGGCACAGGTGGGCAAGGTTGGAGAGTTCGGTCTTCCCGCCGAGGGCGTGGTCGTGGGTGTGATCGACCTCGCAGCGGATCGCGGCGACCCGGCATCCGGGGAATCGGCAATGCTGGTCGCGCGCTTGCAGGAACCGGCGCATCCCCGACGCGACCCGGTAGGAGTCCGTCGACAGGGTGACCCCGCTGGTCGGGTCGGTGAACAGGCGCTCCCAGATCCCGGTGCCTCCCGCGAGGGTGCGTGCGCTTGTCGGGTCGATGGGCGACCGGCCCGTCAGGCCGCAGGGGCCGTCGTCGTCTCCGATGAGTGTCACGGCGGGCACGAGGACCTGGACGCGGGCGCGGATCGCCCCCAGTGGCCCGGCGGTGGTGTCGCGGGTGTCGTCGAGCGCGGGGGTTCCGGCGAGGAGGAGGTCGGCGAACACGTCCGCGCGTACCTGGTCAGTGGACCGGTGGTCGGTCGCGATCACGTCGGCAGCGTCGTCACGGCCGACGGCGTGCGCTGCGGCGCGTTCGTCGCGGGTGTCGATGATCGCCCGGGCCTGCTGCGTCAACCGGTCGTGGATCCCCTCGGCGATCACGGTCGGGAGAGTCGCGATCAGATCGCTCATCCCATCGCGCCCCGGAACCAGCCGGACGCACCGTGTCGCGGCCGCCTCCTCGTGCCGTTCGGCGAACGAGCGGGGGTGCATCCGGTGCGCGAGGATCTCCAACTCCCCTCGCACCCGGTTCGGGGTGTCCTGCTCGCACCGGGTGATCGCGACCTGTTCGAACTCCGCCCACAGTTCCGCGGGCAGCGAGGTTCCGGTCTCGACGATCAAGAAGGCGTGGCCGCGGACGATCCGTCCCTGCTCCCACGCTTCGACCGTCACGGGGAACCCTTCGATCAACGTCCGGGCTTCTCCGATGCGGCGTTGCACGGTCCTATCGGTCACGCGCATCACTCCGCCGACTTCCGCCGCGATCGACCGCAACGCCATGTCGTGCACCTGCACGCGAGCGTTCCGTTGGGCGACCTGCGCCTCCGCCAACCGGCCCGCCGCAGCGAGCATCCGGAGCTCACGGATCTGCACGCGAGCAAGCTCCAGACCCAGGTCGCCAGCGTCCGCGACGATACCCGCCAAGGAGGCGAGATAGTCCTCACCACCAGGGTTTTTCACCGCATCCGTCATACCTGAACTCTGCCACCGGCCACCGACATCCACCCCCTCAGAACCGCGCGAAAGCACCGGTTATGCACACCCCGTCAATGAGAGTCCTCTCATCTTTCCGCCGACGTGTCGGGTCGCCTCAAGATCTCCCGAGGACGACCCACGTGCCGGATTCGGACGAATCCGCCGGATTCGGATCGCCACCGTGAATCCGGGCCGAATCCGAGGTACATCTCCGAATCCGCGCCCACCCATCCTCGCCCCCACCTAACCGCCCTCGCCCCCACACGCAACCCCGCCACGGATCCCCATCGCCCCGCCTACCGTGGCCGCAACGACCTGGAGCGGAGTGAGCGATGAGGACCTACGACTATCTGATCGTCGGCGGCGGAATGGTGGCGGATGCGGCGGCGCGCGGCATCCGGGAACTGGATCCCGACGGGACGATCGGCATCCTCAGCGCGGACATCGACCCGCCCTACACCCGGCCGGCGCTGTCGAAGAAGCTCTGGACCGACCCCGAGTTCACGTGGGACCAGGTCCCTCTCGGGACCGAGGAGGCGACGGGTGCCGAGGTGCGTCTCGAGACGCTCGTCACGTCGATCGACCGCGAGGCGAAGACCGTGTCGATCGGCGACGGACATGAGCTCGGCTACCGACGGCTACTGCTCGCGACCGGTTCGAAGCCGCGCGAGATCCCTGCACCCGAGGACGATCGCGTGCTCTTCTTCCGATCAGCGGAGGACTACCGGCGGCTGCGCGAACTGACGGCGCAGGGCGGCCGGGCGGTCGTGATCGGCGGCGGCTACATCGGTGCCGAGATCGCGGCCGCGCTCGTGCAGAACGGCGTGGAGACGGAGCTCCTCTTCCCCTCGGGTGTCCTCGGCGACGACACGTTCCCGCCCGAACTGGCGCAGCGCTACGAGCAGTTGTTCCGGGATGGCGGGGTCGAGGTGCGCCCGAACTCCCGCGTCGAGGAGGTCCGCACTGAGGGCAACCGCCTGCACGTGGTGCTCGAGGGCGGCGACGAGCGTCCCGCCGACACCGTCGTGCTGGGACTCGGGGCCGACCCCGTGACGGACCTCGCCGAGCAGGCCGGGCTCGAGGTCGAGGAGGGAGTCGTCGTCGACGAGCACCTCGTGACGAGCGACGAGGCGATCTGGGCGGCGGGCGACATCGCGTCGTACCCCGATCCGATCCTCGGACGCATCCGTGTGGAGCACGTCGACAACGCGAACGAGATGGGCGCCGCCGTCGGCCGGTCGATGGCCGGGGAACGGCTGCCCTACACGCACACGCCCTACTTCTATTCGGCCGTCTTCGGCGTCCGATGGGAGGCGGTCGGCACCCTCGACCCCGAGAAGGACCCGCTCGTCGTTGATCTCGACGACGATCGCACGGTCGTCTACTACCGGGACGACTCCGGCACCCCCGTCGGCGTGCTGCTCTGGAACGTCGAGGATGCCCGCGACCTGGCCCGGGCGGTGCTCGTCGACGGTGAGACGGATGCCGAGGCGCTGCGCACCCGCATCGGCTGAGCACGCACGCGTGCGGCCGGTGCGCGAGTGTGCCAGGGTGAGCCCATGCGCCGCTCCCTCGTGTTCGCTGCGGCCGGCGGCCTCGTCATCGCCACGGCTCTCACCGCATGTTCCTCCGAGACTCCAGTGGTTCTCGGCAGCGGGTACGAGGTCTGCATCTCATCCGACGCGGAGATGGTGACGTTCGGGGATGTCGCGCAGGCGTCGGACGCCGCGGCGGTCCTGATGGATTCCGTCGAGCTTGTGGATCCCGAAGGTCTCGAACTTCGAGAGAGCTACCTGGTCCCCATCGAGAACACCACGAGCCTCGGGACCGACGCCTATCCTCCGGACCCCGAGGTCTGGGACCGCCGGATCGACGTCCGCGGAACGGTGGTCGATGCCGGCACAGACATGACGGTGCTGTTCGCCGTCGCTCCGGTCGGGGGCGGTGACGTTCACCGATCGTCCGGTTACGTCCTCCGGTACTGGCTCGATGGACGGCTGGTGGAGGCGAGGAGCGATGCCTCGTTCGTCGTCGCGCCCGACTGCGCCACGATCGAGGAAGTGGACTGACGCGCGCCGCGGTCGGGTCAGGCGACCGGCAGGGCGATGGTGACGGTCGTCCCGACGCCGACTTCGCTGTCGATCGTGAGGGTGCCGGGGTGCTCAGCGACGGACGCCGCAACGCTCGCCAGGCCGAGTCCTGACCCGCCGTCGTCGGGATCCGCGAGTCTGCCGCGCTCGCCCGATGCGGTGACGCGCTCGATGTCGTCGGGGTGGATGCCGCGGCCCGAGTCGGCGACCTGGATCACCACGTGGTCATCTCCGCGCACCACGTCAATCCGGATGGCACCGTCGGAGTACCGGGCGGCGTTCTCGATGACGTTGGCGAAGGCGCGGCGTAGGGCGAGCACATCACCGCGCACGTGGGCGGTGTCGAGTCGGCCGTAGTGGATGCGGTCGGCCGCGCCCGCCGGAAGGACGACGCTGACCGCGCCGCGGACGACGAGCGACACGTCGAACGTGCGCTGATCCTCGCGGGCGTTCCGCGACGCCTCGGCCATGAGGGCGCTCGCCATCGCGGCGAGGTGCTCGCTCGTCTCGATCGCGAGGCGGAGATATCGATTGTCGCCGCCGAGGTCGTCTTCGAGCAGGTCGAGGTATCCGCGCAGGGCGGTGACGGGCGAGATGAGGTCGTGTGCGAAGGTGCGCTGCAGCGACACCTGCTCGTCCTCGGCGCGCTTCTCGCCGCTGATGTCGCGCACGATCTTGACGAAGCCGGTGACCTCGTCGGCGTCTCGGATCGCCGTGATCGTCACGTGAGCCCAGAACTCCGAGCCGTCGTTGCGCACGCGCCAGCCGCGGTCCTCGACGCTCCCGTTCTTCCGAGCCTTCGCGAGCAGCGCGCCGGGCAGGTCGCGTGCGCGGTCGACTTCGCGGTAGAAGCGCGAGAAGTGCTCCCCGATGATCTCGTCGGCCGCGTACCCCTTGAGCGCCTCGGCGCCGGCGTTCCACCCCCGAACGACCCCGTCGGGGTCGAGCTTCACGATGGCGAAGAGCGCGACCTGCTCCTCCCACGCCTCGAGGGCATCTGTTCGTGTCCTCATGATCGCCCCGTCCCGTCCCAAGGGTGTGTGGGCCCAGCCTAGGAGCAGTTCGGTCCATCGACGTGCATGGAACGGTGGTGCACCCGCGCCGATCCGATGACGTCACCGCAACGAATCACCACCGTGAGAGGACCTGACGACTGCAAGATGGCGTCGACGGCGCGGACTCGACTGACGACGGATGCCGAGACCGCGGGGCTTCGGGCGGTCCAGGTGTCGACGGCGATCGGCGTCGTCTCGGCGCGCGTCGGCGTTCGGCGCAGCCCTGTGGCCACCGTCCTCCTGCACGGCGCTGCCGGGTCGTGGACGACCTGGACTCCTCTGCTCAGGGAGGCCGAGCTCAGCGGAAGGCCCGTGCCGAACGTCGTGGCGCTCGACCTCCCGGGCTGGGGTGAGAGTGCGCCTCCGCCTGGGGGTGTCGACATCGCACGCACGGCGATGGCCGTCCTCGAGGTCGTCCGGCAGCTGGGGTACCGGCGGTGGATCCTCGTCGGGCATTCTCTCGGCGGTGCGCTGGCCTTGGACATCGCCGCCCGTACCCCGGAGCTCACCGACACGGTGATCCTCGTGTCACCGTCTGGCGCGGCGGTCTTCGACGCCGTGCGGCGACCGGTCCGAGGAGGGCGGCGTCTGCCTGCATTCGCCGGGATGCTTCTCGCGATGCGGTTCCTGCGCAGCCTGGGCGGCGCGGCGCCCGGCCTTCTGCGCGTCCTCGAGCGTGAGGGCTTGCTCCGCGTGCTGAGCTCGCCACTGTTCGCGGCGCCGCGCGATATCGACCCGACGGTGATCCGGGCGCTCGCCGCGGAGATCCGACCCGCATCGTTCGTGGCTGCTGCGCGCGCGGCCGCCGCCTACGACGAGTCGTCGTGGCGCGGCATCCGCTGTCCCGTTCGGGCCGTAGGCGGCGACCGCGATGTCTTCGTGGGCGCGGCGGACGAGGCGGCCCTGTCGGCGCTCATCGCGGACTTCGCTGAGACCACGATCCCTGGCGTCGGGCACTTCGCTGCGGTCGAAAGACCCGCCGCAGTCCTCGCGCTCATCGATCGCGCCTTCGCCGCGCAACCGACTCTCTGATCCTCTTCGCGGGATCGACTGGCTGGGGCGGGTTTGGCAAGGTGGGTCATCCGTGGCATGTACAGAGGAGGACAGGATGGATCCGTTCACCGCAGCCGTTCTCGGCGCGACGCTGCTCGCGGTCTGGGGGTACGTCACGTACATCGCCGTCCGACGCGGGGTGCGCGATGGCCTCGCGGATCGCGCGGAGGCGGAAGCAGCTCGCCGCCAGACAGACGAGGCCTGAGGTCAGCGCACGGTCCTCCTCGAACGACCGGTGCGACGAGCTCGCCGCAGGCTCACGCTATCGCCGCTTGACCTCGCCCCAGGGGCATGGTCGAGGCTGAGCACGTGACCGCACATGACGAGTGGATGACCGCCGGGCGATTCGGCGCGGAGACGCTGCTGTCGGCGAAGGCCCTGCGCATCTATGCCGCGCGCGGGATGCTGCAGCCGCGCCGCGTGGACGAGAGCACCGGATACCGCTACTACTCGGCCGATCAGGTGCCGACCGGGTGGCTGATCGCGCTGCTGCGTTCAGCCGATCTGTCGCTCGATCGGATCGCGGCGATCATCACGGCCGCCGAGGACGATCCGGCCGCCGCGGTCGCTCTGCTCGATGACGCGATCCAGGCGATGCATCGTCGCAATGAGTCCAACGCCGTCGTGCTCACCCGAGCGCGCCTGCATCTCACGAAGGAGACCCCTATGTTCGCTGTCGAGACCGCGATCGAAGCCGATCGCCCGGTGATGAGTGTCATGCGTCGGATGGCGCCGCACGAGATGGACGAGGTCATCCACACCGAGGTCGGCCGCCTGCGCGATCTCGCCGCGCGCAACGGCCTGCGCCCGACCGGCGACCCGTTCGGGGTGTTCCACGCCCCCGTCACCGACGACTCCGACGGTCCGCTCGAGATCGTCCTCCCCGTCGACGGGCTCATGGATGAGGCCGACGGCGTCCGCAGCTACCGGCTGACCGGGGGACAGGTCGCGCTCCGTCACGCCGAAGGCCGCGAAACCTTCTTTCCCGAGATCCTCGCGCTGTACGACGAGGTGCACGCCTGGATCGTGGATGCCGGGGCGACCCCGGTCGGGCCCCCGCGGGAGATCTGGCACAACTCTCCTCGCGACGACGAGCCCCTGCGACTCACCGTCGCCTGGCCGTTCGCGGGCGGGAACGTCTGACCTCAGGGTCGGTCGAGGTCAGAGCCGCCGGACCATCGCGACGACCCGTTGGGTCGCGACGAATCCGACACTGTCGTACAGCCGGTTCGCCCCCGTCGGGGAGTCGGTGTCGACGTCGAGCACCGCGCGCTCGAGCCCCTCGGCCCGGATCGCGTCGAGCGCCGCCGCGATGACCAGCGGCGCGAGCCCCCGCTTGCGGTGCGATCGGATGACGCCGATCAGGTCGATGTAGGCGTGGGATGCTCCGAGCGCCGCGAAGTCCTCTTCATTCACCGAGGCGAGGCAGAACGCGACGATCTGCCCATCGTCGGTGACAGCCATCCGCGACAGATCGGGGCGGAAGAACTCGCCGCCGACGAACTGCTGCCAGCGCTCCTCGTTCGAGGGAAGACTTCCCCAGTGGTCGCGGAACGCGTCGTTGCGCGCGGCCAGGGCGTCGGCATCCCGAGCCCGGTCGTAGGGGACGACCGAGGTCCCGTCGGGGGCGTCGAGCGCGACGACGGGCTGGGCGAGGTCGCGTTCCATCGTCGAGAACCATCGCTCGGCCGTGTACCCCTGGGCGGCGAGGATGGCCGCGTGGTCGGTGTTGGTCTCCTCGACGTAGACCTTGAGTCGCCCCTCGGACCCGCCGTTCTCCAGCGACTGCGCCGCCCGTGCGACCTGCTGCCGGGCGCGGGCGTCGAGCCAGCGCAGCAGCGCGGTGCCGATGCCGCGGCGTCGCCATTCCGGGTGCACCGCTCCGCTGAGGTCGACCGACAGCATCCCGCCGGCGCGGGAGGGATGCAGTGCGCTGACACCGGTCGCGACGATCTCGCCGTCGGCGGTGACGGCGACCAGGGTGTCACGGGCTGGCGCGATGTGGCTCGACTCGAATGCCTCGGCGACGTCCTGCCGCGGCGTGGTCCAGGTGGGGTGGTCGACCGCGTCGGCCGAGCTGACGACTGCGTGGATCGCGTCGATGTCTGCGGATGTCGCCGCCCGCCAGGTCGCGATCGTCGGGTGCGAGGGCAGCTGGGGCTCAGGGGTCTTCTCGAGCCGATCGGCGAGGTGCAGGGGAGTCACGGGCCGACACTACTCGACGCCGTCGACGGCCCGACCGCGCACGCCGACGCTGAGACAAGCCCGTTGTCCTGCCGCCGTCCGCCCCTTAGTGTCCGGTCATGGGGACAGACACACGAGCCGCGCTCGAGAAGCGCCTGCAGAAACTCATCGACGAACGGAACGACGCCGCCCGCCCGGGACCGCTCTGACGTGGCCGGTCAGATCTCGGGGGAGTCGCATGCGACCCCCTCGCCTCGGGTCGTGGGCATCGTCCTCATCATCGCGAGCATCGCGGGCGGAGTGGCGGCCGGCGGGCTCATGCCCACGCCGTTGTGGTCGATACCGTCAGCCGTGGCGTTGACGCTCTGCACCATCGGGATGGGGGTCGGCGTGCTCTGGACGCTGCGATCCTCGTGGTCGGAGAAGTGGTGGGCGCGACGGGACAGTGACGTACCGGCGGGGCTGCGCGCGCGCCGCGCGTTCCGCAACGTCGGGATCGTCCTCCTCGCGCCGCTGCCGATCGCCGTCGCCCTGCTGGCCTGGCTCATCAGCGAAGGCGACATCGAGTGGTCGAGGGTCCTGTACGGGGGTTTCCTGGTGAGTGCATACGGTGCCAGCGGGGTGCAGCTCATTCGGCTGTCGCGCGGCGCCCGCAGGTCTTTGGGGGCGCGGGGCTCAGAACGCCCAGAAGAGCGTGAGGATGCGGGGCCGGGGTGGCATCCGCTCGGGGGTCCGCTCGGCAGCACCTTGCTCGGCGCATCACTCGTCCCATATGGGCTGTTGGTGCTCGGTGGCGCCAGCCAGCTCTACCTCGCCTTCGACGACGGATCGAACGGCGCCGTGCTCGGAATCGCCTTCATCGCTGTCGCCGCGGTCGTCGCATTCCTCCTCTTCCGCCGTTTCAACCGACAGGCGGACGTCGACGTCGACTCCGGGCTCATCCGCCTCGGATCGACGACGATCCCCTGGACGGAAGTCGTCCGCGCTGAGCTCATGGCGCAGCCCTGGTGGACGGGGTCGCCGCGGACCCTGATCCTCGTCCTCGGCGACGACGCGAAGGCTCGCGGCAGGGTCGTCCTCCGGCGTCGCGAGGCTCTGGAGCTCAGCGACGAGGAGACCGACGTGCTCACCCGCATCATCGAGGCGTCCCACATCGAGCTCCCGCGTGACAAGGACGATCCCCGCGGCAGGTTCTCTCGGCAGCTGTACCCCAACGCGCTGACGAAGGAGCAGGCCGCTGCGCTCGTCGCTGACCCGCCCACGATGGACGAGGACCTTCCCGTCGGCGCTCCGACCTGAGCCCGATCGAGACGCATGCCGCATTTGCCCGGCATGCGCAAGAGTGGGACTCCGTCCGCGCCTTAGGGCAGAGTGAGAGACAGCAGTTCGCCACACGCGCTGCCGCCTCGGTTCATCCGATCGCGTGTTCGCTCCGAACACCTACTGAAGGGATGACATGAGCACTCACACCAGCGGTAAACGGTTCATTCTCTGGGCCGCCCTCTCGGGTCTCGTCGCGGGCGCGGTGTTCCTCGCCATCGCCGAAATCGCAGCCCTCCTGTTCTCGAGCACGGCCAGTCCGATCCTCGCGGTCGGTTCGTTCGTCGTCGACATCGTGCCGCGGCCGCTGAAGGAGTTCGCGATCACGACCTTCGGGGAGTACGACAAGATCGCACTGCTCGCAGGCCTCGGCCTCGCGGTCGCGATCGCGTCGGCCATCGCCGGCATCCTCGAATACGTGCGACCGCCCATCGGCGTGATCGCCCTGTTCGCCGCCGGGATCCTGTCGGGCGCGGCGATCGTCACCCGTGCCGACGCGACGCCGCTGGCCTTCCTGCCGCCCACGCTCGGCACGCTCGGTTCCGCCGCCATCCTGCTGCTGCTCGGACGCTGGCTGCGAGGCTGGCGAGAGGACTCCCACACCGGTGACGCCGAGGGTCTCGACCGTCGGCGCTTCCTTCTGACGACCGCGATCGCCGGGGCATCCGCTGTGATCGTCGGCGTGACCGCTCGCGCCGTCAGCGCGGCCACCGCGTCGGCCGAGGCCATCCGCCGGGCCGTGAAGCTTCCCGCCCCGAAGACGACCATCGACATCCCCGCGGGCGCGGAGCTCGACGTGAAGGGCATCAGCCCGCTAATCACGCCGAACGCCGACTTCTATCGTGTCGACACGGCTCTCACCGTACCGACGGTCGACCCCTCGACATGGCGACTCGTCATCGACGGCATGGTCGACCAGCGCGTCGAACTCACGTTCCAGGACCTGCTCGACATGGGCCTCGACGAGTACGCGATCACGCTCACCTGCGTCTCGAACGAGGTCGGCGGCGGGCTCGTCGGCAACGCGATCTGGCAGGGCGTGCCGCTGCGCGAGGTGCTCAAGATGGCGGGCCCGAAGGCCGATGCCGACATGATCCTCTCGCGCAGCGTCGACGGGTACACGGCCAGCACGCCGCTGTCGGCCGGTACCGACGAGAACATCGACGCGATCCTCGCGGTCGCGATGAACGGCGAACCGCTGCCTCCGGAGCATGGCTTCCCCGTGCGCATGGTGATCCCTGGTCTGTACGGCTACGTCTCGGCCACCAAGTGGGTCACCGAGCTCAAGATCACGACCTTCGCGGCCGACGAGGCGTACTGGACGCCGCGCGGATACGCCGCGGAGGCGCCCATCAAGTTCTCGTCCCGCCTCGACACCCCGAAGAGCGGCACCCCGGTCGCGGCCGGGAAGGTCCCCCTCGCCGGTGTCGCGTGGGCGCAGACCGTCGGCATCGACAGCGTCGAGGTCAGCATCGACGACGGCGACTGGATGCCGGCGAAGCTGTCGACCCCCATCAACGAGGACACCTGGGTGCAGTGGGTGCTCGAGTGGGATGCGACGCCCGGCCCTCACTACGTCGCGGTGCGCGCGATCAACAAGGACGGCGAGACCCAGACCGAGGAGCGCGCGCCGATCGCGCCCGACGGCTCGAGCGGGTGGCAGCGGTCACTCATCACCGTCTCGTCGTGAGCGGGCGACCCCCTAGGGTGAGCACGTGACCCCCGTACGCGCCTACGTCATCACCGTGTCCGACCGGTCGGCCGCGGGGGAACGCGAGGACCGCGGCGGCCCCCTCGCCGTCTCGCTCCTCGACGCCGCCGGCATCGCGATCACGGGCACTGCCGTGGTCCCCGACGGGGCGGATGCCGTGGCGCAGGCGCTCCGCGATGCGCTGGGTTCGGGCGCCCGACTCATCGTCACGACCGGCGGCACGGGTGTGGGCCCGCGCGATCAGACCCCCGAGGGCACAGAGCGCGTCGTGACGCGACTTCTCCCCGGCATCGCCGAGGAGCTCCGCCGCGTCGGCCTCGCCGACACCCCCATGTCCATACTCTCGCGGGGGATCGCGGGTGTCGTCGACCCCGAGGGCGCCCTGGTCGTCAATCTGCCGGGCTCGACCCGCGCGGTGGCCTCCGGCATCCCGGTGATCGCCGCAGTCGCCCCCCACGTGCTCGACCAGGTGAGGGGCGGCGACCACTCGTGAACACCGTCCGCATCGCCCGGCTCGAAGAGGCCGCACTCGACCTCGACGCCCACCTGCGCGCCGTCGAGGACCCGCGCTTCGGCGCCGTGACGACGTTCGTCGGGCGGGTGCGCGACAACGATCCGGATGCCGCGACCGCCGTCATCGGTCTCGAGTACAGCGCCCACCCCGACGCCGAGGAGACGCTGCATCGCATCGCGGCCGAGGCGGGGAACGCATCGGCTGCCGTGGCCGTCAGCCACCGCGTCGGCAGCCTCGCCGTCGGCGACGCGGCGGTCGTGATCGCGGTCGCGTCGGAGCACCGTGCCGAGGCGTTCGAGGTGTGTCGCGCGATCATCGAGACGATCAAGACCGACCTGCCGGTCTGGAAGCGTCAGCTCGAAGAGGACGGCACCACGGCCTGGAAGGGCATCGGCGGCTGAAGTCGGCCCGTCGGCTCACCCGCCCGCGAAGGGCGGCAGCACGTCGATGAGGCGCGCGTCGGCGAGCGGGGTGTCGCCGTCGGTCCGCACGCCGTCGACGAGCACAGCGCAGTCGGGCAGCACGAACCACAGCTTCGGGTGCTCGTCGAGCAGGGCCGTGCGGAGCTCGGCGAGGGTCGCCTCGGACCGCTCCTCGCTCTCGGTGCCGGCGGCCTCGGCGGCTGCGGCGAAGTAACGCACGAGGGTCATGACTGCTTCTCCTCGCCGGGGCGCACCCAGTCGCCCGAGCGGCCGCCCGACTTCGCGACGATGCGGATGTTCTCCATCACGACGGCCCGATCGAGTCCCTTGATCATGTCGACGACCGCGAGCGCGGCGACCGAGACGGCGGTGATCGCCTCCATCTCCACGCCGGTGCGGTCGGCCGTGCCGACGGTCGCCGCGATCTCGACACCCTCGTCGACGATCTCGAGCTCGACGGATGCCCGGTGCACACCGATCACATGGGCCAGCGGCAACAGCGCGGCAGTGGACTTCGCCGCCTGGATGCCGGCGATCCGCGCCACGGCGAGCACGTCACCCTTCGGCGCCGTGCCGTCGCGGAGCGCGGCGATCACCTCGGCGCTGCACCGCACGAACCCGCGTGCGGTCGCCGTGCGGACCGTCGGGCTCTTGGCCGTGACGTCGACCATGTGCGCCCGGCCGGCCGAATCGAGGTGAGGAAAGCTCATCCCACCAGCATGACATCTACGTCGTCGCCGACGGCCACGCTCGCGACCTCGGCGGGAATGATCGCGAAAGCGGATGCCCGTGCGAGCCCACCCGCGAGGTGCGAGCCCGAGCCGCCCGCCGTCGCGGGGCGCACGGTGCGTGCGGCGAGGTCGACGACGGCGGGAAGGTACTGCCGGCGTCCGGGCGGTGTCGTCCAAGCCTCCGCGGCGGTGAGGGTCAGGCGTGCGCGGCGGATGTCGGTGCGGCCCTGCATCGCGAGGAGGGCGGGCCGCACGAACACCTCGAACGACACGGCGACGCTGACCGGGTTGCCGGGGAGGCCGAACACGAGGCATCCGTCGCCCACCGTTCCGAAGGCCTGCGGCTTGCCCGGCTGCATCGACACCTTCGTGAACTCGACCTCGCCGTGGCCGTCGAAGGCGGCGCGCACCGGCTCGTACGCTCCCGCGCTGACGCCGCCGGTGAAGACGATGACGTCGGCCCCGAGTTCCCGGGCGTCGGCGGTGACCTGTGCGACCGCGGCGCCGTCGTCGGCGACGCGCGCGGTCAGGACCAGGTCGGCGTCCGCATCGACGACGAGCTGTGCGAGGAGCGGTCCGTTCGAGTCGGGGATGAGCCCGCGCCGGACGGGTTCGCCGGGTGCGATCAGTTCGCTGCCCGTCGACACGACGGCGACGCGCGGCGCACGGACCACGGTCACCTCGTCGACGCCGGCGGCGACGGCCGCGGCCACCTGGAACGGCCCCATCCGCTCACCCGCGTCGATCACCACGTCGCCAGAGCGTAGGTCTGCGCCGCGGCGACGGATGAACGCGCCGGATGCCGGGGCCACGAGCACCTGCACGAGGTCGAGCGAATCGGCGAGCCCGCCGACGGTGTCCTCGAACGGCACGATCGCGTCGGCGTCGGTCGGGGTCGGCGAGCCGGTCATGATGCGGGCCGCCTCGCCCGCCGTGAGAGAAGGATCGGTCGCCACCCCGGCAGGCAGATCGGCGACGACGCGCAGCGAGACCGGGTGTTCCGCGCTCGCCGAGGCGACGTCGGCGGCGCGCACGGCGAACCCGTCCATCGCGGAGTTGTCGAAGAGGGGGATGTCGTGGGCTGCGACGGCGGGCTCGGCGAGCGTGCGACCCGCGCAGTCGCCGACCTGGACCGTCTCGCCGGGCAGGGCGCGGACCGCGGCCAGGACGCGCGCGAGCTGGTCCTCGACGCTGCGGAGCCCGCTCATGCGCCGGCCGCCGCGGTCGCGGCCGAGCGCAGCGGCAGCTCGTGCTGACGGCTCGAGAGCGAGTCGAGTACGAGCATGCGCCCGAGGAGCGGCTGACCGACCCCGATCGCGAGCTTGACGACCTCGGTGGCGAGGATGCCGCCGACCTGTACGCAGAGTGCGCCGAGCACGCCGACCTGCGCGCAGGTCGGCGGATCGCCCTCGGTGCCGACGGCGAAGAGGTCGCCCAGGACGACCGGGTCGCCCTCGGTCGGGCGGGACCAGAAGACGGTGACCTGCGCGTGCCATTCGCGCACGGCGCCCCAGACGAGCGGCAGGCCCAGCGCCTCGGTGGCCGCCGCGACGGCGCGACGGGTGGCGAACGAGTCGCTCGTGTCGATGACGATGTCGGCGCCCGCGAAGAACTTCTGCGCGTTGCTCTCGTCGAGACGCGCCGTGACCGGGGTGACGACCGTGACGGGGGAGAGGGCCGCGACCGCGCGCACGGTGCTCTCGGTCTTGTGCACGCCGATGTCCTCGATGCGGTGAGCGATCTGGCGCTGCAGGTTGTGCAGCTCGACGGTGTCGTCGTCGATGACGATGATCTCGCCGACGCCCGCCGCGGCCAGGGCGAGGATCGCCGGCGAGCCGATGCCGCCCGCACCGACGACGGCGACGCGCGTGTTCGCGAGACGGCGCTGCCCCTCGTCGCCGATGCCCTTCAGCACCGTGTGCCGCGCCGTACGCCTGCGCTCGTCGGGATCCAGCTCGGGCACGGGATCGACCAGGGGGCGCATGTCCCGAGTTTACGGGCGGAGAGGGATGCCGGGGCGGTGCCGCGTCATCGGCTCGTCGAGGCGCTTCGCGCCGCAGATGCGGATCAATATGCCCCGTGGCAGCCGCCGGTGCGGCATGATCGAACCATGACGACGTACCGTGTCTCCCGAGCCGCCCGACTGCTGGGTGTGAGCGACGACTCCGTGCGCCGATGGATAGACCAGGGACTGCTCCCGGTGACGGATGCCGTGCCCGCCGAGATCCCCGGCGAAGCACTCGCCGCCTTCGCGGTGAACATGGCGAACGACCCGGCCGACGGGTACGAGCACCGGTCGAGCGCGCGCAACAGGTTCGTCGGGATCGTGACGCGGGTGCAGGTCGACGGGGTGATGGCGCAGGTCGACATCCAGTCCGGTCCGCACCGGCTCGTCTCGTTGCTGTCGGCCGAGGCGGTGCGCGAACTGCAGCTCGAGGTCGGCACGCTCGCGCGGGCGTCGGTGAAGGCGACGAATGTCGTGGTCGAGCTGGCGGGGGAGTGACATGCGCCGTTCCGCTGTCGCGCTCGCCGCGCTCGTGCTCGCACTGACGGGGTGTGCCGCCCCGGCAGCCGCGCCGTCAGCCTCGGGTGACGACGTCTCGGGCTCGCTGACCGTCTACGCTGCGGCATCCCTGCAGGCGTCGCTCGACGAGATGGCCGAGGCGTTCACGGCGCAGCATCCGGGTGTGCAGATCAGTCCCGTCTACGACGGCTCGTCGACCCTCGCGACGCAGATCACCGAGGGCGCGCCCGCCGATGTCTTCGCCTCGGCGGACGAGGCGACGATGGCGAGCGTGGCGGAGTTCGCGTCCGATCCCGCGGTGTTCGCGACGAACACGCTCGTGATCGTCGTCCCGGCAGGCAACCCCAAGGGCGTCACGACGCTCGCCGATCTGTCGGACGTGGTGACGGTGCTCTGCGCTCCTGAGGTGCCGTGCGGCGCGGCATCCGCTCGGCTGCTCGAGGGCGCGGACGTGACGGTCGACGCGGCGAGCCTCGAGCAGAACGTGACCGCCGTGCTGACCAAGGTCGCTGCGGGCGAGGCCGATGCGGGCCTCGTGTACGCGACGGATGTGGTCGGGCGTGATGATGTCGGCTCGATCGTGCCCGAAGGCGCGGACGAGGTCGTGAACCGGTACGAGATCGCTGCGCTGACGGATGCCGCGAACCCCAACGCCGCCGAGGCGTTCGTCGACTTCGTGCTGTCGGATGCCGGGCAGAAGATCCTCGCGGACCGCGGATTCGGCGCGCCGTGAGCGACGCGCGCGGATACGTCCCGCGAACCCTGTCGCTTCCCGCCGTCGTCGGGCTGGCGTTCCTGATCCTTCCGCTGGTCGCGCTGATCGCCCGCGTGCGATGGTCGACCTTCGTCGCCGATGTGACCTCACCCGCGGCGCTGGCGGCGCTCGGGCTCTCGCTGGGCACGGGGGCGGCGGCCACCGCGATCTGCGTCGTGATCGGGGTGCCGTTGGCGCTACTCATTGCCCGCTCGGGTCCGCGGCTGGCGGCGGTGCTGCGCGCGGCGGTGACGGTTCCGCTGGTGCTGCCGCCGATGGTCGGGGGCATCGC
The DNA here is from genome assembly GCF_044542795.1 of Microbacterium sp. NPDC077663. Taxonomy (NCBI): domain Bacteria; kingdom Bacillati; phylum Actinomycetota; class Actinomycetes; order Micrococcales; family Microbacteriaceae; genus Microbacterium; species Microbacterium sp. NPDC077663. The sequence goes on along the minus strand of NZ_JBITVE010000003.1, from coordinate 163,976 downwards.
GCTGCTGTACCTGTTCGGGCGGCAGGGGTGGCTGGGCGGGTGGGGACTGTCGTTCACGACGCCCGCCGTTGTGGTCGCGCAGACGTTCGTCGCGCTGCCGTTCCTGGTGCTCGCGGTCGAGGGCGCCGTGCGGTCGACGGGAGTGGACTTCGAGCGGACCGCGGCGGCGCTCGGAGCCGGCCGGTGGACCATCCTGCGGCGCATCACGCTGCCGCTCGCTGCGCCGGGCATCGTCGCCGGTGTCGTGCTGTGCTTCGCGCGGGCGATCGGCGAGTTCGGCGCGACCGCCCTGTTCGCCGGCAACCGGCCCGGCGTGACGCAGACGATGCCGCTCGCGATCTATACGGCGTTCAACGGCGCCGGCGTGACGCAGGGCACCGCCGTCGCGCTCGCGCTGTTGCTTCTCGCCGCCGCCGTGCTGGTGCTGATGCTCGTGCGCGGGTGGCGGCCGGGAGCGGTGCGATGAGCGGGTTGCAGGCGCGGGTCGTCGTGGAGCGGCCGCGGTTCCGGGTGGACGTCGCCCTCGACGCGGCCGCGGGCGAGGCGATCGCGGTGATGGGCCCGAGCGGCGCCGGCAAGTCGACGGTGCTCGAGGCTCTCGCCGGTCTGGTGCCCCTCGAAGACGGTGAGATCTCCGTCGCCGGTCGCACGGTCGAGCGGGTCGCCGCCCCGAAGGTGCGCACGGCGCCGATGCACCGGGGAGTCGTGCTGCTCGGCCAGGACCCGCGACTGTTCCCGCACCTCAGCGCGCGCGAGAACGTGGCGTTCGGGCCGCGCGCCGCGGGGATGCCCACCGCGCAGGCGCGCGCCGAGGCCGACGCGTGGCTCGAGCGGGTGGGCCTCGCCGGTACGGGCGCGCGCATGCCGCGCGAGCTGTCGGGAGGTGAGCAGCAGCGCGTCGCGATCGCGCGGGCGCTGTCGGCGTCGCCGCAGGTGGTGCTGCTCGACGAGCCGCTGGTCGCGCTCGATCCCGTCACGGCGTCCGCGATCCGGGGGATGCTGCGCGAGCAGCTCGCCGGCACGACGACCGTCGCCGTCACGCACGACGCCGGCGACGCGGTCGCCCTCGCAGAGCGACTGTTCGTGGTCGAGGCGGGAGCGGTGGTGCAGAGCGGCGCGGTGCGCGAGGTGCTGGGGGCACCGGCATCCGCTTTCGTCGCCTCGGTGGCGGACATGAATCGGATGCCGGGGGTGTCGTCGCGCGGCGTGTGGCGGGGGTCGACGGGTCAGGTGCTGACGAGCGCGGATGCCGCGTCGACGGCGCTCGCCGCTGGGGAGGGTGTGGCGCTCGCTGCCGTGTTCCGGCCGTGCGACGTGCGGATTGTGCATGGCGCGGGCCCGAACGCGTGGGCGGCGACGGTGGTCGGGGTGGAGCCGACTCTCGCGGGGACGCGTGTCCGGACGTCGGAAGGTGTGGTCGACGTGTCGGAGACGGCGGTCGCGGTCGGCGACACGGTGTGGTTGCAGGTCGACCCGGGGCGGGTGCGGTTCGTGGCGATCCCGGACGCTCGCGGGGCTACTTCCGGCTGACCCAGACGTTGTCCGAGATCATGTCTCGTTCTTCGCCGCTGCGGTAGCTGAGATCGGCGTTGACGCTGGCGGTGTCGCTGATCCGGATGGACACGTAATCGGGCTCGCACTCCGTGGTCTGCCAGACGTCGTCGAGGGCGAGCGACAGGCAGAGCGAGCCGTCGTCATCCGCCGCGCGAGCCAGATAGACGTCGTAGTCGTCGGCCTTGCCGACGTAGCGCAGGGTCGCGACGTCGATCTGGCCGTCGGCGCCGGTGACGACGGATTCCGGTCGGTCCGCGACGGTCTGCTCGCGGGCGGACTCCGCCGGCGAGCAGGCGGTCAGGAGCAGTGCGATCGCGGCGAGGGTCGGCAGGGTGGCGCGGCGGAGGCTCATATGCCGGAAGCTAGCGCGCGATCCGGCGTCGAGCCGGGGATTGGTGCCGATTTCCCAGCCCAGGGCGGCTCTGTTCGCCCCGTCCGTGGATGCCGCCGATTAGGCTCGGAAAATGGCATGCCACGGGGGGACAGAGCGGTGACGGCCGTTCCGATCTCGCTGGGTCGCGCCGCGCCGCAGATCCCGTCGGGCGCTCTTCCAGATCCGGCCGTCGGCCTGGTCGACACGCACCGACGTGTGCACCGCGACCTGCGCATCTCGCTGACCGACCGGTGCTCGCTGCGCTGCACGTATTGCATGCCCGAGCAGGGCAACGAGTGGCTGGCGCGCACGAGCATCCTGACGACCGACGAGATCGTCGAGATCGCGGAGGTGGCGGCGAGCCTCGGCATCCGCACGTTCCGGCTCACTGGCGGCGAGCCGTTGCTGCGGACCGACATCGTCGACGTGGTGCGTCGGGTTGCGGCGATCTCGGGACCCGAGGGTCCGGTCGAGGTGGCGATGACGACGAACGGGATCCGGCTGGCCGAGGTGCTGCCTGACCTGATCGACGCGGGGCTGACGCGACTCAACATCAGCATCGACACGATCGACCGCGAGCGGTTCGCCGCGCTGACGCGACGTGACCGGCTCGATGACGTGCTCGAGGGGATCGCGGCAGCCGCGGCATCCGATCTGAAGCCGTTGAAGCTCAACGCCGTCGCGATGCGGGGCGTGAACGACGATCAGCTCGTGGACCTCGTCGCGTTCGCGATGGAGGTGGGCGCGCAACTGCGGTTCATCGAGCAGATGCCGCTGGATTCGGGGCACACGTGGGATCGGAGCGCGATGGTGACGCGCGAGGAGATCCTTGAGGCGTTGTCGGAGCGGTGGTCGCTCGAGCCGGTGCCCGGCCGCGGCGGCGCTCCCGCCGAGAAGTGGCGGATCGACGGCGGTCCGCACGAGGTCGGTGTGATCGCATCGGTGACCGCGCCGTTCTGCGGCGCGTGCGACCGGCTGCGCCTGACCGCCGACGGTCAGTTCCGCAATTGCCTGTTCTCGCTGACCGAGTACGACGTGACGAGTGCGGTGCGAGGGATGCCGGTGGATGCCGCGCCCGAGGATCGGCGTCGCGTGATCTCCGAGGTGTTGCACGCGTGCGTGCTGGGCAAGCTGCCCGGGCACGCGATCAACGACCCGTCGTTCCTGCAGCCGGCGCGGGGGATGAACGCGATCGGGGGCTGACCGAGCAGGTCAGATCGTGTCGCGCCCCCAGCGACTCAGTGCAGCAATCGGCTCTGCCAGATCGAGCCCGCGATCGGTCAGGGCGTAGGCGCGGGTGTTGTGCTTCAGCGGGAGGCGGCGGAGCACCCCCGCCGCTTCGAGCTCCTTGAGGCGAATCGCGAGCATGTTCGTCGGTACGCCCAGCTCACGCTGCAGGTCGCCGTAGCGCTGCGGTCCCTTGAGGAGCTGCTCAACGATGAGCAGAGCCCAACGCGAACCGACGACCTCGAGTGCGGCGGCGAGGTCGCTCACGAGGTCTGGTCGGCGTCCGGCTTCATCCAGAACGGGGAGTAGTGGTAGCCGTCGGGGTCGTCGAACTGACGCTGATACATGAAGGGGTAGTCGTCGGTGTCGCCGACGCGGCCGCCTGCGGCTCGCGCCCGTTCGATCATCGCGTCGACGGCTTCCCGGCTGTCGAGGTCGAACGAGACGGTGACCTTCGATGGAGTGTCGGGGCCACCGATGAGGTCTTCGACGCCGCCGACGCTCGCGTACATCTCCCGGCTGCCGAGCATGACGTACTGGTCGGGCGCGATCGCGACGCACGACACGTTGTGGTCGGACATGTCTGCGTTCAGAGTCCATCCGAGGGCGGTGTAGAAGGCCGTGGCGCGTTCGACATCGGCGACGGGACACGTGATGAAGAGGCTCATGCGGGGATACTTGCAAAATGCAAGTGCGTCGTCAAGGGGTGACGTGCGGGTGGCAGGTCAGCCCTCAATCCCCGGCGGAGCCTTGCCGGTGGCGCCGTCGATCACCTGACGGTCACCGAGCGGCTGATCCAGCTCGACTCGGACGTCGTCGAGGCATGCGTCACCCTGGGAGCGCTTCGTCGCGGTGACGGTGATGGTCACCGTCTGGTCGTTCTCTTCTACAGCTGCGACAGGGTCACCCTGACACGTGTCGACCGTGACCACGTCACATTGATCATCGTGCTCCCTCAAGCGCGAGCAACCTCGCCTGATGCCGAAGGAGTGGTCATTCGGCCTCGGCAGTCTGCCGGTCGATGATCTCCTCAACGCCACCCGGAAAGCGGTGGACTTCTTGCGGCCAGTCGAGGCTGAGGGCGAGGCGTCCGGCCCAGTAGCGTGCGTCCTCGTCGGTCGGCACGTCGATCACGGTGAACCCGCCGAGATGCTCCTTGGTTTCGACGAATGGGCCGTCGGTGAACACGGGCTCGCCATCGGTCAGCTGCACGCTGAAGAGCGCCGTCGATGCGTCGATGCCGCCGTCGGCGAAGACGAACACGCCTGCCTGCTTCATCTCCTCGAGCACCGCCATCGACGCCTGGCTCTTGGTCTGCAGCTGCTCGGCGGTCTGCGGGGGCACCCACTCGTCATTGAAAGCGATCAGGTAGTTCGGCACTGTCGTCTCCTCTTATCGAGATAGCGGCCGCGGCTCAGCGCGGCGGTCGCCGCGATCCGTTCGGGTCGCCCATACCGTCCACGAACGGCGGCCTGCGAATACGACACTATGGCGCGAACGGATGCGGGGGAGGTGTCATTTGCCTTCGGCGCCGGCCCTTTCGCGGCGCGCGCTCGTCCGGATCAGGCAGTCGCTCCACGCTGAACACGTCATTGCCGACGTCGACCGAGCGAAGGTGACGAGCGAAGCCAGGTGAACCGGAGGTTTCGCTGCCCTGGGAGGCTCCTGACTCTTCCAAACCATGCAGTGAACCGCTCCGGATCACCAACCGTGCGGAAAAACATCGAAACTGATCACGACATCATCACCGGGAGCCCCGCCGCCGCGGCCCCCGCACCTGCATCGCTTGCCTCGGATGCCATCATTCCCGCTGCCGCGCCCGTCGGGCGTTCGTGGCGCTCACGCCTGCTCGGCCAGCTGACGGGGTTCGGCCTCGTCGGTGGTCTCGCTTTCATCGTCGACCTGGCGGTCTACAACCTCGTGCGGGCGACCGTCCTAGACGATTCGCCCATCTGGTCGAAGGTGGTGAGCGTCTCGGTCGCCACCGCGGTGGCGTGGCTAGGCAATCGCTATCTCACGTTCCGGCGAGAGCGCTCGCCGCATCCACTTCGTGAGGCCACGCTGTTCGCCGTCGTGAACGTGGTGGGTCTCCTGATCGCCGCGGGGTGCCTGTTCGTATCGCACTACGTCTTCGGTTTCACCTCGCAGCTGGCCGACAACATCTCCGGCAACGGCATTGGGCTCGTGCTCGGCACGGCCTTCCGATTCGCCGCGTACCGGTGGTTCGTCTTCGCTCCCCGCACGCGCACGCTGCGTCTTGCCCGCACGGCCCACTTGCCCTCAACCGCACCGACCGGAGGCATCTCGTGATTGCCACGTCCACAGGATTCGCCCCGCTGCGCCTTCGCGCGCAGGCCACCCCGGAACCGCTGTTGACCCCGGTCGCACCCGCGCCCGGACAGCAGGCGCCCGAGGTGACCGAATCTCCGATGCCGGTGCAGCAGACGGCTCCATCCGGGGGCGTGATACCGGACTGGTCCGTGGGCGAATGGTTCGGATACAGCGGCATCATCGCCCTCGCGCTCGTCCTCACCGCGATCGCCGTGACGACGCTCTGGTGGATGCTGCATGCCTGGCGATCCGCCGACGACCTGCGTGCGACGCAGTTCAGCGCCTCGCCTCGCTCGTCACGGCATCGGTTCACGCTCCTCGTTCCCGGTCGCCACGAGGAGGAGGTGATGGGGCAGACCCTCGATCGCCTCGCGCAGCAGGACCACCCCGACTTCGAGATCATCGCAATCGTCGGTCATGACGACCCCGGAACGGAGCTCGTGGTGCGGGAGGCTGCCGCCCGGCATCCCGACCTCATCACGGTGGTCGTCGACGACAGCGTGCCGAAGAACAAGCCGAAGGCGCTCAACCGCGCGCTGCAGTTCGCCACGGGCGACATCATCGGCGTGTTCGACGCCGAGGACGAGGTGCACCCCGGACTGTTGACCGTGGTCGACTCCAAATTTCAGGAGACCGGCGCGGACGTCGTGCAGGGCGGCGTGCAGCTGATGAATTTCGAGACGACCTGGTGGTCGCTGCGCAACGTGCTGGAATACTACTTCTGGTTCCGGTCGAGGCTGCACTTCCACGCGCGCTCGAAGTTCATCCCCCTCGGCGGCAACACCGTCTTCGTCACGCGGGATCGTCTCGAGTGGTCGCGCGGGTGGGACGATCAGTGTCTCGCCGAGGACTGCGAACTGGGCGTGCGGCTCTCCAGCGACGGCGCGAAGGTGGTCGTCGCCTACAACCCCGAGTACGTCACGCGGGAGGAGACGCCACCGACCCTCACCTCGCTCTACAAGCAGCGCACGCGCTGGAACCAAGGCTTCCTCCAGGTGCTCGGAAAGGGCGAGTGGAAGAAGCTCCCCACCCTGCGCCAGCGGATGTACGCCCGGTACCTGCTGAACATGCCCTTCATCCAGGCTGCCACCGGCCTGTTGATCCCGATCTCGATCGTGTTCATCCTCCTCGTCAAGGTCCCCACCGTCGTCGCCCTCGTCACCTTCCTCCCGCTCATTCCGACCGTCGTGACGCTCGTCGTCGAGGCGGCTGGGCTCGCCGAGTTCGGGCGGGTGTACGGCCGGAAGGTGCGCGTGCGCGACTATGCGCGGCTCGTGCTCGGCCTCGTGCCCTACCAGGTGTTCCTGGCAGCGGCCGCTGTTCGGTCCGTCGTCCGGCAGCTGCGTGGTGACGGGAGCTGGGAGAAGACCGAGCACACCGGTGCCCACCGAGGCTCGCCTGCAGCCGATGGCGCGGCGAGGGACCGTGGCTCGGATGAACTGATCGCCGTCGCCGCATCGGAGGAGAGCAAGTGACCTCGACACTCGACCGCACGAGCCTCGACGCCGCGTCGGCGACGCCGACGCGGCCCGGTACAGCCGAACGGAGTCCGCGCGCCGGCATCCGTGCGACATCCGTCTGGCGCGAACGCCTCATCGACCTCGCCTGGCTCACGCCCGCACTCGTCGTCGGCATCATCGTCAACGTCGTGAACCTCGGTGGCTCGCCCCAGCGGATCGACGACGAGGGGACCTACACGGCGCAGGCGTGGGCCATCGGCAACCTCGGTGAGCTGACGCATTACACCTATTGGTACGACCACCCCCCGCTCGGGTGGATCCAGATCGCCGGTTACGTCGGGCTCACCGGCGGGTGGGACCGGTACGACGTTGCCGTCATCGCGGCTCGAGAGGCGATGATCGTCGCGACAGCGATCGCGGCGATCCTGCTCTGGCTCATCGTGCGGCGCATCGGGTTCGCCCGGCCGACCGCGTCGGTTGCAGCCGCCGTCTTCCTGTTGTCGCCGCTCGCGGTGCAGTTCCACCGGCAGGTGTACCTCGACAACATCGCGACGGCCTGGCTGCTGGCGGCGATCCTCCTCGCCATGAGCCGTCACAAGCAGCTGCTCGGATACATCGGCGCGGCCGCAGCCTTCGGTGTCGCTGTCCTGACGAAGGAGACATACCTCCTCGCCCTCCCGCTGCTCGTGTGGTTCATGTGGCGCGGTGCGGACAAGACGACCAGGCGCTACACGCTGTCAGTGTCCGCCGCAGTGCTGGCGCTGTTCGGCCTCACCTACGTGGCGTTCGCCCTGGTCAAGGGCGAGGTCATGCCCGGCGCCGGACGCGTCAGCCTCTTCGAGGGACTCACTTTCCAGCTGGCGTCCCGCGAGGGGAGCGGCTCGCTCTTCGATCCCGACAGCCTCATGTCGCGCACCGTCGGCATGTGGTGGCAGCTGGACTCGATCCTCATCGTGGCGGCCCTCGTCGCCGCGATCGCTGCGCTGTTCGTAGCGCGACTACGGGCATGGGCGATCATCCTGCTCGCGCTCACCGCGTTCATGTTCCGCGGCGGGTACCTGCCGGTGCCTTATGTCATCATCATGCTGCCGCTCGCCGCGATCGTGGTCGCCGGCGTCGGACAGGTGGCCGTTGAGCTGCTGCGAGGCCGCGGCTCCCGGCATCCGATCGTTGTGCGGGCCGCTGGTGGGTTCCTGGCGGCGGGCACCGTCGCAGCCCTGGTCGCGGCAGGTCCCCTCTGGGCCACGCAGTTGCGGGGATTCCTCCTGGCAGATCTCGACCAGCCGCTGCGCGACGCCGAGGAGTGGATGGCGGACAACGCCGCCTCGGATGCCCGAATGCTCGTCGACGACGCGATGTGGGTCGACCTCGTCGAGAGGGGATTCACCCGCGAGAACGTCGTCTGGTACTACAAAGCGGACACGGACTCCGACGTGCAGGCGCTCGCGCCCGAAGGCTGGCGCGACTACGACTACGTGGTCACCACCGACTCGATGCGGACCTTCCCGACGGAGTTCCCGACCGTCCGCCAGGCGATCGACAACAGCGTCGTCGTCGCCACGTTCGGCGAGGGCGCCCAGATGGTCGAGGTCCGCTACGTCGACAGCGAGCAGTCCGGCATCGAGCAAGCGGGCGATGACGGCCTCTACGCAGCGCGGTCCCTCGCAGGACAGCAGCTGTCGAGCAACCCCGACGTCGGAGTTCCGGCGGAGGCGCGCGACCTGATGACCTCTGGCGTGGTCGACGGCCGGATCCTCCTGACCCTCGCCCAGTTGTCCTCGCTCGGGCAGATCGACGTCGCAGAGATCACGCAGCTCGAGGGCGACCCCTCGGGTGTGCACCGGCAGCTGGTCATCAGCTCCTTCGCCGGCGAGGACGCGCGCGGTGACGCCGCTGGGTCGGATGCGGCGCTGCGCTTCTATCGCTCGCTCAGCGGGGCGCTTGCGCCGCTGTCGGCAGAGCGCAGCGATGCCGGCGTCGTCATCACCTTCTCGCCTGTCGAACCTCTCGACCTCCTGCCGCGACCGGCGGCGTGATTCCGGCGCCGGCGGAACATCCGCCGACGCATCCCGAAGGAAGGAAGACCATGATCCGTACCACCTCCCCCTCCCCGGCACCTCACATCTCTCGGCGGGGCGCCAGAGGGCTTGCCCTCGCAGTCGCAGCCGTTGTCCCGCTCGCCCTCGGTGTCGCGGTCGCACCCGCCGCATCCGCGTCCACCGCCGAGCCCGGTGGCTGGGCTCGGGTGGCACACCTCTCGCCCGACACGAAGTCCGTCGATGTTCAGATGACCGCGCTCGCCGGCGGTGACGTCGTGTACGAGCTCGACGACGTCGCATACGGCGCAGTGAGCGACTACATTCCGCTCGCCGAAGGCACGTACGTCGTCTCGATGGTGCCGTCGGATGCCGCCGACGACGCCGAGCCCGTGGTCCAGCAGTCCGTCGACGTGGCAGCCGGGGCCCCCCTCACCGTCGCCGCGTACGGCAGGAACGCCGAGCTCGACACCGTGGTCTTCGAGGACGACCTCTCGGCACCCGCGACGGGCGAAGCCCGGGTGCGCGTCATCCAGGCTTCGACCGTCGAACCGATCGTGAGTGTCGACACGGCGGCAGGCCGACCCATTGCGAGTGACGTGCCGACAGGGTCCGCGACCGATTACGCGGCGGTGACCGCAGGCGAGTGGGACCTCGACCTCGCGGGCGCCGATGGCGTCTCGTCCGCCGGCGTCGATCTCCCCGCGGGTTCGGTCTCGACGATCTTCGTGCTCGACACCGCGTCCGGTGCGCTGACGGCGAAGGCCGTCACCGATTCGGCAACCCTCGCCGACATGCCGGTCGGCGGCATCGAGACCGGTGGAGGAGGCACGGCCGGTGACGAGGAGGCACCGGTCGGCCTCCTCGCTGCCGGCGCGCTGCTCGTCGGCGCGGCCGCCGTGACGATGTTCGCGCGTCGGCGTCGCACAGCCGGGACAGCCGGATGACACGGGCCACCCGTGCGCTCGTGGTGACGTCGGCCGCGGCTGTCCTCGCGCTCGCGGTCACGGCGTGTTCGGGTCCTGAGGCGGACGCGCCGGCATCCCCCACGGAGAATGCCGCGACGACGGCCGACGCCTTCCTCGAGACGTACGTCGACGGTGGACGCGTCGCGCGTACCGATCAGGGTGGCGACACCGTCAGCGAAGGGCAGGCCTACGGTCTGCTGCTGGCGGTGGTCGCCGGCGACGAGCCGGTCTTCGACGAGATCTGGGACTGGACCACCACCAACCTCCAACGGGAGGACGGTCTGCTCGCCTGGCGGTGGGACGACGGGGCCGTGGTCGATGACCAGCCCGCATCGGATGCCGACCTCGACGCCGCACGTGCACTCGTCCTCGCGGGCGACGCATTCGACCGCGACGATCTCCGCGCCGACGGTGTGGACCTCGGCGCGACGCTCCTCGATGAGATGACGGCATCCACCGCACTCGGCAGGATCTTGCTGCCCGGGCCGTGGGCCACGGCGTCGCCGCATGCCTATAACCCCTCGTACGCGTCGCCGGCAGCCTTCGCGGTGCTGTCGGAGGCATCCGGCGACGCTCGGTGGGACGAGCTCGCCGCGGGCAGTCGAGCAGCGACCGAAGCGCTGCTCGATGCGAACGCCCTACCGACGAACTGGGCCACCGTCGCGACCGACGGTGCGGTCGCGATCGCGGGCGCCGCGAACGGCGAGGGGGAGCCGAAGTACGGGTATGACGCCGCTCGCGCGTCGATCCGCTACGCCGAGTCGTGCGACCCGGAGGACGTGGCCATCGCTGCACGCATCGCGTCGGCGCTGCCCCAGGATGAGGTTCTGCCCGCCGAGCTGGACTCGGGCGCCGGGGCGGTGACCAGCGACCAGCATCCTGTGGCGTATGCCGCGCGAGCCGCCGCGTACGGGGCGGACGGGCGCGGCGGCGATGCGCAAGCCGATCTGCGTCGGATGACCGCGACCGCAGCGGAGACGCCCACCTATTACGGCGACGCGTGGACGGCGCTCGCGGAGGCGATGCTCACGGACGACGCCCTCGCCGGCTGCCCGCCGCTCGCCGCATCCGAAGCGGATGCGTCGACCTCGAGTGCCGGAGCCCTGCAGGATCCGGTGGCCGAGGAGGCGGTGTCGGCCGCCGTCCCGGAGCACGTCTCGATTCCCGCCATCGGTGTGGAGTCGGACCTCATCGGCCTCGGCCGCGGGGCGGACGGATGGATCGAGGCGCCCGCCGACTACAACGATGTCGGCTGGTACGAGGACGGTGTGGTGCCGGGAGACATCGGTCCAGCCGTGATCGCCGCGCACGTCGACTCACCGTGGGCAGCCGCCGTCTTCCATGACCTTGGAAAGCTGCAGCCGGGCGACACCGTGTCGGTCTCGCGCAGCGACGGTACGACGGCGGAGTTCGTCGTCACCGGCATCCAGAACGTCAAGAAGCACGACTTCCCCACCGCATCCATCTACGCACCGGTTCCGACTCCCGAGCTCCGGCTCGTGACCTGCGGGGGACCGATCAGCTCCGAGACGGGCCTGTACGAGGACAACGTCGTGGTCACCGCGGTCGCGGCCTGAGCCGCCGACAGCCGGCGATCCGTCAGACAACGAAAGGCATCGACATGAACAGCGCGCTCACCATCATCCCCACCTACAACGAGTCCGAGAACATCGAAAGCATCGTCGAGCGCGTCCTCGCCGTGGGCCGATCCGACGTTCTGATCGTCGACGACGCCTCGCCGGACGGCACGGGCGACATCGCCGATCGCCTTGCTACCGCGAGCGGCCGTGTGCACGTCCTGCATCGCGTGGCGAAAGACGGCCTCGGGCGTGCGTATCTCGCAGGCTTCGCGTGGGGTCGTCGGCGGGGTTACGACGTGCTGATCGAGATGGATGCTGATGGCTCGCACCAGCCGGAGTCGTTGCCGATCATGCTTGACCAGCTGGCGACGGCTGACATCGTGCTCGGCTCCCGGTGGGTGCCGGGCGGCCGCGTCGTGAACTGGCCGCTGCATCGCAAGGTGCTCAGCATCGGCGGCAACGTCTATGCCCGGCTTGCGCTGGGGATCGACGTGCGCGACGCTACGGGCGGGTATCGCGCCTACCGCGCGAGCGCACTCGATCGCATCGGATTGGACGGTGTCGCATCGCAGGGCTACTGCTTCCAGCTCGACCTGCTGTGGCGCGGGCTGGAACGCGAGCTGCGCGTCGTCGAGGTCCCCATCACCTTCGTGGAGCGGGAGCTCGGCGTGAGCAAGATGAGCGGCAACATCGTTCGCGAGTCGCTCGTCATGGTGACGATGTGGGGGATACGCCGTCGTGTGAGCGCACTCCGTGAATTGGTGCTGCATCACCGTCGTCTACCGTCCGTGCGTGCGAACACCCGGCGGCTCGCCCCGTCGTGACCGGTCCCGATCGGGTGCGAACGTGGGAATCTGTCGATAGAGGCCCGAGCCGATGGCTGTCAGTCACGCCGTACCCTCGGATCGCGATGCGACGTCAACGGTGATCGTGGTCATCGCCGTTCGGTGGCAGCGTGGCCAAAGATGAGGGCGGGGACGACCGGTGGCGCCACGGCGCACCTTGCGCTCGCCGCACCCGTCAGCGAGCCTGAGTCCATGTGGGATCGCGAGACAGCGGCGGCAGCCGCCAACGAGTGGATCGGCCGATACGTCCGCGCGTGGCAGACCAACGACCCTGACGACATCCGGTCGCTGTTCACGCCGGACGCGGAGTATCGCGATGGCCCGTCGACGACCCCCTGGATCGGTCACGATGGGATCCTCGCGGGTTGGCTCGGGCAGAAGGACGACCCCGGCACATGGTCGTTCGAGTATGAGCTCACCGCGGTCGACGGGGACATCGCGATCATTCGCGGTCGAACCAGCTACCCGAGTTCGACGACGAAGAGTCGGCAGTACGACAACCTCATGGTCATTCGTTTGGCGGATGACGGTCGGGCGAGCTCGTTCACCGATTGGTTCGTGACACCGGACACCACGGGGACAGAGGGTTAAGGACGTGCCGGGGCCGAACGCCGTTCAGCGGCGGCGAGGCTGGGGATCGCCTTCTTCGCGCAAGCGAGGCTCGACGCGTCGCGCGGGGCGCAGTCCCGACTTGTTGGAGTAGAACGCACGGATGGCATCCATGTCCGCGCCGACGTCGCCGGAGAGTGTGAGAGTCGGCCCCAGTCCGGTGGTCATGGTGGTGCGATCCACGTACCCGAGCGTGACGGGAAGGCCGGCCTCTCGGGCGATGCGGTAGAAGCCCGACTTCCAGTGTCCGACGCCGCCGCGCGTGCCTTCGGGCGTCACCACGAGGCCGAAGACCTCGCCGTCACGGATGCGGCGGACAAGGGCGTCGACCACCCCGGCGGGGTTCGCTCTGTCGACTGGGATGCCGCCGATCGAGCGCATCAGCGGACCGCGCCAGCCGCGGAAGAGGCTTTCTTTGCCCAGCCAGCGGAACCGCATCCTCAGTCGCCAGGCGATCGCCAGCATGAGCACGAAGTCCCAGTTGGAGGTGTGCGGCGCCCCCAGGACGACGGTGGGGCGAGTCGGCGCGGGCTCGGTTGTGAGCGTCCATCTGCTGAACGTCCAATAGACCCGGGCGAGGAGGCGGAGCATTCCGCAACCGTAACGCTCCCGCGTGCTCCCCGGACCCGAGGGGGCGCCGGGTCAGCTCTCAGGATCACGAGGTATCCTGATACCGATAGGCGGACTTCTCATTCGTCTCGCCCCGGTTGTGTGGTAACAGTCGGGGCTTTTTTCTTGCGCAGGCGGGCCCCTGCGCCCTCAACCGATCCCGCTTCGCAGGTAACGTGGCCCCCATGAGCCGACGTCGAGTGTGGACTGCCGCTGTGATGATCGCCGGGTCGATGTTGCTCGCGGGGTGTGTCTCCACGACCGATCTGGACGATGACCCGACCACGACTCCGCCGGCCGTGACGCCTTCTCCCGTCCCGTCCGTTTCCAGCCCTCCGGCGACGGTCGATGGCGATTATGCCGTGCCCGCCGTCGCTGGCGACGAGCTCTCGCGGATCACATTCGTTGCCGAGGGGGCCAACGGCATCTCCGAAGGAGAGGCGACCGTCTCGGGTGTGGTGGAGGCCGGTGAGCGGTACGTGATCGACTTCGATTGCAGTCCGTCGACTGCGCGAGTGACGCTCGAATGGGCCCCGGCCCCCGCCCCAGGCGAAGAACCGGCCAATCCCGTGGGGCCGACGTCCGTCACCCAGGATTGTGGCGCGCCCGGCCGGATCGAGGGGATCGCCTACGACGCGGACACCCCCGTGCAACTGAAGATTTTCGCGGACGAATTGAATGCGGGCTGGGCTGTCCTCCGCCCCGGCGGATGACAGCAGAGGTGGGCCCCGTGGGGCTCGAACTCGGCCGATAGGTCATCAGCCGGGTGATGCTCGATCAGGATCGCTGATTTTCCGGGCTTCAGAGCGTCGGCTCAATCCGCCTGAGAGCCGAGAATCAGGACGAGTGTTGCCATACTGTTGCCACGCCGCACCCTCGGAGGAGCCGGCTCGCGGAGCTGAGAGACCGCCAGATAGGGATCCCTAAACGGGCAGCGACCGGTGAGAGAGCCTTCCCGGGCATCGGCGCCCGCCCCAGGGCGGGAGACGTCCGGCGACATCGACCGGGCAAGGTTCCCCGGGATTATCGCCACGACGCGTTGCGGCAGGCGCGCTGCACGGCGATCTGGGTGCAGATCGTGTTCTGAACATCCGAGCGGAACCGAGACGGGACGAACCGAATCGAGATCTCGCCACGCGCTCGCGCGCGTCTTCCGCAAGCGGGCGCCGAGGTCTGCAACGATATGACCCGGGGCTCAACGGGGGTTGCGCCCAATACCTCTCGCTGCGATCCGAGGACAGCCTCCAATGCACATAGCGCGTATCAAGGTCGAGAACTTCCGGGGTGTATCGAAAGCGGATGTCGCGCTGGCCGGTAGCACGGTGTTGCTGGGTGACAACAACTCCGGAAAGTCGACCCTTCTTGAAGCCGTGGAACTCGCTATTGGCGCGGACCGTCTGTTTCGCCGGCCTGTCATCGACGAGCACGACTTCTACGGCGGCGCGTACCTCGAGAAGCAGATCACGGTTGAGGTCGTAATAGTAGATCTGGACGAGGAGCTCCAGTCCAGGTTTCGTAACAACCTTGAGTACCTAGATCCTCAAAGCGGGACGATTTACGAGTCGCTCCCCACAGTCGAAGACGAGGCATCTCCATGTGTCCGTATTCGCTTCGTCGGACGGTACGACGCCGAGGAGGATGACTTTGAGGGGCGCACCTGGTTCTGCAGCCCAGTGAATGACGGAGGCGAACCGACGCAGGAGGCGAGGTCCGTCGACAAGCGCGAGTTCGGATTCTTGCTTCTGCGCACGCTTCGCACGGGCACCCGCGCGATGTCGATGGAGCGCGGCTCGCTCCTCGACGTCGTGCTCAGGGCGTTCGAGGTCGAAGTCCAAATGTGGGAGAACCTGCTTGCGAAGCTCCGTACGGTGCCGGTTGCTGGCGACGAGAACCCGGAGTTCGGAAACGTCCTGACGAGCATCGACGAGGCGATGAAGCGCATCGTTGCTGCCGAGTGGGCGGATGCCCCTCACCTACGTGTCTCGGAACTCACGCGCGAGGACCTGCGGCGAGTCCTTCGAGCATTCATGGCGACCGGAACCCCTGGATACGCAGCGCCCTTCAATCATCAAGGCTCAGGAACGATCAACTCGCTAGTGATAGCGATGCTGACTCTAGTTGCTGAGAAGCGGAACGGGCGAGTCATATTCGCGATGGAAGAGCCGGAGATATCCGTCCCTCCGACTTCACAAAAGCGCGTAGTCGATCTCGTGGTCGGACTGGGCGGTCAGTCGATCTTCACGACGCACTCACCATACGTACTCGAGGAGTTCGAACTAGAGCAGATGGCCGTTGTCTCGCGCGTTCACGCGACCGGCGAAATGAGGAGTTCCCGCGTCGAACTGCCGGACAGCCTCAAGCCCAAGGTCTTTCGCGCTGATATCCGGACGCGATTCTGCGAGGCGCTGCTCGCACGTCGCGTTCTCGTTGCGGAAGGCGCAACCGAAACCGCGTCGTACTCGACTCTCGCCAAGGTGGCTGCTCGGTCCAATTCGACACGATTTGCTCGTCTTGATACCCGAGGGTGGGCGATCTTCAACGCCCAGGGGGAAACCAATGTTGCGGATGCGGCTGGCTTCTTCCGCTCCTTGGGCAAGCAAGTTGCATCGGTGTTCGACAAGCAGCCGGCCGGCCGGTTCGCAGCCATCAGCGCGAACTCCGACCTTACCTTCGAGCAGCCTTATGCAGGTTTCGAGGATCTCATAGTTGCCGAGGTCCCGCCGGCCTCGCAGCGCTCCTACATCGAAGGTCTGATCGCCGCTGGAGTGTGGCCCCAGCACATCAGCGAGCCGGAGGACGCCGACGCTGCTTATGCGGCGGCTCTCGGCAATCTACTGAAAGGGAAGAAGGGCGATGGCTACGCGTCCGACCTTCTGGCTGGCTTGGGTGAGTCGGACTTTCCGGCAACGATGTCGACCGTCCTCGAGGGCTTGAAGAGCGCCAGCGAGGTGGCGATGGACGTCGGCCCGGAAGAGCAGGCCAGTGAAACGGGAGCGCACGCGGGTGGCGTCGACCGAGGCTGATGAAGAGTACGAGCGGGCAGTTTCGCCGCTCATGAGTGCGAGAGGGCACTCCGTTGTGACCGGCAGCGCTGGCTGCGGCAAAACGACTGTTGCGATACGGAAAGCCGCACTCGAGATCACTGCGGGGCTCAGCACACGACACTGCAAAGTCCTGTTTCTCAGTTTCGCCAACGCAACCATCGACCGCGTTTCCGATCACGCGACGACCCATCTCGGCGCGGACCAGCGAGCGCGCCTCGAGGTCGGGACCTATCACAGTTTCGCTTGGACGATCCTGCGCAGCCATGGATATCTCCTCGGTGCGCCGCGCGGGGTACGCATCATGACCCAAGCAGAACAGAACTCATTTCGCTCCCACCTGCTCGCGCCGAACGCGGACCTCAAAGCCGAGTTCCGCCGACAGTTCGAGACCTTCGGCCACGTTGGTTTCGACGACTTTGCGGGCTACGCGAACGAAGTTCTTGCGGGAAGCTCTTCACTGCTGAGGGCATACACCTCGGCCTACCCATTGATCATCCTCGACGAGTTCCAGGACACGACAGACGACCAATGGTCCCTCGTGCAGACCCTCGGACAGCACTCTCAACTGATTGCCCTCGGGGACCCGGACCAACGCATCTACGACTTCGTCGACGGCGCGAGCGATGCACGCTTCGAGGATTTCACCACGGCCTACGATCCAGTTCGCATTGACTTGTCGAGGTGGAACTGGCGAAGTCCGGGAAGCTCAATCACGAGATTCGGACGTGACGTTCTTCGCGGCGAGCTCGGCGGGTCGTACGAGGAGGTGGACGTAGTCCTTAGCGGGTACCCGCCGATGCTTACCTTGAAGACAACCGTACTCAAGGTGCTCAAGAGGCTCGCTGCTGCCGGTGGCGGCACCATGGCCATACTTACGCCAACTAACGCTTTGTCGGCTCGCGTGTACGACTACATCGGGGCGGCGCAGGAGAATCCCCCTCTGCCGCCACTGCGAATCGACATTCACGCGGGTAAGGAGGAGGGTTATGCAGCGCTGATATTTGTCGCGTCGATGCTCGAGATTCGGGAGGACGACGTCCACTCCGATGCGGTCGCTTGCGAAGCCTTTGCGCACTATCTCCGCACGAAGTCGCCCAAGCTGCTCAAGACTGCGCTCGACCTTGCCGCTCGGCTGGAAGGGTACGCCGCCAAACTGCGGGCTGGGAACACCGTTAGCGTCAAGATCGTCAAGGCGCTGCGCGAAGTCGTCCAAGCTTCCATAACCACGGCGCGAACTGGCCATGTGTACGGCGACTACCTGACTGTGCTCACCGCACTCGCCTCTTCCGGGGCAACCGAGCTTCCGCCGCTGGCCGGAGCAGCGCGCATGCTCAACCTGGTAACGCGCGGTTCGGATATCGAAACCTCGCTGAGTGAGACTTGGCGGACCCGTCAGTCGTATGAGGGGGCGAGCGCAATCATGCGGGAAGCAGTCCTTCAGTTCCAACTGACGGCTAGCAAGCGCGGCAGCCGCGATCTGATTGTGATGACCATTCACCGTTCGAAGGGGCGTGAGTTCGACGAGGTCATCGTCTACGAAGAACAGCACACGCCCCTACTTCGGACTAACGCGAGCCAGAAGGATATCGAGTCTGCTCGCTACGCGCTCAACGTCGCCGTGACGCGTGCGAAGAAGCGAGCGACGATCATCACACCAGCGCGAGCGATCTCGAAACTGCTTGATCCCTAGTGCGTGGACGCCAGCCGGCAGACAGGCGCAGAGAAGCGTCCGGATCGCAAACGTCGCAGCTTGGATCTGGGTGCCCTCGGCGTCATGCCGTTGTGGCTGGGCTCACTATCGAGCCCGATTCTGATTGAGAGTTCGAGCATCTCTGCGCACCAAGGCAGGAACCGGCCGGGAATCGGCGTGGGCGCGGGCCGTCGCTTCGAAAGTCTCCGAATGCGGAGCGCCCTCAGGGCTCCCAACGATCCGCTGAGCGCAGGGCGGCAACTGCGCTTCGTGCCGTCACGCGTGCGTCCGTTGCGTCCGTTACCCGTTCACGAGGCGAAGCACCGGACGTGAATCCTCGTTTCCAAGGAGATCACGCACCAGCGCGGGTGGAAGCCGCAGGGCTTCGGCGAGGGCAGGGACGGTAACGCCGTGGTCACCGGCAAGTTCCGCTGCGCGCTTTAGGAGCGAGGGGACCTCTCCCGGATACGAGTTGGTGGGGTCGGCTGCTAGATCATTCGAAATGGCAAGACGCTGAAACGCGCGCCTGGCTGACGATTCGGTGACGCGACGCAACTCCACCATCCTGCGGACGAGCGAATGCGGGGACACGCCCCAGGTTCTACCGATGCGGTCGAGCGCAGCCAGGTCGAGCCGTTGCGGGAGGGCTGCTTCCATTGCGACTGCAGGCGTGAGAAACGCCGCAGCGAACTGATCGGCCTCTCGCTCGATGGCCGCACTCTGCTCAGGGGATTCCGCATGCAGGAGTAGATGTCCGAGTTCGTGAGCGATTGAGAATCGGTGCCGGAACACATTGGCGCTGCGTCGGGGGGTCGTGATCACTATTGGACGCTCGACGATAGTTACTGCGAATGCGTCCACCGACTCAACTTCACTAACCGGCCTTGTGGCGACGACGACACCGTGCGACTCGGCCGTGGCCACCAGGTGTTTGACTGGACCATCGGGGATCTGCCAGTGGGTGCGGAGGATTGATGCCGCAGCCGACGGTGACGTACCGCGTTCGATGGTGGGCAGATCGGTCTCGGGGAGCCGGACGTACCGCTCAAGCGCGAATGTCAGTTCCCACAGCAGGGTGGAAATGGCTAGCGCCTTCTGCCGATCGCTCACTCGCGCTGATCGCACGCTTCGGAAGTGAGCATTGACGGAATCTATGCGAGCGAGGGGCCGGCCCGCGCTGAAGAATGCGGTCCGTACGTCAAGCGTCCGCGCCAGCTTCTCCAGCACCTCCGGGCGCGGTGCGCTCACCCCTGCCTCGTACTGGCCGACGGCCGCAGGAGAGACATGTACTGCACTCGCAAGCTCCGACTTGCTCATGCCGACGCGCACACGAGCCTGCGTTAGCCTCGCCGGTTCAAACTGTCCGTGGATTCCACGCGCTGCAGGTAGTTCGAACAGAGCCGGTGTCTCCTCACGCATCGGCGGGTCGATCCTGCGTCTGGAGAGCCAGTGACGGTGCGATCGGGCTACCGCTGTCGAACGACTCGACGTCTGCGGCGACGCCAGTGTCGACAAGTTCGGGCTTCCAAATGACCTCCGCGCCCTGCAGGCGAACCTTGTCGTGGCTGGAGTCGTATTCGGCGACCGCCCACTCGATCGAGGACAATTGGCGCGGGGTTGAGTTCACCATCACGAGCACGACCGGCATGATCGCGCGGGCAGCCCTTATGAGCTTCTCGAAGTGCGCCTGCTCGACCTCGTCTCGAGCGCCCTCGCCACCTTCAAGGAAGCTGTCACCGAACATCTCCAGGGGTAGCTGAGCGAAGAACCCGTTCCTTCTGCTTCTGCTCGAGGCGAACTCGTCGATCGCATTCGGACGAGCTGGCACGCGCCATACGATCAACAGGCATCCGTTCACGATAGGCAGCCGGTACCCCGCCGGTGTCAGTCGGTGGCTCGCGTAACCGCGCGCTTTGAAGGCCTCGTGGGTATCGTCGTAGAGATCCCGCCATTGGCTCCCGAACCCGAGCAAATGCTTGGAGCCAGACTGCTCGTGGGCCTCTGCAGAGCGCTCATGACGAGCGCGCACGATTTCGATGGTCAGAGCGCGGGCGACCTCACAGTGATCACCAAGAGCGTCGGCGGGACCAATGGGGGCCATAGGTTCTTCCTTCATCAACAACGGCGCGGACGCTCCACGCGCGCAACAACTTTAGTATGACACAGCTTTCGCGCACTGGCACTTCAAGTGGACGGAGGTGTGGGTCGCCTCCGTAGCCGCGCATGCATCAACACCCGTTGCCGTGGCACTCAATGAAGCTTCCTCCGCGGACATCGGCCGTGAATCTCGCCTGCGCTTCCGCCCGATATTGTCGACCCGGACAGAGGGGGATCAGATGGTGGCAGACAGTTTCGAGGTGCTGACCAGCAAGCTCATGGCGGTGTCGGTGTCGACGGACCTAGCGTCCGCGATCTCGGAATGGGAGGTCGTCGCACTGGAGGAAGACCCGTCGCGGGACAACTTCTGCGTCTGTGGACAGCCCGAGCTTGCGAAGCTATTCACGATTAGGAATAGCCGCAACGGCGAGGTCATGTACCCGATCGGCAGTGAGTGCGTGAAGAAGTTCGGCAGCAAGGACCTGGATGCCCAGGTCAACCTCTACGCGGATCTCCTGAAGTTGCGCATCGCCGTGCAGAAGGTCGCGACGATCGAGATGACATCGGAGTTCTTCTCGCGCGCAGTGCTTGAGTACCTCTACGAAGAGGGTGCGTTCACACCAGACCAATACAACGGGCAGGACGGCGAGATGGACCTAATCTTCCTGCTGAAGATGTTCAACATGCGTTATAAGGATCGGATCACGGGGCCCCAGAGGCGCAAGATCCGGATGCTTATGAGTAACAAGATGGAGCCGTTCATCCTGAATGATCGGCGCCTGAAGTCGCCCGAACCGGAGGCGGCGACTGAACCTGGACTGGCCGCTGGAGCTGCGGACGGGATCTAACCACGGATCTATGAATGACTAGAGGGTGCCAGGCGGTAGAGCCAGCCGCGGACTGACCTGAGCTCGCAAGCAGGTCGGCTCACGCGGCGCGATGTCGATGCTCAGCTGGTCGCCACGTACGCGGTGCGGGCACCCGACATTCACCCGGCATGACCCTGATGCCGTCTTTGGCCGGCGCCGTCCCCGACTCCAAACACTCGTGTCAGGTTCTCGTGGGTTGAGGGTCCGTTCGGCGGTGAACGAAACGGCTGGCATGGCGTCAGCGGATTGGCGGCGTCACTCGCGGGGCGTGAGCGACAAAATGGGCAGCGACTCGAAGGCGGCCTTGAGAAGGGCGTTCGTTCCGCCAATCAGGTTGATATCTTCCACCGGTAGAACTCCTGGCCGATCATCCGGCGCATGCACCGCGGCGAAATACCGGCTCATCTCCACTGCGTCGGTAGTCACGAGCGCCTCTAGGAAATCCACGCCGACGAACGCGGAGGGCACGGTCGTTACCGGCAGGGACTCGCGTACCTCCGGTCCGTTCGCCATCACGAAGTTGCCAAGGGTTGCGACAAGCGCCACGACCGGTCGGTCGGTGGGGATGTCAGCGAGTTCGGCATGCCCCACGGCGAGCGCCTGGACCGTGTTGTTGACTTGCTCGAGAGGCTTCGCGAGACGTGCGTGAACCTGCTCGACAGTGCCGAAGCCTTCCTGGAGATTGCGAGCAGGGGTCATCGCTTTGCATTCGATGAGCAGCACAACGTCGGGGAGGATGACGAACCAGTCGATCGTCTTCTTTCGATTTCGCCGCGAGCCGTATGTGAGTTCGTGAACGACAGTCGCACCGGAAATTTGCCGGAGCTGTCTTCCGACGTACTGCTCGAACAGCTGGCCAGAGTCGCGCCGGAAGGCCTCGCCCCATTGGCTGGTGCCTTCGTGAACGATTCCGAGCGCTGAAGCTCGCACTTCGATTGCGGGAAAGCATGGCGCGACAAAATGGTCGGCAACGCCCTCGATGAGGGGCGCGCTGAACAGTGGGTTGTAGGCAAAGGGCTCGCGGAGGAATTGCTGGGCAGCCGTGCCGCCGAAGCGCTCGACGTGAGTTCGTCGCTGTGCCCGGTAGTCGCCGAGCGTCGTGGTGAACCCTTGCCGGACGACGCGGTCGAAGTCGTCCGAGCCTCCTAGTGCGTCGAGGATCGGTGCAAGCTCGCGAGTCCACTCGAACGGATAGTGGCCCTGACGCAGCGCGGCGTGGAGAGCGAAACCTATCGACACCCACTGCTCCACGGAGCAGCCGAGCAACTCCTTTTGCCAGCCTGGTGTCATGACCTCGGGAACGTAGCCCTCCTGAAACTCTGTGTCACGAAAGATGGCAACAGCGCGCGCCCATTGCATCCTCGCGTCGGGTGCTTGGAAGGGCATTTGCGAGTAGATGAGGCGCAGGACCATTGCGATCCCTGCCCCTGGCTCGCCGATGCCTGGATGTTCAAGATTGAGAAACATCCAGCACATCCGTCGAAGTTCGTCTTGTGTTGGCGCGCCGCCTCCCGCCGTGCCCCACTGCAGGAGCGTTGCCGCGACTCCGGCGATGTCCCACGGAAGGAAGGGCTTTACTCGCCCGCGTTCATCCGTGGGATGGCCGTCCCACGCCCTCGACGCCACGCTGAGCATATGGAGTGTGGCATCGCGGTCGTAACGGCGGCAGAAAGCCCGCAGATCTTGGTATCGAGTCGAGCCCTCGATGACGGGGGTGGTCACGAGTCATTCCGGGTTCGCAGCTCGGAGGAAATCAGCGCGGCGTCGTCCGGATGGAAGTAGAGCTCATGTTCCGCGTTGTGGGCTGTGCGTGCGTTAAGTCGCTGTGCCCAAATGTCACTTCCTTCGACCTCGCGGTCGAACGCTCCATTGAGGAGCGCTTCTGTTTCACCCTCCGACTGTGACGGGTAAACAGCACCGAAAACTAGCGCGGTCGTTCTATTCAGCGGCAACGAAATGCTCGGGGCGTTCTGAAAGCCCCAAGCGCCGCGCTCGTCGTGAGCGTCGTTCAGACTCACGGGCGCATCAGAGGTGATGAGGGACGGAGTATCGAAGCGAACTAGCGTCCAGTAGCGGCTGAGGAAGAGGTTCATTACGGTATCGGAGTCGTTCGCAATCCGCTGCGCGTGGTACAGCGCGTCGATGACCACGAGAGGCTTTCCGTCGCCGACCCCTGAGTCCCACGCGCCGCGAGCGCGCTCCTCGGTTAAACGCAAGCCGTGGTTCGCGAACCACTTCGCTGCGCCGTGCTCATCAACGAATCGCGTCTCACTTTCGACCATGTCGTCCTGCAAGGACTGCATGAGCAGCCGTTGTTCGGGGCCCCGGAGCGCTTGAAGCGCGACGTAAGCGCCGAGCGCGACTCGGTCGTCTAGTGGCAACGGCCAAACGTCGCCGTTCCTACCGTCCACGATCTTGTCGATGACCCGCTTGCCTGGGTCTTCCACTGACCCGAACGCCTTCTCGACGGCGTTCGGGTCAGTGTTGTAGGAATCGATTGCGTAGAAGCCTCGCTTCATTGCGGTGACGCGGACGCCTCCCCGTGCGCGGCGGCCAGTGGCAATCGTCGCAACGGACACTTCACCCGCATCCGCCCAGCGGCGCAGGTAGCTCCGTGGAACGAAGTGATGCTTGTCGCCGTCTGGATGGCTCATGAGACCAAGTGTGGCGCTTCGGTTCCGCGGGTTGAAATCGCGATCCAGCCGTGAAAGTCGGTCGGTACGCGAGCGGCTAGTTGCGTGCCAGACACAGCAAGGTGCCGCCGAGGACTCGTGCTCAAAGGCCCGTTCTCGGAAGTGCGCACAGACCGTCCCATGTCCGAGCGCGGAAGAGCTGCTTACCTCCGGGCATTCTCGCGAGCCGAGAAGCGATGTAGAAGGCAATGCACGCAGGCACTTTTCAGTGAGAAGCCGCACCCCATTGCGAGCGCTGCTCAGAAGTGTCAACCTCGTTACATGGTCCGAGGGCGCAGAAATGCGAGGAAGACGGCCGCTGAGGAGCACCGGGTCCGAGAACTCGCGCAAAAGGAAGCAGAGCAAGCTGCGGTGGACGAGCGCGCCCGACGAACGGCTCGCGTCATGAAGAAGGCCGGCACTGAGCGGGGTGCACTCGAGAGGCTGAGCCAGGTCTCGCGCGAGATCGAACGGCTCCACCGAGAGGAGCAGAAGCTCCTTCAGGAACGGGACGCGCTGGTCGACGGACTCCGCACAGCGGGGCAGAGCTGGAACATGCTCAGCGCCAGGACGCGACTCAGCCGACAGGCGCTGATGAAGCGGTCAGCGCTGTAGCCGTTCTTCGGGGACTGGCCTGAAGTTATCCACAAACCACGCCAACCTCATGCGGAATCGGTGAACTGCACGTAGCGTCCGACCCAACCAGCCTTAGGAGGATCGCCATGGGCAGCATCCACGCTTACGAGACGGCATCCGGCGGACGGCAGTACCGCATCATCTATCGCCGACCAGATCACACCCAGACACAGGAACGCGGCTTCCGCACGAAACGTGCCGCGGAGCTTCGGCTTGCCGAGCTCGAGCTCGCGAAGCACCGGGGCGACTACGTCGATCCGTCCGAGGCTCGCATCACCGCAAGGATGGTCGGCGCCGCGTGGCTGGAATCGCGCGCCGGCGACCTCAAACCCTCCACGCTGCGCACGATCGAGTCCGCGTGGAAGATCCACGTCGAACCGAAGTGGGGCGACCGGCAGATCGGCTCGATCCGTCACTCGGAAGTGCAGGCCTGGGTCGCGTCGCTCGCGAAGACCCACAGCGCGACAACGGTCCGGCGTTGTCACGAGCTGCTCGCCGGCGTACTCGAGGTCGCCGTCCGAGACCGTCGTCTCTCGCGCAACGTCGCTCGCGACATCAAGCTGCCGCGAAAGGTCGGCAAAGAGCGCGCCTATCTGAGCCACGAGCAAGTCGCTGAGCTTGCCGCGATCGCGAAGCATCCCGACCTGGTCGTCTTCCTCGCGTACACCGGCCTCCGATGGGGTGAGGCCACCGCACTGCGAATAAAGCACGTCGACACTGTGCGACGCCGAGTGAGAGTCGAAGAGAACGCAGTCGAGGTCGGTAGCCAGGTCATCGTCGGCACGCCGAAGACGCACGAGAAGCGGACGGTGCCGTACCCGGTGTTCCTCGCGCCGGTCATCGAGCACCTGGTCGCCACGCGACCGAGAGACGCGCTGCTCTTCGGCGACGGCGACCACTTCATCCGACGAGCCAAGTCGACCACCGGATGGTTCAACAGCGCTGTCATGGAAGTCCTCGGTGAGACGCAGGAGCGCATCGAAGCCGCCACCGCTGCCGGCCTACGTCCGCCGCATCCGTTCCCGCGCGTCACACCTCATGATCTGCGCCATACAGCGGCATCGCTGGCGATCAGCGCCGGGGCCAATGTGAAGGCGGTTCAGCGGATGCTCGGCCACGCGTCGGCCGCGATGACGCTCGACACCTACGCCGACCTCTTCGATGACGACCTCTTCGATGACGACCTCGACAACGTGGCCGACGCGCTGGCACGAGCCGCGGACTCGTCGGGCGTCGGAGACGTCCTCGCGTCGTTGGAGAGCGGCGTACGAACGCGGAGTCGACGGCCGTCGTCGACCAGCGATCCGACGACCAACTAGCTTTGACGCGCATTCACAGTCCGTTGCCACGGCCGCGGTGCGGTTCGTCGAGCCCGCGAGCGCCCACAATCGGACGTCAGAAGTGTTGCCATTCCGTTGCCACGAGGCGGTGACTAGCGGATCCAGCATGCCAACTTCCCCGGAAAATCAAGGGTTTTGACACTGTTTCAGAGGTGGGCCCCGTGGGGCTCGAACCCACGACCCGCGGATTAAAAGTCCGATGCTCTACCGACTGAGCTAGAGGCCCTCAGCGTCCCAGCCTAATGGGGGAGCGGCGCGGCATCCGTCACTCGGTGCTCTTCGTGCTGCCGAAGATGATGCCGAGCATGATCCCGAACGACAGGCCGAAGCCGACACCGAGTCCGATGTTGTCGAGGAAGAGCAGGCCGACCACCATTCCGCCGAGCATCCCGAACGCGACCCAGAGGCCGAACGACATCCCGTTCATGTTCTTGTTCGCCATACCTCGACGCTATGAAAGGCGCCGACCGGTGGCATCCCCCTTAAGAGGGAAAAAGGAGGCGGCGCCGCCGAAGCCCGCAGAGCTTCGACGACGCCGCCGGTCAAGAAGACCGTGATCACATCGGGGGCATCAGCACCGTGTCGATGAGGTAAACGGTCGCGTTGGCGGTCTGAACGCCACCGCAGATCACCGTGGCGTCACCGTTGACCATGAGCTCGTCGCCCGAGCCGGTGACCTCGAGGTCAGCGCCCTGGACGGTCGCGTGCGTGCCGACGATCTCGTCGGGCGCAATCTGGCCGGGAACGACGTGGTAGGTGAGGATCGACGTCAGCGTCGCGGAGTCCGTCTTCAGACCCTCGATCGTCTCGGCGGGGATCTTGGCGAACGCGTCGTCGACCGGAGCGAAGACGGTGAACTCGTCACCGTTCAGCGTGTCGACGAGGTTGACGTCCGGGTTCAGTCCACCGCTGACGGCAGCGGTGAGCGTCTTGAGCAGCGGGTTGTTCGATGCCGCGGTCGCCACCGGGTCCTGCGCCATGCCGGCGACCGAGCCGGAGCCGTCCGGAACCGCAGCGGCGTAGTCCGCGCAGCCGGGGCCGACCAGGTTGGCGGCCGGGTCCATCGTGTCCTCGGTCATCTCGGGCGAGGGCGACTCCATCGGAGCCTGCGACTCCATGCCCTCACTGCTGGTGCCACCCTCGGGAGCGGTGCTCGACGAGCAACCGGCGAGAGCGAACGCACCGACCAGCGTCAGAGAGAGTGCTGCGGTCATCTTCTTCTTCGTGCTGAACATGTTGTCCTCCATGTGTTGGGACCGCCCTCTGCGGCGGCGATGTCTGGTCTTCGGAACCACTAGGCAAACGGATTGCACATTTCCCGAGATTCTTTTTCGACGCGTGCCGACCGAGCGGATGCCGAGGGTCACGAAACGCTCTCGATCCCGCATCTGGCCGGGGTTTCGTGCCCCGGCATCCGGGTTCTCCGTCGTCGGGGTGGCATGCTGGGGAGTAATGGTTATCGACGGTGTGGACGTCCCCGAGGACGGGCAGTCGGCGGATCACGCCGGCGACCTGCTCGTCCGTATCGCCGATGGCGACAGAGCAGCCTTTGCAGAGCTCTACGACATGCTGTCGTCGCGCGTGTTCGGCCTGATCCGACGCGTGCTCGTCGACCCGTCCCAGAGCGAAGAAGTACTGCAAGAGGTCTTCCTCGAAGTGTGGCAATCCGCTTCTGGGTTCGCTCCGAACAAGGGGCAAGGAAGAAGTTGGATCCTGACGATGGCTCATCGTCGGGCCGTCGACCGGGTGCGCTCGTCACAATCGAGCGTCGACCGGGATATGCGCGTCGGAGCCCGTGACGCGTACACACAAGAAGAAGGCATAGCCGAGCAGGTTGAGATGAAGATCGAAGGACGACGTGTCGTACGCGCCCTGCGGTCTCTGCCCGACCCGCAACGCGAGGCCCTGACCCTCGCGTACTTCGGGGGCTACAGCCAAAGTGAGATTGCGACGCTCATCGGAGCACCGCTCGGAACGATCAAGACACGCATGCGCGACGGACTGAACCGCCTACGACAGGAGATGGGGGTGACACTGTGAACGAGAAGGATTTCGCCGAACTCTCGGCCGGACACGCGCTCGCCGCGCTGTCCCCGGAAGACGAGCGCGCCTATCAGGACGCACTGGCAGCCCACCCCGAGTGGCAACACCACGTCGACGCCGACGCGCACGTCGCCGGTTTCCTCGCCGAAGGTGCGGGCGAAGAAGCCCCGCCGGCAGAGATCCGTGCGCGACTGCTCGCGCAGATCAGCGGAATGCCGCAGGCCGCGGCGCCTGCAGTTGCCGATGAGCCCGTCGGTGTTGCTGCTGAGCCGGCCGCTGCTGCTGAGCGCGTCTCTGAGGACGAGCCCCGCGAGCCGGTGCACGCCGGACCGTCGACCGAAGCGATCCAAACCGTGGAGCGACGCACCTGGACCCGTGGACTGTTCGCCCTCGTCGCCTCCGCCGCCCTGCTGGTCGGCGTCGGCTGGGGCGTCGGCTCGCTCGTCGAGCGTGCCCGCACGCCCCTCGAGGTGCAGGCGCTCGAGCAGATCGAGTCCGCGCCCGACGCGCAGACCGTCACCGGTCAATTCTCCGACGGCGGCGAAGCCGTGCTGCACTGGTCGGACGAGCTCGACAAGGTCGTCCTCACCACCGACGACGCCCCCGAGATCCCCGCGGACCGCTCGTTCGAGCTGTGGTTCGTCCGCGGCGACGAGCCGATCTCGGCCGGTGTGTTCGACCCGTCCGACGAGGTCACCGCACTGCTGTCGGGCGACTTCGAGCCGGGTGACGTGATCGCCGTGACGGTCGAGCAGAAGGGCGGATCGCCCGACGGTTCGCCCACCACCGACCCGATCATCACCATCCCCACGGCCTGACCCGGGCGCCTCTCGGCGCTGCGGTGCGGGGTAGCCTGGAGCGATGTCTGACGCGTCCCGCGACTTCCACAAGCCGGTCCGCCGTTCCCCCGATTCGTTCGATCGCAACTTCGCTGCGGACGATCCCGCCGAAGCCAGCCGCGTGGCGCACGCCACGGCATCCGCTCTGCTCTCGCGGGTGCGCGAAGCGCCGCACGACGAGGTCATCGACCGGCTCGTGACCTTCACCGATGCGCACGGCATCGCGACCATCGCGGAGCTGTGGGCGCAGTCGCCGGCGCGGTCACTGCCGGGCGCGCTGTGGCGGCTGTACCTGCTGCAGCTGATGATCCACGACGACCCGGCGACATCCGCGCTGCTGTACGAGCGCGGCCGCACGCGACTCTCCTCGGCCGACGTCGTCATCGCGGGCGCGCCGGCTCCAGCGAGTCCCGACGAGCTCGTCTCGCTCATCGACCTCATCATGCGCGGGGTGTTCGCAGGCGACTTCGCGCTCGCGCTCGAGCGCGCGGCGGCGTTCTCGCGCGTCGTCTCGGCCGGGGCGACCGACCTCGCCGACGACTACGACGCGAGCGAGCCGGGGCGCGCGTCGCAGTTCACGACGCGGGCGCTGCGCCTCGACACCTACGCCGGTGACCTCACGGCGGCGGCGGCGCTGTGGCGCCGCGACGGCCTGACCTGAGCCCGGGTACGAAAGTGCCGGGCCGCAGAACGCCTCTCGGCGCGTGGCCGCTCGCAGCGGCTGAAGATGGAGCCCGGGGTTACTGCGGCCCGGCTAGAAAAGTGTAACGGAGGGGCGCCGGGGGTATTCCCCTCGGTCGACGATCTCGCGGCGGCCGGGCGTGTCGGGTCGCGTGTGCGCGGATGCAATGGATGTGCGGCGACACCCGGCATCCGCGGGCTCTCTCGCCGCGTGTCGCGTGGGATCCGTTGCATCTGCGAACGACGGCGGTGACGGATGCTGCCGCGTAGGCTCGTCGCATGGCCTGGCGCTTCGCTCTCATGATCGACCCTGCGGCATCCGACGATGCGCGCACCGACTTCGCCGACACCTTCACCGAGGTGGATCCGTCGGCCCCCGCGCTGACCGTGGGCGAGCTGAGCACGCAGCGCGGCGACGGGATCTTCGAGTCGATCGGCGTCGTCGACGGCCACGCGCAGGAGGTCGAGCCGCACCTCGAGCGGCTCGCGCATTCGGCCGAGATCTGCGAGCTGCCCGCGCCGAACCTGGTGCAGTGGCGCGAGGCGATCCGCCGTGCGCAGGCCGCCTCGGGGGAGGGCGAGGCGGTCATCAAGCTGATCCTCAGCCGGGGTGTCGAGCACGGCCCGACGCCTACCGCGTGGGTGACGGTCGCGCCGGCGGCGGACTTCACGAAGCCGCGCACAGAGGGCATCGCGGTGGCGGTGCTCGACCGCGGGTACAGCATCGACCTACCCGGGCGGGCGCCGTGGCTGCTGCTCGGCGCGAAGACGCTGTCGTACGCGGTGAACATGGCCGCGATCCGCGAGGCGAAGCGCCGCGGAGCCGACGATGCCGTCTTCGTGAGCTCCGACGGTTTCGTGCTCGAGGCGCCGACCGCGTCGCTCATCATCCGTCGCGGCGACACATTCGTGACGCCGGCGCCGAACGGCGGCATCCTTCACGGAACCACCCAGCTGAGCCTGTTCGACCACCTCGCCGTGCAGGGTTACGAGACCGCCTACGAGACGTTGCCCGTCTCGGCCCTGTACGACGCGGATGCCGCCTGGCTCGTCTCGAGCGTGCGCCTCGCCGCGCCGATCACCGCCGTCGACGGGCGCTCCGTGCCGGTTGACGCCGAGCTCACCGCATCCTTCAACCGGTACCTGTTGAGCCCGCGCGACTGACCCGCGCGGCTGCGCCGCCGTTCGCGGATGCAATGGGTCGCACCCGACACGCCGCTTTTCTAGCCACGGATGCCGCGTGTCGCCCGGCATCTTTTGCATCCGCGACCGCACCCCCGCGAACACACCCCGCACACACGAGAACGCGCCGGCACGGAACCCGAATCCGTGCCGGCGCGTGTGCGGCGTCGCTGGCCCCCGGCCGCGACGCGCGTGTCATCCGAAGCGGCCCGAGACGTAGTCCTCGGTGGCCTGCACGGACGGCTTGGTGAAGATGGTGCCGGTCTCGTCGTACTCGATGAGCTTGCCGGGCTTGCCGGTGCCGGCGATGTTGAAGAACGCGGTCTTGTCCGAGACGCGCGAGGCCTGCTGCATGTTGTGCGTCACGATGACGATCGTGTACTCGCTCTTGAGCTCCTGGATGAGCTCCTCGATCGCGAACGTCGAGATCGGGTCGAGGGCCGAGCAGGGCTCGTCCATCAGCAGCACGTCGGGCGAGACGGCGATCGCGCGCGCGATGCAGAGGCGCTGCTGCTGACCGCCCGAGAGTCCCGAGCCGGGCTTCTCGAGCCGGTCCTTGACCTCGTTCCAGAGGTTCGCGCCGCGCAGCGACTTCTCGACCAGGGCGTCGGCGTCGGACTTCGAGATGCGCGAATTGTTGAGCTTCACACCGGCCAGCACGTTGTCGCGGATCGACATCGTCGGGAACGGGTTCGGGCGCTGGAACACCATGCCGATCTGGCGGCGCACGAGCACCGGGTCGACACCCGGGCCGTACAGGTCCTCGCCGTCGAGCAGGACCTCACCCTCGACGCGAGCGCCGGGGATGACCTCGTGCATGCGGTTCAGCGTGCGCAGAAACGTGGACTTGCCGCATCCGGACGGGCCGATGAAGGCCGTCACGCTGCGCGGCTCGATGTCGAGGGACACGCCCTCCACGGCGAGGAAGTCGCTGTAGTAGACGTTCAGGTCGTTGACTTCGATGCTCTTGGACACTTCGGGTGCTTTCTGTCGGATGCCGCGGATCAGCGGCCGAACTTGGGGGCGAACTTCTTCGCGACGAAGCGTGCGATGAGGTTCAGCGCCATGACGATGATGATGAGGGTGAGCGCGCCGGCCCAGGCCCGCTCGAGCGCCGCCGCGACGTTCGTGCCGGGGTTCTGGAACTGGTCGTAGACGAACACCGGCAGCGTCATCATCGGGCCGTCGAATGCGTCCATGTTGAGCGACTGCGTGAAGCCGGCCGTCAGCAGGAGCGGCGCGGTCTCGCCGATGACACGCGAGATCGACAGCATGATGCCGGTCGTGATGCCTGCGACGGATGTCGGGAGCACGACCTTGACGATGGTCAGCCACTTCGGCACGCCGAGGGCGTAGCTCGCCTCGCGCAGCTCGTTCGGGACCAGGCGCAGCATCTCCTCGCTGGAGCGCACGACGACCGGGATCATCAGCACCGAGAGGGCGAGCGAACCCATGAAGCCGGTGTTGAGCCCGGGTCCGTAGAGCAGCGCGCAGACGGCGACGATGAACAGACCCGCCACGATCGAGGGGATGCCGGTCATCACGTCGACGAAGAAGGTGATCGCCTTGGCCAGACGCCCACGACCGTACTCGACGAGGTAGATCGAGGTCATGAGACCGATCGGCACCGAGATGAGCGCCGCCCATCCGGTGACGATGAGCGTGCCCCAGATCGCGTGGACGGCGCCGCCGCCCTCGCCGACGATGTTGCGCATCGAGTACGAGAAGAACATCGGGTCGAAGCGCGCGATGCCGTTGACGACGACGGTGAACAGCAGGGAGATCAGCGGCAGCAGGGCGATCGTGAAGGCGATCGAGACGAGCACCGTCGCGAGGCGGTCAGCAGCCCGTCGGCGCGTCTCGACGACGCTCGAGAGGATCACGAGCGCGATCGCGAACAGCACCACGCCGATGAAGACGGCTGCCGAGATGTTGAAGTCCGCGACGTCACCGCCGCTGTTCATGATCGCGAAGAACACGCTCGAGAGGGCGAGGGCGCCGGCCAGCAGCACCCACGGCATCCACTTGGGCAGCTGACCCGCGGTGAGCGAGTTGCCCACCGGCGTGGGGGTCGCGGAGCGGGTGAGAGTCGTCGTCATCAGTTCGCTCCAGAGAACTCGGCGCGACGGTTCACGATCCACCGCGCGAGCGCGTTGACGGCGAAGGTCACGAGGAAGAGGATGAGGCCCGTCGCGATGAGGACGTTGACGCCCTCGCCGTACGCCTCACCGAAGTTGAGGGCGATGTTCGCCGGGATCGGCGTCGGGTTGTTGGAGTTGAGCACCTGGAAGGTGACCGCACCGGTGGCGGAGAGCACCATGGTGACCGCCATCGTCTCGCCGAGCGCGCGGCCTAGACCGAGCATCGCGCCCGAGACCATGCCGCCGCGGGCGAAGGGGAAGACGGCCATGCGGATCATCTCCCAGCGCGTCGCGCCGAGGGCGAGCGCCGCCTCTTCGTGGAGGACGGGCGTCTGCAGGAATACCTCGCGGGTGATGGCCGTCATGATCGGCAGGATCATCACCGCCAGAACGAGGGATGCCGTGAGGATCGTGCGCCCGGTCGGCGAGACCGCCCCGGCGAAGATCGGGATCCAGCCCAGGTTCTCATTCAGCCAGAGGTAGAAGGGCTGCAGGAGCTGCGAGAAGACCAGGGCGCCCCAGAGTCCGTAGACCACGGAGGGGATCGCGGCGAGCAGATCGATGACGTAGCCGAGGGCGGACGCGAGTCGTCGGGGGGCGTAGTGGGAGATGAAGAGCGCGATGCCGATCGCGAGCGGCGTCGCGACGACGAGCGCGATGACCGATGCCCACAGGGTGCCGAAGACGAAGGGCCAGACGTACTCCCAGAACGGCTTGCCGCTCAGGAACTGCGTCTCGTCGGGGTTCGCGGTGAAGGCGGGCACGCTCTCGACGATGAGGAACAGCGTCACCGCCGCGAGGACGATCAGGATGATGATGCCCGCGCCGAGCGCGGTGCTGGAGAAGACGAGGTCGCCACGGCGACGCATCGGTCGCTTCGTGGGCGCCTGGTCGGTGGCCAGGTCGGTGGTGGTGGGCATCGCAGTCCTCGGGTCGGAAGCGGGCGGACGTGGGGCTGCGGGTGACCCTCCGGGGAGGGCCACCCGCAGCAGGGGTGTTACTGTGCGGCGCCGATCATCTCGATCGCGGTCTGTGCCTCGGAGGCGACCTCGCTCGAGAGCGGGGCAGAGCCGGCGGCCTCGTTCGCGGCGTTCTGGCCGTCCTCGCTGACGATGTACGAGAAGTACGCCTTCACGATCGCTGCGACGTCGGCGTCGTCGTACTGCTGGCAGCCGATGAGGTAGCTCACGAGGGCGATCGGGTAGGCGCCGGCGGGTGCCTCGGCGGGGTTGACGTCGTAAACGAGGTCGCCGTCGGCGCGGCCGTCCTCGAGCGGCGATGCCGCAACGAGCTCGGCGGCGGCCTCGGACGAGAACGGCACGAACTCGTCGCCGACCTTGATGGCGGCCGAGCCGAGGTCGCCGACGCGTGAGGCGTCGATGTAGCCGATGGTGCCGTTACCGGCCTTGACGGCCGCCTCGACGCCAGAGGTCTGCTGCGCAGCCTCGGAGCGCTGGGTGTCGACGGGCCAGGCGTCGTCGTCCTCGTAGGGCCACGCGTCGGGTGCGACCGAGGCGAGGTAGGCCGTGAAGGTGCCCGTGGTGCCCGACTCGTCACCGCGGAAGACCGGGGTGATCGCGAGGTCGGGCAGCTCGACGCCCTCGTTCAGCTCGGCGATCTTCGGGTCGTTCCACTTCTCGATCTTCTCGTTGAAGATCTCGCCGATGACGTCGGCAGTGAGGTTGAGCTCCGTGATGCCCTCGAGGTTGAAGACGACGGCGACGGGGGAGATGTAGGCCGGCACCTCGACGATGTCGTCGGTGGCGCACGCGCCGAAGCCGCCCGTGGCGATCTCGTCGGTCGTGTAAGCGCGGTCCGAGCCGATGAAGTTGCTCGAGCCGGCGAGGAAGTTGTCGCGGCCGGTGCCCGAGCCGGTCGGCTGGTAGTTGACCGTGACGTCCGGGTTGGCGGTCTGGAAGGCTGCGGTCCAAGCCTGCTGCGCAGCACCCTGCGACGAGGCGCCGGTGGCCTTGACGGTGCCCGACAGCGTGCTGCCGCCGTCGGAGGGCTGGCCGCCGCCAGCAGGGGCGGGCTCGTTGGCGGCACAGGCCGACAGGGAGAGGACGGCGACGGCTGCGACAGCGCCCACGCGGGCGATGCGGTTGAGCTTCACGTGTGAATTCCTTCGGGTGATCGGGACACCCCGGTGCGGGGCTGGCTCGACGGTAGGAGTCGCCGGTGACCAGGTTCCGCTCCACAGGTGAACGACAGGTGAACGGGTCGGGTCCGATCGTCTGTCGCTCAGCCGATTCACACTTTGGGGGGATGCGTCTCGATCGCGATGATGCCCGATCCGGGATTCGTCGCCGACAGATGCGCGACGGAGAATCCGCCCACCTCGAGGTCGGCCGCGCTCTCGATGTACGACCCCTTCAGGCTCCCCGTCGCCAGCGCCAGCTCGCTCAGGATCGTGGGGATCACCGGTCGGTGCGAGCACAGCACGGCGGACTTGCGTGATCTCACGCGTTTGCCGACGACCGCGCGCACGTCCGCGTGCCCGTCCTCCCAGGCGTCCTGCGAGAGCAGATCGGTCCGGCGGATGTCGCGCCCCAGCGCCTTCGCGAGCGGAGCCACCGTGTCGACGCAGCGCACGGCGTCGCTGGTGACGACCCGGCGGATGCCGAACGACCGCAGGGGGCCGACGGCCGCCTTGGCCTGGCGCTTGCCCCGGTCGGTGAGGGGGCGGGCGGCATCCTTGCCCTTCCAGTCCTCGCGCGGGGTCGCCTTGCCGTGACGCAGGACGACGATGGGGAACGTCGCGAGGACGCCGTCGTCGACGAGCCGCAGGAAGTTCTCGAGGATCTCGACGTCGACCGGGTAGCTCAGTCGCTCGAGCGCCTTCTTCGGGGTGAGCCACTCGATCGCGGCGATCTCGCGGTTCGGGACGAAGGACGACGCGCGGATCGCGTCCTCGGTCGCCTCGGTGCTCCAGTAGTGGACGATCTTCGTCCGCTTGCTGGGCAGCCGGTACTTCGAGATCCCGACGGGCACCCCGAGGTGCACACGGATGCCGGTCTCCTCGAAGATCTCGCGCACGGCCGTCTCGGCGAGCGTCTCGCCCGGATCGACCTTGCCCTTGGGCAGGGTGATGTCGCGGTACTTCGTGCGGTGGATCGCGAGGACGAGCAGCTTGCCCTCGACCATCCGCCAGACGACGCCGCCCGCGGCGTAGACCGCGGTCTCCGTCATCGCACCGCCCGTGCCCGCCGGCGGCGGAGCACCTGCGACATCGTCTTCTCCTGCAGATCGACGAGGGGGTTGCCCTCGGCATCCAGGTGGTGACGCGTCCACTCGCCCTCGGCGCCCAGATGCCACGAGCTCGTGGTGTCGGACATCGCCAGCTCGAACAGCGAGATGAGCTCGTTCACGTGGGCGGGCTCGGTCACGCGCACGAGTGCCTCGACGCGGCGGTCGAGGTTGCGGTGCATCATGTCGGCACTGCCGATGAACACCTGCGGATCGCCGCCGTGCTCGAACGTGAAGATGCGCGAGTGCTCCAGATACCGGCCGAGGATCGACCGCACCGTGATGTTGTCGCTCACCCCCGGCAGGTCCGAGCGCAGCGAGCAGATGCCGCGCACCCAGACGTCGACCTTCACACCCGCCTGGCTCGCGCGGTAGAGCGCGTCGATGATCTGCTCGTCGACCATCGAGTTGACCTTGATGCGCACGTGGGCGGGCTTGCCGGCCAACGCGTTGCGGCGCTCGCCGTCGATGAGGCGCAGCAGTCCCTTGCGCAGGTGCAACGGAGCGACGAGGAGGCGCTTGAACTTCTTCTCGATCGCGTAGCCGCTGAGCTCGTTGAACAGGCGTGTCAGGTCGCGACCCACCTGCTCGTTCGCGGTGAAGAGGCCGTAGTCCTCGTAGATGCGGCTCGTCTTCGGGTTGTAGTTGCCCGTGCCGATGTGGCTGTAGCTGCGGAGGACGCCGTCCTCTTCGCGGATCACGTGCAGGAGCTTGCAGTGCGTCTTCAGGCCGACGAGGCCGTAGACCACGTGCACACCCGCCTTCTCGAGCTTGCGGGCCCACACGATGTTCGCCGCCTCGTCGAAGCGCGCCTTCACCTCGACGAGGGCGAGGACCTGCTTGCCGTTCTCGGCCGCGTCGATGAGCGCCTCGACGATCGGGCTGTCGCCCGAGGTGCGGTAGAGCGTCTGCTTGATCGCGAGCACGTGCGGGTCGCGCGCCGCCTGCTGCAGGAACGACACGACGCTCGTGGTGAACGACTCGTACGGGTGGTGGACGAGGACGTCCTCCTTGCGGATCGCGGCGAAGATGTCGGCGCGGCCGTTCTGCTCGGCGGGCTGGAACGGCGTCGCCGTCTTCGGCACGTGCGCGGGGTACCGCAGATCGGGTCGTTCGATCTGCGACAGCGAGAACAGCCCGCGCAGGTCGAGGGGAGCCGGCAGTCGGTAGACGTCGTTCTCGGTGATGTCGAGCTCGTCGAGCAGCAGCGAGAGCGTCACCTCGTCCATGTCCTCGGTGATCTCGAGGCGGATCGGCGGGCCGAAGCGGCGGCGCAGGAGCTCGGCCTCGAGCGCCTGGATGAGGTTCTCGGTCTCGTCCTCCTCGATGACGACGTCCTCGTTGCGCGTGAGGCGGAACGTGTGGTGCTCGAGGATCTCCATCCCCGGGAACAGGTCGGCGAGGTTCTCGGAGATGAGTTCCTCGATCGGCAGGTACCGCACGGTCGAGCCGTTCTTCGCCACCTCGATGAGACGGGGGAGCATGGGGGGCACCTTGAGGCGGGCGAACTCTTGGCGGCCGGTGCGCGCGTTGCGGATGCGGACGGCGAGGTTGAGCGAGAGACCGGAGATGTACGGGAACGGGTGGGCGGGGTCGACCGCGAGCGGCATGAGCACCGGGAAGACCTGCGCCGAGAAGTAGTCGTAGAGCGTGCTCCGCTCGGAGTCCGACAACTCCGCCCACGAGACGACCTCGATGCCCGCGTCGGACAGGGCGGGGCGCACCTGCTCCGACCACACCGTCGCGTGACGCTCCTGCAGCGCGTGGGCCGAGGTCGCCAGGTCGG
Source organism: Microbacterium sp. NPDC077663 (assembly GCF_044542795.1). Classification (NCBI taxonomy): domain Bacteria; kingdom Bacillati; phylum Actinomycetota; class Actinomycetes; order Micrococcales; family Microbacteriaceae; genus Microbacterium; species Microbacterium sp. NPDC077663. The sequence continues at coordinate 126,118 of NZ_JBITVE010000003.1, read as the reverse complement.
TGAGCACGTCGAGGGGAGCCCGGCCGACGTTGGTCGGTACGGCGAGCCCGGTGAGGATGCGGCGCTTGAGACCGGCGACCCGCACCATGAAGAACTCGTCGAGGTTGCTGGCGAAGATCGCCAGGAAGTTCGCGCGCTCGAGCGTCGGCAGGTTCGGGTCCTCCGCCAGCTCCAGCACGCGCTGGTTGAACGCGAGCCAGCTGAGCTCGCGGTCGAGGTAGCGGTTGTCGGGCAGCTGCGAGTCGTACGCTTCGACGACGTCGTCGAAGTCGTCGTCCGCGTCGCCCAGTCCGGAGTCGTGAACCTGGGTGTCGATCATCCCCACATCATTGCAGGGGACGGTGTCGTCTGCGTGAACGAGGTGACGGATGCCGCGGCATCCGACTCACGCCGACGGTGCCGGCAGCTGCTCGTCCTCGTAGACGTTGAAGCGGTAGCCGACGTTGCGCACCGTGCCGATGAGCTGCTCGAGATCGCCGAGCTTGGCGCGCAGGCGGCGGACGTGCACGTCGACCGTGCGGGTACCGCCGAAGTAGTCGTAGCCCCACACCTCGCTGAGCAGCTGCTCGCGGGTGAACACCCGGGAGGGGTGGGTCGCGAAGAAGTGGAGGAGTTGGAACTCCTTGTAGGTGAGGTCCAGCGGGCGGCCGTGGACCTTCGCCGAATACGACGACTCGTCGATCGTGATGCCCGAGGTCTGGATGCGGGTCGAGACCTGATCCTTCGAGACCCGTCCGACGGCGAGTCGGATGCGGGCGTCGACCTCGGCGGGGCCGGCGCTGACCAGCACGACGTCGTCGATGCCCCAATCGGGTGAGACGGCGGTGAGCCCGCCCTCGGTGACGACCAGGAGCAGGGGTGCGTCGAGGCCGGTCGTCGTGAGGATCTTGCACAGCGACTTGGCGGCGACGAGGTCTTTGCGCGCATCGACGAACACGATGTCCGCGTTCGGCGCATTCACCAGCTGGGCCGCCTCGGCCGGGATCTGGCGCACCCGGTGGCTGAGGAGTTCGAGCGCGGGCAGCACGGAGTCGCCGCCGGCGGCGGAGCTCAGGACGAGCAACTGTGCCAAGGGGGACCCTCCGGTGCGGACTCGGAACCGCGTCTTATCTTAGAGGTTCCCTCGATGCGTGCAGCGACGCGGCCCGTCGGCGCTCGCCGCGCGGTGCAGCGGGACCGTCGGTGCGTCACAATGGGACGCATGACCGCGCTCGAGATCCTTCCCCGTCGGCGGGCCGCCGGAGTGTTCGCGGTCTGGGTAGCCGCAGCGCTCGTCGCCCTCGCGGTCGGCGTCTTCGTCGAGCCGGACTGGCGCGGCGCCTGGCTCCTGGTCGGCCTTGGATTCTGCTTCTTCCTGGCGTTCGCGGTGCAGCTCGCGTCGGGGCGGTCGCAGGGGTTCATCGTCCGGATCGCCGCCAGCGTCCTGGGCGCCCTGCTGGTCATGGGGCTCCTCGGTGCGGGCTTCGCGCTCGCCGAACTCTTCGCGGGCTGACGCTGCGGCATCACAGGGCCGCGACGGCTTTTCCGGCCGCTAAAGTGGACGGCATGGATCTCGTCGCACTCGAACTCTTCTTCGTCGGGCTGCTCGGCCTCGCATCGCTCGCGATCGCGTTCGTGTCCGGCGTCGTCGTCTGGAACCTCTACCGCGGTCAGCGCTGACACCGTGATCGATCTGCCGACCGACCTTCCGGCTGATCTGGTCCCGCTCTCCTGGCTGCTCGGCGTCTGGGAGGGCACCGGCGTCCTCGAATACGACGCGCAGGGTCGCACGATGTCGGGCGAGTTCTCCCACCGGGTGAGCTTCAGCCACGACGGCGGCGACGCGCTGAACTACGCGGCATCCGCCTGGTTCGAGGATGCCGACGGCCGCCGCCGCGACCTCGTCGCCGAGACCGGCTACTGGCGGCTGTCCCGCCCTGCGACCGAACAGGATGCGGGGCCGGCGCTGCTGCCCGCTCTTGCGCCGCGCACGGAGGCGCGCACGGTGCACGACGTCGAGTCCCTGCGCACCGCGGAGGACGGATTCGAGATCGAGGTCGCCCTGGTGCACTCCGACGGCATCAGCGAGCTGTACCTCGGACAGGTGCGCGGACCGCGCATCGACATCGCCACCGACGCGATCGTCCGTCCGGCGGGCGCGAAGGAATACGGTGCCGCGACACGGATGTACGGCCTCGTCGACGGGCATCTGCTGTGGGCGTGGGACATCGCCGCGCTCGGCTCCGACCTGTCGTCGCACGCCTCCGCACGCCTCGCGAGGGTGCAGTGAGCGCCGACACTTTCGCCGGCGTGCCGGGCGCCGTCATCGACGAGCGCGGACTCGCTCACCTGGGGAGCCCGGTCCGCGAACAGCGTGACCTCGCCTCCGGTGCCGCAGTCGCGCCCCTCGCCGATCGGGCGGTGCTCACGGTGTCGGGCGAGGACCGGCTGTCGTGGCTCGATTCGATCACCTCGCAGGCGCTGACCGCCCTCGCGCCCGGTGTCGGAACCGAGCTGCTCGTGCTGGACCCGCAGGGGCACGTCGAGCACGCGGCATCCGTCGTGGACGACGGGGAGCGCACCTGGCTCATCGTTGATCGCGACCGTGCCGAGGCGCTCCTCACCTGGCTCACCCGCATGCGTTTCCGCCTGCGTGTCGACCCGCAGGACGGCTCCGCGGACTATGCCGTCGTCGGTGGGACGGCCGCGGCGGTCGACGACCTGGGTGCCGCCGTCGTGTGGCACGATCCGTGGCCCCGCGTCAGCCCCGGCGGCTGGGGGTACTCCCCGGTCGAGCCGCACCCCGGTGCCGAGCGCGACTGGGCCGAGGCGATCGTGGCCCGGTCATCTCTCGACGACCTCGCCGCCGCGGCGGAGCGGGGTGAGGTCCGACTCGCGGGGTACCTCGCCGTCGACGCGCTGCGCGTCGCCGCGTGGCGTCCCCGCGCGACGACCGAGGCCGACGGGCGGACCCTCCCGCACGAGGTCGATTGGCTGCGGACGGCCGTCCACCTCGACAAGGGCTGCTACCGCGGGCAGGAGACCGTCGCGAAGGTGCACAACCTCGGACACCCGCCGCGCCGCCTGGTGGCGCTGCAGCTCGACGGATCGGATGCCGACCTGCCCGAACCCGGCGCCGCCGTCCGGCTGGACGGCGCGGACGTCGGGGCGGTCACCTCGGTCGCCCGCCATCACGAGGAGGGTCCCATCGCCCTCGCGATCGTGAAGCGCTCCGTCCCGGTCGACGCGGCGCTGACCGTTGCTGTCGCCGACGGCGAGATCGCTGCCGCTCAAGAGGTCGTCGTTCCGCCGGATGCCGGGCGTGCGGCATCCGTCCCGCGTCTGCCCCGGCTGTCGCAGCGCCGCTGACGATGGCGCCCGAGCCGACCACCACGGTTCCGGTGCCCACCGCCCGGAGGTATCCGCGCGAGGGATGGGCGCGGTTGCGCGGGTCCGCCGTCGCGATCGTGCAGCTCGTCGTTGCCGCGAGCGCGGCCTTCTCCATCGCGCACTACGGGCTCGGCCACCCGGCCCCGCTGATCGCGGCGACCGTCACCATCTCGAGCCTCGGCCTTGTCCGTGACGCCCGGCCGTGGCGCGTGCTCGAGACCGTCATCGGCATGGTGCTCGGGGTGCTCGTCGCCGAGGCGGTCGTCTTCGCCGCCGGGAGCGGATGGTGGCAGCTCGCCCTCACGCTGACGGTCAGTCTGTCGATCGCCCGGTTCGTCTCGCCGCAGGCGGGATTCGCGATCGCGGCGGCGATCCAATCCATCATCGTGGTCGTCGTCCCCGCGCAGACACCGTTCCTCCGCCTGCTCGACGCGCTCATCGGCGGAGCGATGGCTCTGCTGGTCACCGCCCTCATCCCGCGCAGCCCGCTCCGCACGGCCCTCGCCGACGCGACGCGGTTGTTCGCCGATTTCGAGAACGCCGCCGGCACCGTCGCGCAGGGGCTGCGCCGAGGCAGCCGCGTCCGCGCCGAGCGGGGGCTCGAGAAGGCCCGCGACCTGCAGAGACGCGTCGACGACTGGCGGGTCTCGGTGGAATCCGGTGCCGCGATCGCCCGCATCTCACCGTTCCTGCGCCGCCAGCGGTTCGAGCTCGCACGCTTCGAGCGGATGCGGCAGGCGATGGACCTGGCAGTGCGCAACCTCCGTGTCGTCGCGCGACGCTCCGTCTACCTCGTCGACGACGGCCGTGAGCGCGACGTCGCCGCCGACCTGCTGCTCGAACTCGTGCGGGGAGCGGGCCTGGTCGCCTCCTCCCTGACCGACATCTCGTACCAGCCGGCGGCGCGCGAGGTGCTGTCGGCCGTGGCCGCGAGACTCGACCCGGTGGCGCTCGTCCCCGACGGATCGCTCGGCGACCAGACCCTCATCACCGCGCTGCGGCCGCTCGCGACCGACCTGCTCTGCGCGACGGGGCTCAGCCCCGACGACGCCCGCGCGCGCCTGCCGCGGGTCTGAGCCCGGGCGGCTCACCGAGGGGCGACCGTCTCCCACGGCAGCGTCAGCTCACCGAGTCGCCACCGTGTCCGCCCCCCGATCGGCCATCCCGCCGCGACGAGCGCATCCAGTGCCGCCCGCCACCGCTGCACCGGACCGAACGACGACGCGGCGACCGCCCGGGTCCACTCCCGGTCGAGCGCGGACAGCACGTCGTGGACGCGCTCCCCGGGTACGTTGCGGTGGATGAGCGCCTTCGGCAGCCGTTCAGCGGCGACCGCGGGGGAGTCGAGCTCCGCGAGCCGCAACGAGATCGTGAGCGAGCGAGGCGCGGCATCCGGTCCGACCTCGATCCAGGTCGAGATCCTCCCCAGCTCGTCGCAGGTCCCCTCGACGAGCATGCCGTCCGGGCGCAGTCGCGCCGCCATGCGCTCCCACGCGGGGGGTACGTCCGCCTCGTCGTACTGCCGCAGGACGTTGAACGCGCGGATCACCGCGGGCCGGCGCCCGCCCGGCACCGGCACCTCGAAACCGCCTCGTGCGAACGACACGTGTGCGTCCGCGGCGAACACCCCCGCACCCGCACGGACCCGCGCCAGCTGGGCCCGGGCGCGCTCCACGCGCGCCGGCTCGATCTCGAGCCCGAGCACCTCCACGTCGGGGCGCACCCGGCGCACCCGCGCCTCGAGCTCGAACGCGGTGACCCCGCTCGCGCCGTAGCCGAGGTCGACCACGAGCGGGTCGGCCGTCCGGCGGAGGACCGCATGCCGTGCGATCCAGCGGTCCACGCGACGGAGGCGATTGGTGTTCGTCGTCCCCCGGGTCACCTGTCCGACGACGGGATCGGAGCGCGTCATGACCCCATGATCGCATCCGGCGCGCCGGTAGGATTGCGGGCATGACAGCCCCCTACACCTTGATCCTCCTCCGGCACGGCCAGAGCGAGTGGAACAAGTCGAACCAGTTCACCGGTTGGGTGGACGTCCGTCTCACCGATCAGGGCAAGGCCGAGGCCCAGCGCGGCGGCGAGCTCCTCAAGGAGTCGGGACTGCTCCCCGACATCCTGCACACCTCGGTGCTGTCGCGCGCCATCCAGACGGCGAACATCGCCCTCGACGCCGCCGACCGCCTGTGGATCCCGGTGAAGCGCTCGTGGCGTCTCAACGAGCGTCACTACGGCGCCCTACAAGGCAAGGACAAGGCGCAGACGCTCGACGAGTTCGGCGAGGAGCAGTTCATGCTGTGGCGCCGCTCCTTCGACGTGCCGCCGCCGGACATCTCCGACGACGACCCCTACACGCAGGTCGGCGACGTGCGCTACGCCGACATCGACGGCGAGGTGCCCCGCACCGAATCGTTGAAGATCGTCATCGACCGCCTCCTGCCCTACTGGGAGAGCGAGATCGTCCCCGACCTCACGACCGGCAAGACCGTCATGGTCACGGCCCACGGCAACTCGCTCCGCGCGCTCGTGAAGCACCTCGACGGCATCAGCGACGACGACATCGCCGAGCTGAACATCCCCACCGGCATCCCGCTCGTGTACCGCCTCGACGAGAACCTCGTCCCCCTCGGACCGGGCGAGTACCTCGACCCCGAGGCTGCCGCTGCCGGCGCCGCGGCCGTCGCCTCGCAGGGCAAGAAGTAACCCGCCTCCGGCCGGGAACACGAAGAGCGGATGCCTCGCAGCATCCGCTCTTCGTCGTTCGGGCGGTCAGACCTCGAGGTCGACGCCCTCGGGGTCGGCGGCCCAGGTGCCGGTCGCGAGGTACGAGACCTTCTTGGCGACCGACAGGGCGTGGTCGCCGAATCGCTCGTGGTAGCGGGAGGCGAGGGTGGCGTCGACGGTGGCGGATGCCTCGCCCTGCCAGTTGTCGCTGAGGACCTTCTCGAACACCGCGAGGTGCAGCGCGTCGAGCTGGTCGTCGAGCTCGTGCAGACGGTTCACGAGCGAGAGATCCTCGGTCCGCAGCAGGTCGGCCAGCGTACGGGCGACCTCGGTGTCGATCTCGCCCATCTTCGTGAACGTGTTCTTCAGGCCCTTGGGCACGGCACGCTCGGGGAAGCGCATGCGCGTCAGCTGCGCGATGTGCTCGGCGATGTCGCCCATGCGCTCGAGTGAGGCGCTCACGCGCAGGGCGGCGACGACGATGCGCAGGTCGCGCGCGACGGGCTGCTGGCGGGCGAGGATCTCGATGGCGAGCTCGTCGAGCTCGATCGCCTTGTCGTCGATCACCTGATCGTTGTCGATGACGTCCTCGGCGAGGGCGACGTCGCTCGTGGCGAAGGCACGGGTCGCCTTCTCGATCGCGACGGTCACGAGCTCGGAGATCTCGACGAGACGGGTCTGCACGTCCTCGAGGGACTGATGGAAAACTTCGCGCATGGAGCACCTTCTCTTCGTGCGGGCGGGTAAGGGGCGCGACTGTCGCGCAAAGACCTCGGCGATCCTCCCGCGCTCAGGTTAACGGTCGGTGCCGACACGGTGAACACTCGGCGGTGACCGACATACGGGCCGATATCCGTCCGATTGCGGGGGTGCGCCCACCCTACGCTGGGGACATGGATTCGACGCAGCTCGAGCTGCTGGCGCTCGTCGTGGGCCTGCTCGTGGGCGGCGGTGCGGCCGCACTCGTGTTCTACGCGGCTCGGTCGCGCGAGCGCACCCGGCTGGTCACGTCGACCGAGCTGCCCGAGGGCACGGCATCCGTCCTGCAAGCCATGGACGACGCTGCCGTGGTCGTCGATCCGTCGATGCTCGTGCTGGCGGCGTCCGCGACGGCGGAGGTCTTCTCGCTCCGCGTGGGGGAGAGCCTCGACGCCGACCGCCTCCGCGTCCTCGTGCGCAGCGCGCGTCAGACGGGCGTTCCGGCGACGGAGAACATGACTCTGAACCGCGGTGTCGAACCGCGCGTCGTGGCGGCCCGCGCCAGTGTCATCACCCCGCGCCTCACGCTCGTCGTCATCCGCGACATCACCGAGCGCGAGCGCGTCGAGCAGATGCGACGCGACTTCGTCTCGAACACCTCGCACGAGCTCAAGACGCCCGTCGGCGCCGTCACCCTGCTCGCCGAGGCGATCGAGTCGGCCGCCGACGATCCCGATCAGGTCCGCCACTTCGTGCGTCGGCTGAGCGCCGAGGCGACGCGGCTCGGCCAGCTGACCTCGCGGATCATGAACCTGTCTCGTCTGCAATCCGCCGATGAGATCGCCGAGATGCGCGACGTGTCCGTCGACGAGGTGGTGCGCTCGGCGATCGAGTCGCTCGCCGTGACCGCCGAGTCGGCCGATATCACCGTCGCCCGCGGCGGCGACCGCGGCCTGTTCGTCCGCGGCGACCGTCAGATCCTCGTCGAAGCGGTCAGCAACCTCCTCGCCAACGCCATCGCGTACTCGCCCGCCGGCGCCCAGGTGGGTGTGGGCGTACGCGAGGCGGACGGCGCGGTCGAGATCGCGGTGGCCGATCACGGCATCGGCATCCCCGAAGACGACCAGCAGCGCATCTTCGAGCGCTTCTATCGTGCGGACCAGGCGCGCTCACGCCGCACCGGCGGCACGGGACTCGGCCTCGCGATCGTCAAGCACGCCGTACAGCGACACGGCGGGTCGGTCGACCTGTGGTCCCGTCCGGGGCGGGGGTCGACGTTCACGATCCGCCTTCCGCTCGTCACCGTCGACACCTCCACACCCCGTAAGCCCAAGAAGAAGAAGATCGGCGCGAAGGCGCCCAGCCGAAGGAAAGTCTCATGACCCGAGTCCTGATCGTCGAAGACGAACCCGACCTCGCCGATCCCCTCGCGTACCTGTTGCGCCGAGAGGGGTTCGAGGTCGAGATCGCCGAGGACGGCGGCGTCGCCCTCGACGCCTTCACCTCGCGGGGCGCCGACATCGTCCTGCTCGACCTCATGCTGCCCGGGATGCCGGGCACCGAGGTGTGCCGGGTGATCCGACAGACCTCGAAGGTGCCGATCATCATGCTGACGGCGAAGGACAGCGAGGTCGACATCGTCGTGGGGCTCGAGCTCGGTGCCGACGACTACATCACCAAGCCCTACTCCTCGCGCGAGCTGCTCGCCCGCATGCGTGCGGTGCTGCGCCGAGCCGACACCGACGAGCTGGATGTCGACGACCGGATCATCCAGGGCGGACGCGTCACCCTCGACATCGACCGCCACACCGTCTCCGTCGAGGGCAAGGAGATCTCCATGCCGCTCAAGGAGTTCGAGCTGCTCGAACTGCTCATGCGCAACGCGGGCCGGGTGCTCACACGCGGGCAGCTCATCGATCGGGTGTGGGGCAGCGACTATTTCGGCGACACCAAGACGCTCGACGTGCACATCAAGCGCATCCGGTCGCGCATCGAGACGAACCCGAGCGAGCCGGTCATGCTGCTCACGGTGCGTGGACTCGGCTACCGCTTCGAGGCCTGAGTCGCGCGCCAACGAGGCCCCGGGACGACGAAGGCCCCCACCGCGCGGTGGGGGCCTTCGTCGTCGTCGGAGAAGTCAGCCAGCCGGCGTCGCCGCGGGGGTCGGCACGAACTCCGTGTAGTAGGGGAGCGTCCCGTCGAGGATCGGGACGGCGACACGGACGCCTTCGCCTTCGCCCGACTGGAAGGACGCGTCGACGTCGGAGCCCGGCTTGCCGGTGTCGTCGAAGGTGAGCGGTGCGGTCGTCACCCCGAGGCTGACGGTGCTGTTGGCCGGCACGTTGACACGCTGCGGCTGGTCGGCGATCGAGACGTTGAGGACCAGGTCCTCGTCGGTGTTGTTCACGATGCCGGCGATCAGGTTGCCGAGGCTGCCGTCCTCGTTCGCGATGATCATCGCGTTACGGACCAGCAGAGGGCCGGAGTCGGGGACGTTGACACCGTCGGATGCCGAGTACTGGATCGTCGTCGCCTGCGGGGCGAGCATGTTGCAGCCGGTCGTTCCCAGAACGACGGCGGCTCCCAGGGCCAGGGACGCGATGAGACGCGATTTCACGGATCCTCCAGATGACACGAACGGCGACTCCCTCATCCTATGGGGTCGAGGCGACGGGGCCGGGCGGGGAGGGCGGCGAACTCTAGCGTATATCGCCTGTGGTATTCTGGAGGTTGCCGAAAGGACACAACTGCATGCTTTTTGAGGTTGGCGAAACCGTCGTCTATCCGCACCATGGCGCTGCGACCATCATCGAGGTCAAGGATCGCGTCATCAAAGGAGAGACGAAGAAATACCTGAAGCTCAACGTCACGCAGGGCGATCTCATCATCGAGGTTCCCGCGGACAACGTCGATCTCGTGGGCGTCCGCGACGTGATCGGCAAGGACGGGCTCGAGAAGGTCTTCGATGTGCTGCGCGCACCCTTCACCGAGGAGCCGACCAACTGGTCGCGTCGCTACAAGGCGAACCTCGAGAAGCTCGCGTCGGGCGACGTCATCAAGGTGAGTGAGGTCGTGCGCGACCTCTGGCGCCGTGACCAGGACCGCGGCCTGTCGGCCGGTGAGAAGCGGATGCTCGCGAAGGCGCGGCAGATCCTCATCTCCGAGATCGCTCTGGCCCTGAAGGCCGATGAGGACAAGGCGTCCAGCGTCCTCGACGAGGTCCTCGCCTCCTGAGACATCGAGAGAACGGCCGGCTACCCAGCCGGCCGTTCTTCGTTGTCTGCGGGGTGTGAGGCGTGCGGGCATCCGACGTGCACGCCATGATGTGGCCGTGACCACTCGCGCCGCACCCGCCGTCGTCGACCTCTCCCGTCGGGATCTCACGCTCGACCTCGCCCGGGTCGTCTGCGTCCTGTTCGTCATCGTCGTCCACCTCGTGCAGGTGGGCATCGGGCCCGGACCCGACGGTGCACTCGTCGCTTCGCGGCCCGCTGAGGAGCAGCCGTGGTTCGACGCCGCGACATGGGTCGGCCAGATCATGCCGCTGTTCTTCGTCGTGGGCGGGTTCGCTGCGGCGACGGGCTGGCGGTCGTGGACGACGAAGGGTGGTGATGCCGCGGGCTTCATCCGCACCCGCACGCTCCGCCTTGCACAGCCCGCGCTGCCGCTCTTCGTGTTCTTCGCGGTCGTCCTCGGCGCGGCGACGGCGGCGGGTCTGCCCGAGCAACTCGTGTCGGATGCCGCGGTGGGTGCGGGTTCGCCGCTGTGGTTCCTCGCGGCGTACCTCCTCTGTCAGGCCGCCGTCCCGTTCCTGGCCGCCTGCCACGCGCGCCGTCCTGTCGCGACACTCGTCGTCCTGGCGCTGGGTGTCGTCCTGGTCGACGGCGCGCGGTTCGCCACAGGCGTCGAGGAGCTCGGTCTGCTGAACCTGCTCTTCGTCTGGCCGCTCGTGCAGCAGTTCGGGTTCTGGTACGCCGACGGATGGTTCGACCGGCGGCATCCGCTCACCCTGCTCGGCATCGCGGCGGCGTGCTACCTGCTCCTCTGGCCGCTGACGTCGGTCGGACCGTACTCGACGAGCATGCTGGGCAACCTCAATCCTCCGACCGTGCCGCTCGTGGTCCTCGGCATCGCGCAAGCATGTCTGCTGCGCCTGCTCAAGCCCGCGCTGTCGCGCCTGATGGCGCTCCGAGTGATGCAGGGGATCGTCTTCGTGCTCGGGTCGAGGCTCATGACGATCTACCTCTGGCATCTGCCGGTCATGCTCGCGCTGACCGGGCTCAGCCTGCTGATCCCGGTAGCCGCGCCGACACCGGCGTCGGAGGCGTGGTGGTGGTCGCGTCCGATCCTCTTCGTGGTCGTGCTCGGCGTGCTGCTCGCCCTGTCGCTCGCGATCGCGCGCTGGGAGGCCCTCGGCACACTCGGACCGACGCCCTCGCGGGTCGTCGTCGCCGTGGCATGGATCTGCGCCTTCGTGCCGCCGTTCGCGGTCATGGAGTGGTTCCTCGACCTGCCGATCGCCGCCGCCGGGGCCGTCCTCCTCGCGGCCGCGGTGTTCCTCCTGCGGCGCCGCCCGCCGGCGCGCGCCTCGGTACGCTCGGAGGCATGAGTCTCATCCCCGTTCCCCGCGTTGCCGTCATCGTCGTCGCCGCGGGGTCGGGGCAGCGACTGGGCGCCGAGGCGCCAAAGGCCTTCGTGGGGATCGACGCGCACACGATCCTCCGCCACGCGCTGCACGGCGTGTTCGCGGCACCGCAGGCGCAGGTCATCGTCGTCGCCCCCGAAGACCGGGTCGGCGACGCGAAGACCGAGGCGCACCAAGCCGCCGGCGACCGTGTCGACCTGGTCTCGGTCGTCGCCGGCGGAGCGACTCGGCAGGCCTCGGTGTCCGCGGGGCTCGCCGCGGTCTGGCCCGACGTCGAGATCGTCCTCGTGCACGACGCCGCCCGCGCACTGACCCCGCCCGAGGTGTTCGCCCGCGTGATCGACGCCGTGGCCGCGGGATCTGACGCCGTCATCCCCGTCCTCCCCGTCGTCGACACCCTTAAACACGTCGATGCCGACACGGTCGTCGCTCCCGTCGACCGGTCGGTCCTCGCCGCGGCGCAGACCCCGCAGGGCTTCCGCCGTGCCGTGCTCGATGCCGCGTACCGGGATGCCGCAGCCGACCACACCGACGATGCCGCCCTGCTGCAGGAGGCGGGGACCGTCGTGCGCACGGTGTCCGGTGACGAGCGTGCGTTCAAGATCACGACGGCCGCCGACCTCGACCGCGCGCGGGGACTCGTGACCCCGCTCCCAGTCGCCACGTCCCCCGTCGCGGCGGCGATCCCGCGGGTCGGCGTCGGAACCGACGTCCACGCCTTCGGCGGCGAGGGCACACTCTGGTTGGCTGGCCTCGAATGGCCGGGGGAGCGGGGGCTGCAAGGGCACTCCGACGGGGATGCCGTCGCGCACGCGATCGTCGACGCGATCCTCGCCGCCGCGGGTCTCGGCGACATCGGCACGCACTTCGGCACGGATCAGCCCGAGTACGCCGGCGCGCACGCCGTGGCCTTCTTGGCGCGTACACGCGCCCTCGCCGACGAGGCGGGCTGGCGCATCGGTAACGTCAGTGTGCAGGTCCAGGCGAACCGGCCCCGGTTCGCGGCTCGCCGCACGGAGGCGGAGCGCGTGCTGTCCGAGGCGCTCGGTGCGCCCGTGTCGGTCTCGGCGACGACGACGGACGGCCTCGGGTTCACGGGCACGGGGGACGGCGTCGCAGCCTTCGCCGTCGCCGTCGTCGTCCCCGCCTGATCCGACCGGTCAGAGCGCGCGCGTCATGAAGGTCGACGCCGGGTCGGGCAGGTAACTCCCGAACGGCTCGCACTCGACGAACCCCTCGCTGGCGTACAGCGTGCGCGCCGCCAGGAACGCGGCATCTGAGCCGGTCTCCAGCCACAGGCGGGCAAGGCCGTCCCGACGCGCCGCTTCGACGATGTGGCGCAGCATCGCGCGCCCCACACCCGTGCCGAGCTGCGCGTCGACGACCCGCATCGACTTCAGTTCGCCGTCTTCTTCCCCGAGCCGCGCGAGGGCGCCGATCCCGGCGATCTCGCCGTTCCGCCAGGCGGACCACACGGTGATCGACGGATGCCGCAGCGCCGCCACGTCGAGGGCGTGCACGCTCTCGGCGGGGGTCTGCGCGTGCATTCCGGCGAGGTGTTGTCGCACGAGACCGACACTGGCGGGACCCGTGAGGTCGTCGACGCGGATGTCGAGGGGAGAGGTCATGGCAGGCTCCACGGCGAATCAGGCCTCCAGGGCGAAGGGGGCGGGGTCGCGGGGACGCCGGGATCCCCAGGCGAGCGTCACGAGCCCGGCGGCGAGGACCACGAGACCCGCGACGGCGAGAGGGGAGAGGGCCTCTCCCAGCACCGTGACGCCGAGAACCGTCGCGGTGAGCGGCTCGCCGAGCGTCAGGGTCGCCGCCGTCGCCGCCGTCAGACCCTGCAGCCCCCACGTGAACAGGACGTAGGCGAGGGAGATCGTCGCAAGACCGAGCCAGAGCGCCATCGCGAGCCCGCCCGGCGTGACGATCCAGCTCAGGTCGACGAACGGAACGGCCGCGGCACACAGGACCGCGGAGCCCACGCCCATCGAACCGACCACGGTGAAGGCGTCCCACCCCTGGTCGAGCAGCCGGCGCTGCGCGTTCGCGATGACAGCGAAGCAGGCGCCCGCCCCGACGGCGGCTGCGAGTCCGGCGCCGTCGACGCCTCCGGTACCCGAGCCGCCGCCGAACCCGAGCAGCACCACACCCGCCGCGGCCAGAGCGGTCGCCGCGATCCACAGCCACGAGGGCACCCGCCGCGAGATCAACCACTCGAGGATGCCGGCCAGGACCGGGGCCGATCCCAGCGCGATGACGGTGCTCACCGCGACACCGTTCGTCTCGGTGCCGAGGAAGAAGAGGGGTTGGTAGAGGCTGATCGCGACGCCCGTCACGGCCATGAGCGCGAGCGGCCGCCACGTGAGGGCGGGGCGCGCCCGCTCGGGTGAACGCCGACGGTGACGCGCGGCGAGGCTGAAGGCGAGAGCCGCGAGTCCGATGCCGCCGATCACCATCCGCGCGACGCCGACGGAGAGTGTCGAGGCGTCGTCGGGGCCGAGGGCGTTGGCGGTGCCCGTCGTCCCGAACAGCCGCGCGGCGGCGAGGACGGCGAGCAGATGCAGCACCCGTCCTTTCTACCGTCTCGACGCGGGTGCCCCGGCCACCCGCCGGTAGCATGGACCGGTGACGGTTCGGCTCTACGACTCCCAGGCTCAGGCGCTGCGCGACTTCGCGCCCGCCGACCCCGAGAACGTCACGATGTACGTCTGCGGTCCGACCGTGCAGTCGGGTCCGCATATCGGCCATGTCCGCGCCGCCCTCAGCTTCGACGTCCTCCGCCGGTGGCTCACCCACCGGTTCGGTCGAGTGACCTTCGTCCGCAACGTCACCGACATCGACGACAAGGTCCTCGCCAACGCGACCGATGCCGAGCCGTGGTGGGCGCTGGCGTATCGGATGGAGCTCGAGTTCTCGCGCGCGTATGCCGCGGTCGGCATCCTTCCCCCGACGTACGAGCCCCGCGCGACGGCGTCCATCCCGCAGATGCAGGAGCTCATCGAGCGCCTGATCGAGGCCGGCCACGCGTACGCCGCAGCCGGCGATGTGTACTTCGATGTGCGGTCGTGGCCGCAGTACGGGTCTCTCACGCGCCAGTCCGTCGACGCCATGGAGTCCGCCCCCGATGCGGATCCGCGCGGCAAACGCGACCCCCGCGACTTCGCGCTCTGGAAGGGTGCGAAGGACGGCGAACCGGCGGATGCCTCCTGGACCTCGCCGTGGGGCGCCGGTCGCCCCGGCTGGCACATCGAGTGCTCGGCGATGAGCCGGCGCTACCTCGGTCCCGAGTTCGACATCCACGGCGGCGGACTCGACCTGCGCTTCCCGCACCACGAGAACGAGCTCGCGCAGTCGACCGCGGCCGGCGACGCGTTCGCCCGCTACTGGGTGCACAACGGGCTCGTGACCGTCGGGGATCAGAAGATGTCGAAGTCGCTCGGCAACTTCCTCCTCGCCCACGACGTGCTCGCCGAGTACGACCCGTTGGTGGTGCGCTACGCGTTGCTCGCCGCCCACTACCGCTCGAACCTCGGCCTGTCACCGTCGACGTTCGCCGAAGCGGATGCCGCGCTCGGCCGCATCCGCTCGTTCCTCGAGCGCGCAGCACGACGCCCCAGCCCGTTCATCTGGGCGGCGGAGCCTCCTCAGGACACTTCCGGGTCGGACACCGACAGTGAGGACGTGTTCGTCATCCCTGCGGACTTCGCGGACGCGATGGACGACGACCTTTCGGTCCCGCAGGCGCTCGCCGTCATCCACGAGACCGTGCGTCGCGGTAACGCCGCCATCGATGCGGATGACGACGAGCACGCGTGGATCTCGGCATGGCAGGTCCGAGAGATGACGAGCATCCTGGGCATCGACCCGACCTCGACGCAGTGGAAGGGCGACGGTGACGGAGTCGTCTCGGCAGCGCTCGATCGCCTCGTCACCACCATGATCGACCAGCGCGCGGAGGCCCGCGCGACCAAGGACTGGGCGACAGCCGACCGGATCCGCGACGCGATCGCGGCGGCAGGTGTCGTCCTCGAAGACGGTCCCGAGGGGACCCATTGGAGTTTGAACAATGGCTAAGCCAGGCAACCCGTCCGCCGGACGCGGCAAGAAGGGTCCCACCAAGGGATCCGGCGGCAAGAACAAGCGCTCGCTCGAAGGGCGCGGCCCGACCCCCAAGGCCGAGGATCGCGCCTGGCACCCCGCCGGCAAGCGCAAGGCCGCCAAGGAGCGCTTCGTCGCCGCCGGTGGCAAGCCGCAGATCCGGCAGACCACCGGGGGGCGCGCGCCCAAGGCGAAGTCCGGCGACGACACCGAGACGGTCACCGGGCGCAACAGCGTGCTCGAGGCTCTCCGCGCGAAGATCCCCGCGACGGCGTTCTACATCGCGCAGCGCGTGGAGATGGACGACCGCGTCAAGGAGATGCTCTCGATCGCGACGAACCGCGACATCCCGGTCCTCGAGGTCACCCGCCAGGAGCTCGACCGCATGGCCGGTTTCGACGGCGTGCACCAGGGGGTCGCGCTCAAGGTGCCGCCCTACGAGTACGCCCACCCGCAGGATCTGCTCGAGCAGGTCATCGATCGCGGTCAGCTTCCTCTTTTCGTCGCGCTCGACGGAGTGACCGACCCCCGCAATCTCGGCGCGATCATCCGGTCGACGGCCGCGTTCGGCGGTCAGGCGATCATCCTGCCCCAGCGCCGCTCCGCAGGCGTCAATTCGGCGGCGTGGAAGACGAGCGCGGGCGCGGCCGCCCGCATCCCCGTCTCGATCGCCCCGAACCTGACGACCACGCTCAAGGAGTTCAAGAAGCAGGGCGTGTTCATCCTCGGGCTGGACGGCGGGGGCGACGTCTCGCTGCCCGCCCTGCAGCTCGCCGACCGTCCCGTCGTCATCGTGGTCGGGTCCGAGGGCAAAGGGCTCTCGCGCCTGGTCACCGAGACCTGCGACCAGATCGTGTCGATCCCGATCAACGCGGCGACCGAGTCCCTGAACGCCGGCATCGCGGCATCCGTCGCCCTCTACCAGGTCGCGACCCTGCGCGCGGCATCGGAGTGATAGCCCGGCCATAGGTTCTCGCGCCAGACTGGCACCGACAGCGAAAGGACACCCCATGACCCGTATCGCCGTGATCGGTGGCACCGGCTACGCCGGAAGCCACATCGTCGCCGAGGCCGTCAGCCGCGGCCACACCGTCGTCTCGGTCGCCCGCAAGGTGCCGGCGGACCGCGTCGACGGTGCGACCTACGTCGAGGGCACCCTCCTCGACGCGCCCGCGCTCGTCGCCGAGCTGCAGGGTGTCGAGGTCGTCGTGTTCGCGACGTCCCCGCGCGGCGACATGGTCGGCAAGATGCGGGATGCCGTCACCGAGGTCATCCGCGAACTCCCCCTGTCCGTGCGGGTCGGCGTCATCGGCGGCGCCGGCGGAAGCCTGGTCGCGCCCGGCGGTCCCCGCGTCATCGACAGCGGCTTCCCCGAGGAGATCAAGCCCGAGGCGATGGAGGCCATCGGAATCCTCGAGGACCTGCAGGCCGACACCACCGGTCGGGAATGGTTCTACATCCACCCCGCCGGCGGATTCGGTGCGTGGGCACCGGGGGAGCGGACCGGCTCGTACCGCGACGGCGGTGACGTCATCGTCACCGACGACAACGGCGAGTCCTTCATCTCGGGCGCCGACTTCGCGATCGCGGTGCTGGATGAGATCGAATCGCCGAAGCACCGCAACGAGCGGTTCACCGTCGGCTACTGAGCCCGCTCAGACGAGGTCTCGCCAGTCCACCTGATCGTCCTCGTCCTCGTCGGGGAGCGGCAGGTCGGCCGTCACGACCGGGACCGCCATGGTCTCCGTCGGCGGTCCCATGACGGTCGCCTCGTCACGCCGGTGGCGGAGCACGTCATCGATGTAGGACGACAGCACCTCCGCGATCGGGATCGACCGACCGCGCGCCTGAGACATGTACCACCGGTGCTCGAGCACCTGATGGAACACCTCGGCGGGCTCGAGCTTGCTGCGCAGCTCCCACGGGATCGCCTTGACCACCGGCTCGAAGACGCGGGTGAGCCACTCGTGCGCGACCATCTCCTCGTCGCTGCCCAGCCGTGAGACACGGGCGGCGAACTCGTCCATGTCGTTGAGCAGACGGCGCGCCTGGTTCTCTTCGACGTCGAGGCCCGTCAGGCGCAGGAGGCGGCGCTGGTGGTGGCCGGCATCCACCACCTTCGGCTGGATGAGCACCTTCGTGCCGTCGGCGGTCTCGTCGATCGACATCTCGCCGATGTCGAAGCCGAGGCCGTTCAACCGCTGCACCCGCTCGGTGATGCGCCAGGTCTCGTTCGCCGCGAACGTCTCGGTCTCCGTCAGGGCGCTCCACAGCGATCGGTAGGACGACATGATGCCGTCGGCGATCGCGACGGCATCGACGCCGCCCTCGAGGCGCCCGCCCGCTTCGAGGTCCATGATCTCGCCGGCGATGTTCGTGCGCGCGACGTCGAGGTCGTGCTCGCGCTGACCGCGGGTCAGGCCGCCCTCGTGGAGTTCGCCCGTCTCGGCATCCACCAGGTACGCGGCGAACGCCCCGGCATCCCGTCGGAACAGCGTGTTCGAGAGCGAGACGTCACCCCAGAAGAAGCCGACGTTGTGGAGCCGGACGAGCAGCGCCGCCAGGGCGTCGACCAGACGCGTGGCGGTGTCGGGGCGGAGCACCTGCGTGAACAGCGCGCGGTACGGAAGCGAGAAGCGCAGGTGCGCGGTCACGAGGGCGGCGGGAAGCGGTTCGCCCTTGGGGGTGCGCCGCCCGTCGATCACGGCGACGCGGCTGACGCACGGGACGTCGAGCCGGCCGAGCGAGCCCAGCATCTCGTACTCCCGACGGGCCATCTCCGCCGTCGTCTCTTTGACCGCGACGACTCGGCCCGACAGGCTCGCGAAGCGCACGAGATGTCGGGAGAGGCCTTTCGGAAGCGAGACGATCGCGTCGCTCGGCCACTCGCCGAGCGGCGTCGACCACGGCAGGGCGAGAAGCCCCGCGTCGACGCTGCTGGCGGTGATGCTCAGGGAATGGACCACGCGGTGACCTCCGGGTGACGCACCGCGGCGCGGGAGGTCCGGAGACCTTCCCGCGCCGCGGTCCTGCTGATGATGACGATCAGGCCGAGACGACCGGCTTGTCGTTGAGGCGCTCGCCCGACTCGATGTCGAACGCGTGGACGTGACCCGGCTTGGCGGCCAGGGTGACCGTCTCGCCCGCGTTCGGGTGGTTGCGACCGTCGACACGCGCGACGATGTCGGTGCGCTTGCCGTTGATCTCGACGTGACCGTAGAGGTAGCCGTCGGCGCCGAGCTCCTCGACCAGGTCGACCTGGACCGCCAGGCCCTTGCCGTCCGCGGGGCCGACCTCGATGTCCTCGGGGCGCACACCCACCGTGACCTGGCTGCCGTTGGCACGGCCCACCGTGTCGCGGTCGAGGGGGACGACCTCGGAACCGAAGCGGATGCCGCCCTCGGCCAGGTCGGCCGGGAACAGGTTCATGGCGGGGGAGCCGATGAAGCCGGCGACGAACACGTTGTTCGGCTTCTCGTACAGGTCGCGCGGGGTGCCGACCTGCTGCAGGAGGCCGTCCTTCAGCACAGCGATGCGGTCACCCATGGTGAGCGCCTCGGTCTGGTCGTGCGTGACGTAGACCGTGGTGACGCCCAGGCGGCGCTGCAGCGACGCGATCTGGGTACGGGTCTGCACACGGAGCTTCGCGTCGAGGTTCGACAGCGGCTCGTCCATGAGGAAGACCTGGGGCTGGCGGACGATCGCGCGACCCATCGCGACGCGCTGACGCTGACCACCCGAGAGGGCCTTCGGCTTGCGGGTCAGGTACTCCTCGAGGTCGAGGAGCTTCGCGGCCTCGAGGACGCGAGCAGCGCGCTCCTCCTTGCCCACGCCGGCGATCTTGAGCGCGAAGCCCATGTTCTCGGCGACGGTCATGTGCGGGTAGAGAGCGTAGTTCTGGAAGACCATCGCGATGTCGCGGTCCTTCGGCGGCACGTCGGTGACGTCGCGGTCGCCGATGCGGATGGAGCCGGAGTTGACCTCTTCGAGGCCGGCGAGCATGCGCAGCGACGTGGACTTACCGCAGCCGGAGGGGCCGACCAGGACGAGGAATTCGCCGTCGGCGACCTCGAGGTTGAGCTTGTCGACCGCGGGGCGGGTTCCACCGGGGTACAGACGGGTTGCGTTGTCGAACGTGACGGACGCCATTGTTTCTTCTCCTTCACCGGCAGGTACGTGCCGGACGATCCGTAGTGAAGCGAGCGGGGACGACCCCGCACACCCGCCATCGGGTGCGTGTTCAGTATGACACGGGCACGGGGTGCGAGGGGATGCGGTCTCGTCAGCCTTTTTCCAGCGCGTCTGGCTAACATCGGACCGTGCGCCACCCCCGAGCGCCGGGCCGTTCGGCCACCACAGATCTTCCCGAGGTTTCATGTCCACCGATTCCGGCGACACTCCGTCATCCGCGACCGACCGCCGCGAGGCCGTACGCGAGAAGGCGCAGCGCGTCCACATCCGTCAATCGCGCGCACGCATCGCACGACGTGTCTCGCTGGGCGTCCTCGCCACCGCTGCCGTCGCAGCCGTGGCGACGGTGGTCGTGTGGTCGGTCACCTCGACTATGGGCGGGCGCGACCTGACCCCGAGCACGGCGACCTCGGACGGCTTCGCCGTCAGCGACGTCACGGGCGTCTCGGCGGACCAGGGCGTCATCGACGAGAGCGCCGTCGAGGCGACCCCGGGATCGGACAAGGCGGCGACGCCGGCACCGACGGCATCCGCCACCGCTGCTCCCGTCGACATCCGCGTCTACGTCGACTACCTCTCGCCGGGGGCCCGCGAGTGGCAGCTCGCCAACGTCGACCAGCTCACGACATGGGTGGATCAGGGAGCCGCGACGCTCAGCTACCACCCCGTGTCGATGCTCACCGCGAAGTCGAACGGCACGAAGTACTCGCTCCGCGCCGCCGCTGCGGCGGCCTGCGTCGCGACGCACGACGAGAGCGTGTTCTTCGCGTACAACACGGAACTCCTCACGCGCCAGCCCGCGATGGACACAGACGGGTTCTCCGACGTCGAACTCGCCGACCTCGCGCAGGCCGTGGGCGCCAGCGATCCCGAGAAGCTGCGCTCCTGCATCGAGGACGGCGACTTCATCGAGTGGGCGAAGGATGCCACGGAGCGTGCGATCGCCGGCATCCCCGACACTGACGGTCTGGAGCTCACCGGGACGCCGATGATCCTCGTCAACGGCCAGTCCTACATGGGTGCCTTGACGGATGCCGCAGAGTTCTCGCAGTTCGTGCTGACGAGCGCGAGCGACAAGTTCTACACCGAGCAGACCCCGACGCCCACGCCGACCGCTCCCGCCGAGACGCCGACGCCGACCGCGCCGGCGGAGTGACGACCGCGGCCCGGATAGACTGGGCCACCTGCCGGCTTGGCGCAATTGGTAGCGCACCGTACTTGTAATACGGGGGTTGCAGGTTCAAGTCCTGTAGCCGGCACCATCAAGCCCCGATCAGACGCAGAAAACGCCCCCGCTCCTTCCGAGGATGCGGGGGCTTCTCCATTGTTCACCCATGGTTTTGCGGCGGCTCGATCTGGACGTGGTTGGCCGCGAGCTCCGCGAGCTGCAGGCGGATCCGGTACTGGTGCGGGGGCCAGTTGTGCATGCGCTCCCGCCTCCACGCGAGCAGTACGACCTGGTCGACGACGCGGACCCGCTGGCCTTGCCGGACCTCCCAGATCATCGGCATGCCGCGTTGCCGCCAGTAGCGGATCGTGCGTGGCGACCGGCGCACGATCTTGGCGGCCTCGCGGTAGGTGAGTTGAGTCATCGGGTCTTGGGGATCGGTGTCGGCGGTGGGCAGGTCAGGCAGCATCGTCGAACGACGGAGTCGGCCAGGGTGCGGACCTCGTCGGCTTCGTGGCCCTCGTGGTCGGCTGGGTCGAATGGGGGGATGGTGAACCTCTCGCTGACGAGCGCCCGGTAGCGCGCTTCCCACCACTCCTGTGTCTGATCGAGCTCTGCTCGTACTGCTGCAGGGATGATCGTGACGCGCGCGCGGTGCGGCTCGAACGGCGGATCCGCGCGGGTCAGCCCTCCGACCTCCTCTGCACGCCGATCGAGCGCGCCTGCGAGCACGCGCAGTGCGGCGGCGACCCGGCGGCGCTCGGCGGGGACACCGTTCAGTCGGTCCTGCCAACGCGCCGAGACGCTACCGTCGTTCTCCGTCCAGATCACGGCGAGGCCGACGAGCGTGTCGGGCACGTTGAACGTGGCGCGTGATTCGATCACGACCTTGCCCCGTGTTCGCTGATGGTGGCGATGTGGATGTTCACGTACCTTCTCGGCACGACCTATACGCTCGCGACCGCGAAGGCTGACGTCGACAAGGCCGTGGCCGGTGGGTACTGGATCAACTTCACGGTCCACACCCTTGGCACCGGAACGGGCAGCGGCTACTTCTGGACCGTCGCCGACTTCACCGAGCTCGTCGACTACATCGCGTCGACGAACATGCCTGTCCTGCCGATGGACGAAGCCATCCTCGCGATGGCCTGACATATCACGCGCATATCGTTCAGCCCCCGGCTGCCTCACTCGAGGTGGTCGGGGGCTGTTCCGCGTTCACGGGCACGCCATACTCAACCCATGTTCGTCATCGCGCTCTACGGCAGCAGGATCCTCATGGTGGTCAGCTTCCTCGCCGCAGGGGGAGTGCTCTACCTGCTCCATCAGACAGGTAACACCGAAGCGTTCAACGTCGTCCTCGGGGTCGTCATCGGTGCGGCCGCAACGACGCTCCCGCAAGCTTTCGCGCGCCACACCGACCGTCTTCTACGCGCCCGAGCCGCCGCGCGCCTGGTCCGCAGCGACCTGTACGCCCATCAAGACTGGATCCTGCAGTCGGTGCTCGGTAAGAGTTGGGTTGCGCCTCCGACCGAAATGGCAACCCTCGAGCACTACGCCGAACTCGCATACGTCACGGGGCGCTGGAAGAAGTGGGAGCCGCTGAGCGCCTCACGACGGTTCATCGCGCAGCTGCTCGGCGACCAGGACACGTGGACACCAGAGGAATTCATCCACCACGCGACCGAGGCAATAAAGGCTATCGACCGCGCCCGGGCTGCACTCAGCAAGATCGACGGGGGAGGCAAGGAGCCACGGCTAGAAACGAAGCGGTTCGAGGCGGTGAGGAAGGCTGCGGAAGCTGCACCTCTCGCGCGAGTACCTGCTCATCGACCGCGCCGACCCAGACCCAGCATCGGTGCTCTGTTCCGTCGCCGGTGAACCAATCCCCAGCGTTGTCACGGAGGACGTGTGTGGTCCGTCCCCGCCGTCCCCCAGAGCGGCGGGGACGGACGCAGCGAAGCACTTCCCCAGCGTCTTCGCCGATACGAGTTCGGAGGACCGCCCGAAACGGATTGGGAGATGCTAGGTAACTACCGGTCTCCGAGGGGTTGTGGCATAGTCGGATCCGCACGGGCGGCCGGGACCCCGCTGTCCGTGCGCTCGTCCTCCAGTCGGCTACCGGAGTAACGTCACGGGCAGGTTGGCCTGGACATCGTTGCCGTTGATATGGCTGAACGCCCGGATCGTGCCGATCGCGTCCAGCCCAAGAGATGCATCGCGGTAGCGCACAACGATCCGGTCGTCGTGGACGGTGATCGCCTCGGGGCCGTAGTTTGCCTCGGTGGCGCTGGTCCACTCGAAGACGTACGCCGATGCGCCATCTTGGATGCGGACACCGAAGCGCCTCACCCGGTCTGCGCGATAGAGGGGTGCCAGCAGGCACCTTTCGCAGGGGCCGGTGCTGACATTGACCATTCGGCCTCAGCCAGTCTCGACTAGCGCCAGCGGTCAGAAGCCTCCGGCGGCGCGTACGGTGTAGTGCTCGCTGAGCGCGGTGTGCTCTTCGGGCGTGAGTTCGATGTCGACGGCTGCTGCTGCGTCATCGAGGTGATGCGGCTTAGTTGCGCCGATGATCGGGGCCGTGACGACGGGGTTGCTGAGTACCCAGGCCATTGCGATCTGTGCCATCGGGAGGCCGCGGTCCGCGGCGGTGCGCTGAACGGCGTCGATGACGGGGCGGTCGCGTTCGGTGTCGGCGAAGAATCTGTTGCCAACGGGGTCGTCTGAGGAGCGCGGAGTCTGCTCTCCGACGGGGCGGGCGACGCGGCCTTTGGCGAGGGGGCTGTATGGGATGCTGCCGACTCCCTGGTCGGCGAGCAGACCGAACATCTCGCGCTCTTCCTCGCGGTAGAGGAGCGAGTACTGGTCCTGCATAGATACGAACCGCGTCCAGCCGTGCAGGTCAGCAGCGTGCTGCATCTTGGCGAATTGCCACGTCCACATTGCGGACGCGCCGATGTAGCGGGCCTTGCCGGCCTTCACGACGTCGTGAAGCGCTTCCATTGTCTCTTCAATGGGGCTCTTGGGGTCGAAGCGGTGGATCTGGTAAAGGTCAACGTAGTCGGTGCCGAGACGGGTTAGGGACGCGTCGATCTGCTGCATGATCGCCCTCCGTGATAGCCCGGCGACGTTCAAGCCGGGACCGGTGCCCGGCTTGTCGGAAAAGTGGGCTTTGGTGGCGAGGACGACTTCGTCGCGGCTGGTGAACTGGCGGAGCGCTTCGCCGACGATGCGCTCGGAGTCGCCGTAGGAGTACACGTTCGCGGTGTCCCAGAAGGTGATGCCGAGCTCGAGAGCCTGCCGGAAGAACGGCAGCGCCTCGTCCTTCGAGAGGGACCACGGAAGGTGGCCGCTGGCGGGGTCGCCGAAGCTCATGCAGCCGAGTGCGATGCGGCTGACCTTCAGTCCGGACTTACCGAGGCGGGTGTACTTCACAGGTCGATCCTCTCAACGGGGTGCGATGATGCCGGTCAGTTCGGGCCGCGTCTTGAGTGGGTGCAGCGACCCAGGGGCAACTCGCCCTCACGGGGCCTTCTCAAATGTCACGGTCGCGCCTTTGCTGGCAGTCCAGCTCGCTAAGACGCGGAGACGTTCTTCCGACACCGAAGCCGGCTCGGTGACGTAGGCGATGATCGTGATGTCGGGTTCGCTGGTGAGGGTGAGGGCTTCCCCGGTGACTTCGACCTCGCCGACTGTGGGGTTGTGCAGAGTCTTCGTGGCGCTGGTGTGCAGGCGCACGTTATGCGAGGCCCACCAGGTGCGGAACGGGTCGCTGCGCGTGCTCAGCTCACCGATCAGGTCGGAGAGGGCCCGGTCGAACGAGTTACGGCCGGCCTCGATACGGAACGCGGAAACCATGTCGCGGGCGACGCGCTCCCAGTCGCCGTAGAACTCTTGCGACGACGGGTCGAGGAAGACATACCGGGCGAGGTTCGCCGGCTCGTTCCCGTTCGGGACCACGCCCGGCATGAGCGCGGCTCCGAGCTGGTTCATCGCGATAATGTCGGTGCGGCCGTTGCGGGCGTACGCGGGCAGCCCGCTCATCCCGTCGAGGATGCGTTGCACCCGGACCTTCGCGGGGGTGCGCTTGGGTGGGGGGCGGGTCAGGGCGTGCTCGGCGTTCGCGGCGCGGGCGAGGTCGAACAGGTGCTGCTCTTCGGACTCATCGAGCTGCAACGCCCGCGCGACGGCGTAGAGAACAGACTCGGAGACGCCGGCGAGCTTCCCGCGTTCCATCCGGTTGTAGTACTCGGCGCTGACTCCGGCGAGGGTCGCGACTTCCTCACGGCGCAGGCCCTTCACCCGCCGACCGGTCGCGGAGGCGGTGAGGCCGGCCGCTTCGGGGGTGACGCGGTCGCGACGGGTGCGGAGGAAGTCGCTCGCCTCGGTTCCTGTGTCCGTATCGGTAAGCGTAGGACGGGACCGGAGCCACGAAACAGGCACTGGCAGTACACCAAACAACGCTGTCTGTTCCGCAAGAAGAGACCGCTGTTGATGAGATTCAACGGCAGAACCCCAGCCGGACGGCTTCCTGGAAGGAACGCTCATGAGCACCATCCCCACCGTCACACTGAACACCGGCGCTGAGATGCCGCAGCTCGGCTTCGGCGTGTTCCAGATCCCGGCTGAGGAGACCGAGCAGGCCGTCACCGACGCAATCAAGGCCGGCTACCGCCTCATCGGCACCGCCGCCTCCTACGGCAACGAGGAAGCCGCCGGCTGCGCCATCGTCGCTAGCGGCGTGCCCCGCGAGGATCTGTTCATCACCTCGAAGCTGTGGATTCAGCGCCGCGGGGAGGAAGGTGCCCGCGAAGCGATCACCACGTCCCTGCAGAAGCTCGGCCTGGACTACCTCGACTTGTACCTGATTCATCAGCCCTTCGGTGACTACTACGGCGAGTGGCGTGCGCTCGAGCGGGCCCACGAGGACGGCCGGCTCCGCGCGATCGGTATCTCCAACTTTGCCGCAGACCGGCTCGTGGACCTCATTGCGTTCGCTGACGTCGTGCCCGCGGTCAACCAAATGGAGACGAACCCCTTCCACCAGCAGGTCGACTATCAGGAGCTGCTGCAAGCGGAGGGTGTTCAACTCGAAGCGTGGGCGCCGTTCGCCGAAGGCAAGAACGACCTGTTCACGAACCCGGTCCTGACCGAGATCGGCGACACCCACGGCAAGTCCGTGGCCCAGGTCGTGCTTCGCTGGCTGGTCCAGCGCCACGTCGTGGTCGTGTCCAAGTCCGTCAAGCTTGAACGCATGCAGCAGAATCTCGACGTCGTCGACTTCGAGCTCACAGACGAGCAGATGGCCAAGATCGCCGAGCTCGAGACAGGTGGGTCGCAGTTCTTCTCGCACCGCGAACCCGACATGGTTCGCTGGCTCACCGAGCGCGCCGACGCGTGACGAGTCCTGTGTCGGCCCCATCGGATCCCTGCTCAAGGTGGCCGACGGAGCGAGCTTCGAGGTAAGCACAGAAGCCGACGTCAGTACAAACAGTGATGTGGCCCGCGACTTGACGAGAGGAGGGGCACGATCACCGTAGTCAGCATCGTCTCGAAGTTGTTGCCGGCGGATGCGGAGGAGTACCCGTTTCGGGCGCCTTTCCTTCACATGAGTCCGCGGCCCCGATGCTCAGACACGGGTCCAGCGATCGAGGCCATGTAGTCCGCGGACTTCTTCTCAACGAAGTTGCAGAGATCCGCGCACGCGATGAGGCCGCGCGCGACGGAATGCATCTGCTTGCTCGTCAGTGTGGTCTCCGCGGTTTGCGGTTCGAATCGGATCCGCCAACGGGGGTCATCGACGTCCGTGGGTTCGATCAGGGCCGCCGTTGGCCCTTCGGGGAGGGCGACGATAATGAGGCCAACGTCCCCATCTTCTCCGGCGAGATGGACGACCTGGATGGATTCCGCACCGTCGGATGTCGAGATGAACTCTGCGGTCCATCTTTCGAGTAGTGCGACGCTCCGGTAAGGCATGAGGCCTTCTTTCCGCGAGTGGTTAGAAGGCGATCGTCTCACGGCGGACGCCTTAAGGTGCAACCGACTAACGGCGTCTGCAGCAGCAGCTCGCGCACACGAACGTTCTGAGGGTCGAGCCGCTAGATTGAGCGGAGGCGGGGTGTCGCCTAGATGGCCTCGCCGCTCCCTCAGGCGGGGCCATCGCATGCGGGCGTGCCGCCGGGAGGTAGATGATGGGTCGTCTGACGTACGAGCAGACCACGGTGCTTGAGGTGGACGACCGGACTCTCGCGCACCTCGAGATCGTCATCGGGACGAAGCTGCGCCGGGGCGAACCGTTCATGTTCATGTGGAACAACGGCGCAAGTACTGGCGGGGGCAAATCGACGGTGTGGGTACACAGCCGCTCGTCCCTCGTCTACCGATACAGGGGCCGCGTCGATCACATCAACCCGGATTGGGTGCGTGCGCTCGCGTCCGAAGCGAACAGTCCAGCGGGTCTCGTCATTGTGGACGAGCCGACGCAGAGTTCTTAACGCTCCCGGCCGACCCGTTCGAGTAGAGCCCCCGGCTGGCGTCTACTTGACGCTGGCCGGGGGCTTTCGGCGTTCGCCGGGAGACGGCGTTTCGCCAGACGATCACGGACCGCCGGCCGCCGTGCGCTTCCCACTCGACGCACGCGACCCGGTCGTTCCAGCCTGTCGCGATTGCGGGGATGCGCGTCGTCGGGCCCTCTGCCCACGAG
Organism: Microbacterium sp. NPDC077663; assembly: GCF_044542795.1. Classification (NCBI taxonomy): domain Bacteria; kingdom Bacillati; phylum Actinomycetota; class Actinomycetes; order Micrococcales; family Microbacteriaceae; genus Microbacterium; species Microbacterium sp. NPDC077663. Next base: position 98,512 of record NZ_JBITVE010000003.1, on the reverse strand, counting down.
ATCCACGCCCAGACCGGTTCGCCGCGGTTCGTCCACTCGAACGGCTGCGGACCGAAGGCCCGCTGCGGGAGGGTGGTCGCGGCGCGGACGTTAGCCGACTTCATGATGCGAGCGTCGTTGAGGGTGTCGTAGTGCGCCTCGTAGCGGCGGTTCTTCGTCACGGTGGCCGGGATCCTTCCTCCGGCCGAGGATGACAGGATACGCCGACATGAGACGACGCCAGGAGTTAGGGTCGCCGGTATGAGGGAGCGCGTGAAGGCAGCGTGGAGGTCGTCGTCCGTTCAGACGCGGCGCTGGTATGTCATGGCCTGGGCCGCGTTGATCGTCTGGCTGCCCTCCATGTTCGTGGCGCTCAACTCGGAGCGTCCCCTCAGCCTCGTCGCGGGCGTGCTCTGGGGGATCAGCATGCTGACGTTCTTCGTTCTCATGCTTCTCATGGCCTTCCGCGCGACCCGACCCACACATGGTCACGGCCCGAAAGACGCGGGGCCGACTGCGACGACCGGGCCCGAGGGATCGGCGAAGTGACCCTCCCAGCGGATCCGTTCGACGGCGGACAGTAGCCGAACTGCCCCGCCTATGGGACGGTCATGCACGCCGAGCAGCTCACAGCCAGATCGGACCTTCCACGCCCCGTCGCCCTTCGAGGGATGGCGGGGCGTTTCGTCGGTCCTGGGCTGCTGTCGATTGGCGCTACACCGTGCACGTCCGACTGCGCAAGCCGACAGTACCCAAGCGCAACCCCTAGACGGGCCGGCGCGATGCTGCGAAGGTCGCGGTATGGCGAGCGAGGGTGAGTCAGGGGGACACACCGCGGGCGGTCTCATCACGCAACGGATGGCCGCCCAACGGGGGCGCGTGACGGGGACTGTCTATCTGTTCTGGGGAGCTCTGTTGCTGGCTACGGGTGTGGCGCGGGGAGTGCCGTCCAATGCTCTGGGGTGGGTTCTTAGCAGTTCCGCTGTGCTTCCGGCTGTTGCTCTCATCGTGTTTGGGGTGCTCGTGCTGCGCGCGCGGAAGAGGCGTGTAGCCGACTTCGAAGCCCAACACGGCCCGGGCGCGGGACGGCAGGCTCCTGTCGGGCGTGGATCGTGACCGATTCTCAGCGATGGGGCGGCCTCGCGCTCGGAGGTGTCTTTGTCCTGATCGGCTTGCTGATGGGTGCGTCGGCCACCTGGGTTGGGGCGGCGACGGTTTTGGTCGTTGGCGGTCTAGTCGTCGCGGTCGTTCACGGGGTTCTGCTCGTGACCGCTCGACGTAGGAAGTGACGCCAACAGTCTCATGACGGACGAGGACAATCCAATGAAGGAGGCGGCGTCGGACATGTCGGCCGAGCGACGATCGGCGGAGCGCGGCGTGGGGATGGCGTCGTACTGGTTCGTACTGAGCCTGGCCTTCGTCTACCTGTCGGTCTCTGGGGCTGTACCAGGAAGCGGTACCGCCTGGTTTGTGGTCGTCGGGTGCGCGCTTACTGCCGTCGGTTGCATCGCGCTTGGTATCGCGCGGCTGCGCTTCAGAGCCAGGAAGATCGCAGCCTTCGAGGCGCAATACGGCACGGTTGCCGGCAGGAAGAATCGCGGCAGGGAGAGTGATTCGGCCCGTGGGACGTAGTCCGCGGTACCACGTTGTGCGGATCTGCGTGGATGCTCTGCTGCTCGTTGGTCTGCTGGTCTTGGCAGCCGTCGCAGGCGGCGAGTTCACGCTCCTGATCTGGGTGGTGGGCGGGTTCCTTGCGTTGTCGACGGCCCTGAGTCTCGCGTGGGAGATCCGATGTCTCGTTGTAGTCCGGCGGGCGAGCGATCAGTAACTCAGCGCAAGTGTCCCCCGGGTAGTTCTTTGCGAGCCCGCCCAAGGCCGGATGCTGCCCTCGATGATTGCGACCATCGAGGGCTGTTCTTGACACCGAGCAGTGATCCATGGTTTACCCACTGTTTTGAGTCACTGACGGCTTCCAATTACCACTACTCGGGCAGGGGTATGGCCCGAGCGCTCCGCAGAATGGCGGGAGCTTCACCACTCGCCTCAACTCACCACCAACCGCATCCCATAAACGGGGGTTGCAGGTTCACGTCCTGTAGCCGGCACCATGGCTGTGCGCGTCGGCCTTCGCCCGCTCCCGGCGTACACGCAGACGAAGGAACGGGCGCTCGACGAACCAGTACGACGCTTCCGCGGCGACTAGCAGTGCGACGAGCCCCCCGACGGTCAGCCCGCCGAACCAGGTCTCGTTGTGGCGGGTCATGAAGAGCTGTTGGTAGAGGTACAGGCTGTACGAGATCAGCCCGATGTGCACCATCGGTCGCCAGTTGAGGAATCGACCGAAGGGCGAGGCCGGTGCGCGCATCATCCACACGATGACGAGCGCCACGGCGAGGGCGTCGCCAACGTACCCCACCGTGTACATCCAGACGCCCTCGAGCCTCGACGTCAGGGCCCACGACAGCGGCAGCCATGCGACGACCACCCACTGCAGGTGACGTGCGAACACCCATTCGGTGAGGCGCGCGAACCATCGCTCTCCCGCGCCGTACGCCACGAGGCATCCGATCATCAGCGCGTCCGCCCGCGTGTGGAACATGTAGGTCACCCCGCCCTCAGGTACGAAGGGGAGCAGATACGTCCCGATGCGGACGAAGGGCGAGACGAGCACACCGATGACCAGCACCTTCACCGCGACGCGGCGGGGCATGAGGATGACGGCAAGCGGCCACAGGACGTAGAACTGCTCCTCGACGCTCAGCGACCACGTGTGGCCCGTCCACCAGGATCCGTCGAGCGGCCAGTAGTCCCGGAGGAACAGCGCCGGGCTGATGATGTCACGAGGACCGAGGCCGTCGATCGCCCGCGTCAGGGCGAGCACCGAGACGATCGCGAGGAAGACGAGGAGGGCGGGGAGGATCCGGTAGGCACGACGGCGGTAGAAGCCCGCCAGCGAGATCCCTCCGGTCTTGTTCCCCTCGCGCAGGAGCAGCGTGGTGATGAGGAACCCGGACAGGACGAAGAACGCCTGCACACCGAAGTATCCTCCGGGCAGATTCGCCCGGAGGAAGGTCACGACGTCGGTCTGGGGGAGCGTGACCGCGCCGTGCCCCCAGATGACGCAGAGCACCGCCAGCGCCCGGATCCCGTCGAGCGACGGGATGGTGCGGGCGAGCGCCGGATCGGTTGCGCGCTGGACGATCGACGTGCTCGTCATGTCTTCCCCCAAGAAGTCGCGAGCAGCGCAGGTCCCCACCGCGCTCAGCTCGTCTAGGGCATGACGCTACCGGCTGACTCGCCCTTTCGCGAGAGTTGAGTCAGCCGACGTCGCGGTCACGCGACCGGTGCCTCCGCCTCTCGCGGTGTGACGCGGACTTCCGCGATGCGACGGCGATCCATGGCGGTCACCTGGATCGTCGCGCCGTCGACCTCGATCGTGTCGCCGACCATCGCGAGGCGGCCCAGCTGCTCGGTGACGAACCCGGCGACCGTGTCCGAAGCCCCTCTGGGGAGGGTGATCCCGGTCGCTTCGGAGAAGTCCTGCAGGTTGAGGCGTCCGTCGATGATCTCGCGATCGCCCGCAGGGGCGACGGCGTCGTCGTACTCGTCGAAGATCTCGCCCACGACCTCCTCCACGAGGTCCTCGAGTGTCACGATTCCGTCGGTGCCGCCGTATTCGTCGACGACAACGGCGATCTGGTGCCCCTCGGCCCGCATCTTCGTCAGCGTCGGGAGGACGCGCGCCGTCGACGGGAAGTAGGGGATCGGACGGACGATGCTCGACAGGGGCGCCTCGGCATCCGAAGCCGCCTCGAACAGGTCGCGGACGTGGACGAAGCCGACGATGTCGTCGATGGAGGTGTCGGCAACCGGGTACCGCGAGAAGGGGAGGTCGTGCACCGCGGAGACGGCCTCTCCGATCGACGCGCTGTCGTCGAGGGAGGTGACGTCCGGGCGCGGACGCATCACCTCGCTGAGCTGACGCTCCCGCAGCGAGAGAACGTCCTCGAGGATGCGGCGCTCGTCCTCGGGGAGCCCCTCATGGCTCGCGACGATGTCGCGGACCTCCTCATCCGTCATCTCCTCACCGGTCTTGTGCGGATCGCCGCCCAGAAGACGCACGAGGGCGTTCGTCGACACCGACAGCAGCCAGATGACCGGCCGCATCACCGTGGCGAAGCCGTCCAGGACGGGCGCGACGACGTAGGCGAACTGTGCGTTCCGCTGGATGGCGAGCCGCTTGGGCACGAGCTCCCCGAGCACGAGCGACAGATACGCGATGAGCAGCGTCAGGATGAGCGTCGCGATCGTGAGGGCCAACCCCGGATCGGCGCCCCACGACTCGATGAGCGGCGCCACCGACGGGGCGATGGAGGTCGCCCCGTAGGCCGCCGACGCGAAGCCCGCCACCGTGACGCCGATCTGTACCGCCGAGAGGAAGGTGTTGGGATTGCGGGCGAGCCCGGCGACCTTCTGTCCGCGCTTGCCGCGCGCGGCGATCGCGTTGATCTGGCTCTCCCGCAGGGTCACCAGCGCCATCTCGGTCGCCGCGAACACCCCGCCCACCAGGACGAACACCACGACCAGGGCGATGTTCAGGGCCAGATCGTTCATCGAGTCACCTCGACGGGTTCGGACTCAGCGGTGGGCGGGATCCTATGATCGCTGTCCATCGGTCAGCGGTGCTCCTTCGTTTCTGCGGGGGAGGGGGTCGAGGTCGGTGCGCCGGCGGCGAGTTCGCGGTCGAGGTCGCGACGCGTCTTGGCGAGGCTCGCCACGGTGGCCACAACGATGGTGGCCGCGATGAACAGGAGCGAGAACCAGATCGGGATCTCGGGCGCCCACAGCATCGGCTCGCCGCCGTTGATGAACGGCAGCTCGTTGACGTGCATGGCGTGCAGGACGAGCTTCACGCCGATGAAGGCGAGGATGACGGCCAGACCCTGCGCGAGGTACACGAGACGCTCGAGCAGACCGCCGATGAGGAAGTACAGCTGTCGCAGACCCATGAGGGCGAAGGCGTTGGCCGTGAACACGATGTACGCCTCGTTGGTGAGGCCGTAGATCGCGGGGATGGAGTCGACGGCGAAGATCAGGTCGACGAAGCCGATGGCGATGATGACGAGCAGCATCGGCGTGACGAACCGCTTGCCGTTCTTCTTCACCGTGAGCTTGTCGCTGTTGTATTCGTCGCTGACGGGGAGGATGCGGCGAACGAACTGCATGAACTTGCCGTTGGCCGGGTCGGACTCCCCGTGTGCGAACGCCTGACGGTACGCGAGGAACAGCAGCAGAGCGCCGAAGACGTAGAAGATCCAGGAGAAGTTCTCGATGAGCGCGGCGCCCACGGCGATGAACGCACCGCGCATGATCAGCGCGATGACGATGCCGATCATCAGCACCTTCTGCTGGTACTTCTTCGGCACCGCGAAGCCGGTCATGACGATGAGGAAGACGAAGAGGTTGTCGATCGACAGCGCCTTCTCGGTGAGGTAACCGGCGAAGTACTCGCCGGAGTAGACCCAGCCCCACCCGGGGATGATGCCGATGACGACACCGAAGATCAGGGCGAGCCCGATGTAAAAGGCGGACCACCGGGCGGATTCACCGATCGACGGCTCATGCGGCTTGCGGACGTGGGCAAAGAATTCGTAGACGAAGAAGGCGATCGTGACGGCGATCGTGATGCCCCAGACGAGAGGGGTGATTTCCACAGGAGTCTCCTCGATGGCGTGAACGGATGACGCCAGAGTCTTCTCCATCCCGATCTCTCGGGACCGGTGGTCCGGGATGCGTCTTCACATCCGTAATGACGAACCCACCGTCGTGGAGTACTCCCCCTGGGGATCCCGATTTTACGGGATGCCGGGAAGCAAAACTGGCAATTGCCTGACGCCGCCGAGCGTGCTACCCGCGGGACGGCTCCTTGATGTCGTCGCTCGCGTACGGCGCGGGAGCAGGGGCGTGCGCGTACGGGATGAACCAGCTGGCGAAGTCCAGCGGAGGGGTCGCGCCGGCGGCATCCCGCTTGGACGTGGCGTCCTGATCGGCGAAGAGCGACTCGACGTCGAGGTCTTGGAACAGCACGGTGTCGAGGTGTTCCCGCCATCCGTCCGGCAGTTCGCCGGAGAGTCGGTCGGCACTGCGTTCCGCTTCGTCGAGGACGAGTTTCAGGGCCAGCTCGTGGGCGACCGTCGGCGGATAGACGGGAGAGGCGCTGAGTCGTGACGTGACCTCGATGGTCGCGGCGAGGAACTTCTGAGCGAATGCGCGGTCGTAATGGGTCGCATACTGCGGTGGGAGTTGCGAGATGACGTGCGTGTCGCGCCACGCCGCGCGGTTGTCGGCGGCATCCGCCAGCTGACGGACGTCGTCGAAGAGGCAATCGACGATGATGACGGACGCGTTCCAGACGAGTCCCTTGATGATCGTCCGCTGACGCAGTTCGGATGCCGACGCCTCGTCCGTCGGGCCGCCGAAGAGCTCGTTGAGGGCCCAGTCGATCCCGGCCAGTCGCGCGCCGGCCCGCGCGACGCGCGACGTGTCGGAGGACCCCGCCGGCACGCTGCCCGATGTGCCCTCCCACTCCGAGTCGACGACCGCGGCGGTCGTCGACTCGATCCGGACCAGTCCATCCGCTGCGTCGAGGACGCCGACCTCGATCAGTGACAGGAGGGCGTCCTCGGCGCTCAACGTCGAGGCCGCCATGCGGGACGCATCGTCGGTCCCGTTCAGGAGGTCATCGGGGTGCGCGCACACGAGGTCGAGATCGATGCGGACCGCCGCGCGGTAGCGGGGTGCGGGTGCCATGGGGGCATCGTACCCACGGCGCCGCTTACAGCGTCAGTCCGACTCGACGAGCCCCAGGACATCGAGCAGCCAGGCCAGTTCGAACGCGCGTTCACGCCACGAGTTGTACCGCCCGCTCACGCCGCCGTGACCGGCGACCATCTCGCACTTGAGCAGTACGTCCGCGCCGACCTCGCGCAGACGTGCGACCCACTTCGCCGGCTCGACGTAGAGCACCCGCGTGTCGTTGAGCGAGGTGACGGCGAGGATGCGGGGGTACCGCACACCCTTTTGGACGTTCTCGTACGGTGTGTACGACTTCATGTAGGCATACACGTCCGCGTTGTGCAGCGGGTCGCCCCACTCGTCCCATTCGATGACGGTCAGAGGCAGCGACGGGTCGAGGATCGTCGTCAGCGCGTCGACGAACGGGACACCCGCGAGGACACCCGCGAACAGGTCCGGGGCGAGGTTCGCGACCGCGCCCATGAGCAGACCTCCGGCGGAGCCGCCCTCGGCGACCAGCCGGTCGGGCGAGGTGTAGCCCTCGGCGACGAGGTGTCGACCCACGGCGACGAAATCGGTGAAGGTGTTGCGCTTGTGCAGCAGCTTCCCCTCTTCGTACCACTGGCGGCCCATCTCGCCGCCGCCGCGGACGTGGGCGATGGCGAAGATCACACCGCGGTCGAGCATCGAGAGTCGGGCGACGGAGAACCCCGGCTCGATCGAGTGCTCGTACGAGCCGTAGCCGTAGAGGTGCAGGGGTCGGGGTGACGATCCGGGCTCGCCGAACGAACGCTTCCAGACGAGAGAGACCGGGACCCGGGTGCCGTCGTCGGCGACCGCCCAGACCCGCTCCTGGCCGTAGTCGGCCGGGTCGTAACCGCCCAGGACGGGCTGACTCTTGCGGAGCAGGAGCTCCGCGCTCGTTACGTCGTAGTCGTAGACCGTGCCGGGGGTGACGAAGGACGCGTAACCCAGGCGGATCACGGGGGGCGCCCACTCCGAGGATCCGCTCGCGCCGGCGGCGTAGAGCGGCTCGTCGAAGGGGATCTCACTGACCTCGTCGGTCGCGTAGTCGAGGATCCCGACGCGAGAGAGCCCCTCGCGTCGGTACTCGACGATCGCCCAATCCCGGTAGGCGGAGGCGTCGAGCAGCCGTCGTCCGGGCTGATGGGGCAGCACCACATGCCGCTCGCCCGCCGGGTCGGATGCCGGGACCCGCACCAGCTCGAAGTCGAGGGCGCCGTCGTTGTGGAGGATGTAGAGCACGTCCTCGCCGTCGACGATCGCGTGGGTGAGCGAGTACTCGACCCCTTCGCGCCGTGGCCACACCGAGCGGGGCTCCGCCGTGAGGTCGTCGGCGGGGACGAGGAACTCCTCCGAGGTGATCGAGGACCCCACGCCGATGACGAGGTACCGGTCGCTGCGCGTGAAGCCGGCGCCGACCCAGTAGCGCTCGTCGGGTTCGGTGAAGATCACGCGATCGGATGCGGCATCCGTCCCCACCTCGTGCAGCCACACCGTGTCGGGACGCCAGGCGTCGTCGACGGTCGTGTAGACGACGTGACGGCCGTCGGGCGAGAAGACCGCGCCCGAGAAGGTGTTCTCGATGACGTCCTCGAGGTCGTCGCCCGTGGCCAGGTCGCGGATGCGCAAGGTGTAGCGCTCGTCGCCCGCGACGTCGACGCCGTAAAGCATCCGCGTGCCGCCGTTCGACACGTCGAGGCTCCCGAGGGAGAAGAACTCGTGTCCCTCGGCCTCGACGTTGCCGTCGAGGAGCACCTGCTCGCCGGGGACCTCGGTGTCGGGGGACAGCACGGGGGGTGTCCAGTCGGCGACGTCAGCGATCGGTGCGCGGCAGTTGATGCCGTACTGCTTGCCCTCGACGGTGCGCCCGTAGTACCACCACCCGCCGCGTCGGGAGGGGACGGACAGGTCGGTTTCGAGGGTGCGGCCCTTGATCTCCTCGAAGATCCGCTCACGGAGTCCCGCGAGATGCGCGGTGCGCGCGTCGGTGTAGTCGTTCTCCGCCTCCAGATGACCGATGACGGCCTCGTCCTCCTTCTCGCGCAGCCACTCGTACGGGTCCGAGACGGCGTCTCCGTGGTGCGTGCGGGTGAACGGGCGGCGGTCGGCGACGGGCGGTGTCACGGCTTCGGAGGTCACCCGACCACGCTAACCGACCCTCGCGGGCGCGCGCGGGTTATGCCATGGCGGATCGTGTGCGAGGATTTCCCAGGCCCGATTGAACCCCTGGTGACGTCTGGGTGAACTTTTCGTTCGCAACGCCGATCGCCGCGGCACCCGTTCCCCCGATTCCCGACGGAAAGCGAACTGTGGAGACCGCAGCACTCATCGTCGTCCTGGTCATCGCACTGGCACTCTTCTTCGACTTCACCAACGGCTTCCACGACACGGCCAACGCGATGGCGACGCCGATCGCGACCGGTGCTCTCAAGCCCAAGGTCGCGGTGCTCCTGGCCGCCGTCCTCAACCTCGTCGGCGCGTTCCTGTCGACCGAGGTCGCCAAGACGATCTCGGGCGGCATGATCCGCGAGGATCAGCTCTCGCCGTCGATCTTCCCCGCGATCATCTTCGCGGGGCTTATCGGCGCCATCACGTGGAACATGCTCACCTGGCTGCTCGGCCTTCCCTCGAGCTCGTCGCACGCGCTCTTCGGCGGTCTCATCGGGGCGACGATCGTCGGCGCCTCCGTCAGCGCGATCGACCTCGGTGTCGTGCTGTCCAAGGTCGTCCTGCCTGCACTCATCGCCCCGCTGACGGCCGGCATCATCGCCTTCGCCGCCACCAAGATCGCCTACGCCGTCACCCGCCGCTACGACAAGAAGCCGGACGGCCGCGACGGCTTCCGGTGGGGGCAGATCTTCACCTCCTCGCTCGTCGCCCTCGCGCACGGGACGAACGATGCGCAGAAGACCATGGGCGTCATCACCCTCGCTCTCATCACCGTCGGGTGGCAGACGCAGTCCGAGCCGGAGCTCTGGGTCATCTTCGCCTGCGCGTTCACGATCGCCCTCGGCACCTACATGGGCGGTTGGCGGATCATCCGCACGCTCGGCAAGGGCCTGACCGACGTCAAGCCGGCCCAGGGGTTCTCGGCCGAGGCCTCGACGGCCTCGACGATCCTCGCGTCGAGTGCCCTCGGCTTCGCCCTGTCGACGACCCAGGTCGCGTCCGGGTCGGTCATCGGTTCAGGGCTCGGGCGCCGCGGCGCGAGCGTGCGCTGGCGGACGGTCGGACGCATCACCGTCGGATGGGTCCTCACTCTCCCGGCCGCCGGCATCGTCGGCGCGCTCGCCTCGCTGCTGATCGTCGGGCTCGAGAACCTCTTCGGCGAGGGGCCGGGTGAGCTGATCGGCGTCATCATCGGCGCCGTCGTCGCCGTCGCGGTCGTCCTCGCGATCTTCCTCCGTTCGCGCCGCAACGAGGTCACCGCCGCGAATGCCATGAGCAGCGAGGTCGCTGATTCCGGTGCCGCCGTCGACCTGTCGGAGGAACCCCCGCCCACGCGGCGTCAGCAGCGTGTCGCCCAGTCGGCGTCCGCATCCGACGAGGAGGGATCCCGATGAGCGTGGCCGTGGACTGGCTCGCCTTCGTCCAGGTGTTCGTCGCGGCGCTCGTGGCCGCATCCACGGTGGTGGCGTTCTATGCGATCGGTCTCCGTCTGCTCGTGCGCGCGGGACGGGTGCCCGTCGTCGTCCCAGCGACCTTCACCGACGCGCTCACGGTCATGACGCCGAAGGAGCAGAAGCGGGCCGCCAAGGCGGCGAAGAAGGCCGCCAAGAAGAATCCGCTGAGCCCGACCCAGAAGCGCATCGCGCTCGTCGGTGCCTACGCCGCCTTCGCGGTCTGCGGGCTCGTCGTGCTGGGCGGACTGCTGCTGATCCTCTTCAACCACTGAGCGCCTCCCGTCGGCGGCCGTCAATAGGCTGGGCGGCATGCAGCCCCTCTCCTTCGGCCGCCACGCGCCCGCCCTCCGCACGATCGTCCACCTGAGCGACACCCACCTGCTCGCGGGCGACCGTCCACTCGGCGGCACGTACAACTCGACCGGCGGTGTCGCGGCGGCGCTCGCGGCCGTCGAGCGCACCGGCATCCGTCCCGATGCCCTCGTGGTCACGGGCGACCTCACCGATCTCGGTGAGCCGGCCGCCTACCGTCGCCTCCGCGAGCTCGTCGAACCGATGGCCGCCCGTCTGGGCGCGCCGGTGGTGTGGGTGGCAGGCAATCACGACGAACGGCCCGCCCTGCGTGAGGGACTGTTCGACCAGGAGCGCTCCGAGGCGCCGGTGACCGCGGTGCACGACCTGGGCGGGCTCCGGCTGGTCGTGCTGGATTCCACCGTGCCCGGCTGGCACCACGGGCTCGTCGATGCGGACCAGCGCGACTGGCTGCGGGGAGTGCTCGCCGAGCCGGCGCCGCTGGGCACGCTGATCGCCCTGCACCATCCGCCGATCCCCAGCCACATCCCGTTCTTCGACATCCTCGATCTGCAGGAGCAGGACGAGCTCGCCGCGGTGCTCGCGGGCACCGACGTGCGCGGCATCCTCGCCGGGCATCTGCACTACTCGACGTCGGGGACTTTCGCCGGCATCCCGGTGAGCGTCGCGTCGGCCACCTGCTACACGATGAATCTGCAGCGGCCGGCGACCGAGGTGAACGGGATGGATGCCGGTCAGTCCTTCCACCTCGTGCACGTCTACGACGACACGATCACCCACACCGTCGTCCCGGTCGTCGAAGCTCCGACGGGCGACTACTTCTCAGCGGAGTGGGTGGCCCGGATGGCCGCCCTCACCCCCGAGGAGCGGCTCGAGGCGTTCTCGCGCAAGCCCGCCTGACCCCCTTGACTTCGAGCGCACTCGAAGTTCTACCGTGAGGGCATGTCCCTCCTCTCGAGCTCCCTCGGTGCATCGATCGCCGAAGCGGCCGACGCGACCGGTGTCAGCGCCCACACGCTCCGCTACTACGAGCGTGCCGGGCTGATGCTGCACCCCGTCGACCGGACGTCCTCCACCCACCGGCGCTACTCGGACGCGGACCTCGCGTGGATACGCTTCCTCACGCGACTGCGGTGGACGGGGATGCCGATCGCCACGATGCGTCGATACACGGAGCTCGTGCGCGAGGGGGACGCGACGATCGCGGAGCGGCACCGGCTCCTCGTCGAGCACCGGGAGCTCGTCCGACACCGGCTCGAGGAGGTCACGCTCAGCCTCGCTGCCATCGACCACAAGATCGACATCTACGACCAGGAGATCACCGCATCATGAAGACCACCACACTCGGCGCGAACGGTCCGGAGGTCGGCCGCATCGGTCTCGGACTCATGGGGATCAGCGCCTTCTACACCGGCGCCGGGCAGGATGACGCGGGCGGCGCCCGCACGATCCTGGGCGCCTTGGACCGTGGCGTCACCCTGCTCGACACCGCCGAGATGTACGGCCCGTACACGAACGAGGAGCTGCTCGGACAGACGCTGGCTGACGCCGGGCGGCGCGACGAGGTCGTCATCGCGACGAAGTTCGGGACCATCCGCCACACCGCCGGCGACCAGCCGGGAATCGACGGCAGCCCCGAGAACGTCAGGATCGCCGTCGAAGGATCGCTCCGCCGACTGCAGACCGACCGGGTCGACCTGTACTACCAGCACCGCATGGATCCGTCCGTCCCGATCGAGGACACCGTCGGTGTGCTCGCCGGCCTCATCCAGGAGGGGAAGATCCGCGGGTACGGGTTGTCCGAGGCATCCGTCGCCACCATCCGGCGGGCGCACGCGGTGCATCCGGTGACCGCCGTACAGACCGAGTACTCGCTGTGGACCCGCGATCCCGAGGCCGAGCTGCTGCCCGCACTGCGCGAGCTCGGCATCGGGTTCGTGCCCTACTCGCCGCTCGGTCGCGGGTTCCTGACGGGCAGCATCCGCTCGGTCGATCAGCTCGACGAGAACGACTTCCGTCGCAACAACCCGCGGTTCGAGGACGACGCGCTCGCCGCCAACCTGCGGATCGTCGAGGTGATCGAGGGCGTCGCGCAGGAGGCGGAGGCCACGGCAGCACAGGTCGCGCTCGCGTGGCTGCTGGCGCGGGGGGACGACATCGTGCCCATCCCGGGAACCCGCAGGCTCGAGCGCGTGGACGAGAACATCGGCGCCACCGAGCTCACGCTCTCGGACGACCAGGTGCGTCGCCTGAGCGAGGTGGCACCGCCGGTCGGCGACCGTTACGCCGACATGTCGAGCGTCAACCGCTGAGGTCGGCGGGGTGCGGGGATAGGCTCGTCCTATCCCCGCACCCTGTGACCCACAAGGACACCGCAATGGCACCTGACGCGATGACGCGTACCGAGACCGACTCCCTGGGATCGATGGAGATCCCCGCCGACGCCTACTGGGGCATCCACACCGCCCGAGCCCTCGAGAACTTCCCGATCTCGATGCGGCCCATCTCCGTCTACCGCGACCTCGTGGTCGCCCTCGCGATGGTCAAGCAGGCCTCCGCGCGTGCCAACAAGGAGATCGGGGTCCTCGAGGCATCCCGCGCCGACCTCATCGACCGCGCGGCCCAGCGCGTGATCGAGGGCGAGTTCCACGACCAGTTCGTCGTCGGCGTCATCCAGGGCGGTGCCGGCACCTCGACCAACATGAACGCGAACGAGGTCATCACCAACGTCGCGCTCGAGATGGCCGGCCGCGAGAAGGGTGACTACGCCTTCCTCTCGCCCATCGACCACACCAACCGCAGCCAGTCGACCAACGACGTCTACCCGACGGCGATCAAGGTCGGCCTCGGGCTCGACCTGCAGTCGCTGCTCGAGGAGCTCGATCTGCTGCGTCAGGCGTTCCTCAAGAAGGCGGACGAATTCCACGACGTCCTCAAGGTGGGCCGGACCCAGCTGCAGGATGCCGTGCCGATGACGCTCGGGCAGGAGTTCCACGGCTTCGCCACGACGCTGGGGGAGGACTACCACCGCCTGCGCGAGAACGCCTACCTCCTCTACGAGATCAACATGGGTGCCACGGCGATCGGCACCGGCATCACGACGCATCCGGACTACTCCGGTGCCGTGCTGCGCCACCTCCGCGAGATCAGCGGGTTGGACCTCGAGACCGCCGAGGACCTCGTCGAGTCGACGAGCGACACCGGCGCGTTCATGTCCTTCTCCTCCTCGCTCAAGCGCAACGCGATCAAGCTGTCGAAGATCAGCAACGACCTCCGGCTGCTCTCAAGCGGCCCGCAGGCGGGCTTCGGCGAGATCAACCTGCCGCCGCGCCAGGCGGGTTCGAGCATCATGCCCGGCAAGGTCAACCCGGTCATCCCCGAGGTCGTGAACCAGGTGGCGTTCGCCGTCGCCGGCGCCGACCTGACGGTGACGATGGCGGTCGAGGGCGGTCAGCTGCAGTTGAACGCGTTCGAGCCGGTGATCGCGCACTCGATCTTCCAGTCGATCACGTGGATGCGGCGCGGGATGCGGACGCTCCGCGTCAACTGCGTCGACGGGATCACGGCGAACCGGGAACGCCTCGGGACGATGGTCGGCTCGTCGGTCGGCGTCATCACCGCCCTGACGCCGTTCATCGGCTACACGGCCGCCGCGGCCCTCGCCAAGACCGCCCTCCTCACCAAGCGCAACGTCGGCGACCTCGTCGTCGAGGCCGGCCTGATGTCGCGTGAGGAGGTCGACAAGCAGCTGTCGCCGGCGCGCCTGTCGGGACTGCAGGCGGTCACGCGTGCGATCCCCGTTATCACAAAGTCGGGCGAGGTGGAGCAGCACTGATTGCCGGTTGTCTGAGAGAACGGTGAACGCTAGCGTCGGGGTCGTAATCCCGGCCGATGACCGACCAGAAGGACACCTCCATGACTGATCCCAACCAGCCGAACGCTCAGAACGTCCCCCCGGCACCGCCGGCCTACCAGGCGCCCGCCTACGGCAACGCTCCGCAGTACAACGGCGCGCCCTCGGGCGGGTCGACGCCCGGCCGCACGATGGCGATCGTGGCGCTCATCCTCGCGATCATCCCCGGTACGCAGCTCATCGGTCTGATCCTCGGCATCATCGCGCTCGTCCAGAGCCGCAAGGCCGGCGCGAAGAACGGTCTCGCGATCGCCGCGATCATCGTGAGCATCGTGCTGATGATCATCGCGATCATCATCATCATCGCCCTCGTCTCCGCGATCGCCGGCGCGGGCGGCGACCTCGTCACTCAGGTGAACGCGTGCATGGAGGATCCCTCCGGCACCGTCACCTGGCAGGGCGTGACGATGTCCTGCCAGGAACTCCTGGAGCAGAGCGGGTACTGAGTCCCCGCGCAGAAGGCCCCGGATGCGACGCATCCGGGGCCTTCTGTCGTTCCGCGTCAGTCGGTGATGCGGCAGAACGTGGTCAGCTCGCCGATCCCGTCGATGCCGACCGTGACGGTCGAGCGGTCGCGAAGGAAGATCTGCGGGTCCCGCGAGTAGCCTGCGCCGCCCGGTGAGCCGGTGGAGATGAGGGTGCCCGGGAGCAGGGTCGCCGAGCGCGAGAGGTAGGAGACGAGCTTCGCGACCGGGTGGATCATCTGATCCGTCGACGCGTCCTGCACCGTCTGTCCGTCCACGATCGCCCAGATGTGGAGATCCTGCGGGTCGGGGATCTCATCGGCCGTCACGACGAACGGGCCCGTCGGGGTGAAGCCGTCGAAGGACTTGCACCGGGACCACTGCGCCTCGGAGAACTGGATGTCGCGGGCCGTGATGTCGTTGACGACCGTGTACCCCCACACGTGGTCCAGGGCATCCTCGAGCGCGACGTCGCGGGCGGCAGGCCCGATGACCACGCCCAGCTCCGCCTCGTAGTCGACGGACTGGCTCAGCGACCGGGGCCAACTGGTGGTCTGCCGGTGCCCGCCGAGCGAGCCGGGCCAGAGCGTGAAGATCGTCGGCGCCGCATCCGCCTTGAGGCCGAGCTCGCTCGAGTGGGCGGCGTAGTTCAAGCCGACGGCGATGGTGACCGGGGTCTCGAGGATCGCCGAGGCGAACACGGGGGACCCGAGCGGTACCCATTCCACGTCCGTCGCGGCGGCCGACTCGCGGACCCGCTCGAGGAGCGGATCGCCTCCTTCGATGAGCGGCTGCAGACGCGAGGGTGCACCGTCGAACAGGCGCGACACGATCGTGGCGCGGTCCTCTTCGACCAGGACCAGCTGCGGCTCGTCGACTCCGTCGGGGACAACGTGGGCGAAGCGCATGCTCCCAGGCTATCGCCCCGCTGCGGGACGACGCCCCGAGTACACGCGCCCCTAGGCTGAGCGCATGTCGTTCCCGTCGCCGCTCGCGCAACCGACCCACTCGATGCCGGCGACACCACCGCCGGCGCCGCCGCGCCGCGACCTCCCCGTGCCGGCACCGGGGGGCGGCCGGATCGCGCTGTGGATGACGGCGATCGTGATCGGATTCCTCGCCCTGGGCCTCGCCGCTTACTTCCTGACCTTCCTCGGGCCGGCGTCCGCGGTGCTCGCCGCGATCCTGGCTCTCATCCCGCTGGCCCTCGTGCTGGTCGCCATCCGAATCATCGACCGATGGGAGCCGGAGCCGACGGGACTCGTGGCGTTCGCGCTCGCATGGGGCGCGGTGGCATCCGTCGCCCTCGCCCTCGGCGTCGACCTCGTCATCGGTCTGGTGGTGCCGGAGGTTCCGGACACCCTTTCGGCCGTCCTCCAGGCGCCGATCGTTGAAGAAGTCGCGAAGGGTCTCGGCGTTCTGCTCGTCTTCGTCGCCGCGCGTCGCGCCTTCGACGGGCCGGTCGACGGCGTCGTCTACGGTGCACTCGTGGGGGCCGGGTTCGCCTTCACGGAGAACATCCTGTACTTCGCCGACAGCCTCATCACCGGCGGGGTCGAGAGCGCCGCCTACACCTTCTTCCTGCGCGGAGTCCTGTCCCCGTTCGCCCATGTCATGTTCACCGCCGTCACGGGATACGCGCTCGGTCGCGCCGCACGGATGGGTCTTCGGGGAGGCGCGGGCGTCGGTCGGTGGCTGGTCGGCGTCGTGGGGGCGATCACCCTGCACGCGCTGTGGAACGGATCCGCGGTCTTCGCGGACTTCTTCGCCCTCTACGCGATGCTGCAGGTTCCGCTGTTCATCCTGTTCGTCGTCGGGGTCATGCTGCTCCGGCGCGAGGAGACGAGACTGACCCGTGCGCGCCTCGGCGACTATGCGGCAGCGGGGTGGTTCTCCGTCGGAGAGGTCGACATGCTCGCCACACGGGCCGGTCGCGCTCGGGCCATCGCGTGGGCGCGCACACTGCCCGGAGACCGTTCGTCCGCCATGCGCCGCTTCATCGCCGAGGCGACATCCCTGGCCGCGGCCCGCCAGCGCGTGGTGACCGGCCGCGACCCGCGCGCCGCGGCCGACGAGCGTGTGTATCTCGAGCGCGCCACGCGTGCCCGGGGCGACGTCCTCGCGCGCTGAGCGGGGCATCCGGGAAAAGACTCAGCGCCCGGTGCCGCGGCGATGCCTGCGAGTCTTCCGGGCGCTGAGTTGGCCTGGAAAAATGATCCCGCGCGGGTCCTGCGCTGTCAAGAGCCCTGCTGAAGGGACGTCTTTTCCATTCATGGGAATAGGGTCGGATGCGGCGGCGTTCCGCTTTCACGACCGCCGGAGCACTCCGGACCCCCACACGAAGGACCATCATGACCGACTCCACCGCGACCCTCGACATCCCCGGCTACAAGGCGGGGACCTGGATCCTCGACGCCTCGCACAGCGAGGTCGGTTTCAGCGTGCGCCACATGATGATCTCGAAGGTCCGTGGCCACTTCAACGTCAAGGAGGCGACTCTCGTCGCCCCCGAGAACCCGCTGGAAGCCACCCTCGAGGCCAAGGTCGACGCCTCCTCGCTCGACACGAAGGACGAGGGCCGCGACGGTCACCTCCGCAGCGCCGATTTCTTCGACGTCGAGACCTACCCCGAGATCACCTTCCGCTCGACCGGTGTTCGCATCGAGGGCGGCGACTTCCTCGTCGACGGCGACCTCACGATCAAGGACGTCACCAAGCCGATCACGTTCGAGGTCGACTTCGGCGGCTTCGGCACCGACCCCTGGGGCAACTACAAGGCGGGCGCGACCGCGAAGACGGTCATCAACCGCGAGGACTTCGGCCTGACCTGGAATGCGGCGCTCGAGACCGGTGGCGTGCTCGTCGGCAAGGACGTCACGATCGAGCTCGACCTGCAGGGTTCCGTCCAGGCCTGACCCGCTTTGACCACGGAATGCACCTCGGCTTGGATGGACTCATGACTGCAGACCGCACCAAGCCCGAGATCGACGCCCCCGAGGGCCCCGCACCCGCCGATCTGGTCGTCCGCGACCTCATCGAGGGGGACGGCGCCGAGGCGAAGCCCGGCGACACCGTCACCGTGCACTACGTGGGTGTCGAGTACACCACCGGCGAGGAGTTCGACTCGTCCTGGAACCGCGGCGAGAGCATCCAGTTCCCCCTCCGCGGCCTGATCCAGGGGTGGCAGGACGGCATCCCCGGGATGAAGGTGGGCGGTCGGCGTGAGCTCGTCATCCCGCCGCACCTCGCGTACGGTCCCGCGGGAGGACACTTCCTCGGTGGCAAGACGCTGATCTTTATCATCGATCTGCTCGACGTCGCCTGAACCGACATCCCATCGTGTGGCCCGACCGGCTCCGGTCGGGCCACACGTGTGTCCGGCTCCTGCCCTATGGTGGGCAGCATGGGGAACGTCGGCCCACGGGCACGATCGACAGCGGTGCTCGCCGCGGCCGTACTGGCGCTGACCATCGTGCTGGCGCCCGGCACGGCGACCGCGCAGACCGCGGCATCCGGCGGCGCAGCGACCGTCACGCCGACACCGACAGAGACACCTACGTCGACGCCGACGCCCTCACCGTCACCGACCGCATCCCCGGTCCCGCCGGTCACGGTGCACGGCTACTACCGCACGCCGTGGAGCACGGACCCTCGGATCTATCGGACCCGTACGGACGGCAGCGTCACCGCGCTCACCAGGGACCAGTGGCAAGCGGCCGGCAGCCCTCGGCTCCGCGTCCTCCCGGTGGACTACGGACGGGTGACGTGGTCGCCGCAGGTCTACGCGTTGATCACCTGGCCGGACGGCGGAGATGACCGTCGCATCGACAAGGTGGTCGCGCTCGACCGCACGTCGTTCGTGAGCGCCGGTTCGCCGAAGGTGCGTCTCATGGGTCACGTGCCCACCACGCAGTACTTCCGTTATCAGTCCGGGCCCGCGGATCTCTACGCGCGCACGCCCGACGGCAAGACCAAGAAGATGACGTCGTCCGAGCGGGCGGCCGCGGGGTCGCCCCGCGGCGGCCGCGTGGTGGCGGGTGGCTGGTACCGCGCGGCCTGGTCTCCCGCCGTCCATTTCGTCCGGACCGACGGCTCCCACCGCGTGATCACCGCGGACGAGTATCGGCGCGCGGGACGGCCGCACGTGGCTCGGCCGCCGACCGTCTACGCCAAGACGGCGTGGTCGCCGATCGTGTACGGCCTCGTCACCTGGCCGACGTCCGAGACCGATCGCAGCGTCGACACCGTCGAGGCGCTCAGCGCCGCCGAGTTCGCGCGCGCAGGGCGCCCGAAGACGACATTGCGCCCCCGCATCCCCGGCGACTCCTTCGTGCGCCTGTCGACGGGATCCTCGATCCTCCACCGGATGGACGGCTACCTCACCCCCGTCACGCCGGCGCAGTGGCGCTCCGCCGGATCGCCGAACGTCCGCACGGTCGCCCCGGCGAAGCCGATGTACATCCGCGGCATCCTGATCGTGAACAAGTCGATCCCGTTGCCGTCCTCCTACGGGAACGGGCTCCGTCCCGAGCTGACGAACGCCTGGAACAGGATGCGGTCCGACGCGAAGAAGGACGGTGTCTCGCTCTCGATCATCTCGGGGTTCCGCTCCTACGCGTCCCAGCAGAGCGTCTTCGCGAGCAAGGTGCGCCAGCACGGCAGGGCGGAGGCCGAGCGGCGCTCGGCACGTCCCGGGCACAGTGAGCACCAGACCGGCCTGGCGATCGACGTCAACTCGATCTCGCAGTCCTGGGGTGAGACCCGCGCCGGCCGATGGGTGGCGGCGAACGCTCATCGGTACGGCTTCATCGTGCGCTACCCCCGCGGCAAGGAGAAGGTGACCGGGTACCGGTGGGAGCCGTGGCACCTTCGCTACGTCGGTACCGGGACGGCGACCCATCTGAAGAAGACCGGACTCACCCTGGACGAGTACCTCGGCGTGACCTCGCGCTACTGACCGAGCGCGGTCGAGCCTGCTCCCGTCGTGTAGACTCCTGTGGTTGCCGTTCGATCGGCCGCGGATAAAGAGAGCCCACGCATCAGGCGTCGGGCGCCGCGCAACGAAGAGGAAGGGGATCACCTATGGCACTGGAAGCAGACGTCAAGAAGGCGATCATCGAAGAGTACGCGACGCACCCCGGTGACACCGGATCCCCCGAGGTGCAGGTCGCGATGCTGACGCAGCGCATCAAGGACCTCACCGAGCACCTCAAGGAGCACAAGCACGACCACCACTCGCGTCGTGGGCTGTTCCTGCTCGTCGGCCAGCGCCGCCGTCTCCTGGGCTACCTCCAGGACGTCGACATCAACCGTTACCGCTCGCTCATCGAGCGCCTCGGTCTCCGTCGATAAGGCATCGCACCCAGCGTTCAATCGCGCAGAACATTCTTGAGAAGGCCGCCCCACGGTGTGGGGCGGCCTTCGTCGTTGCGGATCAGGCCCGCGCGGCGACGAGTTCGGGATGCCAGATCGCGGCGACGTCGGGATGCGCCCGCAGACGCGACTTGAGGGCGTTCTCGCCGTGCAGGCCGTGGATGGGGTTCCGGGGATCCTGCGACACCCCTCGAGCCCGCGCCGCGAGGTCGGCGGGCAACTCGATCGCCGGCAGCTCGGCGTCGAGCGACGGATTGAAGAAGAACGGAATCGAGATCCGGTCCTCGGGTGCGCGCGGCGAGACGACGCGGTGGTTGGTGGCGGCGAGGTAGCCGCCGGTGGCGTGCTCGAGCAGCTCGCCGATGTTCACGACGAACGATCCCGGAACCGCGGGCGCGTCGATCCACTCGCCGTCGCGCTCGACCTGCAGGCCGCCCTTGCCCGGCTCCACCCACAGCAGGGTGACGACACCGGCATCCTTGTGCGCACCGACGCCCTGCTGGGGTTCGGGGGCGGTGGAGCCCGGATAGCGGACGATCTTGAGCAGGGTCTGCGCCTCGCCGAAGTGGTCGTCGAAGTAGGTGGCCGGTGCCCCGAGAGCCTCGGCCCAGGCGGCCAGGAGGGTCCGCGCGACCTCGGAGAGGATGGTCGTCCACTCCTCGGCGATCTCGCGCAGCTCCGGTTGCGCGCTCGGCCACAGGTTCGGGCCGACGAGCGCGGCGTAGGCCGGGGCATCCGGATCGGTGACGGCTGGCCGTTCCGGTCCGATGTCGATCTGTTCGCGCCAGTCGACGAGGCCCTGCGTGCGTTCGCCGCCGATCCGCGTGTAGCCGCGGAAGTGCGGGCTCTTCACGTTCTCGATCTCGAGCTTCGCCTCGTCGGGGAGGGCGAAGAACGTGCGGGCGGCGCGGTGGAGTCGGGCCTCGAGCTCGGAGGAGACCCCGGTGCCGGTCAGATAGAAGAAGCCGACCTCGTGTGTGACTCGTCGCAGTTCGGCGCGGAAGGCCGCTGCGGCATCGGGCCCCCGATCGAGCTGGGAGAGGTCGAGGACGGGGAGGCTCTGCGCGGACATGGTCCGAGGATAAGCAGGGGTCAGGGAGCCGGCGGCCAATGTTGCAGGTCGTTACCGGCTCAGTGGAACGGCGCGGCCACCCGGTTGCGGTGGTAGTCGAAGATGATGCTCGTCCGGGTGTTCGCGACACTGCGCTGGGCGGAGAGGTGCTCCACGACGAAGGCGCGCACCTCGCTGGAGTCGGCGACGGCGATGTGGATGAGGAAATCGTCCGACCCGCCGAGGAAGAACATCTGGATGACCTGAGGCAGGCCGCGGACCTCATGCGCGAACTCCGTGATGCTCTCGTGGCGGGACCCCGGCCGGAGGGTCACATGCACGATGGCCTGGAGTCCGGCGCCGACCACGCGCTGATCGACGCTCGCGTGGAATCCCGTCAGGACGCCACGGTCCACGAGCGCGCGCGTGCGGGCGTGGGCGGTCGAGGGTGCCACTCCGACGCGGGCCGCGAGTTCCGCGTTCGACAGGCGGGCGTCGGCGGCCAACGCGTCGACGATCGAGCGATCGATCTCGTCCAGTAACACCGGCGGCCGAACATCCTTCGTCGTCTCGCGCTCCGAGATGGCCATCTGTCTCCTTCAAGGGGTGATCTCGTCATTCTGGTCGAAGGATCTTCGTCTGTCATGCACCTGTAACGAATCATCTGCAGGATGAATCCACATCACTCGCCGACGAGGAGCGTGGCGCCATGCGCATCGGGGTCCCCACTGAAATCAAGAACAACGAGAACCGGGTGGCGATCACCCCCGCCGGGGTGGACGCTCTGGTCTCCCGCGGTCACGAGGTGCTCGTGCAGTCCGGCGCGGGGGCGGGGTCCCGCCTCTCGGACGACGCTTTCGCAGCCGCCGGGGCGACCATCACTCCCAACGCCGAGTCGACCTGGGGCCATGCCGAACTCGTCGTGAAGGTGAAGGAGCCCATCGCCGCCGAGTACGGCCACCTGCGTGACGACCTGACCCTGTTCGCCTACCTCCACCTCGCCGCGGACCGGCCGTTGACCGACGCCCTCGTCGCCGCCGGGACCACCGCCGTCGCGTACGAGACGGTGCAGGCCGCGGACCGCTCGCTGCCCCTGCTGTCGCCGATGAGCGAGGTCGCGGGGCGCATCTCCATCACCGTGGGCGCGCACACGTTGATGAGCGCAGCGGGAGGCCGCGGAACGCTGCTGGGCGGCGTCGCCGGGACGCCGAAGGCGAAGGTCGTCGTCATCGGCGGGGGCGTGGCCGGCGAGCACGCGGCGGCGAACGCGCTCGGAATGGGGGCGGACGTCACCGTCATCGACGTCTCCCTGCCGCGACTGCGCGAGCTCGAGAATCGCTACGCGGGTCTTCACACCCGCGCGTCGAGTCGCTACGAGATCGCCGAGCAGGTGGCATCCGCCGATCTCGTCATCGGGTCGGTGCTCATCCCGGGAGCAGCGGCACCGAAGCTCGTGACACTCGATATGGTCGCGGGGATGAAGGCGGGCGCGGTCCTCGTCGACATCGCGATCGACCAGGGAGGGTGCTTCGAAGGCTCCCGCCCGACGACGCACGACGACCCGACCTTCGCCGTCCACGACGCCGTCTACTACTGCGTCGCCAACATGCCCGGTGCGGTGCCCGAGACGTCCACGCGGGCACTGACGAACGCGACGCTGCCGTTCGTCACGGCCCTGGCGGACAAGGGGTGGGACGCCGCTGCCGCGGCCGACACGGCGCTGGCGAAGGGGCTCAATGTGCGCGCGGGACGCGTGACGAACGAGGGTGTCGCGGCGGCATTCGGACTGCCGTTCGTCCCCGCCTGATCAGGCCATCGGTCGCCGCGAGCCCGTCGGGTCGTTGAGGCGTTGGTCGCTCCGGGTGAGGTCGGGGTCGGCGAACAGCCATCCCGGTCGGGGCTCGATCAGGGGGCGGAACACCCGCCGGACGGGCCGGGAGGCGAGGAGTGCCGTGATCGCCACCGACAGCAGAGCCACGAGCGGCAGCCACAGCCACGTCGGGTCGAGGCCCCGCAGGACGCCCGACTCTCGGAACGGATACAGCACGAAGGAGTGCAGGAGGTAGACGTACATCGTGTACCGACCGATCGCCGTCCAGCGGTACTCGCCTCGCGGGATGAGGACGAAGAACGACACGCTGAGCACGAGAGCCAGGGCCATGAGGAGCAGGCGGACGCCGCCCGCCCACCACTGCCATCCGACGAGGTCGATGTAGTTTTCCTCGTAGAAGAGCCACTGACTGAGGTTCATCTCCTTCAGCGGTGTGACGAACGCCCACGCGCACACACCGGCCGCGACGAGGATCGCTGCGGCGGCGACCCGGAACGAGAGCCGGCGCCGCTGCAGGAGGCCGTGGCGTTCGAGGACGCGGTGGTGACTGAGCCACCACCCGAGCGTGAAGAACGGCAGCAGGCCCAGCGTGCGCGAGAGCGAGAGCGTCGCATCGACGTTGGGGAAGTAGCCCACGGTGATCGAGATGACGAGTGTCCACAGCAGTGGCATCCGGAGCAGTGCGAGGTAGGGCAGCACGAGCCGGAAGATGCCGAGGGCGAGCAGGAACCACAGGGTCCATGACGGCTGCGTGAGGTTCGGGTTGGCCTGGCCCTCGACGAGGAACTTCGTGAGCGTCCACAGCCCCTCGAAGATCACATACGGCACGACGATGTCGGTGAGCAGGCGCGTCATCCGTCGTCTGCTGGGCGGATCGGAGCGGGAGAAGTATCCCGAGATGAGGGCGAAGGCGGGCATATGGAACGCGTAGATCAGGAAGTACAGGCTCTGCGCGATGTCCGAGTCGTAGGTGAGTCGCTGGATGGCGTGCCCGAGGACCACGAGGAGGATGCACGCGGCGCGGGCGTTGTCCCAGATCGGGATGCGGCGGGTGCTGCCCGGGGCGGCGGTACTCATCGGGGCCAGAGTACCGGCGGGAATAACGTGGACACGAGGACGTTGACACGGGTACATTCATTTGCATGAATCGGACGCGATCCGTCCGGGAATCGAGAGGGACACCGTGAGCGACACCAGCAGCACCACCACCAGCTGGCCCGGGGTGCAGTTCGGCATCTTCACCGTCACCGACATCACGCAGGACCCCACCACGGGCCACACGCCCAGTGAGCGCGAGCGCATCGCCGCAACCGTCGAGATCGCGAAGCACGCGGAGGAGGTCGGCCTCGACGTGTTCGCCATCGGCGAGCACCACAACCCCCCGTTCTGGTCCTCGTCTCCGACGACGACGCTCGCCTACATTGCGGCGCAGACCGAACGCCTCATCCTCTCCACCTCGACGACGCTCATCACGACGAACGACCCGGTGAAGATCGCCGAGGACTACGCGATGCTGCAGCACCTGTCGGGTGGCCGCATGGACCTCATGCTCGGGCGCGGGAACACCGGACCCGTCTACCCATGGTTCGGCAAGGACATCCGCCAGGGCGTGCCTCTCGCGATCGAGAACTACGCCCTGCTCCACAAGCTGTGGCGCGAGGACGTCGTCGACTTCGAGGGCAAGTTCCGCACCCCGCTGCAGGGCTTCACCTCGACGCCGCGTCCGCTGGACGGCGTGCCCCCGTTCGTCTGGCACGGCTCCATCCGCACCCCCGAGATCGCCGAGCAGGCCGCCTACTACGGTGACGGCTTCTTCGCGAACAACATCTTCTGGCCGGCCGAGCACTACCAGCGCCTCATCGGCCTCTACCGCCAGCGGTGGGAGCACTACGGTCACGGCGCACCCGAGACGGCGATCGTCGGCATCGGCGGTCAGGCGTTCATGGCGAAGAACTCGCAGGATGCCGTCGCGCAGTTCCGCCCGTACTTCGACAACGCCCCCGTGTACGGTCACGGCCCGTCGATGGAGGACTTCTCCCAGATGACGCCGCTCACCGTCGGCTCGCCGCAGCAGGTGATCGATCGCTACGCCGGGATGCGCGACTTGTTCGGCGACTTCCAGCGTCAGCTCTTCCTCGTCGACCACGCGGGTCTCCCGCTCAAGACGGTCCTCGAGCAGCTCGACTTCCTGGGCGGCGAAGTGGTTCCGGCCCTGCGGAAGGAGCTCGCGACGGATCGACCCGCGATCGTCCCCGACGCCCCGACCCACGCGGCACGCGTCGCCGCCTCCTACGGCGACGGTCCCGTCCGCGAGGCGCGTCCCCGCGCGAACCGCGGCGACAACCTGTCGGGCCCGAGCCCGTACCAGGACACTCCGGCTCCCGTCGGTGCCGCCTTCGGTCTGGGCGGTGCGCGATGACCGGCCGCCGGATTGCGGTCGTCTCGGCCGGGCTGTCGAACCCGTCCTCGACGCGCATGCTCGCCGACAAGCTCGCCGCCGCGGTGCTGACGGACCTGCGCGAGCGGGGGGTCGAGGCATCCGTCGACACCTTCGAGCTGCGCGAGTACGCCCACGACATCACGAACAACCTGCTGACGGGGTTCGCTCCGCCCGCGCTCGAGACCATGATCAACACGGTCGTTTCGGCCGACGCGCTCATCGTCGTGACGCCGATCTTCTCGACGAGCTACTCGGGCCTGTTCAAGTCCTTCATCGACGTCCTCGATCCCGACGCCCTGCAGGGCAAGCCGGTGCTCATCGGCGCGAACGCCGGCACCGCGCGTCACTCGCTCGCGATCGACTACGCGATCCGGCCGCTGTTCGCCTACCTGCACGCCGAGGCCGTCTCGACGGGCGTGTTCGCCGCGTCGTCGGACTGGGGCGCGCGCGCCGACGACGTGTCGCCGCTGTCGGCACGCATCGAGCGGGGTGCGCGGGAACTGGCGGATGCGGTGACGCGGCGTCCCGCCGGCGAGACCCTCGATCCGTTCGACCCCGAGTCGTACCTCGGCAAGGGCGGCTCGTTCGGTCACCTGCTGGGCGGTCTCACGGGGGAGTGACCCGATCAGCGCGAGCGGCGGCCCGTCCAGCGGGTCGCCGCCGCGTCGATCGTCAGCCCGAGCGCGATCGCGACGGCGATCGAGAGCACGACGGCGAGCACCGGCTCACCGGGCAGGAGGCTCCCCACCGCTGCTCCGACGAGAGCTTGGTAGACCGCCCATGCCGTCGCCGCGACCGCGACCGTCACGAGGTATCTCACGGCGGGGACCCTCGTCGCCCCGGCGGTGAGGTTGACAGCCAGCCGCGCGAACGGGATGAAGCGGGCGGTGAACACGACGGTCGCCGTCCCTCTCGAGAGGCGGGCCCCCGCCCAGTCCACCGCCGAACGGATGCGGGGGTGCCGCATCCACCGCCATCGTTCGACGCCGACGACCCGCCCGACTCCGTAGCACAGCGCGTCGCCGCAGAACGCGGCGAGGGCGGCGACGCCGATGACGGCGGTGAGGGCGGGAGTCCCCGTGGTCGCCGCGAGCGCGCCTGTCGCGGTCACGGCGATCTCGCCCGGGACGACGACCAGCACGGCATCGGCGAACACCAGCGCGAAGAGCGCCGGAAGCGCCCACGGACCCCCGGCGACACCGGCCAGCAGATCGGCGAACACGGGCTCTGTGTACCAGGCGGCGGTGAACGCGGGGCGAACAGGGGCCGGTCCGGGAACGCAGCGATGGACTCCGGGCGAGAAGTGGATGAACACTCGGCGATCCGAGGCTCTGACGCTCGGCCCGGGCTCGCGGCCCCGGCACCCTGGTGCTGTGAGAGTCGCGGTCGTCACCGAGTCCTTCCTCCCGCACATGAACGGGGTCACCGGATCGGTCCTGCAGATCCGGGAGCACCTCGAGCGACGCGGACACGAGGTGTTCGTCATCGCGCCCGGTGTCGGTCGTCGCGAACTCGGGATGCCGGGCCGCTCCGTCCCCTCCGTGCCGCTGCCCCGATACCCTGCCGTGCGTCTCGCGATACCGCCGGTCGCCTCGATCGCACGGGACCTGGCCCGATTCGAGGCCGACGTCGTCCATCTCGCCTCGCCGTTCCTGCTCGGGTGGCAGGGTCTCGTCGCCGCAGAGGTGCGTCGGCTCCCGACGGTCGCGGTGTACCAGACCGATGTCGTCGCCTACGTCGGCAGGTACGGGCTGTCGCAGGGGGCGGCGCTCGCCGAGGCCCACGTGCGCAGACTGCACCGGCGTGCGACCCTCACCCTCGCGCCCTCGGTGTCCGCCCGCGCCCAGCTCGAGGGCTTCGGCATCGACCGGGTCGCCCTGTGGGGCCGCGGGGTGGACGGGATCCGGTTCACGCCGGACCGGCGCGACGACCGCTGGCGGCAGCGCGTGGCGCCCGGCGAGGTGATCGTCGGATACATGGGCAGGCTCGCACCCGAGAAGCAGGTGGAGGACCTCGTGGCGTTGCGGGGGATCCCCGGCATCCGCCTCGTGATCGTCGGCGACGGACCGGCGCGACCGGCGCTCGAACAGATGATGCCCGACGCGGTCTTCCTCGGCCACCTCGACGGGGACGAGCTCGCGACCGCGCTCGCGTCGTTCGACGTGTTCGTGCACCCCGGCGAGAGCGAGACGTTCGGGCAGACGATCCAAGAGGCGCAGGCCAGCGGTGTGCCGGTGGTGGCGACCGGGTCGGGTGGTCCCCTCGACCTGGTCCGCAGCAGCGTCGACGGGTGGCTCTACCGGCCCGGCGATACCGCCGACCTGCGCGCCCGCGTGGCCGACCTCGCCGGCGACGACGCCAAGCGTCGCGCTTTCGCCCGCGCCGCCCGGGACGCGGTGTCCGGGCGCACCTGGGAGGCGCTGGCGGACCGGCTCGTCGAGCACTACGAGCGGGCCGCGATGCTGCACGTGATGGATGCCGGGCGTCGCGTCCACGCGTGGCCGCGCCCCGACGTCGCCGCGCCAGGCCCCGACGCGGCGCGGCGGTGGTCGCGCTACGTCGCGCTCGGGGATTCGATCACCGAGGGCCTCTGCGACTCCTCGCGCATGCCGGCCGGGGCCTTCCGAGGGTGGGCGGACCGGCTCGCTCACCTGCTCGCCCTCCGCGGCGGCGACCGCAGCCCGTTCCGCTACGCGAACCTCGCGGTTCGCAGCCGGCGGGTGGGGCACGTGGTCGACGAGCAGGTGCCCCGGTGCCTGGAAATGCGTCCTGATCTGGTATCGGTGCTCATCGGCGCCAACGATCTCACCCGGCTGCGGTGCGACCCGCGCGTTCTGGCTACCCAGGTGGAGGACGCCGTCAGCCGTCTCCGAGCCGCCGGCTGCGACGTGCTCCTCGCGACGGTGTTCCTGCCCGACCGAGTCGCGGCCGGGGTCTTCCATCGCCGCTTCGCCGTGTACAACGCCCACTTGCGGCGCGCGGCCGCCCGCACCGGCGCGATCCTGCTCGATCTCGCCGCCCTTCCTGAGCTCTCCCGCACCGAGCTCTGGGCGGACGACAAAGTGCATCTGCGCGCCCGGGGGCACCGCTACGTCGCCTACCGCGCCGCGGACGCGCTCGGCGTGCCCGACGCCGAGGCGCTCGCGGGCCTCGACGAGGCCTTCCACGTCGACGAGGACACGCCGCCGGGCGGCTCCTGGCTGCGCCGCGACGCCCTGCCGTGGGTGTGGCGGCGTCTGCGCGGCCGGACGGCGGGGGACGGGCTCACGGCGAAGGTTCCGGACTACGTCGTGGTGGGCCGGCCGAGCGGGCGGGCGGGCCTTCGCCGCTGAGCGCCGCTCAGCGCGACCACCGGTACTCCGTCTCGGGGCGACCGGGGGTCCCGTACCGCTGCACACGGTCGGCCCGCCCGGCATCGGCGAGGTGCTCGAGGTAGCGCCGCGCGGCGACCCGCGACATCCCGAGCCGATCCGCCGCCTCGCGTGCCGACACCGGCCCCGAGCGCAGCAGCGCGCTCACGCGGCCGAGGGTCTCGGGAGACAGTCCCTTGGGAAGCGTCGGTGCGGGCGCGGTGCGGAGCGTACCCAGCATCGCGTCGATCTCGGCCTGTGTGGGCGCACCCGCCGCCTGCGACACCTGTTCGCGGAAGCGTCGGTACTGCTGCATCCGGTCGTGGAAGTCGCCGAACGTGAAGGGTTTGACGAGATACTGCACCGCGCCGAGGGTGATCGCCTGGCGCACGACCTCCGCGTCGCGTACCGATGTGATCGCGATGACATCGACGGCGCCGGCGCGGGCGCGGAGATGGCGGAGGACATCGAGCCCGGAGCCGTCGGGCATCGTCATGTCGAGCAGAACGAGGTCGATCTCGGCCGCTCGGGGGCTGTCGAGGAGGGCTGCGACCGCGGCACGGGCCCCCGTGCACTCGGCGACGACCTCGAAGCCGTCGAGCCGTTCGACGTAGTGCCGGTGGAGCTCGAGGGTCAGGGCGTCGTCGTCGACGACCAGCACGCCGATCATGCGTCGCGCCTCGGGAGGATGACCGCGAAGGTGGTCGGATCGGACCGCACCGAGATCGTGCCCTCCGCCTCTTCCACGATCGACCGGACGAGCGCGAGTCCCACGCCGCGACCGAACTCCCCGGGGGGCTTCGTCGAGAAGCCGTGGTCGAAGATGCGGTCGGCGACCTCGGCCGGCACGCCGTGGCCGCTGTCGGCGACCTCGACTGCGAGCTCGTCCTCCGCGGTCCGGGTCATGCGCACGTCGACCCAGCGGGGCGCGGGACCGGATGCCGCGGCATCCAGCGCGTTGTCGATGAGGTTCCCGACGACCGACACCGCGTCGACGGGGGAGAGGACCGACCGCGGCGCGTCGGCGTCGATCCGTGCGCGCCACTCCACGCCGCGTTCGGCGGCCTGCGAGGCCTTGCCGAGGAGCAGTGCCCCCACCGTCGGGTCGCCCTCGCGTCGCGCGGCGACCTGGTCGACGAGCAGCTGGCTCTGGCGCGCGTCCTCCGACAGGATCCCGATCGCCTCGGCGGTGCGTCCGAGCTCCAGCAGTGCGATCGCGGTGTGCAGCCGGTTGCCGTGCTCGTGGGTCTGCGCGCGCAGTGCTTCCCCCAGGGTGCGCATGGACTCGTAGGACGAGACCGCGTCGCGCACCGCGCCGGCGGGAAGGTCGCCGGTCACCCGGCGGGTCGCCCGGCGCGCGAAGATCGCGCCCGCCAGTCCCGCCGCGGCCAGGACGACGGCGATGCCGACGGCCACCAGCACGCGCGGTCCCAGGGTCTCGGCGATCGAGCCGATCGTGACGCCCACCGACACGCGCCCGACCACCTCGCCGCCCGAGACGACCGGCACGATCGTGCGCACCGACGGGCCGAGCGTGCCGGTGAACTCCTCCGTGAGGGTCCCGGTGCCCTCGGGGATGGTCCCGAGGTAGCGCTCGCCGATCCGGGCGGGATCGCGGTGGGTGATGCGGATGCCGGAGGGGTCCATCACCGTCACGAAGTCGACGTCGGCGTCCGTGATGACCGCCTCGATCTCGGGCTGCAGCAGACGCGACGCCTCCGCCCGGTCGCCCCGGGCGAGCGCGTCTATGACGCCCGTGCTGTCGGCGATGGTCTCGGCGACCGCGCGCGTCACCCGCTCTGCCTCCCCCCGGACGGCGCGCTGCCCCTCCCAGAGCAGGATCCCGGCCATCGCGAGGGACAGGACGACGACGGCGGCCGAGACGGCGACGAAGACGCGGGATGCCGCGCTCGTCGGTCGGGGTCGCGCCACGCTGCACTCCTCTCGCCGTTGTGGGAACAATACGACCACAACTGCAGGGGCGGAGCGGACAGGCGCACGCTGGTCCCCGTCGACACAGCCGTCGGCTCACGACAACGACTGTCACGCAGGAGAGATCATGGCCCTCACATCCTCGTTCCGGCTTCCCGGATACAACCCGCGCCGCGGCAAGCAGGCCTGGGACAAGCACACCTGGCTCTACGTCTCGGTGATCATCGCGGTCGTCCTCGGCTGCGTGGTCGGACTCGTCTGGCCGACCTTCGCGGTCGAGCTCGAGCCGGTCGGCAAGGCGTTCGTCAACCTCATCAAGATGATGATCGCGCCGATCATCTTCTGCACGATCGTGGTCGGGGTCGGTTCCATCGCGAAGGCGGCCACGGTCGGCCGTATCGGCGGCCTCGCGCTGCTCTACTTCATGGCGATGTCGACGTTCGCCCTGGCGATCGGTCTCGTCGTCGGCAACATCATCCACCCGGGTGAGGGCCTCAACATGCAGGGCGCCACCTACGACACGGACTCGCTGCCCGAGGCCAAGACGACGAGCGAGTTCCTGATCGGCATCATCCCGACCACCTTCTTCTCGGCCTTCACCGGTGAGAGCGTGCTCCAGGTCCTCTTCATCGCGCTGCTGGTCGGCTTCGCGCTGCAGAAGATGGGCGCCAAGGGCGAGCCCATCATGAACGCCGTCAAGAACCTCCAGGCGCTCGTCTTCCGCATCCTGGGCATGATCCTCTGGCTCGCGCCCATCGGTGCGTTCGGTGCCATCGCCGCCGTGGTCGGCAAGACCGGA
Organism: Microbacterium sp. NPDC077663; assembly: GCF_044542795.1. Lineage (NCBI taxonomy): Bacteria > Bacillati > Actinomycetota > Actinomycetes > Micrococcales > Microbacteriaceae > Microbacterium > Microbacterium sp. NPDC077663. The sequence goes on along the minus strand of NZ_JBITVE010000003.1, from coordinate 66,626 downwards.
GTCGCCGCGATCCTGAGCCTCGGTCTGCTGATGGTCGCGTTCTACATCACGTGCATCGTCTTCATCGTCGGCGTCCTCGGCACGCTCCTGTACGCCGTCGCCCGGGTCAACATCTTCCAGGTGATGAAGTACCTCGGCCGGGAGTACCTGCTGATCGTCGGCACCTCGTCCAGCGAGTCGGCCCTGCCGCGCCTGATCGCCAAGATGGAGCACCTCGGCGTCTCGAAGCCCGTCGTCGGCATCACGGTCCCCACCGGTTACTCCTTCAACCTCGACGGCACCGCGATCTACCTGACGATGGCCTCGCTGTTCATCGCCTCGGGGATGGGCGCTCCGATGTCGATCCCCGAGCAGATCGGTCTCCTCGTCTTCATGATCATCGCCTCGAAGGGCGCCGCAGGCGTCACCGGTGCCGGTCTCGCGACCCTCGCCGGCGGTCTGCAGGCCTACCGCCCCGACCTCGTCAACGGCGTGGGCGTCATCGTCGGCATCGACCGGTTCATGTCCGAGGGCCGTGCGCTCACGAACTTCACGGGCAACGCCGTCGCGACGCTCCTCATCGGCACCTGGACGAAGCAGATCGACCGCGAGCAGGTCGCCGCCGTCCTCGCCGGGCAGCGTCCCTTCGACGAGTCGACCCTCTCCGGCCACGGCGTCTCCCACGACACCGACGCGGTCGACACGACTGGCCTCGGCGACGCGGCGCTCGACGAGGCCGCGGCCAAGGAGGAGCGCGCACGCCGGCGCGCGGAGGCGGCGACGCACTGACGGTCCCATGAACGCGGCGGGCCCGGACAGCCAGATGGCGTCCGGGCCCGCCGTCATGTCGGGCCGCTAGGGCTCAGCCGCTCTTGCGTCGGAACTCGCGCTTGGTGACCGCGCCGTGCGTGCTGTGCACCGCCGAGTCGCCGTCCAGGTGGGCCTCACCCTTCCGGCTCTGCGCGTTCTTCTTCTCGAGCGCCTCGCGGAACTTCCGCTTCATGTCATCGGATGCCGCATCCGCGGTCTTCTCGTCGTCGCTCATGCCGCCACGATACGCACCCGGAAGGGCCCGCTGATAGGGTGGGGAGGGTTGCCCGCGGTTTTCCGCGCGGCATCCGCTCAACTTCACAGTGAGCTCATGGAGCAGGCCCGGCAGGAAGCTGGTCCCCTGTGGTGGATTCCCATCCCGTTCCCGCGGATGGTGGTCTTCGACTGGTGGCCAGCGCAGGCGGTCCTCGCGGAGGTCTCCGCGCGCCCATATCTGCCTGTTCCTGCTCCTTCGCACGATCTCGTGCGCGAAACGCGCGTGCGAGTCTAAACAAAGAAGGAGAGACCTCTTGGAAGGTCCAGAAATCACCGCCGCAGAAGCCGTCCTCGACAACGGACGCTTCGGCACCCGCACGATCCGGTTCGAGACCGGACGACTGGCACAGCAGGCGCAGGGCGCCGTTGCCGCTTATCTCGACGAAGAAACCATGCTCCTGTCGGCCACCAGCGCCGGCAAGCACCCGCGTGAGGGCTTCGACTTCTTCCCGCTGACCGTCGACGTCGAAGAACGTTCGTACGCCGCCGGCAAGATCCCCGGCTCGTTCTTCCGCCGCGAGGGACGCCCCTCCACCGAGGCGATCCTCGTCTGCCGACTCATCGACCGCCCGCTGCGCCCGTCCTTCGTCGACGGCCTCCGCAACGAGGTCCAGATCGTCGTCACGGTCCTCTCGATCGCTCCCGGCGAGTACTACGACGCCCTCGCGATCAACGCGGCCTCCGCGTCGACGCAGATCTCCGGCCTGCCCTTCTCGGGTCCGATCGCCGGTGTCCGCCTCGCCCTCATCCCGGGTCACGGCGAGCACGCCGACCAGTGGGTCGCGTTCCCGAACCAGAAGCAGGTCGAGGAGGCCGTCTTCGACCTCATGGTCGCCGGCCGCGTCCTGCCCGACGGCGACGTCGCGATCATGATGGTCGAGGCCGAAGCCACCGAGAACAGCTGGAACCTCATCAAGGGCGGCGCCGTCAAGCCGAGCGAAGAGATCGTCGCGGGTGGCCTCGAGGCCGCCAAGCCGTTCCTCAAGCAGCTCGTCGAGGCGCAGGCGCAGATGGCCGCCGAGTCCTCGCGTGAGCCGGGCGTCTACCCCGTCTTCCCGCCCTACAGCTCCGAGGTCTACGACTTCGTGGCCGGTCGCGCTTACGACGACCTGGTGAACGTCTACCAGATCGCCGACAAGCAGGAGCGTCAGGCTGCCGACGACGCGGTCAAGGACCGTGTCAAGGCCGAGCTGATCGCCGCTGTCGAGGCGGAGCAGCTCCCCGCCGGCGCGCCGATCGAGTTCTCCGCCGCGTACAAGTCGGTGACGAAGGTGGTCGTCCGCGGCCGCATCCTCGCCGAGGGTGTCCGTATGGACGGTCGTGGCCTGGCCGACATCCGTCCGCTCGACGCCGAGGTGCAGGTCATCCCGCGCGTCCACGGCTCGGCGATCTTCCAGCGCGGCGAGACTCAGATCCTGGGTGTCACCACGCTGAACATGCTCAAGATGGAGCAGCAGATCGACTCGCTGTCGCCCACGACGAGCAAGCGCTACATGCACCACTACAACTTCCCGCCCTACTCGACCGGTGAGACCGGCCGCGTCGGCAGCCCGAAGCGTCGTGAGATCGGGCACGGCTTCCTCGCCGAGCGCGCCCTTGTGCCCGTGCTGCCGAGCCGCGAGGAGTTCCCGTACGCGATCCGTCAGGTCTCCGAGGCGCTCAGCTCCAACGGCTCGACCTCGATGGGCTCCGTCTGCGCGTCGACCCTGTCGCTGCTGAACGCGGGTGTGCCGCTGCGCGCTCCCGTCGCCGGTATCGCCATGGGCCTCGTGTCCGACCAGGTCGACGGCCAGACGCGCTACGCCGCGCTGACCGACATCCTGGGTGCCGAGGATGCCCTCGGCGACATGGACTTCAAGGTCGCCGGAACGAGCGAGTTCATCACGGCCATCCAGCTCGACACGAAGCTCGACGGCATCCCGTCGTCGGTGCTCGCTGCCGCGCTGACCCAGGCCAAGGATGCTCGCCTCACGATCCTGAACGTCCTGAACTCGGCGATCGACGCTCCCGACGAGATGGCGCCCACCGCGCCCCGCGTCATCAGCGTGCAGATCCCCGTCGACAAGATCGGCGAGCTGATCGGCCCCAAGGGCAAGACGATCAACGCGATCCAGGACGAGACCGGCGCTCAGATCTCGATCGAGGACGACGGCACCGTGTACATCGGCGCCGTCGACGGACCCTCGGCCGAGGCCGCGCGCGCGCAGGTCAACGCCATTGCCAACCCGACCAACCCCGAGGTCGGCGAGCAGTTCCTGGGCACGGTCGTCAAGATCGCGACCTTCGGTGCGTTCGTCTCGCTCCTCCCGGGCAAGGACGGCCTGCTGCACGTCAGCGAGGTCCGCAAGCTCGCCGGTGGCAAGCGCGTCGAGAACGTCGAGGACGTGCTCGGTGTCGGTCAGAAGATCCTCGTGCGCATCACGAAGATCGATGACCGCGGCAAGCTGTCGCTCGAGCCCGTGGTCGAGGAGTCGGCTCCGGCCGGCGACGCGGCAGTCGAGGCGCCCGCCGAGGCCTGATCCCGCACGTCGCGAACGCCCGTCCTCTTCGGAGGGCGGGCGTTCGCCGTTCCCGGCGGTGCGTGGACAACCGTTATCGAAACGTCATCCCGTGCCGCGTGGGCGCGCGCGTCGTGTCCGAGGGCTGCTCTACCCTCGGAGTGAGCGCATCCGGTGGTGCGTGGACGCATGTCTCCCGGAGCGCTCTGCGAGGAGACGGGCATGGCAGCGTTCGAGACGGCGGATCCGACGTCGCCGACCACCGCGCCCACACTCCACCCGTCCGGACCTCTGCCCGTACACGGGGCTCCGCTGGGCCGCACCGTCCGCGTCCCGCTCGGCGAGACCGGGCTCTCGGTGTTCCCCCTGATTCTGGGCGGCGGCGAGTTCGGGTGGCACATCGACATCGCCGCGGCGCACGCCATCCTGGACCGCTACGTCGAACGCGGCGGGAACGCGCTGCACACCTCCGACAGCTATGCCGCTGGTCGCAGCGAGCACGCCATCGGCCGGTGGATGGCCGCGCGCCGGAACCGAGACGACATGGTCCTCACGGTGCGTGTCGGCCGGGGCGCCGACAACCCCGGATTGGGGCCTGTCAACCTCGTGCGCGCCGTTGAGGCATCCCTCATCCGGCTCGGCACCGATCGCATCGACGTGCTCTCCCTCGATGGCACGTCCGACCGGACGACCCTGCTCGAGGACACCCTGGCGACCGCGGAATGGCTCGTCGAGTCCGGCAAGGTGCGCTCGATCGGTGCCGCGGGGTACCGGGCCGCGCAGCTCGTCGAGGCGCGCATCCTCTCGGCGGCGGGTTACCCGCGGTTCACGGTGCTCGATGTGCCCTACAACGTGCTCCGCCGCGACGAGTTCGACGGCGACCTGCGGCTGGTCGCCGGGGCGCAGGGGATCGCGGTGACCCCCTCGCAGGCGCTCGAGCACGGCTACCTGTCGGGGATGCATCGCGACCGCGAAAATGTCAGCGGCTCGGTACGTGGGCGTCAGCTGGCAGCGAGCATGAACCGTCGGGGCGCGCGGACCCTGCGGGCGATGGATCGGATCGCGGGTGAACTCGCGGTCCCTCCCGCCGCGGTCGCCATCGCCTGGCTGCTCGCGCAACGCGTGGTCGCGGCGCCGATCGTCAACGCCTACGCCGTCGCTCACGTCGACGAACTCGTGCAGGGGGTGGGGGTGCACCTCAGTCGCGCCCACCTCGCCGAGATCGCGCGGGCCACCGACTGAGGCTGGTTTAGGGTGGAAGGAGCCGGGGCAACCCCCGGCGCACTTTCGACGAAGCGAGCAATCAGGTGACGCACTATCTGTATCTGGTGCGGCACGGCGAACACCTCGACGCCGAGCACGGGCTGGCTGACGGACCGCTCTCGCCGCGTGGTCGCCGCCAGGCCGAGCTCCTCGCGGATCGCCTGTCGGGGGTCCCGCTGACCGCCGTGTGGCACTCGCCGTTGCTGCGTGCCGCCGAGACCGCTCGCGCGGTCGCCGAGCGCTTGCCCGCCGTCGACCCCGAACCCACGGCTCTGCTGTTCGACTGCGTGCCGAGCGGGATGACGCCCGACACGCCGCACGTCTACGAGCCGTTCTTCGGCGGAGTGACCGAGGCCGAGACCGACGCCGGCGCGGCGCAGATGGCGGATGCCGGGGCGGAGTTCCTCGCCCACCGTCCTCATGCGCACGAGCTCCTCATCACGCACAACTTCGTCATCGCCTGGTTCGTCCGCGAGGTCCTGCAGGCGCCGGAGTGGCGCTGGTTGACGATCAACCAGGCCCACTGCGGTCTGACCGTCCTCGCGCAGCGCCCGGGGCGGCCGTGGACCCTCGTGGCCCACAACGACCTCGCACATCTCCCCGTCGAACTGCGGACGGGGCTGCCCGACATCCTCTCGGTGTGAGGTGCTGACCGGTCCCGCCGTCGCCGAATGGCTGCCCGTCTCGGCCAGTGCGCTCCTGTTCCTCGTGGTCGCGGCCGGGGTCGCCGGGTGGGTCGACGCCGTCGTAGGCGGGGGCGGTCTCATCCAGCTGCCGGCGCTCGTCATCGGCGTGCCGAAGGATGTCGCGACACCGTTCATCCTCGGCACCAACAAGCTGTCGTCCTTCTTCGGGACGCTCTCTGCGAGCTGGGTCTACCTCCGGCGGGTCCGCGTGCATCTGACGCTCCTGATCCCGCTCGTCGCGGGCGCCTTCGCCGGGTCCGCCGTGGGCGCGGCGCTGTCGCGCTACGTGCCTCGTGAGCTCCTGACCCCCGTCGTGCTCGTCGCGGTGGTCGCGGTCGGCGTGTACACGCTGCTGCGCCCGCGCATGGGACTGCATCACGAGCCGCGGCACACCGCCCGAAGCGCCGTCGTGTGGCGCTCGGGCCTCATCGGGCTCGCCGTCGGCTTCTACGACGGGATCCTCGGCCCGGGGACCGGATCGTTCTTCGTCATCCTCCTCGTCGGCGTCCTCGGCTTCGGGTTCCTGCAGGCGAGCGTGAACGCGAAGATCGCCAATCTGACCACGAACCTCGCCGCGCTCATCGTCTACGGCGTGCATGGCGAGATCATCCTGATCCTCGGACTCCTCATGGCGTGCGCCAACATCGCGGGCGGCTTCGTCGGCGCACGGATGGCCACGCGTGGCGGCAACGGGTTCGTGCGCGTCGTGTTCCTGGTGGTGCTGGGCCTGCTGGTCGTCAAGCTCGCGTGGGACACGATCGCCTCACTCCTGCCCGCCTAGGCTGGAGGCATGACGACGCGTGTGGCCCTCGTGGGCGGGACCGGCAAGCTCGGCGGCATCATCGCCGACGTGATCGCGGCGACGGACGGGTACCAGACCGTCGCGGTCCTCGGGTCCTCGAGCGACCTCAGCGAGATGGACGGCGCCGACCTCGTCGTCGACGCGTCGACGCCGGCTGTCTCCATCGACGTCGTCCGGGCCGCGGTCGAGCGCGGCAAGAACGTCCTCGTCGGCACATCCGGATGGTCCGCCGAACGCATCGCGCTCGTCCGTCCGCTGGTGGATGCCGCGGGCACCGGCGCTGTCTTCATCCCCAACTTCTCACTCGGCTCCGTGATCGGATCGGCGCTGGCTGCGGCATCCGCCCCGTTCTTCCCCTCCATCGAGATCGTCGAGACCCACCGCGAGACGAAGGTCGATTCGCCCAGCGGGACGGCTGTGCGCACGGCGGAGCTCATCGCCGCGGCACGGTCGGAGGTCGGACCGGTCGAGGCGCCGCACGTCGACCAGCGTGCGCGCGGCCAGCAGATCGCCAGTGTCCCGGTCCACTCGCTGCGCCGGCCGGGTGTCATCGCCCGCCAGGAGACGATCCTGTCGGGGCCGGGGGAGTCGCTCACGATCGTGCACGACACGGTGGACCCCGCCGCGGCCTATGCCCCCGGCATCCGCGTCGCTCTCGACGCCGCCCGCGGCGCGTCGGGCATCGTGATCGGTCTGGACGCCATGATCGACATCGGTATCCGGATGCCGCACGCTCAGCGGACCGTGCCCGTCGCCGACGGCGACGTGTCGGGCCAGGTCGCCGCGACGACGGCGCGATGAGGACGCGCCTCGGCGTCGCGATCGTCGCGGTCGTCCTCGTCCTCTACATCGCGCTCGTCGCTCAGCGCGCCGTCCTGCTCGTCGCCAGCGGCGACCCGGTGGGCGTCGCGATGGGCGTCGCGCTCGTGCTCCTGCCGGTGGTCGCGGTGTGGGCGTTGTGGCGGGAGCTGAGCTTCGGTCTCGGTGCCCAGCGACTCGGTCGGCGGCTCGACGCGGAGGGCGGCTTGCCGGACGAGGAGCTCAGCCTGCGCCCGAGCGGCCGCCCGGTGCAGGCGGAGGCGGATGCGCTCTTCCCGGCCTACCGGGACGCCGTCGAACGCGATCCCGACGACTGGCGCGCCTGGTACCGGATGGGGCTGCTCTACGACGGTGCGGGCGATCGCCGCCGGGCGCGTGGCGCCATCCGCACCGCCATCTCGCGCGAGCGTGCCCAGCGCCGCAGTTGAGTGAGCCGCCGCGCCGCAGCTGTGGGCTCAGACCGCCGCCGTGACGGCGTCCTCGACAGTCGGATGCCGGAAGGTGAAGCCCGACTCGAGCAGCACCGCCGGAACGACGTGGGTGTCGGTCGCGAGCAGCGCCTCGACCGCGTCCTTCCCGAGGACCAGGCGGATCGCCCAGAGCGGCGCGCGGAGGATGTAGGGCCGGTGCAGCCGGCGTGCCAGGGCGAAGCCGAGGTCGTTCGCCGTCGCGCGCTCGGGACCGGTCAGGTTCACGGGCCCGGTGACCCCGTGATCCATGACGTGGCGGATCGCGCGGATCTCGTCGTCGAGCGAGATCCACGGCCACACCTGTGTCCCGCGCCCGAGCGGGCCGGACAGGCCGAGTTTGGTCAGCAGGAGCAACGGCTTCAGGACGCCCTCCCGGTGAACGACGGGCGCGGTGCGAAGGAGCGCCGTGCGGGCACCCGAGGCGACCGCCGCCGACTCCCACTCGCCACAGAGATCGGACAGGAACGCGTCGCCGCGCGGCCCCGACTCGTCGAAGACCCGGCCGTGCGCGTCGGGCGGGTAGTAGCCGGTGGCCGACGCGCTCACGAACAGGGGCGCGTCCTCGCCGAGTTCGCGAAGGGCGCGCGCGAGCGTCTGTGTCGGGTGGATCCGCGACCAGACGAGCTGCTTCTTGTATCCGGAGGTCCAGGGGAACCGGCCGATCGTCGCGCCGTTGAGGTTCACGACCGCCTCCGCCCCGGCAAGCACCTGCGGGTCGAGCGGCGTCTCGCCGGGAGCCCAGGTGACCTCGTCCGGTGCCTGAGCGGCGTGACGGACCAGGCGGGTCACGGTATAGCCGTCCGCCCGCAGGGAGTCGATGAGGGCGCGCCCGATGAGTCCCGACGCCCCCGAGACGACGACCCGGCGATCAGGCAAGCGTCGCCTCGAGCGTGATCTCGATGCCGGAGAGGGCTGCCGACACCGGGCATCCCGCCTTCGCCTCATTCGCGATGCGGTCGAAGTCCTCCGCCGACAGGCCGGGGACCGACGCGTTGACGTTCAGGTGCGAGCCGGTGATGCCGGTGCCGGGGATGAAGGTGACGGATGCCGTCGTCTCGACGCTCTCGGGGGGCGTCCCGTTCTCGGCGAGGGCGTTCGAGAGCGCCATGCTGAAGCACGAGGAGTGCGCGGCGGCGATGAGCTCCTCGGGCGTCGTGACCGAGGTGGACCCTTCGCTCCGGGCCTTCCAGTTCACCGCGAACGGTCCCTGGTTCGAGCTCTCGAGGGCGACCTCGCCCGAGCCCTCGAAGAGGGTGCCCTTCCAGCTGGTGGTCGCTTCGCTTGTGACGCTCATGGTCTCTCCTCGGTCGTGGTCGTGACGGATCGAGGCCGAGCCTAAACCTCGACGATGAGCGCGGGATACCGCTTGACGCGACGTCGGTGGAGCGTCAGGCGGTACGACCCACGAGCCCTCCGCGTTGCAGGATCAGCCACAACTGGCATCCGAGGCACAGCCCGAACACGGCGTTGAGGAACGCCGCCATGAAAGCCAGCGCCGCCGCGATCGGCAGCGCGAGCGGGACGCCGAGGAGGTGCAGCAGGAGGCCCACCGTCGTGACGAAGAGGCCGACGCCCTGCGCGAAGCGCGGCGGGCGGGGGTCCTCGAGGTCGACCGGGGGAGCCAGGCGCGGCTGGATGAGGCGCCGGTAGACCACGCCCCACGGCGCGGTGCGGGGAGAGACGACACCCCACAGGAACAGCAGCGCGATGACGAGGACGGCGAGGAACCCGAGGTCGAGGATTCGCATGGGCAGCGGCGTGAACGGAAGCACCCATCCGCTGATCGGAACGATGAACATGCCGCCGCCCAGCGGGGAGAGCCAGCCGAATCCGGCGTCGGTGTGAGCCGTCGAGCTCCCCAGCAGCGCCAGCAGTGTCGCGATCAGCAGCAGCACTGACGTGACGGATGCCGCGAACCGCGGCCCGCGCGGATCGATCCCGCGGACCTCAGCCACGACCGGCTCCTGCCGTCACCCGGTCGAGCTCCATCTCCACGACCTGCCGACCGGGGGTTCCGCCGAACCGCGAGTGCACGACACCGTGCCGGTCGAGGATGAGCGTGGTCGGGGTCTGCAGTACCTGGAAGTGCTTCGCGATGTCGACGCGGTGGGTGAGGTCGACGTCCAGGTGGAGCACCCCTTCGCGGTCCTCCGCGATCTCGCGGAGGGTGCGGTGCACCCCGGGGCAGCGGCCACACATCTCGGTGCTGAACTGCAGCAGGGTCGCCCTCTCGCCGAGTCGCTCGGCGCCCAGACGGGTCGGTTCGACGACCTCACGGGGGTCGACCGCGCGGGGGCGGTTCTGCTGCCGACGGAGGACGAGTCCGATGCCGACCGTGACCGCCAGAAGGACGGTCAGCACGATGATGGCGGGAAGGAGTTCCATGACCGCTCCACAGTAGTGCGGTCCGCCGTGCGCGGGTGCTGTGGGCGTCATCCCGCGTCACCTCGACGGGTAGTGTGTGAGCCGTGAGTGAGCGCACCGACAGCCCCGAGATCGAGTTCCGCAGCGATGTCACCGTCGAGCTGGTGCGCTCGTCGGCATCCGACAGCGACGTGCTCTTCGCAGCCCGCGTCTCGACGCAGGGGGAGCAGACCCTCGAAGCCGCGGCCGAGGGCACCGAGGCGACCGGGCGCGACCGCGGACTCATCAACTACCTCATGCGCGACCGCCACGGATCGCCGTTCGAGCACAACTCGATGACCTTCTACGTGCAGGCGCCGATCTTCGTCTTCCGCGAGTTCATGCGCCACCGGATGGCGTCGTACAACGAGGAGTCGGGTCGCTACCGCGAGCTGCGCCCCGTCTTCTACGTTCCCGCTCCCGAGCGCAACCTGGTCCAGGTCGGCAAGCCGGGCGCGTATCAGTTCCTGCCCGGCTCGGACGAGCAGGTCGAGCTCGTCGCCCGTGAGACGCGCGAGGCATCCGTCGCGGCGTTCGAGAGCTACCAGCGGATGCTGGATGCGGGTATCGCCCGCGAGGTCGCCCGCATCGTGCTCCCCCTGAACATCATGTCGTCGATGTACGTCACGGTGAACGCCCGGTCCCTCATGAACTTCCTGTCCCTGCGCACGACGCGTGAGGGCACGCACTTCCCGTCCTTCCCGCAGCGGGAGATCGAGATGTGCGCCGAGAAGATGGAGAACGTGTGGCGCGAGCTCATGCCGCTCACCTACGCCGCCTTCAACGCGAACGGTCGCGTCGCCCCCTGACTCGCTCCTAGGCTGGCGCGCATGAGTCGCACCGCCCTCGTCACCGGAGCCAGCTCCGGGATCGGCGCAGAGTACGCCCGCCAGCTGTCGTCCCGCGGCGCCGAGGTGGTCCTCGTCGGGCGGGACGAAGCGGCCCTGCGCGCCCTCGCCGACGAGATCGGCGCGCGAGGCGGACGCGCCGAAGCGCTGGTGGCGGATCTCCTGGATCCGGTCCAGCGCGGCCGTGTCGAGGAGCGCCTGGCGGCCGGCGTCGATGTGCTCGTCAACTGCGCCGGCTACGGCCTGCGCCGCCCGTTCGAAGAGAGCGACATCGACGAGGAGGCCCGTCACCTTCACCTGCACGCCGAGGTCACGATGCGCTTGACCCGCGCGGCCCTTCCGGTGATGCTCGAGCGTCGCCGCGGCCGCATCCTCAACGTCGCCTCGGTCGCAGGCCTCGTGCCCCGCGGAACGTACGGCGCGGCCAAGGCGTGGGTCGTGAGCTTCAGCCGCTGGGCGAACGCCGTCTACGCGCCGCGCGGCGTGACGGTCACCGCGGTCTGTCCCGGATTCGTGCACACGAACTTCCACGAGCGGCTCGGTCTGCCGCCGGGCCAGGAGGGGGTGCCGGGCTGGATGTGGCTCGAGGCGCCGCAGGTGGTGCGCGCATCCCTGCGCGACGCCGCCCACGGCCGGGCCGTCAGCATCCCGTCGCTCCGCTACAAGGTCCTCGTGGCCGTCTCGCGGCTCCTCCCGGACCGCGTCGTCGTCCCCGCCGCCTCCCGCGGCCGCTGACGCCGCGCGCCCGAACCGACCCGCGCACGGATGCACGACCGGCGGTGTGCCCGTCGCCGTAGCGGTCGCCCGAGGCGGCACCAGCCCCACCGGTCGTGCATCCGTCACTCCCTCCACAGAAGGCCGCACCGGCCGGCTGTCCGCGGATCCCTCGACCCGTGACCGCCGTCGGCCCACCGGCCGACAGTCTCGACGGATGGACGCCGCCACCATCGCTCATCACCTCCGTGTCCTGGGCGGGATCGCGCGGACGGCGCAGCTGTCTCGCCGCGGGGCGACCCGGGCGCAGATCGCGCGGGCAGTGAATCGCGGAACCCTCCTCCGAGTCCGCAACGGCGTGTACGCCGTGCCGGAAGTCGACACCTCGACACGGATCGCGGCTGCGCACGGCGGCGAGCTGTGGTGTGCATCGTCGACATCGCACGTCCGGATGCCGAGAGCGGGATCGAATCCCTGCTGCGCCTGCGGCTGTCACGCCTCGGCATCCGCCTCGAATCGCAGGTCCTCGTCGCCGGTGTCGGCAGAGTGGACTTCGTGCTCGCCGGCCGCCTAATCCTCGAAGTCGACGGTCGACTGAACCACGAGGGCCCATCGCGGCGCCATCGCGACCTCGTGCGGGACGCCGAGGCGGCCGCGGCAGGGTACGAGACGCTCCGCTTCGACTACGCGCTCGTCGTCCACGACTGGCCGCGCGTGCAGCGCGCGATCCTCGCCGCAGTCGCGCGCATCAGGTGATGAGCGCACGATCCGCGGTGCACGGGGCGAGCGTCCCGAGGGTGGAGGCGACACGCGTCCCGCGGATCGTGCATCCGTCACCACCGGCCGCCCCGCACGACCGGCGGACCCCGACCGGTACCCTGGGAACCATGACGCACTCCGCCAATCCCTTCGGTCAGGTGCTCGTCGCGCTCGTCACCCCCATGACGGCCGACGGCGAGGTCGATTGGCCCGCAGTCGAGAAGCACATCGACGACGTCATCACCGGCGGCGCCGACGGCATCGTGGTGACCGGCACGACCGGTGAGACGAGCACGCTGACGGATGCCGAGAAGCTGAAGCTCGTCGAGGTGGGCAAGTCCGTCTCCGCCGGGCGCGCAAAGATCATCACGGGTGGCGGCTCCAACGAGACCGCCCACGCGATCGAGCTCTACAAGGCCAGTGAGAAGGCCGGCGCGGACGGCATCATGATCGTCACGCCGTATTACAACAAGCCCACCCAGGCCGGCATCCTGACGCACTTCCGTCTCGTCGCCGACGCCGCGGACCTGCCGGTGATCCTGTACGACATCCCCGGTCGCACGGGCGTCCCGATCAAGTACGAGACGATCCTGCGGCTCGCCAAGCACCCGAACATCCTCGCCGTGAAGGACGCCAAGGGCGACTTCAGCGAGGTGAGCCGGGTGCTCAACCAGACCGACCTGCTCTACTTCTCAGGCGACGACGCGAACGTCCTGCCCCACCTCTCCATCGGTGCGGCCGGCCTCATCGGCGTGACGGCGAACATCACCTCGGCGCCCTACCGCGTGATCGTGGATGCCGTCAACCGCGGCGACCTCACCACCGCCACCGCCGCCCACAAGAAGCTCGAGCCCCTTGTGCGCGCCGTGATGACTCACGTCCCCGGCACCGTGAGCGCGAAGTACATCCTCCACGGGCTGGGTCGCATCTCGAGCCCGCGCGTCCGCCTGCCCCTGGTGGGGCCGGAGGAGTGGGAGGCCGCCCTCATCGAGGACGAACTCGCCCTCGTGAGGGATGTCGACGGTGCCGACTTCTCCAATTTCCGACCCGACCGCAACGCCGCCGCAGGCGGTGCCCTTCCGAAGGTGCATGGAACAACCCGATGAGCACGACCGTCTCCGCGCCTGAGGCGCTCGCACCCGGCACGCTCCGGGTGACCCCCGTCGGCGGACTCGGCGAAGTCGGCCGCAACATGACGGTCTTCGAGTTCGACGGCAAGCTGCTGATCGTCGACTGCGGGGTGCTCTTCCCCGAGGAGCACCAGCCGGGCGTCGACCTGATCCTCCCCGACTTCGAGGCGATCCGCGGTCGGCTCGACGACATCGTCGGGGTCGTCCTGACGCACGGTCACGAGGACCACATCGGTGCCGTGCCCTATCTCCTCAAGCGCAAGGCCGACATCCCCCTCATCGGTTCGCAGCTGACCCTCGCCCTCGTCGAGGCGAAGCTCAAGGAGCACCGGATCAAGCCGTACACGCTGACGGTGAAGGAGGGGCAGCGCGAGCAGGTCGGACCCTTCGACCTCGAGTTCGTCGCCGTCAACCACTCCATCCCCGATGCGCTGGCCGTCGGCATCCGTACCCCGGCGGGTCTCGTGCTCGCCACCGGCGACTTCAAGATGGACCAGCTCCCGCTCGACGGGCGTCTGACCGACCTCCGCGCGTTCGCCCGGCTCGGCGAGGAGGGCGTGGATCTCTTCCTGGTCGACTCCACGAACGCCGACGTCCCCGGCTTCACACCGCTCGAGCGGGCGATCGGGCCCGTGCTCGACCAGGTCATCGGCAAGGCTCCGCGTCGCGTGATCGTGGCGAGCTTCTCGAGCCATGTGCACCGCGTCCAGCAGGTCATCGACGCGGCCGCCGCGCACGGTCGCCGGGTCGCCTTCCTCGGCCGCTCCATGGTGCGCAACATGACGATCGCCGAGCAGCTCGGCTACCTCAACGTCCCCGACGGCGTGCTCATCGACTACAAGAAGGCCAAGGACCTGCCCGACGACCGCATCGTCTACATGTCCACCGGATCGCAGGGCGAGCCGATGGCGGTGCTGTCGCGCATGGCGAATCTCGACCACGCGATCGAGCCGGGGGAGGGCGACACCGTCATCCTCGCCTCGAGCCTCATCCCGGGCAACGAGAACGCCGTCTACCGCGTGATCGACGGGCTCACGAAGCTCGGTGCGAACGTCGTGCACAAGGCGAACGCGAAGGTCCACGTCTCGGGCCACGCCGCCGCCGGCGAGCTGCTCTACTGCTACAACATACTGAAGCCGAAGAACGTCCTGCCCGTGCACGGCGAGTATCGGCACCTGATGGCCAACGCGAAGCTCGCGCAGGACAGCGGCATCCCGGCGGAGAACACGATCCTGGCCGAGAACGGCACCGTCATCGATCTGAAGGACGGAGTCGCCCGCGTCGTCGGCCAGCTCGACCTCGGTTTCGTGTACGTCGACGGGTCGTCGGTCGGCGAGATCACGGACGCGGACCTGAAGGACCGCCGCATCCTCGGTGAGGAAGGGTTCATCTCCGTCATCGTCGTGGTGGATGCCGCGACCGGCCGGATCGTCACGGGTCCCGAGATCCACGCCCGCGGTGTCGCGGAGGACGACGCGGTGTTCGACTCCGTCAAGCCCAAGATCGCTCAGGCGCTGACCGAGGCCGCTCAGTCCGGGGTGCGCGATCAGCACGCGCTGCAGCAGGTCGTGCGCCGGACGATCGGCCGATGGGTCAACCAGTCGTTGCGCCGCCGGCCGATGATCGTCCCCATGGTGATCGAGGCCTGACGGGGCCGCTACCATTCGGGCATGCCCGAGTCGTGGTCGCTGCGTCCTGCCGTGCAGGCGGACGGGGTCTTCCTCGGCGACATGGTCGTCGAAGCCGCCAATTGGCGACCCGGCGTGCCGCGGCCGCGACATGAGATCCTCTCGCACCCCGACCACAGCAAGTACCTGTCGGGATGGATGCGGCCGGGGGATGTCGGGTTCGTCGCCGTCGCCGGCGCGGAGGCCATCGGGGCGGCGTGGTACCGCACGATGCCCCGCACCGAACCGGGCTTCGGATACGTGGGCACAGGGGTCCCCGAGCTCATCATCGGGGTGAAGCCGCTGTGGCGCTCGCACGGGGTCGGTCGTGGCCTGTTGCGGCGCCTGTGCGACGAGGCCCGCGCCGATGGCCGCGCCCGCATCTGCCTGTCCGTCGAGCGCGGCAACTTCGCACAGGTCCTCTACCGCAGCGAAGGGTTCGCCGTCACCCGGAGCGGCATCGGGCGCGACACGATGGTCAAACGCCTCGCCTGACGCCCCGATCCGGGCGAGGAGTCGCGTCAATCCGGGCACATGTCGGTCGTCGCGCCTACCGTGGAAGGTATGCCCAGGAGCAGCAGTCCGGCCAGTAAACCCCGCGCCTCCGCGTCGGGCTCCTCGGCGCGCGCGAAGAAAGCCGAGCCGACGCCACGCCGCAAGGCCGAACCCGCCCCCCAGCGCTACGTCGACGACGTCGACCGCCCCCCGATCGTCGTCCGGGCGTGGCTCGGACTGGCCCACGTCGCGGGGGGCATGTTCCGGGCGTTCGGGTCGGAGTCGCTCGAGAAGGATCAGCGCCGCGACGGGTTCCCGTTCCTGCTCGTCCTCATGGCGATCGCCGGCGCCGTCGTCGAATGGTTCCTCATCGGAACCGAGGTCGGCACGAACATCAGCGCCTACACGGTGGGAGCTCTGATCGGCCGCGAGGCGTTCGTCTTCCCGGTGATCCTGCTTCTGCTCGCCGGGTGGCTCTTCCGGCATCCGCCCTCTGTGCACGACAACGGGCGTATCGGGATCGGAGCCGGACTTTTCGTCCTGGCGGTCGCGGGCTTCTGCCACGTCGTCGCGGAGCGGCCGCAGCCCAGCCAGGGCCTTACCGCCTTGAGCGCCGCGGGCGGTCTCTTCGGCTGGGCGATCGGCGAGCCGCTGACGGTCCTCACCGAGATCGGTGCGGGCATCGTCCTCGGCCTCCTGGCGCTGTTGAGCGTGTTGATCCTCACCAAGACGCCGCCGAACCGCATCGGCCGCCGGCTCGGCGACCTGTACGCATGGATGTTCGGCGCGGAACGCGTCGAACGGGGCGCGACGTCGGATGCGGGCACGACCGGCCCGACGGTCGCCTTTGATGCTCCCGCGGACGAGGGGGAGTCGCTGCCGTGGTGGCGGCGCAACAAGTCCGGCCGCGAGGAGGACGCCGACGGCGGCCTGGGTGCCGACGACCTGACGGCGCTCCTGGAAGCCAGCGGTGACGGCAGCTTCGACAACCCCGTCACCACCCCGACGCCCGAGGTGATGCCCGACGCGGTGACCGAGATCATCGCGCCCGCCGCGCCGCGCACGCCCGGCCGCAAGCGCGACGCTGCAGCGGGCGAGGTCCCGCCGGTGCCACCGCTGCCCGACTTCGTGGCCGCCAACCTCGACTCGGTCGACCCGGATGCCGCCGACTACCGCCTCCCGTCCGCCGACGCTCTCGCGGCCGGCACGCCGCACAAGGCCCGGTCCGAGGCCAACGACGCCATGGTCCGCGCGATCATGGGCGTCTTCGAGCAGTTCTCGATCGACGCGAAGGTGACCGGGTTCTCGCGTGGGCCGACGGTGACCCAGTACGAGATCGCGCTCGGGTCCGGGGTGAAGGTCGAGCGGATCACCGCCCTCACCAACAACATCGCCTATGCGGTGGCATCGAACGAGGTGCGCATCCTCGCCCCGATCCCGGGCAAGAGCGCGATCGGCGTCGAGATCCCGAACACCGACCGCGAGATCGTGACCCTCGGCGACGTGCTGCGCTCGCCCAACGCCCAGCAGGCGACGCATCCCATGACGATCGGCATCGGCAAGGACGTCGGCGGCGGTTACGTTGTGGCGAACCTGGCGAAGATGCCCCACCTCCTGGTGGCGGGCTCGACCGGCTCCGGTAAGTCCAGCTTCGTGAACTCGATGATCACGAGCCTGCTCATGCGTGCCAAGCCGTCGGACGTCCGCATGGTGCTGATCGACCCGAAGCGGGTGGAGCTGACGTCGTATGCGGGCGTGCCGCACCTGATCACCCCCATCATCACGAACCCCAAGAAGGCAGCCGAAGCGCTGCAGTGGGTCGTGAAGGAGATGGACATGCGGTACGACGACCTCGCGTCGTTCGGCTTCCGCCACATCGACGACTTCAACAGGGCGGTCGTGGCGGGCGAGATCCAGCTCCCCGCCGGCAGCGAGCGCGTGCTGAAGCCCTATCCGTACCTCCTCGTCGTCGTCGACGAGCTCGCCGATCTCATGATGGTCGCCCCTCGCGACGTCGAGGACTCGATCGTCCGCATCACGCAGCTCGCCCGCGCCTCCGGCATCCACCTCGTCCTCGCGACGCAGCGCCCGTCGGTCGACGTCGTCACGGGACTCATCAAGGCGAACGTGCCGTCGCGACTCGCGTTCGCGGTGACGAGCGTCACGGACTCCCGCGTCATCCTCGATCAGCCTGGAGCCGATCGTCTGATCGGGCAGGGTGACGGGCTCTTCCTGCCGATGGGCGCCTCCAAGGCGGTCCGCGTGCAGGGCGCCTGGGTGGCCGAGAAGGAGATCGAGAAGGTCGTCGCCCACGTCAAGAACCAGGCGCGTCCCGAGTACCGCAAGGACGTCGAGGCGATCGTCGAGAAGAAGGAGATCGACGCCGACATCGGCGACGACCTCGAGCTCCTCCTGGCCGCGGCCGAGCAGATCATCACGACCCAGTTCGGATCGACGTCGATGCTGCAGCGCAAGCTCCGTGTCGGGTTCGCCAAAGCGGGCAGGCTCATGGACCTCCTCGAAGCGCGGGAGATCGTCGGACCATCCGAGGGATCGAAGGCCCGCGACGTCCTCGTGACGCCCGACGAGCTGCCCGCCGTCCTCGCCCGTCTGCGCGGCGAGGAGCCTCCCGCCGATGCGGCCCCGGTTTCGACGCCTGCGGCCGATCCCTACGGCCCCGATGCGGTGACGCAGCAGTTCGAGGGGTACGAGGTCGTCGAGTCCGAAGGGGACGAGGATGCCTGGGGTCTCACGGGTCGCGACTGAGACCGACGACCCGACCGCTCGGTAGGCTCGATCCGTGACGATTCCCCGGCAGTTACCGAATGCCATCACGATCGTGCGCATCCTGTGCGCGCCCGTGTTCGTCTGGATGCTTCTCGCCGACGGCGGGGCGGACGGTCCCCTTCGCTGGGGGGCGGCTGCTCTGTTCATCGTCGCGATCGCGTCGGACGGCATCGACGGGTACCTCGCCCGCCGCTACGACATCGTCACGGACCTCGGCAAGCTCCTCGATCCGATCGCGGACAAGGTCCTCACCGGCGCCGCCTTCGTCTCCCTCTCGGTCCTCGGCGAGCTGCCGGTGTGGATCGTCGTCCTGGTCCTCGTCCGCGAGCTCGGCATCACGGTGCACCGTCTGGTCGTCGCCACCGACCACGTCGTCGCCGCGGCGTGGATGGGCAAACTGAAGACGGTCGCGCAGGCGGTCGCGCTCTCGCTCGCGCTGCTCCCTCTGTGGACGGTCGTGGGGGAGTGGATCCATGTCGTCAACGCGATCACCATGACGGTCGCCGTGGTGCTGACCGTCGCCAGCGGTGTCGACTACGTCGTCACCGCCATCCGGGCGCGGCAGCCTCGGAGGGCATGATGCGTCGGACACCGAGCGAGCTCCCCGAGGAGTTGGAGGAGACCGCGGTCGCGAGCGGCCCGAGGTCCGAACCGGAGCGCCTCGTCGAGCGACTCAAGGAGCTCGGGTGGACCCTCGGGATCGCCGAGTCGCTCACCGGCGGTCTCGTCGCGGCATCCGTCGTCGCCGTCCCCGGTGCCTCCGCCGTGTTCCGCGGCGGCATCGTCGCCTACGCGACCGACCTCAAAGAGCGTCTGCTCGGCGTCGACGAGACACTGCTCGAGGCACACGGGCCGGTGCATCCGCGGGTCGCACGTCAGATGGCCGATGGCGTCCGTCGTGCGGTGGGGGCCGACGACCCCGCCGACGTCGGAATCGCCACGACGGGGATCGCCGGCCCGGTGTCGACGGACGGTCAGCCGGTGGGCACCGTGCACATCGCCGTCTCGACGCCCCTCGGGTCCCGGGTCGAATCGCTCCTCCTGGAGGGGGACCGGGACGAGATCCGCACCGCCGCGACGGCGCACGCGATCGCCCTCGCCGTCGATGCCCTCTGAGCCGGGAATAGCCCTCGTTCCGAGCATGTTACGTATCGGTGATTCCCATCCATTCCCCAGCGCTCGGGGTCTAGGGTGACATCGAACGTGTTGTACCGTGGTTCCCCCGCAAGGGATTCGGTGGATCGCAGCAGAGGGAGGGCCCACGCATGATCCTGGTTCGTCAAGAGATCGGTGACGTCCTCCGCGACTTCCGTCTGCAGAAGGGGCACACGCTCCGTCAGGTGTCGGGCAGGGCCAGCGTCGCCCTGGGGTACCTCAGCGAAGTCGAGCGCGGTCAGAAGGAAGCGTCCAGCGAGATCCTCGCGGCCGTCGCCGAGGCCCTCGATGTCCCCATCTCCGCCATCATGCGCGAGGTGGGTGAGCGCATCTCCGTCCTGGAGGGGCTGCACTCGTTGAGCGACGTCGTCCCCGACGACCTCGCCTCGCTGGGGGAGGATGTCTCCGCCCCCGAGCTGTCGCTGCGCTGACGGTCGATGCGCCACAGCGAGTTCGATCGCGCCGTTGCCGATGAGTTCGGCGCGGGCGGCGCGGCTCTCGTGTCCGACCTGGTGCTGTCGGCCGTGGGGAACAGGACGGCGCGCGAAGCCCTCTCCGCGGGCGTTCCGCCCCGGGAGGTCTGGTACGCGCTCTGCGCCGAGACGGACGTCCCCGTCTCCCGTCGACACGGTGCCGGAAGGCTCGACCCGCGTCGCTGATCGGCGTGTCGCATCGAAGATGCGTTCGATCCGGGCGTAGTGTCCTTCACAGCGGGTGTCGTAGGCACGTCATCCACGGAAGCAGGATCCGACACCTCGATGTCGGAGGGTCCTCCTAACGTGAAGACCGTCAAATGACACCCCCGCCCTGTCGCAGAATCCGAACCGTCGGTGACGATCGCGACAGCCTATGGGCGACGGAATCGCGAGCACGAAGGAGCACGACATGCCATCACCTGCCGACCGCGAGAAGGCCCTCGAATCGGCCCTCGCCCAGATCGACCGCCAGTTCGGCAAGGGATCGATCATGCGACTGGGGAGCGATGAGCGCGCTCCTGTCGAGGTCATTCCGACCGGCTCGATCGCGCTCGACGTCGCGCTCGGCATCGGCGGGATCCCGCGCGGTCGCGTCGTCGAGATCTACGGTCCGGAGTCCTCCGGTAAGACGACCCTGACCCTCCACGCCATCGCCAACACTCAGCGTGCCGGTGGCATCGCGGCCTTCATCGATGCGGAGCACGCGCTCGACCCCGGCTACGCCGAGAAGCTGGGCGTCGACATCGACGCGCTGCTCGTCTCTCAGCCCGACACGGGTGAGCAGGCGCTCGAGATCGCCGACATGCTGATCCGTTCGGGGGCCATCGACCTCGTCGTGATCGACTCCGTCGCCGCGCTCGTGCCCGAGGCCGAGATCAAGGGCGAGATGGGCGACTCGCACGTGGGTCTTCAGGCCCGCCTCATGTCCCAAGCGCTGCGCAAGATCACCGGTGGTCTGAACCAGACGAAGACCACCGCGATCTTCATCAACCAGCTCCGCGAGAAGATCGGTGTCTTCTTCGGCTCGCCCGAGACGACCGCGGGTGGCAAGGCGTTGAAGTTCTATGCGTCCGTCCGCCTCGACATCCGTCGCATCGAGACCCTGAAGGATGGTTCCGAAGCCGTCGGCAACCGTACGCGCGTCAAGGTGGTCAAGAACAAGATGGCGCCGCCGTTCAAGCAGGCGGAGTTCGACATCCTCTACGGCGTCGGGATCTCGCGCGAGGGCAGCCTCATCGACTTCGGCGTCGAGCACGGGATCGTCAAGAAGTCCGGTGCGTGGTACACCTACGAAGGCGAGCAGCTCGGTCAGGGCAAGGAGAACTCCCGCAACTTCCTGCTCAAGAACACCGATGTCGCTGCGGAGATCGAGATGAAGATCAAGCAGAAGCTCGGCATCGGTCAGCCGAAGCCGGCCACGGAGGACGCTGCGTCCTCCGACGAGCTGGCGGCTCGCCGCCCGGCCTGATCGTGACGGACGCGAACGGGGGCGAGCGGGACGCGCTCGCCCCCGTCATCCCGCTCTTCGGGAAGCGAGTCGAGCAGCACGCTGCTCCGGCCGACGACGCGGAGAACAGACAGTGGCACGCGACCTGGATCGGCGAGCGATCGGAATCGGAGCGAACCGCCGCGCGCGCCGCACACCCGGCAACAGGCAACGTTCCGATCGTCGTTCCGGCGGAGGACGACGACACTGCAGCGTTGGCCGAGCGGGTGTTGTTGCGCAAGCTCCGGACGCGGTCGTTGTCGGTGCGTGAAGCACGGTCCGTCCTGCGCGAACACGACCTCGACGAGGTGACATCCGACGGCATCATCGACCGGTTCGTCTCGCTGGGATACCTCGACGATGCGGCTCTTGCAGAGCAGCTCATCGACAAGGCCACCTCGCGCAACGCGCAGGGGCGGCAGGCCATCGCGCAGACACTCGGTCAGCGGGGCATTCCGCGCGAGGTCGTCGATGACGCGCTCGCGGCGTTGCCGGACGATGAGACGGAGCGGGCGCTCGAGTTCGCGCGGTCCAAAGCGCGCGGCCTGGCGGACGTGGAGCGGGATGCCGCTGTGCGGCGCCTCGCCGGTCAGCTCGCGCGCAGGGGGTACGGCGCCGTCGCGTTATCGGTGGCGCGCCAGGCGCTCGATGAGCTCAGCGCACCTGCGCGGCGCGGGGTTCGTTTCGAGCCGTGACTCCCGTGTGAACGACGTCGTGGCGGCGCCCGGTCTGCCAGACTCGGTCGCACGTGCGCGTGGCACGTCGGGAAGGGCGTGCTGTGGCGATCGAGGTCGAGGGACTCGTGAAGTCCTACCGGGCGGTGCGGGCTGTGGACGGCATCTCGCTCAGCGTCCCCGACGGGCAGCTCTTCGCGTTCCTCGGGGCCAACGGTGCGGGCAAATCGACCACAATCGGATGCCTCACGACCCTGCTGCGAGCGGATGCCGGTCGGGTCCGGGTCGCGGGCCGCGATGTCGTCGCGGACGGTGAGGCGGTTCGCGCCGCCATCGGCGTCGTGTTCCAACGGTCGCTGCTCGACGACGCCCTCACCGTGCGTGAGAACCTTGCGCTCCGGGCGACCCTCTCGGGTGTCTCCCGGCGACGTTTCGCCGCCCGCCTCGCCGAACTGTCGGAACTGATCGAGTTGGAGGACGTCCTGGGGCGCCCGTACGGCCGGCTCTCCGGCGGTCAGCGTCGTCGGGCGGACATCGCGCGCGCCCTCCTCCACGATCCGGCGATCCTCTTCCTCGACGAGCCCACGGCGGGACTCGACCCGGCGAGCAGGGTGGCGGTCTGGAGCGCCATCGGCGGACTCCGCCGGGAGCGCGGTCTCACCGTCTTCCTGACGACGCACTACATGGAGGAGACGGAGGAGGCCGATCAGGTGAGCATCATCGACTCCGGCCGCATCGTCGCCGAAGGGACGCCGACCGAGCTCCGAGCGACGTTCAGCCGCAGCATCCTCACCGTCACCATCGATGACCCGGCAGCCATCCTCGCGCATCCGGACGTGGACCCGGCGACGGTGGAGCGCGACGGCGAGGTGCTCGTCGTCCCCGTCGCGGGGGCGGATCAGGCGCGACGCATCCTGGCCGCCGTGGGAGACGGCGTGCGCGATTTCGAGTTCCGTCACGGGCGCATGGACGACGTGTTCCTGGCACTCACGGGCCGAGGTGTCGAGACGGAGTCCGCGGCATGAGGATCGTCGCGGCCATCGTCCGCCGCAACCTCGCCCTTTTCTTCCGCGACCGTCTCAACGTCTTCTTCTCGCTCCTGAGCGGTCTCATCCTCTTCGTCCTGTACACCCTGTTCCTCGCCCGGCTCCAGGTCGACGGCCTCGAACAGAGCCTCCCGCGTGCCACACGGGGCGACATCGAGGCCTTCGTCGACAGTTGGATGCTGTCGGGCATCGTCCTGCTCACGACGGTCACCTCGGGGATCGGCGCCGTCTCGGTGTTCGTGGACGATCGGGCGACGGGGCGGTTCGGGGACTTCCTCGTCGCGCCGATCCGCCGCACGCACCTCGTGCTCGGCTATCTGATCTCGTCGGTGACCGTCGCCGTCCTCATGTCGGGCATCATCTTCGTCCTCACCCTCCTCCACCTCGGGTTCGTCCGCGGGACGTGGCTGGCCGCGGGGCAGATCGCCGCGGCCCTCGGCGCGATGCTCCTGTGCTGCGCGGCGTTCACGACCCTGGGATGCTTCGGCGCGTCGTTCCTGACCACCACCGGTGCCTACTCGGCGTTCTCCACCGTCGTGGGCACGGTGCTCGGCTTCGTCGCCGGCTCCTACATCCCGGTCGGGTCGCTGCCGGACACGGTCGCGGACGTCATCAACGCGCTGCCGTTCGCCCAGGGGGCGATGCTCCTGCGTCGACCCTTCACCGACGAGACGCTCCGAACGGTGACGGACGGCAGCACGACGGCGCTCGCCGATCTGAGGGACTTCTACGGCATCGACATCGCGGTCGGATCCGCGTCGGTGCCCGCCTGGGCGGCCGTCACGATCCTGCTCGCCGTCGCCGTCGTCTTCAGCGCGATCTCGGCCGGCCGCATCCGCTCACTCCTGCGCTGAGCGTCACCGCCGCCCGCACGGGACGCGGCTCGTAGAATGGCCTGATCATGACCAGCCCTTCCGCTGCCCCCACCCTCATCGCCCCGTCCGATGCCGCCGTCGGTGCGGACGGCCGTCCCCGCACCTACGAGGTGCGAACGTTCGGGTGCCAGATGAACGTCCACGACTCCGAGCGGCTCTCGGGCTCGCTCGAGTCGGCCGGCTACGTCCGCGCCGATGCGGGGACCGAAGCCGACGTCGTCGTCATCAACACGTGCGCCGTCCGCGACAACGCCGCCGGCAAGCTCTACGGCACGCTGGGGCACCTGAAGAGCCGCAAGGACAAGCACGACGGCATGCAGATCGCCGTCGGCGGATGCCTCGCGCAGATGGACAAGGATGCCGTCCAGCAGAAGGCCCCCTGGGTCGATGTCGTCTTCGGCACCCACAACATGGGGTCGCTCCCCAGTCTTCTCGAGCGCGCGCGGCACAACGGCGAGGCGGAGCTCGAGATCCTCGAGTCGCTCGAGGTGTTCCCCTCGACCCTCCCCACCAAACGCGACTCCGCCCACAGCGGCTGGGTCTCGATCTCGGTGGGATGCAACAACACCTGCACCTTCTGCATCGTCCCGAGCCTGCGCGGTAAGGAGAAGGACCGTCGCCCGGGAGACATCCTCAACGAGATCCGTCTGCTCGTGGAGGACGGCGCCATCGAGGTCACCCTGCTCGGTCAGAACGTCAACAGCTACGGCGTCGAGTTCGGCGACCGCCAGGCCTTCAGCAAGCTGCTGCGGGCAGCCGGCGAGATCCCCGGCCTCGAGCGCGTGCGCTTCACGAGCCCGCATCCGGCCGCCTTCACCGACGACGTGATCGACGCGATGGCCGAGACGCCTGCCGTCATGCCGCAACTCCACATGCCGCTGCAGTCGGGCTCCGACCGCATCCTCAAGGCGATGCGCCGCTCGTACCGCAGCGAGCGCTTCCTCGGCATCCTCGATCGTGTGCGCGAGAAGATGCCGCACGCCGCCATCTCGACGGACATCATCGTCGGCTTCCCGGGTGAGACGGATGAGGACTTCGAGGACACCATGCGTGTCGTCGAGCAGGCGCGGTTCGCCGGCGCGTTCACCTTCCAGTACTCGATCCGCGAGGGCACCCCCGCGGCGACCATGCCCGACCAGGTTCCGAAGGAGGTCGTGCAGGAGCGTTACAACCGCCTCGTCGCGCTCCAGGAGCGGATCTCGCTCGAGGAGAACCAGGCCCAGCTCGGTCGCACCGTCGAGGTGCTCGTGTCCACGGGTGAGGGGAAGAAGGACGCCGCGACCCGGCGCCTGACCGGCCGTGCCGAGGACAACCGCCTCGTGCACTTCGAGGTCCCCGAGGGGTCGCCCACGCCGCGTCCCGGCGATGTCGTCACGACGGTGATCACGCACGCCGCACCGTTCCACCTCCTGGCCGACAGCCCGGAGGGGGCGCCGCTGCGCATCCGTCGCACCCGCGCCGGAGACGCGTGGGATCGCGCGCAGGCCGACTCGTGCGGCGTGCCGGCTCCCGCAGGCGACGCGGGCCCGCGCGCCGTGTCGCTCGGGCTGCCGGTCCTGCGCACCGCCACCCCCGGACTCTGACCCCGTGGGCGCCCCGCGCCTGTGGGTCATCGTCGGGGCGACCGGCACCGGCAAGACCTCCCTCTCGCTGGATCTCGCCGAGGAGCTGACGCGTCGCGGGCGGCGAGCCGAGATCGTCAACGCCGACGCGATGCAGCTGTACCGGGGGATGGACATCGGTACGGCCAAACTCCCACCGGGGGAGCGTCGCGGCATCCCGCATCATCTCTTCGACGAGTTCGAGGTCACGGAGGATGTGGCGGTCGCCGTGTACCAGGAGCGTGCGCGGGCGGCGATCCGCGGGATCTTCGACCGCGGCGGCGATGCGATCCTCGTCGGCGGATCCGGGCTCTACGTCTCGAGCGTCGTCTTCGATTTCCGCTTCCCCCCGCGCGACCCGGCCCTGCGCGCGCGCCTCGAGGCCGATCTCGAGCAGAACGGGGCCGAGGCGCTGATCGGCCGCATCCGCGAGGTCGACCCGGGTACCGCCGACCGTCTCGACCCGCGCAACGGTCGACGCGTCGTGCGCGCCCTCGAGGTGCTTCTCCAGGGTGCCGACACGCACGGGGCTGCGCTTCCCGACGCGCCCGTGCTGTGGCATCCCGGCACCGCCATCATCGGCGTACGGCTCGACCGCGCGGCGCTCGTCGACCGGCTCGATGAGCGGGTGCGGGGGATGTGGCGCGAGGGGCTGCTCGCCGAGGTGGAGTCCCTCCGTGCGCGAGCACTCGAGTCGGGCCCGACCGCGCCCCGGGCGATCGGATACGCGCAGGCCCTGGCGCAGCTGTCGGGCCGTATGACCGAGGAGGAGGCCGTCAGCGAGACGCAGGCGCTCACCCGCCGCTACGCGCGTCGCCAGGTGTCGTGGTTCCGCCGTTACCCCGACATCCGCTGGGTGGATGCCGGGGCGCCCGCCGAACGGCTGCTCGACGACCCTCCGGTACGCTCCTGACCGGCGACGCCCCAGCCCCCGCGCCTAGACTGGACGGGTGTCGACGATCGCATTCACCAAGGGCCACGGGACGGGCAACGACTTCGTCGTGGTCGCCGATCCCGACGGTCGGCTCGAGCTGACGGGTGAGCAGGTCGCCGCGCTCACCGATCGTCGCTTCGGCATCGGTGGCGACGGACTGCTGCGAGTCGTCCGCTCCTCGGCGATCGATGCGGGTGCCCAGACGCCCGACGCCGAGTGGTTCATGGACTACCGCAACGCCGACGGATCCATCGCCGAGATGTGCGGCAACGGGGTTCGCGTCTTCGTGAAGTACCTGCTCAGCGCCGGGTTAGCGACGCTCGCCCCCGGCGAGACGCTCCGGATCGGCACGCGCGCCGGGACGAAGACGGTCACCCTCGCCGACAACGGCTTCGAGGTCGACCTCGGACTCTGGCGTCCGACCGCCGACGAGGTGCTGGTGCGCGCCCGAGGGCTCAAGGTCGCCCGACCCGGGCTCGGGATCGACGTCGGCAACCCGCACGTGGTGGTCGCCCTGTCGAGCGAGGACGAGCTCGCGGGTCTCGATCTCTCTGTGCAGCCTCTTCTCGATCCGGTGCCGACGGCCGGAGCGAACGTCGAGTTCGTCGTTCCCGAGGAGCCGCTCGTCACCGACGGTGTGGGTGCGATCCGGATGCGGGTGTTCGAGCGCGGTGTCGGCGAGACCCTGTCCTGCGGTACCGGGGTCGCGGCATCCGCGCTCGCCGTCCGTCACTGGGCCGGTGCCGGCGCGCCGGACCGTTGGACCGTCGACGTCCCGGGCGGCCGGCTGGGAGTGCGGGTGGTCCGAACGGATGCGGGGGAGCGCGTCCTCCTGTCGGGACCGGCATCCCTCGTCTTCTCGGGCGAGATCACGCTCGCCTGACACTCCGGGCTCGTCAGGGGAGCGGAATGGTCCCCGTCGCCGGCGAGCCGTGCCGGCGAACCTTCAGCACCCGGAAGCCACGCCCTGTCGCCGCGCGCGTGACGGAGTAGCCGCGGCCGAACGACGCTGCGAGCCAGCGCTGCAGCGAGTCGGAGCCGAGGTTGCGCTGGACGACCAGCCAGGCGTCGCTGCGCTCGGACAACCGCGGAATCCATGTCTCGAGCAGCCCGTGCAGCACGTCCTTACCCACCCGGATCGGCGGGTTGGACCGGATCGTGCGGAAAGAGACGTCCGCTGGAACATCTTCGGGCAGGACGGCGTTGACATTGGTGACGCCGAGTTCCGCCGCGTTGCGGCGGACGAGGTCGAGGGCCCGCTCGTTGACGTCGACGGCCCACACGGTCGCGTGCGGGGCGTCGAGCGCGAGTGAGAGCGCGATCGGACCCCAGCCGCATCCGAGGTCGAGCAGATGACCACCCGGCGGCGGCGGGGGAGTGTTGGCCAGGAGCACCGCCGTCCCTCCGTCGACGTGGTCGGGACTGAACACCCCGCCCGCCGTCGTGACCTCGACGTCGCGACCGGCGAGGGACACACGGATGCGGCGGAAGTTCTCGGAGCTGGACGGGGACGCGCTGAAGTAATGGTCGCTCCCCATGCGACGAGCGTAGCGGAGGCGGTCTCGGGCGCGGGAAGCTAGAGTTCACGGATGGCCGCGAGGCCGCGAAAGGATCACATGACAGACACCACCACCCCTGCCACGACGGACGAACCGGTGGACCCGGTCGACCGCGTGCTCGCGCGCGCCGAAGCGCGTTCGGGGGTGCGCGTGTTCGGCGCCGCACAGGCGTTGCAGGACGAGAGCACCGTCGCCTACGGCGACACCGACGGCGAGCAGTGGGACCGCGAGGAGCGCGCCGCGCTGCGCCGTGTGCCGGGCCTGTCCACCGAGCTCGAGGACGTCACCGAGGTCGAGTACCGCCAGCTGCGTCTGGAGAACGTCGTCCTGGTGGGTGTTTACCCGCAGGGATCGACCGAGGATGCCGAGAACTCGCTGCGCGAGCTGGCGGCGCTCGCCGAGACCGCCGGCGCCGTCGTCCTCGACGGCGTGCTGCAGCGCCGTCCGCACCCCGACCCGGCGACCTACATCGGTCGCGGCAAGGCCGCCGAGCTGCGCGACCTGGTCGTCGCCGTCGGCGCCGACACCGTCATCGCCGACACCGAGCTCGCACCCAGCCAGCGACGCGCCCTCGAGGACGTCGTCAAGGTGAAGGTGATCGACCGCACCACCGTCATCCTCGACATCTTCAGCCAGCACGCGAAGAGCCGTGAGGGCAAGGCCCAGGTCGAGCTCGCGCAGCTCGAGTACCTCCTCCCGCGTCTGCGCGGATGGGGTGACTCGATGAGCCGTCAGGCGGGTGGTCAGGTCGGTGCCGGTGGAGCGGGTATGGGATCCCGCGGTCCGGGTGAGACCAAGATCGAACTCGACCGCCGCCGCATCCGCACCCGCATGGCGATGCTCCGGCGACAGATCCGCGACTTCGCCCCCGCGCGCGATGCGAAGCGGGCCGAGCGCAAGCGCAACACGATCCCGTCGGTCGCCATCGCCGGGTACACCAACGCCGGCAAGTCGAGCCTGCTCAACAAGCTCACCAGCGCGGGAGTCCTCGTCGAGAACGCACTGTTCGCGACGCTGGACGCCACGGTGCGGCGGGCGCAGGCAGCCGACGGCCGCGTGTACACGCTGACCGACACCGTCGGATTCGTGCGCAACCTGCCGCACCAGCTCGTCGAGGCGTTCCGCTCGACGCTGGAGGAGGTGGGCGACGCCGACGTCATCGTGCACGTCGTCGACGGCTCCCACCCCGACCCCGCGGCGCAGCTCGCGACCGTCCGCGACGTCATGGGCGATGTGGGTGCGCGCTCGACGAACGAGATCGTCGTGTTCAACAAGGCCGACCTCATCGATCCCGACACGCGCCTCGTGCTGCGCGGTCTCGAGCCCACAGCGCACTTCGTCTCGTCGCGGACGGGGGAGGGGGTCGCCGAGCTCCGCGCGACGATCGAGGACGCCCTGCCGCTGCCGGCGGTCGAGGTCCGGGCGCTCGTGCCCTACGACCGGGGCGACCTGGTCAACGCGGTCCACGAGTCCGGTCACATCCTCTCCACACGTCACGAGGAGGGCGGCACCGCCGTCCACGCCCACGTGTCCGAGCGGCTCGCCGCGGAACTGGCCCCGTTCACCCGCTGAGCGCGCCGGCGATCACTCGAGTGTGATCGCCGGGACGCCCGGCGTCTCGAAGCCGAACACCCGGCCGAGGAAGGCGAGCTCGGACTCGAGCGCGTGGATCACGGTCTCGGCGCGCCGGAAGCCGTGTCCCTCGCCGCCGTACAGCACGTAGGCGTGAGGCACGCCCTTCGCCGCCAGCGCATCTCGGATCGCCTCCGCTTGCGAGGGCGGCACCACGGCGTCCTCGGCGCCCTGCAGCAGCAGGACCGGCACGCTAAAGCCATCGATGCGACCGAGCGGCGATCGTTCGAGGTAGAGCGCCTCGGCGTCGGGCAGGGGTCCGATGAGCCCGTCGAGGTAGCGGGCCTCGAAGTCGTGGGTGTCGGTCGCGAGCAGGCGCGCGTCGCCCACGCCGTACCGCGAGATCCCCGCCGCGAACACGTCGGTCCCGACGAGCGCTGCCAGGACCGTCCAGCCGCCGGCCGAACCCCCGGCGATCGCGAGGCGGGCGGCATCCGCTCGTCCCTCCGCGGCGAGGCCGGTTGCCGCAGCGGCGACGTCATCGCGGTCGACGATGCCCCACCGGCCCCGCAGACGCTCGCGGTAGGCACGCCCGTACCCGGTCGAGCCACCGTAGTTGACCTCGAGGACACCGATCCCGCGGCTCGTGAAGTAGGTGACGCGGCTGTCGGCGACGCCACCCACGTGCGCGGTCGGACCGCCGTGGACGAGGACGAGGTACGGCGGCAGTTCGCCCTCCGGCGCGGAGAAGTCCGCGTTCGTGGGCGGGTGATCGAACGCCTGCACCTCGCAGTGCGCTCCGGGCACGGTCGTCGGCCGCACGTCGGGGATCCACTCGTCTCCGAGGCCGGAGCGCGTCCCGCGGACGAGTGACGTGCTCCCGTCCGCGCCGATCTCCCAGATGCCGGTGATCCCGGGGCCTGTGCCCGAGACCAGCGTGCGCGAACCGGTCGCGTCCTCGACGACGACCCGGGACCGCGCCGGCACGTCGACGGGGGTGACCTCGCCGTCCGCGTCGATCCGGACGATCTCGTCCGCCCCGTTCGTGCGTGAGGCGACGAATCCTCCGTTCGCGAGCGGGACGTACCACCGGGCTCCGAGCACCCACAGCCCGCCGCCCGTGTCGGCGTCGACGGGCGCCACCGGCGTCGAGCCGTCGACGGATGCCGTGTCCCACCGTCGGAGGTTCCACCGCCCGGTCGGCTCGTCGATGTAGACGAGGCGGCCGGCGGCATCCCACTCCGGCTGCAGTGCAGCGGTCTCGCCCGACGTCACCGCCTCCCACGTCGACACGACGCCGTCGCGCACGTCGCCGACGCGGATCTGCGTACGGTCCCAGGGCATGTCGGGGTGGTCCCATGCGACCCAGGCCAGCCGCCGGCCGTCGGCGGACAAGGCCGGCTGGGCGAGGAAGTCGCTGCCGGCGACGAGCTCTCGCACCTCACCTCCCTCGAGCGGGATCGCGACGAGGGAACGACGGGGCACCGGCCCGCCGTCGTGGAGTTCGCGCACGGCCAGCAGGGTGTCCGCCTGCCAGCGGAGGCCGCCGTGCCGGGCACGGTCGTCGATCGGGGTGAGCGCGACCGGCTCGCCGCCCGGGCGCAGCATCCACACGCGCTGGTCGCTCTTCTCGACGAAGAACACCCGGCCGTCATCGGTGGCGGTCCACGATCCGCCGCCGTACTCGTGCACCCGGGACCGGGCGTTCCACGGCGCCGGCAGGACGTCGACGGTCGTGCCGTCGGCGGCCGTCCGACGCACCGCGGTCCGACCGCCTTCGTCGGGCAAGGACTCGCCCCACCAGATCTCCTCTCCCACGAACCGCGCGCCGTCGTACCGTGCGGCGGTCGCGGCGGCGTCGGCGGCGGACAGCGGCGAGATCCAGGAACCGTACGGGGCGATCGTCGTCATGGCTCCACGCTACGCGGCAGCGTGCACCGAAACCGGGCGTCACATCCGTGTCCCGCGCGACGCCGGCGTGGCAGCATGAGGGCATCACCAGCGGCCCGGCGACCCCGGGCCCGGAGCGACAGCCGAGCCCGGCACCCGCCCGCGATGTCCCCGCACCCGTGCGTGCGGTCCGCGGCCGCCAGGCCTTCCGATCCGTCTCCGGAGTACCGCCATGTCGATCATCCAGCCCCCGTCGATCACGACGGTGCCGGTCTCGTTCGAGGTCTATCCGCCGCGCACCGACGCGTCCTACGCCGCCCTGTACGAGACGATCGACCGGCTGGCGGCGGTCGACCCGGCGTTCATCTCCGTCACCTACGGCGCCGGCGGCTCTGAGCGGGGTCGCTCCCTCGAGGTGCTCACGCACATCCTCCGCGAGACCCGCGTCGAGCCGCTCGCCCACCTGACCTGCATCGGCAGCTCCTACGCCGAGGCGACCTCCCTCATCAAGGAGTTCCTGGGCGCCGGCATCCGGTCCTTCCTCGCCCTGCGAGGCGATCCGCCGGCAGGTGTCGAGGAGGATGCGGCGGCGCTCGGCGACCTCGAGAGTGCGGCCCAACTGGTCCAGCTGATCGACCGGGTGCAGGCGGAGACCTCCCCCTACACGGAGGAGCCGATCCCGGGTGTGCCCGGGGCGGCGCGCGTCGAAGGGCGGCGCCACGTCGACATCGCCGTCGCGGCCTTCCCGAACGGCCACCCGCGCTCGCGGTATCCCGCCGAGCACATCGACGCCCTCCTCGCGAAGCAGGCCGCCGGAGCGACGCTCGCGATCACGCAGCTGTTCTTCCACGCCGACGATTACCTGGCATTCGTCGCGCGCGCCCGTGCCGCCGGCGTCGAGATCCCCATCCTGCCCGGCATCATGCCCATGACCTCACCGTCTCGGCTGCGCCGCGTGATCGAGCTCACGGGTGAGCAGGTCCCCGGGACGCTCGCCGTCGACCTCGACGTGGAACCCACGGCAGACGGCCGCCGCGAGATCGGTGTCCGCCATGCCGCCGAGCTGTGCCGCGCCGTCCTCGAGGGCGGCGCCCCCGGCATCCATCTCTACGCCTTCAACAACCACGACACCGTCCTCGCCACGCTGCGCGAGGCCGGCATCATCCCCGCCACAGAGGAGACCCCATGACCGCCTTCCCCGCCGGAACGATCCTCGGCTACCCCCGCGTCGGCCGTCGCCGCGAACTCAAGCGCGCCGTCGAGGCGCACTGGAGCGGCGCCCTCGACGAGGCGGCGCTCGAGTCCGCCGCGGCGGAGCTCCGACGCCGCACGCGTGCGCGACTGGTGGAGCTCGGTCTCGGCCGAGACGACTCGTCGATCCCCGAGACGTTCTCGTTCTACGACCAGGTCCTCGATGTCGTCGCCGCGGTCGGCGCGCTGCCCGAGCGGTTCGCCCATCTCCGCGACGCGGACGGCTCCGTGCCCCTCGCGGCGCTGTTCGCCGCGGCGCGGGGAGAGGGGGAGGCGGCCCCGCTCGAGATGACCAAGTGGTTCGACACGAACTACCACTACCTCGTGCCCGAGATCGGTCCCGAGACGCGCTTCGCACTCTCGAGCGACCGCTTCGCGCGCCAGGTGGCCGAAGCCGCGGCCGACGGTTACCTCACGCGCCCCGTACTCGTCGGACCGGTGACGTTCCTCGCACTGGCCAAGGGGACGGATGCCGCTGCCCCCGGCGCGCGCCCGCTCGAGCGCCTCGACGACCTGCTGCCCGTGTACGTCGAGCTGCTCGCCGCCCTCCGAGCGGCCGGAGCCGAGTGGGTGCAGCTCGACGAGCCCGCGCTCGTGAGCCAGTCGCTCGGGTACACCGACGAGGAGCTCGCCGAGGCCGCCGAGCGTGCGCTCGCCGTCCTGACGGCGGCGGCGGACCGACCGGCCGTGCTCGTGGCCGCCGGCTACGGCGAGCTCTCCGCGCCCGCCTGGCGTGTGCTGGCCGCCTCCGACGTCGAGGGCATCGCGATCGATCTCAGCCGAGGTGGGGTACCCGCCGTGGTCCCGGGTCTCGATGACACCGTGCTCGTTGCGGGGGTCGTCGACGGTCGGAACGTCTGGCGCGGCGACCTCGCCGCCGCAGCCGACGTGCTCGACGCGGTCGCCGGCCTCGGCGCCGCGGCCGTCGCCGTCGGTACGTCGACCTCGCTGCAGCACGTCCCGCACGATCTCGCGGACGAGCCCGACCTCGATCCCCGGCTCGTGTCCTGGCTCGCCTTCGCCGACCAGAAGGTCGACCAGGTGACGACCCTCGCGCGCGGACTGAGGGAGGGGCGCAAGGCGATCGCATCGGAGCTGGATGCCGCGACCGCGGCGCTCGACGACCGGAAGGCGGCGCCCGGCGTCCGTGACGGCGCGGTGCGCGAGCGGGTCCGCGCGCTCACGCCCGCCGACCGGACCCGGACGCCGTTCGGGGTGCGGGCCGCGCTGCAGGATGCCGCGCTGGATCTGCCGCCGCTCCCGACGACGACGATCGGCTCGTTCCCGCAGACCGCCGAGATCCGCCGGGCACGCGCCCGTGCGGGCCGGGGCGAGATCGACCAGGACGCTTACGAGGGGTTCCTGCGTGAAGAGATCGCGCGTGTCATCGCGCTGCAGGAGGACATCGGGCTCGACGTCCTGGTGCACGGCGAGCCCGAGCGCAACGACATGGTCCAGTACTTTGCAGAGAACCTCGACGGATTCGCCGTCACCCGCAACGGCTGGGTGCAGTCGTACGGCTCGCGCGCGACACGCCCCTCGATCCTGTGGGGGGACGTCGCCCGCCCCGCACCGATCACGGTCCCGTGGGCGGCCTACGCACAGTCGCTGTCGTCGGCGCCGGTGAAGGGCATGCTCACGGGGCCCGTCACGATCCTCGCGTGGTCGTTCGTCCGCGACGACCAGCCCCTCGGCGAGACGGCCGACCAGGTGGCGCTCGCGCTGCGTGACGAGATCGCGGACCTCGAAGGCGCGGGCATCGGCATCGTCCAGGTCGACGAGCCGGCACTGCGGGAGCTCCTGCCGCTGCGCACGGCCGCCCAGGCGGACTATCTCGAATGGTCAGTCGGCTCCTTCCGGCTCGCGACCGCGGGGGCCGTGGACCGGACCCAGATCCACACGCACCTCTGCTACTCGGAGTTCGGCGTCGTGATCGACGCGATCGCCGCGCTCGACGCCGACGTCACCTCGATCGAGGCGGCACGCAGCCGGGGAGAGGTGATCTCGGAGGTCGCGGCATCCGGCTTCGACCACGGGATCGGCCCCGGCGTCTACGACATCCATTCGCCTCGGGTTCCCTCCGTCGACGAGGTCTCCTCGCTGCTCGAACGCGCCGTCGCCGAACTCGACGTCCGGCGCCTCTGGGTCAATCCCGACTGCGGTCTGAAGACGCGCGGCTACGACGAGACCGTCGCGTCCCTCCGCCACATCGTCGCGGCTGCACGCGCCGTCCGCGCCGAGGTGAGCGCCGGGGTCTGAGGCCGGAACGACGAGAGGGGGATGCCGTGCGGCATCCCCCTCTCGTCGTCGTGCCGCGTCAGACGGCGCGGAGGACCGCCACGACCTTGCCGAGGACGACGGCGTCGTCGCCGAGGATCGGTTCGAAGGCAGAGTTGCGGGGGAGGAGCCAGGTGTGGCCGTCTCGCTGGCGGAAGGTCTTCACCGTCGCCTCGCCGTCGAGCATGGCGGCGACGATCTCGCCGTTGTCGGCTGTGGCCTGCGACCGGACGACGACCCAGTCGCCGTCGCAGATGGCCGCATCGATCATCGAGTCGCCCGACACCTTGAGCATGAACAGCTCACCCTTGCCGACGAGCTGCCGGGGAAGAGGGAAGATCTCCTCGACCTGCTGGTCGGCGGTGATGGGCACACCCGCGGCGATCCTGCCGACGAGGGGCACCATTGCCGCATCGCCGACGCTCGGTGCCGTGTCGGCGGGATTCTCGCCGGCTGCGCCGGGCAGGTCGATGAGCACCTCCATCGCGCGCGTCTTGCCGGGGTCACGGCGGAGGTATCCGCTCAGCTCGAGCTGATTGAGCTGATGGGTGACGCTCGACAGCGACTTGAGCCCGACGGCGTCGCCGATCTCGCGCATGCTCGGCGGGTAGCCGTGGCGGGCGATGGAGCGCTGGATGACCTCGAGGATGGCGAGCTGCTTGTCGCTCAGCCTCTTGCGCCGACGCGTCTGCGGCTTGTCGCTCATGTCGTTCCTTTCGTCCCCCGAGGGTCCCGCCGGGAGCACTCGCCTTCGAATGTCGGAGGTTGGTGATGGGCTCTGGTCATCGAAACCGTATCCGGTCTCGATCGGATCGCCCCGCAGCCGACCGCGTGTCGTCTTCGATCGATCTGCGGACAACCGAACCCTTGACAGTCTACGAATATCGAAGATAGATTCGGAAGAGAACTTCGCACCCGTCCATCCCGGCCGATGGGCGGGGGCGAAGATCTCATCTGACCGGGGTCACCCCGAGGAGGACACCATGAACCCGACCATCGCCATCAGCACCGCTCCCGTCGTCCGCACGCGCCTGCGTCTCACGGCGCGCGGCCGTCGCGTCCTGGCGGCAGTCGCCGCGCTTCCGGCGGTCGTCGCGTTGGGTGTGGGCATCCTCTCCGGTGGCGGCGCCCTCGCGAGCGGCGAGGCCGGGGCCTCGTCCGGGTCGTTCGACACCGTGACCGTGATGCCCGGCGAGTCGCTGTGGAGCATCGCCCAAGACATCGCGCCCGACAGCGATCCGCGCGACGTGATCGACGAGATCGTGCGGCTCAACGCGCTGTCGTCGTCCGCGGTCGATGCCGGGCAGTCGCTCGCGATCCCCGCTGCCTTCTCTGCGCAGACGGGCGAGTAGGGTCGCGCCACGTCCTACGATGGCGGGGTGAGTGCCAGTCTCGACGACCTCCCCCTCCGCGACGACCTTCGCGGCAAGATCCCGTACGGCGCGCCGCAGGCGTCCCTGCCCGTGACCCTGAACGTCAACGAGAACACCCATCCGGTTCCCGAAGACGTCGCGGACGACATCCTCGACGGAATCGCCCAGGCGCTGCGCGACATCAACCGGTACCCCGATCGCGAATTCACGGCCCTTCGAGAAGGATTCGCCGACTATCTGGGGCACGGCCTCGAACCGGATCAGATCTGGGCCGCGAACGGCTCGAACGAGGTGCTCCAGCACATCCTGCAGGCGTTCGCGGGGCCGGGGCGTACGGCGTTCGGCTTCTCGCCCACCTACTCCATGTACCCCCTGCTCACCGGGGCGACCGGTGCGACGTACGTCAGCGGGACGCGGGGCGACGACTTCACCCTCACCGCGGCGGATGCGGCCGAGCAGATCGAACGCGCACAGCCCGACGTCGTGTTCCTGTGCTCCCCGAACAATCCCACGGGGACGCCCCTGCCCCTCGATGTGATCGAGGCGGTGTACGAGGCTTCGCGCGGCATCGTCATCGTCGACGAGGCGTACCACGAATTCGCCCCCAGGGATGAGCCGTCCGCACTGACGCTCCTGCACAACCGGGAGCGACTGGTGGTCTCCCGCACCATGAGCAAGGCGTTCGCGTTCGCGGGCGCGCGCGTGGGGTACCTCGCGGCCGATCCCGCCGTCATCGACGCGCTCCGCCTCGTGCGCCTGCCGTATCACCTGAGCGCGCTGACCCAGGCCGCCGCAACGGCCGCCCTGCGACACGCGCCCACGATGCTCGGCATGGTGGACGACATCGTGGCGCAGCGCGACCGGATCTCCGCGACGCTGTCCGCGCTCGGCTATTCGCCCTACGAGAGCTGGTCCAATTTCGTCCTCTTCGGCGGTGTGGACGATCCGGCGGCGACCTGGCACGGGCTCTACGACCGCGGCATCCTCATCCGGGACGTCGGGCTGCCGCACACCCTCCGGGTCACGGCGGGCGGCGAAGACGAGTCCACCGCGTTCCTCGAAGCGCTCGCCTCCCTCTGAATCGGGGACCGTCATCGGGCGCGGGGGGCAGGTTCCGCCTCGGTAGACTCGGGGGATGAGCACCCCCGCGCCCCGCACCGCCTCCGTCCGGCGGGCGACCAGCGAGTCGACCATCGAGCTCGAGCTCGACCTCGACGGCACCGGCCAGAGCACGATCGACACGACCGTGCCCTTCTTCGACCACCTGCTCACGGCGTTCGCGAAGCACTCGCTCACAGACCTGACCGTCCGCGCGACGGGGGACACCCACATCGACGCGCACCACACCGTCGAGGACACGGCCATCGTGCTCGGCCAGGCGATCCGTCAGGCCCTCGGCGACAAGTCCGGCATCTCGCGCTACGGTGACGCGCTCGTTCCGCTCGACGAGGCCCTCGCGCAGGCTGTCGTCGACATCAGCGGGCGTCCGTACCTCGTCCACACGGGCGAGCCGGCCGGGTACGAGTTCCACCTCATCGGCGGCCACTTCACCGGAGCGCTCGTGCGCCACACGTTCGAGGCGATCGCGTTCCATGCGGGTCTCACGATGCACGTGACGCTCGTCGCCGGCCGCGACCCGCACCACATCGCCGAAGCGGAGTACAAGGCGTTCGCCCGTGCGTTCCGGCAGGCCAAGGCGCTCGATCCGTTCGTGTCCGGGATCCCCAGCACGAAGGGTGCCCTGTGACCGATGCGCCGCTCGTCGCGGTCCTCGACTACGGCTCCGGCAACGTCCACTCCGCTGTCAAGGCACTCATCGAAGCCGGTGCCGACGCGCGACTGACGAAGGATCGGGGACTCATCGCCGATGCGGCGGGTCTCCTCGTCCCGGGTGTGGGTGCCTTCTCGGCCGTGATGTCTGCGCTGCGTGCCAGCCGCGGCGACGAACTCATCGGGCGACGCCTCGCGGGCGGGATGCCGGTGCTCGGCATCTGCGTCGGCATGCAGGTGATGTTCGAGCTGGGCGTCGAGCGCGGCGTGGACACCGAGGGGCTGGGGGAGTGGCCGGGGTGCGTCACCGAACTCCAGGCGCCCGTGCTGCCGCACATGGGATGGAACACCGTGCGCGCCGGTGAGGGATCGACGCTGTTCTCCGGCCTGGAGGACGAACGGTTCTACTTCGTCCACTCCTACGGCGCGCAGGAGTGGACCCTCGACGTCATGAGGCCCTTCCGCGAGCCTGTGCTCACGTGGTGCGACTACGGCGCGCCCTTCCTCGCCGCCGTCGAGAACGGCCCGCTGTCGGCGACGCAGTTCCACCCCGAGAAGTCCGGTGCCGCCGGCATCCGTCTGCTGTCCAACTGGATCGGGTCGCTCCCCGCGTCCTAGTAACGTGTCCCTCTGTGCGCGCGCCCGGCGTCCACACCGTCCCACCCGGAGCCATGAACGAATTCGCATCCACGCCCGAACTGATCCTGCTGCCCGCTGTGGACGTCGCCGACGGCAAAGCCGTCCGCCTGACGCAGGGTGAGGCCGGCACCGAGACGAGCTACGGCGACCCCGTCGACGCCGCACAGGAGTGGGCGCGACAGGGCGCGGAGTGGATCCACCTCGTCGACCTCGACGCTGCGTTCGGCCGTGGATCGAACGCCGGCCTGCTCCGCAAGGTCATCAAGTCGCTGCGCGGGGTGAAGGTGGAGCTCTCGGGCGGCATCCGCGACGACGAGTCCCTCGACGCCGCCCTCGACTCCGGGGCGACGCGCATCAACCTGGGCACCGCGGCGCTCGAGAATCCCGAGTGGGCGGCCGACGTCATCCTCCGCTACGGCGAGGCGATCGCCGTCGGTCTCGACGTCCGCGGCACGACTCTCGCGGCGCGGGGGTGGACCCGTGACGGCGGCGACCTGTGGCAGGTGCTGGACCGGCTCGAGGATGCCGGGTGCAGCCGCTACGTGCTGACCGACGTGACCAAGGACGGTACGCTCCAGGGCCCCAACATCGAGCTGCTCCGCGAGGTCGCGGTGCGTACCGACAAGCCGGTCGTCGCCTCGGGCGGCATCTCGAGCCTCGACGACATCGCGGCGTTGCGCGAGCTCGTGCCGCTCGGCGTCGAGGGCGCCATCGTCGGCAAGGCACTCTACGCCGGTGCGTTCACGCTGGCCGAGGCCCTGGATGTCGCCGGACACTGACCCCCACTCCCACCACGCCGCGGATTCCGCCGGCGTCCCCTGGGAGGGGCGGAGCTTCCAACCCAATCCGCACAGCGGGGACGACGGACGTGCCGACCCTGCGCTGCTGGCCGCGCTGACCGCGTTCCACGCCGGAGAGGGCGATGCCGCGGCGGTGGTCGACGCCTACCGGGGTGCCCGCCTGCTGATCCCGCTCGTCGCCGAGAAGGGCGACGAGGGCGTGGGGCCGACGGGGCTCACCGTCGACAAGACGCAGGAGCTCTCGATCGTCACCGTCGCCGCGCCCGACGGGCGCCGCGTCCTGCCGGTCTTCTCGTCGGTGCAGGCGATGGGGCGGTGGGATGCCGTGGCGCGCCCGGTCCCCGCAGACGGGGTCCGCACGGCGCTGTCCGCCGCCGCGGACGACACCGACCTCATCGTGATCGACCCCGGCAGCGATACGGAGTTCGTCCTGCGGCGTCCGGCCGTCTGGGCGATCGGGCAGGGGCAGCCTTGGGAGCCGCCGCACACCTCACCCGAGGTCTTCGCCGGTCTGCAGGAGTCGATCGGTACCGAGCTGGGCGTCCTTGACCTCTCCGTCGCGACCGGAGACCCCCACTCGCGGCTGCGCGGGCCGGAGCTGATCGTGAGCCTGCACCTCGTGGAGGGTCTGGATCAGGCCGCTCTCGACGCGATCCTGCAGCGACTCGCCTCGAGGTGGGCGAGCGACGACCGCGTCGCGGTCCTCGTCGACTCGCTGACGGTCAAACTCGTCCGCGCCTGATCGTCAGGTGACGGGGCCGGTCCACTTCTCGCCCGGACCTTTGCCGATCGGGTCGGGGATGCTCGAGGCCTCACGAAAGGCGAGCTGCAGGGTGCGCAGCCCGTCGCGGAGTGAGCGTGCGTGCATGTCGCTTACCTCGGGCGCGGCCGCGGTGATGAGCCCTGCGAGAGCGTTGATGAGCTTGCGGGCCTCGTCGAGGTCCTTCTGCGTGTCCGGGTCATCGGCGAGGCCCAGCTTGACCGCGGCCGCGCTCATGAGGTGCACCGAGGTCGTGGTGATCACCTCGACGGCGGGGACGTCCGCGATGTCCCTCGTGGCGGACTGTGCGACCCGTTCCTGCTCGTCCCAGCGCGAGAGGCGCTCGGGGTCGTGGTCGCTGTGATCGGCCGGAATAGTGCTCACGTGCTGCTCTCTGCTAGACTTCTGCGGGCACCGGAGTGTTCTGCTCCGTGTCGAAAGAGGATCACATCCCACCCGCGCTTGCCGCTCCAGGCTACCGGGTCCCGCACTCCGCCCCGTTCCTCGAGGTTTGTCCAGGGTGCAGAACACAGAACGCCGATGCATGCATCGTGCGGGGTGGACGTGACGATCTTCCGCCCGGCGACACATTTCCGTGTCACCGGAGGCCGTCCACCGCACGAAAGAGGAGTTCCGCATCAGCGATCCCCGCACCAATGACCGCATCCGCGTCCCCGAGGTCCGCCTCGTCGGACCCGCGGGTGAGCAGGTCGGCGTCGTCCGCATCGAGGTGGCCATGCGCCTGGCCCAGGAGGCCGACCTCGATCTCGTCGAGGTAGCCCCGAACTCGAAGCCCCCCGTGGTCAAGATCATGGATTACGGCAAGTTCAAGTACGAGGCTGCGCAGAAGGCCAAGGAAGCGCGGCGCAATCAGGCGAACACCGTCCTCAAGGAGGTCCGGTTCCGTCTGAAGATCGAGGCGCACGATTACATCACCAAGCTCAAGCGCGCGGAGGGCTTCCTCCAGGCGGGCGACAAGGTGAAGGCGATGATCCTGTTCCGCGGTCGCGAGCAGTCGCGTCCCGAGCAGGGTGTGCGTCTGCTCCGCAAGTTCGCGGAGGATGTCGCCGAGTTCGGCACCGTGGAGTCCAACCCCACGATCGACGGCCGCAACATGGTGATGGTGGTGGCTCCCCACAAGAACAAGTCCGAGGTCAAGACCGAGCAGAACGCGGCCCGCGCCGCGACGAAGCAGGCCGCCCGCGAGGCGCGCAGCGGTCAGGCCGACGAGACCCCCGCATCCGCTCCGGCGGAGTAAGCGGCCCCAGACCCCCGCCCGGCGGGAACCACAACGAAGGAAGAGATATGCCCAAGCAGAAGACCCACTCGGGCGCCAAGAAGCGCTTCAAGGTCACCGGCAGCGGAAAGATCAAGAAGCAGCAGGCGAACCTCCGTCACAACTTCGAGGGCAAGCCCACGAAGCGCACCCGCCGCCTGTCCGCCGACAAGATCCTGGCTCCCGGCGACGCCAAGGTCGCCAAGAAGCTCCTCGGCATCTGAGCGCCGACGCAACACCTAGGAAGTAGAAGAAATGGCTAGAGTCAAGCGGGCTGTCAACGCCCACAAGAAGCGTCGCGTCATCCTCGAGCGCGCCTCCGGTTACCGCGGACAGCGTTCGCGTCTGTACCGCAAGGCGAAGGAGCAGGTCACCCACTCGCTCGTTTACGCGTACCGCGACCGTCGCAAGCGCAAGGGCGACTTCCGCCGCCTCTGGATCCAGCGCATCAACGCCGCTGCCCGCCAGAACGGCATCACGTACAACCGCTTCATCCAGGGCCTCGGCCTCGCGGGTGTCCAGGTCGACCGCCGCATGCTCGCCGAGCTCGCGGTCAACGAGCCCGCCGTCTTCGCGTCGCTCGTCGCCACGGCGAAGGCTGCGCTGCCGGCCGACGTCAACGCGCCCAAGGCCTGATCGCCTCAGCATCTGTGGAAAGGCGCCCTCTTCGGAGGGCGCCTTTTCGCGTGTCCGGATGCCGGTGCACCCCACGCGTCGCCCCTACACTGAGAGCGTGCTCGAGAACCCACGTTCACCGCGCGTCCGGGCGGTCGCGAAGCTGACGAAGCGCACGGCGCGGCAGGAGACCGGCCTCTACCTGCTCGAGGGTCCGCAGGCCGCGCGCGAGGCGCTTCTCTGGCGCCCCGACACACTGCTCGAGCTGTATGCGACCCCCACGGCATGGGACAAGCACCAGGACATCCGCGACGCGGCATCCAATGCGGGCGTCGAGGTCGCGTTCGCGAGTGACCAGGTCATCGAGGCGATGGCCGACACGGTGACCCCCCAGGGCATCGTCGCCGTCGCCCGCCAGGTTCCGACCTCGGTCCGCGATGTCTTCGACGGCGAGCCGCGCCTCATCGTGATCTGCGAGGAGGTTCGGGATCCCGGAAACCTCGGCACGATCATCCGAGCAGCGGATGCCGTCGGTGCCGACGCCGTCGTCCTCACCGGCCGCACCGTCGACCCGTTCAACCCGAAGGTCGTCCGGGCGACGACCGGCTCGCTCTTCCACCTGCCGGTCGCCGTCGGCGTAGATCTCGCCGATGCGACGGGGCGTGCGCGCTCCGCGGGTCTGCGGATCGTCGCAGCCGATGTCGGGGGAGAGGACTTCGTCGACCACCGTGCGACGCTGGCGGAGCCCACCGCCTGGGTGTTCGGCAACGAGGCCCGCGGGCTGGACGAAGAGGCACTCGCGCTGGTGGACCTGTCGCTCCGGCTGCCGATCTACGGGCGTGCCGAGTCGCTCAATCTGGCGACGGCGGCGAGCGTCTGCCTGTACGAATCGGCCTTCGCGCAGCGCGCGACCTGAAGCGACAATCCTCGGGGGTTGATTACGGAACTGTAAACCCCGCGGCATCCGCTCGTTCACCGGGGCGGGCGTTGCCTAGGGTGAGTTGCATGACCACTCCTGCTGCCGATCCCGCGCCGCGCACGTCGAACATCGACGTTCGCCGAGGCGAGCCGCTCGTCGTCGTCTCCGACGTGCAGAAGCACTACGGCGATTTCCAGGCGCTCACCGACATCAACCTGTCGGTGAACCGCGGCGAGGTCGTCGTCGTGGTCGGGCCCTCGGGGTCGGGAAAGTCGACGCTGTGCCGCACGATCAACCGTCTCGAGACGATCACGAGCGGCCGCATCACGATCGACGGTGAAGACCTGCCGGCCGAGGGCAAAGCCCTCGCCGCGCTGCGTGCCGATGTCGGCATGGTGTTCCAGTCCTTCAATCTGTTCGCGCACCTCACGATCCTCGACAACGTCACGCTCGGCCCGATCAAGGTCAAGGGCATGAAGAAGGCGGATGCCGAGAAGCTCGCCCGGGAGCTTCTCGACCGCGTGGGCGTGGGGCACCAGGCCGACAAGCTGCCCGCTCAGCTGTCCGGCGGACAGCAGCAGCGTGTGGCGATCGCCCGCGCTCTGGCGATGAAGCCGAAGGTCATGCTCTTCGACGAGCCCACCTCGGCCCTCGACCCGGAGATGATCAACGAGGTGCTCGACGTCATGGTCGGCCTCGCGCAGGAGGGGATGACGATGATCGTCGTCACCCACGAGATGGGCTTCGCCCGCAAGGCCGCCGACCGCGTGGTCTTCATGGCGGACGGGCAGATCGTCGAGGAGGCGGTGCCGCAGGAGTTCTTCACGAACCCGAAGAGCGACCGCGCGAAGGACTTCCTCTCGAAACTCATCACCCACTGAGACGTCCGCGCCCTTGCACCGGCGCGACGAACGACGAACGACAAGACACGAAACCAGGAGGATCACATGCGTAAGACTCGAATCACCGGCACCTTCGCCGGCATCGCGATCGCGGCACTCGCGCTCGCCGGCTGCAACAGCGGCAGCCCGACCGCTCCCGGCGCCGAAGGCGGCACCGGCGGCGAGGGCACCGAGGGAGGCAGCGAACAGCTGTGGGAGGTCGCCAGCGACGTGTCGCTCGAGGGCAGCCCCACCTTCGACGCCATGACCTCTCGCGACGGCGTGATCGTCGGTGTGAAGGAAGACCAGCCCGGTCTCGGCTTCCTGGACGCCACCACGAACGAGCGCTCCGGCTTCGACGTCGACATCGCGCGCTGGATCGCGGCATCCCTCGGCTTCGATGAGGACAAAATCGAGTACAAGGCGATCGCGTCCGCGAACCGCGAACAGTCGATCGTGAACGGCGATGTCGACTACTACGTCGGCACCTACTCGATCACCGACTCCCGCAAGGAGCAGATCGATTTCGCCGGTCCGTACTTCACCACGGGTCAGGGCCTCCTGGTCGCCGCGGACAGCGACATCGCGAGCGAGGATGACCTCAGCGCCGACACG
Organism: Microbacterium sp. NPDC077663; assembly: GCF_044542795.1. Classification (NCBI taxonomy): domain Bacteria; kingdom Bacillati; phylum Actinomycetota; class Actinomycetes; order Micrococcales; family Microbacteriaceae; genus Microbacterium; species Microbacterium sp. NPDC077663. The sequence goes on along the minus strand of NZ_JBITVE010000003.1, from coordinate 21,776 downwards.
ACGGTGTGTTCCGCGACCGGTTCGACGCCGATCCAGAACATCAAGGACAACTACCCCGATGTGCCGACCGAGGAGTTCGACCTCTACTCGGCATGTGTCGACGCGCTGATCAACGGCACCGTCGACGCCGTCACGACCGACCAGGCGATCCTCATCGGCTACGCGGCGCTGTACCCGAACGACGTGAAGGTCGTGGGGGAGCCCTTCAGCGAGGAGAACTACGGCGTGGGTCTGCGCAAGGGCGATGACGCCCTCCGTGCGCACATCAACGACCTCTTCACCGAGGGCGGCGACACTTGGCAGGCGATCTTCGACAAGAACCTCGGCGAGTCCGGGATCACCGTCGACCAGCCTGCCGTCGACGCGTACTGAATCGCGCTGACATCAACACCCGGGGCGGGGGCGTAAGCCCCCGCCCCGCAACAGCCAAGGAGCTGAAGTGGGCGTCATCACCGACAACCTCGATGTGTGGAGCGTTGCCTTACGCAACACCCTGCTGCTCTTCTTCGCGGGCGGCGCCATCGCGCTCGTGCTGGGGACCCTGATCGGGGCGATGCGCGTCTCGCCGATCCCGGTCGCCCGTGCGTTCGGAACGCTGTACGTCAACATCATCCGCAACACCCCGCTGACGCTCGTCTTCTTCTTCTTCGCGTTCGGTTACCCCGCTCTGCGGCTCCCGAACCCGGGGTTCACGGTGCTGGCGATCTGGGCCCTCGGGGTCTACACGGCGACGTATGTCGCTGAAGTCATCCGTGCGGGCATCAACACCGTGCCGGTCGGCCAGGCCGAAGCCGCTCGCGCCATCGGTCTCACCTTCACCCAGGTGATGACCCTCGTCGTCATGCCGCAGGCCTTCCGTTCCGTCGTGCCGCCGATGATGAGCGTCTTCATCGCTCTACTCAAGAACACCACGGTGGCAGCGGGCTTCAGTGTGGCGGAGCTGGGCGTCATCCGCGCCAATCTCAGCGAGCGAGGCGAGAATGCCCTCGCCGTGCTCCTCTGGGTCGCGGTCGTGTTCGTGGTCCTCGTCCTGCTGCTCAGCTGGCTGCAGCGCTATCTCGAGAACAAGTGGAGGATCGCGCGATGACTTCCGTCCTGTACGACGTCCCGGGCCCTCGGGCGATCCTCCGCAACCGCATCCTCGGGGTCGTGACGATCGTCGCCGTGCTGGGCGTGCTCGGTTTCATCGGCTACCGGTTCGCGGTGACCGGTCAGTTCGCGCCGGACCGCTGGTACGTCTTCTCCTTCAGCGCCGTGTGGATGAACATCCTGCGCGCGCTCGGCAATACACTCGCGGCGTTCGGTCTGGCCGCCGTCGGCGCCATCATCCTGGGACTCGTCCTGGCGGTCGGGCGTCTCTCCGATCACGCTGTGATCCGGGTCCCCGTCGCCGCGATCACCGAGCTCTTCCGTGCCATCCCGGTCCTGATCTTCATGTCGCTGATGTACTACGGTCTGCCGACCGTCGGCATCCGCATGGAGCCGTACTGGGCCGTCGTCATCGCCCTTGTGATGTACAACGGGTCAGTCCTCGCCGAGGTGATCCGAGCCGGCGTCGAATCGCTGCCGCGCGGTCAGAAGGAAGCCGGGTACGCGATCGGGCTGCGCAAGAGCGGCGTCATGCGCCTGATCCTCATGCCGCAGGCGATCCGTGCGATGCTGCCCGTCATCATCGCCCAGCTCGTCGTCACGCTGAAGGACACGGCGCTCGGATTCATCATCACCTACCCCGAGCTCCTCTACTTCGCGAAGCAGCTGACCTCCCAGCCGGGGCGGCCGATCCTGCAGGCCGGCATCGTCATCGGTGCGATCTACATCGCGATGTGTCTTCTTCTCTCCTGGGTGGCCACCCTCGTCGAGAAGCGGCTGCGCCGCTCCCCGGGCACCCGTGGTGGGGCCGGCGGGGTCCACCACCCGGTTGCTCCCACGACCGACACGGAACTGATCGCCGCTCAGAAGGGCGCCGGGAAGTTCGATCCCGGAAACGCGCCCACGAGCATCTGACGACCGCGTCCCGGCGGGCAGCACTCCGGCCCGCCGGTAGACTCGTCTCTCGTGTCCGACGCACCCCAGATCACCCCCGAGGCGGTGGATGCCGCCGTCGCCGAGGCGCTGGCCGCCTTCGCCGCCGCCCCCGACACCGCCGCGCTGAAGGCCGCTCGCTCGGCCCACACCGCGGAGGGTTCGCCGCTCGCGCGTCTGAACGCCGAGCTGCGGAACGTGCCCAACGACCAGAAGGCCGCCTCCGGCAAGCTCGTCGGCCAGGCGCGCGGCCGTGTCAATCAGGCTCTCGCCGCCCGCGAGGCCGAGCTCGCTGCCGCCGAGACGGCCGCGAAGCTCGAAGCCGAACGCGTCGACATCACCGCGATCGTGCCCGCCGCGCGCGTCGGGGCGCGGCATCCGATCTCGCTCCTTCAGGAGAAGATCGCGGACCTGTTCGTCGGCATGGGCTGGGAGATCGCGGAAGGACCCGAGCTCGAGCACGAGTGGTTCAACTTCGACGCCCTCAACTTCGCGCCCGACCACCCCGCACGGCAGATGCAGGACACGTTCTTCGTCGACCCCGTCGCACGGCACCTCGTCATGCGCACGCACACGAGCCCCGTGCAGGTGCGCTCGATGCTCGAGCGGGAGCTGCCCATCTACGTCCTCTGCCCGGGCCGGGTCTACCGGACTGACGAGTTCGACGCGACGCACCTGCCGGCGTTCACGCAGTTCGAAGGGCTCGTGATCGACAAGGGCATCACGATGGCGAACCTCAAGGGCACGCTCGACCACGCGGCGAAGGTCCTCTTCGGCGCCGAGGCGAAGACCCGGTTCCGCACCAACTACTTCCCGTTCACCGAGCCGTCCGCCGAGCTCGACCTGTGGCACCCGACCTTCCCGGGCGGTGCGCGCTGGATCGAGTGGGGCGGATGCGGGATGGTGAACCCCAACGTCCTCCGCGCCGCGGGCATCGACCCCGAGGTCTACTCGGGTTTCGCCTTCGGCATGGGCATCGAGCGGACCCTGATGTTCCGCAGCGATGTGCAGGACATGCGCGACATGGCCGAGGGCGATGTCCGTTTCAGCGAGCAGTTCGGAATGGTGGTCTGATGCGCGTCCCGCTCTCCTGGTTGCGCGAGTACGTCGACGTCGCGCCCGGAACGACTCCCGAGGACGTCCTCGCCTCGCTCGTGTCGGTCGGCTTCGAAGAGGAGGACGTCCACACGTTCGACCTCACCGGACCGATCGTCGTCGGCCGTGTCGTCTCGTTCGAGCCCGAGCCGCAGTCCAACGGCAAGACCATCCGGTGGTGCCAGGTCGACGTCGGTGAAGACAACGGCGGTGTCCGCGGCATCGTCTGCGGTGCCGGCAACTTCTTCGAGGGCGACAAGGTCGTCGTGACCCTGCCGGGCGCCGTCCTGCCCGGACCCTTCCCGATCGCGGCGCGCAAGACGTACGGCCACGTCTCCGACGGCATGATCGCCTCGGCGAAGGAGCTCGGCCTCGGCGACGAGCACTCCGGCATCCTGCGCCTGACCGAGCTCGGCCTCGACCCCGAGGTCGGCACCGACGCCATCGCCCTGCTCGGACTCGACGACGTCGCCGTCGACATCAACGTCACCCCCGACCGCGGCTACGCGCTGTCGATCCGCGGCGTGGCGCGGGAGTACGCGCACGCCACGGGCGCGGCCTTCCGCGACCCGGGGCTGCGCGAGTTCGAAGAGCTCGAGCAGCCGACGGGCGGGTTCCCCGTCTCCGTCGACGACGCGGCGCCCATTCACGGCAACCCCGGAGCGAGCGAGTTCGTCGTCCGCATCGTGCGCGACGTCGACCCGTCGCGTCCGACGCCGCCGTGGATGACCGCGCGGCTCACGCTCGCCGGCATCCGCTCCCTCGGCATCCTCATCGACATCACCAACTACGTGATGCTCGAACTCGGCAACCCGATCCACGGCTACGACCTCGACACGCTCACCGGGGGCATCACCGTCCGACGTGCGGCGGCGGGGGAGAAGCTCGTCACGCTTGACGGCAAGGAACGCACGCTCGACGTCGAGGATCTGCTCATCACCGACGAGTCCGGCCCGATCGGCCTCGCCGGCGTCATGGGTGGCGGCAAGACCGAGATGGGGGATGCCACCCGCAACGTCCTCATCGAGGCGGCGATCTTCGACACGGTGTCGATCGCGCGGACGGCCCGTCGGCACAAGCTGCCCAGCGAGGCGTCGCGTCGGTTCGAACGCGGTGTCGACCCGCTGATCCCCTTCGTCGCCGCTCGTCGCGTGGCGGACCTCATGGTCGAGCTCGCCGGCGGGACGCTCGACACGACCACCGGCGGTGCGCTGTTCGCCGAGGTCTTCATCCCGTCGATCGAACTGCCCAAGGCGTTCACCGGTGGGCTCATCGGCGTGGACTACTCGGATGAGGAGATCATCGGCGCGCTCGAGACGATCGGCTGCGAGGTCTCGGACGCGGGTGGCGCATGGGAGGTCATCCCGCCGTCCTGGCGTCCCGACCTCACCGACCGCTGGACGCTCGCCGAGGAGGTCGCCCGCATCCACGGGCTCGACCGCATCCCGTCGATCCTTCCGACGCCGCCGTCCGGACGCGGACTGACGCCGCATCAGCGCGGACGTCGTCGCGTCGCGAACGCGCTGGCCGCCGCCGGCCTCGTCGAGGTCGTGGCCTTCCCGTTCACGACTGAGGAGCAGAACGACCTCCACGGCTCGGCGTCGGGGGAGCACCTGACCTCCATCCGGCTCGCGAACCCCCTCGACGGGCAGGCGCCCCACCTTCGTCGGTCGCTCATCCCGGGTCTGCTGCAGATCGCCCATCGGAACGCTTCGCGCGGTTTCACCGATGTCGCCCTCTTCGAGTCCGGCAGCGTCTTCACGCCGGACGAGGGCGTGACCTACGGGACCGACACCGTGCCGCCGCTCGCGCAGCGGCCCGCCGACGAGACGCTCGCCGCGCTGCACGCGTCGATCCCGCCGCAGCCCCGCCATGTCGCCGTCCTGCTGCACGGCCACGCTGCGGGCAAGCGCCCGGGCGGTGCCGCAGTGCCGTTCGACCTCGCGGACGCGTTGGGCGCGGTGCGCACGATCGCCGCTGCTGCCGGTGCCGAGATCGAGGTGCGGCAGGGCGCGCGAGCAGCGCTGCACCCGGGTCGCACCGGCACGCTCCACGTCCACGGCGTGGACGTCGGCTACGTCGGCGAGCTCCTGCCCGCGGTGGCGGATGCCGCCGACCTGCACGGACGTGTGTTCGTCGCGGAGCTCGACCTCGACGGTGTCCTGTCGCTCGTCCGCGAACCCGCGGCGGCCGCGTCGCTGGCGACCTTCCCCGCGGCGACGCAGGACGTCTCGCTCGTCGTGCCGGCCGACGTGCCGGCGGGCGATGTCCGCGCGGCGCTCGTCGACGGTGCCGGGTCGCTCCTCGAGGACCTGCGCCTGGTCGACGACTACCGCGGAGCGGGTGTCGCCGACGGCGCGAAGAGTGTCACGTTCGCGCTGCGGTTCCGGGCGGACGATCGGACGCTGACGGCGGCCGAGGCGACGGAGGCGAAGCTCGCCGGTGTCGCCGTCGCCTCCGAGCGCTTCGGAGCGACGATCCGCGACTGAGCGTCGCCCCTCGTGCTCTGACGGGCGTCAGCGCTTCCCCCAGTTCCACGGGGGTGCGTCGAGCCGTCCCTGACCGGTCACGCTCGTCCCATCGATGTGACGTTCGAGGGAGATCCGGTGCGCCTCCGGGAGCGCGTCGATGAGACCCGCGGCGTGCGACACCAGCAGCACCTGGCTGTTCTCCGACGCGGCGCGCACGAGGTTCGCCAGCGGGTCGAGCAGGCTCGCGTGGAGGCTCGACTCGGGTTCGTTGAGGACCGTGAGCGGCGCGGGCCGAGCAGGGAGCAGCGCCGCGCACAGCAGCAGGTACCGGAGGGTCCCGTCGGAGAGCTCGGCGGCCTCGAGCGGCCGCAGAAGGCCGCGTTGCGTCACGGTGAGCCGCAGGATGCCGTCGGATGCCGCGACGCGCACACGACTGCCCGGGAAGGCATCGTCAACGGCACGGTCGAGCAGGTGGCCGAATCCCGCGTCGATCACGGTGGCCCAGACGGCCGCGAGGTTCGAGCCGTCGTGCGCGAGCACGGGGGACCGCGTGCCGACCTGCGGGCGGCGGGCGGGGGCGTCACCGTCGACCCGGAAGTGATCGTAGAAGCGCCAGCCGTTCATGATGCGCCGCAGTCCCAGCAGTTCCGGAGCGGTATCACCGTCGGCCAGGTCGGTGATGATGCTCTCGAAAGGCGCGAGCTTCTGGTCGAGCGCCACCCACCCGCCGTCACGGACACGTGTCTGACCGCGCAGGCGATCGATCAGGAGCGTCGCGGGCTTCGCGAGGGGACCGGCGAAGACCTGCTCGCGTTTGATCTCGGGGTCGCGCGCGAACACGCTGTCCTGTGACGCCTGCGGGATGCCGAGGTCAACGAGGTAGCCCAGCTCGTCGGCCGCGAATCCGAGCTGTACGGCGATCGGGTTCCGACGCACTGTGCCCTGGACGCCGCCGTCCTCGGGTCCCGCCCACAGGAGCGAGGGGAGGCCCCCTTCGCGCGCGACCGCGCCGATGAGGTCCCCGGTCGCGGCCGATGCCAGCAGCCGCAGTGCGCGGTAGAGGTTCGACTTCCCCGATCCGTTCGGACCGGTCACGACAGTGAGATCGTGCAGGGGGATGACGACGTCGCGGAGCGACCGGTACCCGGAGACGGCGAGCGTGCGCAGCATCCCCCCACTGTGCCAGGCGACCCCGACATCGGCGCTCCGGGCGGTTAGGCTCGGCCCGTGATCGACTCCCGGACCATCCCCGCCCTGCAGCTGTCCGGACTGGTGAAGCAGTTCGGCTCCGTCACCGCCGTCGCCGGCATCGATCTGGTGGTCCCCGCCGGATCCTTCTACGGGCTCGTCGGCCCGAACGGCGCCGGCAAGACGACGTCTCTGTCGATGGCCACCGGCTTGCTGAAGCCGGATGCCGGGAGCGCCCATGTGCACGGGGTCGACGTGTGGGCTGACCCCGTGACGGCGAAACGGATGATCGGGAACCTGTCCGACGGCATCCGCCTGTTCGATCGACTCACGGGTGAGCAGCTCATCACGTACACCGCGATGATGTTCGGCCTGCCGCGCCCGGAGATCGCTCAGCGGGTGTCGGACCTGCTCGACCTCATGGACCTCCGTTCCGCGGCGGGATCCATCGTCGCGGACTACTCGGCCGGGATGACCAAGAAGGTCGCGCTCGCGTGTGCGCTCGTCCATGCGCCGCGTCTGCTGGTCCTGGACGAACCGTTCGAGTCCGTCGACCCCGTGTCGGCGGCGAACATCGAAGACGTCCTGCGGAGTTACACCGCCTCCGGCGGCTCGGTCATCGTCTCCAGCCACTCGATGGACCTCGTCCAGCGCATGTGCGATCACGTGGCCGTCATCGCGGCGGGTCGGGTCCTGGCTGCGGGAACGATCGACGAGGTCCGAGCAGGCGACAGCCTGCAGGACCGATTCGTCTCCCTCGTCGGTGGGCGGCACCAGTCGGAGGGCCCGCAGTGGTTGCGACAGTCCTGAAGCTGCGTTACCGCGCCCTCTTCAACACCCTCGCCCGCCGCCCGTGGCAGCTCGTGGGCTTCGTCTTCGGCGCGCTGTGGGCGATCGGTGCGCTCGTCTCGATCATCGGCGGACTGATCGCACTCTCGGTCTTCCAGCCCCTCGGCACGGCGGCGACGGTCAGCATCCTCGGGGGAACCCTCCTGCTGCTCGGGTGGGTGCTCGGACCCATCCTCGTCACGGGCATGGACACCTCGATCGACGCGCGACGCCTGGCCGTCTTCCCGTTCACCCGAGTCCAGACGATGCTCGCGCTCGCCGGGACCGGCCTCACCGGACTTCCCGGCATCGCCACGGCCATCGCGGCGCTGAGCACCGTCATCCTGTGGGTGAGGTGGCCGATCGCCGCGCTCGCGGCGGTCCCCGCCGCCGCTCTGGCCGTGCTCATCTGCGTGCTCGCCTCGCGGCTCGTCGGCGAACTGTCCGGCGGGCTCGGCGGCAACCGGCGCGGCCGCGAGCTCATCGGCACGGCCGTGCTGCTGTTGATCGTGATGTCGGGGCCGATCCTCACCGGCACGCTCTCCCTCCTCGACAGCGGCGGCGATCTGGTGGGGCGGCTCGTCGCAGCTGCGGACGTCCTGGCGTGGACCCCGATCGGCGCCGCATGGGGCGTCGCTCCCGCACTCGCTGCCGGCGACGTCCTGCCCGGGCTCGCACGTCTGGGCATCGCCGCCGCGACCGTCCTCGTGCTGTGGGGGGTGTGGTCGCGCGTCATCGATGCGGGGACGGATGCGGCGCCGCGCCGCACGCGCCGGGTGGCGGCTGCGGGCCGCCTCGGCCTGTTCGGCCTCATGCCGACCGGCGGCACCGGTGCGACCTGGGCGCGGTCGTTGAACGCGTGGCTGCGGGACCCGCGGTATCTGCGGCAGATCCTGATCGTCCCGCTGCTCCCCATCGTGTTCCTGGTGACCGGCGGACCCGACGGCTTCTTCTTCGGTTTCTCGCCGCTCTTCGCCGCCCTGATGCTGTCCATCGTCGGCTACACCGACGTCTCGTACGACGGCACCGCGTACGCGACGGTGTTGGCAACGGGTGTCCGAGGGGTCGCCGACCGCGCCGGCCGAACCCTGGGAGCGGCGTGTGTCGGCATCCCGCTGATCGTCCTCCTCGCGGTGGTGACCGCTGTCGTGTCCGGCACGACGTCTCAGCTGCCGGTCACCCTCGGTGCGTCGCTCGGCATCATCCTCGTCGGCTACGGGGTGTCGGCGGTGTCGTCCGCCCTGATCATCAGCCCCGTCGCCGCGCCGGGCGACAGTCCGTTCAAGAGCGTCCCGGGGCAGACCTTCGTCAACGGGCTCCTGGCGTTCGTGGTCTGGGGGATGGTGATCGCGCTGTCGACCCCGGCGATCGCCACAGCGATCATCGCGTCGTCCTCGTCGGATCGGGTGTGGTCCTGGATCGCGCTGACCGTCGGCATCCTCGCAGGCGCCGTGGTCGCGGTCCTCGGCATCCTCATCGGGGGCCGTCTCATCGAACGGACCGGTCCGGATCTGCTCGCGAAGATCCGGGCGCTCCCGAGCTGATCGTCCTCCGGGGTGTCGTCGAGGGGCCTGCGCTGGTTCGATGGGTCCATGACGCACGTCCTGATCCTGAGTGGCACCGGCTGGCTGGGGTCCCGCATCGCGCAGCGATGGGTCGATCGCGGAGCTGAGGTGACGAGCGTGGCGCGCGGACTCCGCCCCGCGCCCGACGGGGTCGACCTCGTGATCGCGGACCGTTCCGCGTCCGATGCCTACCGCGACGTCGCGGAGCGCGACTGGGACGAGGTCGTCGACGTCTCGTCGAACCCGGTCCACGTGCGTGACGCGGCCGAGGCGCTCGCCGGTCGTGCGGCCCACGCGACCTACGTGTCCAGCGTCTCGGTGTACGCGGGAGCCGCGGAGGAGGACGCGGACGAGACCGCCGAGGTCGTGCCCGCCTGGACCGAGGCCGACGAGGACGACTACGCCCGCGGGAAGGTCGCCGCCGAGCAGGCTGCGGTCGGACTCGCGGCGCGTCTGGCTGTCGTGCGACCGGGTCTCATCGTCGGCCCCGGTGATCCGACCGACCGTTTCGGATACTGGCCGGCCCGTCTCGCGGCCGCAGGGGAGGGTCCCGTCCTCGTGCCCGAGACGCGCGGGCGGGTGCAGGTGATCGACGTCGACGACCTCGCCGACTTCATCGTGAGTGCCGGTGCCCGTGCGTTCGACGGCGTCGTCAACGCGGTGGGGGAGCCGCATCCGTTCGAGGAGTTCCTCACTCTCGCGCGGCAGCTCTCCGGGCACACCGGCCCGGTGCGCGCGGTTCCCGCGGAGTGGTTGGAGCGTCACGGCGTGGGCTACTGGATGGGTGCGCGGTCCCTCCCGCTGTGGCTCCCCGACGACATGCCGGGCTTCGCGACGCGCAGCAACGCGGCCTACCGCGCCGCGGGCGGCCGCATCCGTCCGCTCGAGGAGACGATCGCCCGCGTCCTCGACGACGAACGCGCGCGCGGCGTCGCCCGCTCGCGGGGCTCGGGGCTCGAACGCAGCGAAGAGCTCGACCTGCTGCGCCTGGAGGGGAGCGGGACCGCGACCGGAGTGTGACGGTCGATTTGCGAGAGCGGATGCCGCGGCGATACCGTCTCGGTGTGTCCTCCGCCGCGATCCTCCCCGCTTCCGCGGGCTCGCGCGCGCGTCGACGTCTGGGCGACCGCCGACGGTAGGCGACCCTCCCGCTGTGCTCCGCGTCTTGGAGTGAGCCGCAGGTGTCGCCGTGCCGGCCCCGTTCCTCCCAGACAATAAGGTTGAATCCATGACCATCTCGGTCGCCGTCTCCGGCGCTTCCGGCTATGCGGGTGGCGAGATCCTCCGCCTCCTCGCTGCTCACCCCGACGTCGAGATCCGCACCGTCACGGCGCACTCGAACGCCGGGCAGCCGCTCATCGACCACCAACCGCATCTGCGTTCGCTCGCGCACCTGACGCTGCAGGACACGACGCCCGAGGTTTTCGCCGGTCACGACGTCGTCTTCCTCGCCCTGCCGCACGGTCAGTCCGCGCAGTACACCGAGATGCTGGTGGACGTCCCGCTCGTGATCGACGCGGGTGCGGACCACCGGCTGACGGACCGTGCCGCGTGGGATCAGTTCTACGGCGGCGACTTCCCTGAGCCGTGGGCCTACGGTGTCCCCGAGCTGGTGCTGCCGACCGGGAAGCAGCGCGATGTGCTCTCCGGCGCGCGCCGGATCGCCGCGCCGGGGTGCAACGCGTCCACGGTCTCGCTCAGTCTCGCCCCCGGTGTCGCGGCCGGCGTCATCGACCCGGGTGACATCGTCTCCGTGCTCGCGGTGGGACCCTCCGGCGCCGGGAAGAGCCTCAAGACGAATCTCCTCGCCGCCGAGATCCTCGGCAGCGCGAATCCGTACGCCGTGGGCGGTACGCACCGCCACATCCCCGAGATCCGGCAGGCGCTCACCGCCGCGGCGCCCGACACGGGCGACATCCGCATCTCGTTCACTCCCGTCCTGGTCCCGATGGCCCGCGGCATTCTCGCGACGTCGACGGCGCCGATCGCTCCCGGTGCCACGGACGCGCAGATCCGAGAGGCGTGGGAGTCCGCGTACGCCGACGAAACGTTCGTCCAGGTCCTGCCCGAGGGACGTTTCCCCCGCACGGCCGACGTGCTCGGCGCCAACACGGCGCTCATGGGCGTCGCGATCGACCGCGCCGCGAACCGCGTCGTCGTGGTCGCTGCGGTCGACAACCTCGTCAAGGGCACCGCCGGTGCCGCCATTCAGTCGATGAACCTCGCCCTCGGTCTCCCCGAGTCGACGGGTCTGAGTGTGAACGGAGTAGCCCCGTGAGCGTCACGGCAGCACAAGGGTTCGAGGCGGCCGGAGTCGCCGTCGGCCTCAAATCGACCGGAGCGAACGACGTCGCGGTGGTCGTGAACCGTGGGCCGAAGAAGGTCGGCGCGGCCGTCTTCACCACGAATCGCGCCAAGGCGAACCCGATCCTGTGGTCGCAGCAGGTCATCGGCGACGGCGTCGTCGAGGCGGTCGTGCTGAACTCCGGCGGCGCGAACTGCTTCACCGGGCCCTTCGGGTTCCAGACCACGCACCAGACCGCCGAGAAGGCGGCGGAACTCCTCGGTGTGGGTGCCGGCGACGTCCTCGTCTGCTCGACCGGGCTCATCGGCACCGGCGACGAGGTGTTCCGCGGCAAGGTCCTCGACGGCGTCGAGAAGGGCGTCGCCGCGCTCTCGGCGGACGGAGGAGAGGACGCCTCCCTGGCGATCATGACGACCGACTCGCGGCCCAAGCGCGCCATCGTCACCCGGGACGGCTGGACGATCGGCGGGATGGCGAAGGGCGCCGGCATGCTCGCCCCCGGCCTCGCGACGATGCTCGTCGTGATCACGACGGATGCAGACCTGGATGCCGCCGCTGCCGACGCGGCGCTGCGCCAGGCGACGCGGGTGAGCTTCGACCGGCTCGACTCGGACGGCTGCATGTCCACGAACGATCAGGTGACCCTGCTCGCCAGCGGAGCCAGCGGCATCCGTCCCGATCCGGAGGCGTTCGCCGCCGCCCTCACCGAGGTGTGTCTCGACCTCGCCGCGCAGTTGCAGGGCGACGCCGAGGGCGCGAGCCACGACATCACGATCGAGGTGGTCGGCGCCGCGAGCGAAGACGACGCCGTCACGGTCGGGCGCTCCGTCGCACGGAACAACCTCTTCAAGGCCGCCATCTTCGGCAACGACCCGAACTGGGGGCGGGTGCTCGCGGCGATCGGGACGACGGACGCCGCCTTCGACCCCTACGACGTCGATGTGTCCTTCAACGGGGTGCGCGTGTGCACCGCCGGCGGTCCGGACCGTCCTCGCGAGGAGGTCGACCTCGCGCCGCGCGCGACGCACATCCTCATCGACCTCCGCGTCGGCGATGCGGCGGCGACGATCCTCACCAACGACCTGACGCACGACTACGTCCACGAGAACAGCGCCTATTCGTCATGACCGACATCCAGCAGACCACCCCCGAAGAGGCCGCCGGCAAAGCGGCCGTCCTCGTCGAATCCCTCCCGTGGCTCCAGCGCTTCCGCGAGCAGATCGTCGTCATCAAGTACGGCGGCAACGCGATGGTCAGCGAAGAGCTGCAGACCGCCTTCGCCGAGGACATCGCCTACCTGCACCACGTCGGCGTGAAGGTCGTCGTGGTCCACGGCGGCGGCCCGCAGATCTCGAAGATGCTCGACCGGCTCGACATCCCGAGCGAGTTCAAGGGCGGGTACCGCGTCACGAGCACCGAGGCGATCGGCGTCGTCCGCATGGTGCTCGCGGGGCAGATCAACCCGCAGCTCGTCTCGCGCATCAACGCCCACGGAACGTTCGCGACCGGGATGTCCGGCGAGGACGCGGGCCTGTTCCAGGGCCGTCGCCGCGGGGTCGTCGTCGACGGCGCCGAGCACGACCTCGGTCACGTCGGCGACGTCGTCGGCGTGGATCCGCAGCCGATCCTCGACCAGCTCGCCGCGGGCAGGGTGCCGGTCGTCTCCTCGATCGCCCCCGACGTGGACGAACCGGGCAGCTCGCTGAATGTGAACGCGGATGCCGCAGCCGCAGCACTCGCGGTCGCGCTCGGCGCGGTCAAGCTCGTCATCCTCACCGACGTCGCGGGCCTTTACGCGGACTGGCCGAACCGCGACTCGCTGGTGTCTAACCTGACGGCGACCGAACTGAGAGCCATGCTCCCGCGCCTGGAATCGGGGATGATCCCGAAAATGCAGGCATGCCTCGACGCCGTCGACGGGGGAGTGAACCGCGCCGCCATCATCGACGGGCGCCAGCCGCACTCCGTGCTGGTGGAGCTCTTCACGCAACGCGGGATCGGAACCGAGGTGGTGGCGGGATGACCGTGCAGACGACGACGAGCTGGAAGGACGACGCCGCACGCGACCTCGTCCTCAACTCCGGCGACCGCTACGCACTGCTCGTGCGCGGCGAGGGCGCCTACCTGTGGGACGACGAGGGCACGCGATACCTCGACTTCCTCGGTGGGATCGCCGTGATCTCGCTGGGTCACGCGCATCCGGTGTTCGTGCAGGCGGTGGCCGAGCAGGCCGCGACCCTCGGCCACGTCTCCAACTACTTCGCCACCCCGCCGCAGCTCGGGCTCGCCGCCCGCCTCAAGCGGCTGGCGGGCACCGGCGATTCGGGCCGCGTCTACTTCGGCAACTCCGGCGCCGAGGCCAACGAGGCGGCGTTCAAGCTGGCGCGGCTCCACGGCGGCGCCGAGCGCCCCCGCATCCTCGCCCTCAAGAATGCGTTCCACGGTCGCACGATGGGGACCCTCGCCCTCACCGGCAAGCCCGCGATGCAGCAGCCGTTCGAACCGATGGTGCCCGGTGTGGAGTTCCTCGACTCGACCGTCGAGGCGCTCGAGGCGGCGATGGACGACCGGGTCGCCGCGCTGTTCGTCGAGCCCATCAAGGGCGAGGCCGGCGTGCTCGAACTCCCCGAGGGATACCTCGCCGCGGCCCGCGAGATCACCCGCCGGCACGGCGCGCTCCTGATCATCGACGAGATCCAGACCGGCGCCGGACGCACCGGAGCCTGGTTCGCGTTCCAGCACACGGGGATCACGCCCGACGCGATCACGGTCGCGAAGGGCATCGGCAACGGCATCCCGATCGGGGCGCTCATCACCTTCGGGGCGGCGAGCGACCTCTTCTACCCGGGGACGCACGGGTCGACCTTCGGCGGGAACCCGCTCGCCACCGCCGTCGCGTCGGCCGTCCTCGACGAGATCGAACGCGCCGAACTCGTCGACGCCGCCGCCGAGCGCGGACAGCAGGTCCGCGATGCGGTGACGGCGATCGGTTCGTCGCTGGTGGAGGGATGCCGCGGCCGCGGCCTGCTCATCGGCGTCGCCCTGCGGCATCCCGTCGCCGGTGCGGTGGTGGCTGCGGCGCAGCAGCACGGGCTCATCGTCAACGCCGCCAACGACTCGACCATCCGTCTCGCGCCGGCGCTCACCATCGGCGATGTCGAGATCGATGAATTCCAGACCCTGTTCGCGCGCGCCCTCGCCACCGTCGAGGACGCGTTGTTGCTCGACGACCCCCACGATGACACGGAGGCCCCCGCATGACCCGCCACCTGCTGCGCGACGACGACCTGACCCCCGCCGAGCAGGCCGAGATCCTCGATCTCGCTCTCGAGCTGAAGGCGGACCGCTGGAAGGAGAAGCCCCTCGAGGGCCCGCAGACGGTCGCGGTCATCTTCGACAAGTCCTCCACCCGCACCCGCGTCTCCTTCGCCGTCGGCATCGCCGACCTCGGCGGTTCGCCGCTGATCATCTCGACGGCGAACAGCCAGCTCGGCGGAAAGGAGACCCCCTCCGACACGGCGCGCGTCCTCGAGCGGCAGGTCGCCGCGATCGTGTGGCGCACCTACGCGCAGTCCGGTCTCGAAGAGATGGCGGCGGGCACCCGCGTGCCGGTCGTCAACGCGCTCAGCGACGACTTCCACCCGTGTCAGCTGCTCGCCGATCTCCTCACCATCCGCGAGCACAAGGGCGAGCTGAAGGGGTTGACGCTGACGTTCTTCGGCGACGGGCTCTCCAACATGTCGCACTCGTACGCTCTCGCGGGCGTCACCGCCGGCATGCACGTGCGCATCGCCTCGCCCGAGGCGTACGCGCCGCGCGAGGACGTCGTCGCGGACGCCGACCGGATCGCCGCCGAGACGGGCGGATCGCTCACGCTCTTCACCGACCCCAACGAGGCCGCCGCCGGTGCCGATGTCATCGTCACCGACACGTGGGTGTCGATGGGCAAGGAAGAGGAGAAGACCGCCCGCCTGCGCGATCTCGGAACCTACAAGGTGACGCAGGAAACGATGGTGCTCGCGGAGGAGGACGCGATCTTCATCCACTGCCTCCCCGCCGACCGCGGGTACGAGGTCGATGCGGACGTCATCGACGGTCCGCAGAGCGTCGTCTGGGACGAGGCGGAGAACCGCCTCCACGCGCAGAAGGCGCTTCTGGTGTGGCTGCTCCGGCAGCAGTGACGCGCGCCTGGCGGAGCTGGAACGGCCCCGCCAGGCTGCACGGCATCGACCTGGCGCGGGCGCTGGCCGTCTTCGGAATGCTCGCCGCGCACCTGCTGACGATCAAGGAGCCGCTGCGGCTCACCGACCCGTCGACATGGATGGATGTCGTGAACGGCCGCTCCTCGATCCTGTTCGCGCTGCTGGCGGGAGTCTCGATCGCGCTCATCACGGGTGGTCGGATGCCGCACCGCGGCACCCGGCTGGGGGTCGATCGCCGACGCCTCGCCGTCCGCGCCGTCGTGCTCTGGGCGATCGGTCTGCTGCTGATCCAGACCGGGGTGCCGATCTACGTGATCCTGCCGGCCTACGGCATCCTCTTCCTTCTCGCGCTGCCCCTGCTGACCCTGCCGATCTGGGCGCTGTGGGCGATCGCGGCATCCGTCGGGGTCGTGGTGCCGTGGGTTCTGCCTGCGCTCGATGCCCTGCCGATCTGGGAGGGGCTCGCCGGCGAGACCCTCTTCCTCGTCGTCGGCTGGGCGTACCCCTTCCCGCTGTGGATCGCCTTCGTCGTCGCCGGGATGGCGCTGGGGCGCACGGACCTGCGGCGCGCGGGCACCCAGGCCTTGATCCTCGCGGCGGGAGTTG
Organism: Microbacterium sp. NPDC077663; assembly: GCF_044542795.1. Taxonomy (NCBI): domain Bacteria; kingdom Bacillati; phylum Actinomycetota; class Actinomycetes; order Micrococcales; family Microbacteriaceae; genus Microbacterium; species Microbacterium sp. NPDC077663. Next base: position 5,494 of record NZ_JBITVE010000003.1, on the reverse strand, counting down.
CCGTGGTGGCACTCGGGTCGACCATCGGGCTCCTCGCAGACGCCGGCGACTGGGCGTCGCCCGACTCGTATGCAGGAGCGGTGCTCAGTGCCGAGGCCCACAGCGGCGGGATCGTCGAAGTCGTGTCGTCGACGGGGTTCGCCATGGCCGTGCTCGGGGCTTGCCTGCTCGTGTGTCGGACGCCGCTGACCTGGGTGCTGGCGCCCGTGCGGGCGGTCGGATCCATGCCGCTCACCGCGTACGTGGGACAAGTTCTCGCATGGGCCGTCGTCGCGCTCGCGGTGTTCGGCGACACGACCGACCTGCGGGCGTTCCGCGACCTCCATCCGCTGGGGTGGTTCTGCCTGGGAGCCATCGTGCTGTGCAGTCTGTGGGCGCTCCTCGTCGGTCGCGGTCCCCTCGAGAGTGCGCTGGCAGCGGTGTCGCGGCGGGTGGTGCCGACGGCGGCCGGGTACCCCGCCGATAGGGTGGAGACGTGAGCGAGAGCAAGAACGAAGCGACGAATCAGGGTTCGTTGTGGGGCGGGCGTTTCGCCTCGGGTCCCTCTCCGGAGCTCGTCGCGCTGAGCCGCTCGACGCACTTCGACTGGGCCCTGGCGCTGTACGACCTGCGTGGATCCCACGCCCACGCGCGCGCCCTCGGGCGAGCGGGGTATCTCACGGCGGACGAGGAGGCTCGCATGCACGCGGGTCTCGATGCACTCGGTGAGGCGGTGCAGACGGGGGAGCTCGCGGCGACCGAGGCCGACGAGGACGTGCACGGCGCGCTCGAGGCGGCCCTCATCCGCGAGGTCGGACCGGAACTCGGCGGCAAGCTGCGCGCGGGCCGCAGCCGCAACGATCAGATCGCGACGCTCGTGCGACTGTTCCTCCTCGATCACTCACGCGTCATCGCGCGCGACCTCGTGCGGATCATCGACGCGATCGTCGCGCAGGCCGAGGCGCACCCCGAGGCGATCATGCCCGGTCGCACGCACCTCCAGCACGCGCAGCCCGTCCTCCTCGCCCACCATCTGCAGGCGCACGCCTGGCCGCTCGTCCGCGATCTCGAGCGGCTTCGAGACTGGTCGGTGCGGGCATCCGTCTCGCCGTACGGCGGGGGAGCGCTCGCGGGGGCGACCTTCGGGCTCGACGCCCAACTGGTCGCCGACGAACTCGGGCTCGCCCGCCCCGCCGAGAACTCCATGGACGGCACCTCCGCCCGGGACGTCGTCGCCGAGTTCGCGTTCATCTCGGCCATGATCGGCGTGGACATCTCGCGGTTCGCCGAGGACATCATCATCTGGAACACGCGGGAGTTCTCCTTCGTGCGTCTCGACGACGGCTTCTCGACCGGGTCGAGCATCATGCCGCAGAAGAAGAACCCCGACATCGCGGAGCTCGCACGGGGCAAGTCCGGTCGTCTCATCGGAAACCTCGCGGGCCTGCTCGCGACGCTCAAGGCACTTCCGTTGGCATACAACCGTGATCTGCAGGAGGACAAGGAGCCGGTCTTCGACTCCGTCGCCACGCTCGAGGTGCTGCTGCCGGCGTTCGCGGGGATGATCGCGACTCTTCGGTTCGACACCGGGCGGATGGCCGCGTCGGCTCCCGAGGGTTTCTCCCTCGCCACGGATGTCGCGGACTGGCTCGTCAAGCGCGGCGTTCCCTTCCGCGACGCGCACGAGATCTCCGGGGCGTTGGTGCAGGCGTGCGAGCAGCGCGGGATCGAGTTGTCGGATGCCGATGACGCCCTTCTCGCGCAGGTGTCGCCGCACCTCGAGCCGGGGGTGCGGGAGGTGCTCACCGCCGAGGGTTCCGTCGCCAGCCGCGATGGTGCCGGCGGCACGGCGCCGGTGCGAGTGGCGGAACAGCGTGCCGCGCTCGTCGCGCGGACCCAGGAGCTCGCCCGCGTGTGGGACGCGTGAGGCCCGTTTCTTATCATCTGCAATAAATAAGCAGAAGACTTATTGCAGCAGGATCATAACCGACGTACCCTGACGGTATGACCCCCACCGTCGCCGTGATCGCCGACATCGTCGGATCGAGGACCCTCAGCGACCGCGCCGGCGCGCAGCGGGCGATCGTGTCGACGGCGGCACGGGTCCATGCGGATCACGCGGTCTCGGCGACATCCCTCGCCCCCACGGTCGGCGATGAGTTCCAAGCGGTCTACCCCGGGCTCGCCGCGGCGCTGACGTCCCTTCTGCTCATCCAGTTGGACCTGCCCGACGGAGTGCAGCTCCGGTTCGGCATCGGTGTGGGTGCCGTCGACCCGGTCGATGAGGTGATCACCGACGGGCCGGGCTGGTGGGCCGCCCGTGCAGCGATCGACGATGCGCACCGTCTGCAGGATCGCGCCGTGCCGCATGCGCGCACCCGCATCGCGCCTGCCGCGGGGCAGGATGCCGTCATGCTCGAACGCATCGCGTACGCCAATGCCTACCTGCTTGCGCGGGACGAGCTGGTCGCCTCGATGAGCGAACGCGCTCGTCGACTGACCTACGGCCGGTGTCTCGGCCGCACCCAGCGGAAGCTGGCGGAAGACGAGGGCATCACACAGCCCGCCGTCTCGCAGGCCCTCGCCACCGCGGGATCCGCGGCGCTCGTCGCGGGTTTCACGGACCTCGCCGGGGACCTCGCATGATCGGCGCCGGAATCGTCCTGCTGGCGGTCGGGCTCGTCGACCTCATCCGGATGCACGTCCCGCCGTCCCTCCGCGCCGCGACCTACGCGGTCGCCGCCCTCATGGTGCTGATCGGCGCGGCCGGCGCGGATTCCGTCCTCTGGGCGTTCGTCGGCGCCGCGGTCGCGGTGGCGTGGGTCCTCGCGACGCCGGGTTCCACCGGGGGGCGCACCGGGCTGTGGCCACTCGTCGTCATCGCGGTGGTGGCCCTCGTCGCCGTCGCGTTCCAAGGCGTGCGTGTCGATCAGGGCCCGATCGGTGCCCTGTGGCCCGCGGATTCTCCCCTCGGGGTGGTGAGCGCGGATGTCGCCGTGTTCGTTCTGGGGGCCGTCGTGTTCCTCGTCGAGTCCGGCAACGTCGTCGTACGCACCGCCCTCCGCGGCGGCGACGTCGCCACCGACTCCCCGACCGGCCTGAAGGGTGGTCGGCTCATCGGGCCGCTCGAGCGCATCCTGGTCTTCGCCCTCACGGTGACGGGCGCCTTCACCCTGCTGGCCGCGGTCCTGGCGGCCAAGGGCATCGTCCGGTTCCCCGAGATCTCCCGCGACAGTGCCATCGGCACGCGCGCCGAGTACTTCCTCATCGGCAGTCTCGTCAGCTGGGTGACCGCGCTCGGCGCGGCGTTCCTGCTCTGGTGGGGAACGCACGCCTGACCCTTGTCCGGCCATGAGACGGTGTGGTTTGCTCGCCCCATGGCGAAGATGGAACACTTCGAGATCCCCGTCGACGATCTGCCGCGCGCGCAGGCGTTCTATAAGGACGTGCTCGGGTTCGACTACACCCCCTGGGGTGACGAGATGGGCGTGATCAGGCAGCCGGAGGGCGAGGGCGTCAACGGCGACCTGCACATCCGCGGCGAACTGCCGCATCCCACCGTCGTCTTCACGGTGGATCGCATCGAGGACACCGTCGCCGTCGCGGTGGCCGCCGGCGGTGAGCAGGTGGGGGACATCCAGCAGCTCGACGAGCGGTCGAGGTGGGTGTATCTCCGTGACTCCGAAGGCAATGTCATCGGCCTGTACGACGAGGTCGCCGCGGACTGACCGCCGCGACCCCGCTGATAGCCTGAGCGGGTGTCTGAATCCGTCGCGAACGCCGAATTGAAGGCACTTGCGCCCGCCAACGACCCGTCCTTCGCGAATGTCTGGGACGAGATCGTGTGGCGCGGCCTCGTGCATGTGTCGACTGACGAGACCTCGCTGCGCGAGGCCCTCTCCGGCGAGCCCATCACGTACTACTGCGGATTCGACCCGACCGCGCCGAGCCTGCACCTGGGCAACCTCGTGCAACTGCTCCTGCTGCGGCGGCTTCAGCTCGCCGGCCACCGGCCGCTCGGCCTGGTCGGCGGCTCCACCGGCCTCATCGGCGACCCGCGACCCACGGCGGAGCGGACGCTGAACACCCGCGAGACCGTCACCGAATGGGTCGAGCGCTTGCGCGGTCAGGTGGAACGCTTCCTGAGCTTCGAGGGCGACAACGCCGCCCGGCTCGTGAACAACCTCGATTGGACGGCGCCGCTGAGCGCGATCGACTTCCTCCGCGAGATCGGCAAGCACTACCGCGTCGGCACGATGCTGAAGAAGGATGCCGTCGCCGCCCGCCTGAACTCCGACGCGGGGATCAGCTACACCGAGTTCAGCTACCAGATCCTGCAGGGCCTGGACTACCTGGAACTGCACCGTCAGTACGGCTGCGTCCTCCAGACCGGGGGGAGCGACCAGTGGGGCAACCTCACGAGTGGCACGGACCTCATCCACCGCGTCGAGGGCAGGTCCGTACACGCGATCGGAACGCCGCTCATCACCAACAGCGACGGCACGAAGTTCGGCAAGAGCGAGGGAAATGCCGTGTGGCTGGATGCCGACATGTGCAGCCCCTACCGGATGTACCAGTTCTGGCTCAACACCGACGATGCGGACGTCGTCTCGCGACTGAAGGTCTTCACCTTCCTGACGCGGTCGGAGATCGAGGAGTACGAGCGGCTGGTCGCCGACGAACCCTTCCGTCGCGCAGCCCAACGCCGACTCGCGATGGAGGTCACGACGACGGTGCACGGGCTGGAGGCCGCGACGGCGGTGGTCGCCGCCTCCGAGGCGCTGTTCGGACAGGGCGACCTGACCGCGCTCGACGCACCGACGCTCCGCTCCGCGCTGGAGGAGCTTCCGCACGTGACCGCGGAGAACGAGATGCCCGTTGTGCAAGCGCTCATCGAGACAGGGCTGGTGTCGAGTGCGAGCGAGGCGCGTCGCGCGATCGCGCAGGGCGGCGTCTCGGTGGACGGCATCAAGGTGGCCGATGACAGTCATCTGGTCACGGGTGCACTCCCGGGTCGCGTCTCGGTCCTCCGCCGCGGCAAGAAGACCCTCGCCGCCATCCTCATGTCCTGAGCACCGCTCGCCCACACGGCCGCCCACCCCGCTCCAGGGGGAGGGCGGCCGTGGTGCTTCACGAGCGGATCCATGCGCGACACGCCCGGGATACGAGCAAGATTTGCCCGACCCGCCGCAGTCGCGTAACTTATTACTCGTTCGCCCCACAGGGAAGAGCGAGAGACCGAAAGGCCTCCGGCACCCTCAAGCGGAGAACACAATCCATCCCAAACCTCTCCTAGAGAGAACACGACCTCATGGTCTAGGATGGGGACTCCACCTCGAAGCCCCGTGGTGATGAGCCCGACACGATCTTCTGATCGTTGCGTGCCGTCCCGTTCGGGAGTCGAGTGAAGAGTCAGAGACGTTGCCTCACTACGAAGCCCTTGCGGGGGTGGTGTGGGAGCATCCGATCCTTGAGAACTCAACAGCGTGCACTTGTCAAATGCCAAATAACCTCG